>JBMNIR010000008.1:357500-422106 GCA_050951125.1 Fermentimonas sp. | reverse complement strand
CCGAGAACAGCGTCAACTATTCCATACAGGAATACGTAAACGACTCGGTATTCACTTTCGTGGACGCAGCTGACAAGAATGACCTCCCCCACCCCAATATCATCACCGAATCGGGCCGTGCCCTAACTGCACACCACTCGGTACTGGTGTTCGAGGTACTGGAAACCACCACCCTCCCTGAATGGCCTGAAGAACAGGATATCGAGGAGGATGATCACGAGCTGGTAAAGGAACTTTACAATATATGGGATTCCCTCACCCGGCCACGTATGCTGGAAGCGTGGCACGATGCACAGCAGATACGTGAAGAGTCGCTCGACCTGTTCAGCTTGGGGATGCTCGACCTAAAGACAAGGGCTCAAGTAGAACAGCTCTACTTTTCCATCGCACGGGAAATCAGTGCATCGATCAGCCGCACCAAACATGCTCCCCAAGAGCTTCGAAAACTAGCCAACTTGCTACCTGATAAATATTTCTGCAACTTCTCGTTGTTCCAGTCACTGCCCGACTCATGGGCCATCGACCAGGTATTTCCCATTATCCCCATCGACCGACTGGATGAACGACCCGACCGAACGGCAACGCTGCAAGACATCACCTGCGACTCCGACGGGAAAATCACCAACTTTGCTTCGCACGATGGATTATCTAGCTACCTCCCGGTTCACTCAATCAAGAAAGAGGAACCCTACTACATCGGCGTTTTCTTGGTAGGGGCATATCAGGAGATCCTGGGCGACCTACATAACCTGTTCGGGGACACCAACGTGGTACACGTGTCAACCTCCGATAGCGGCTATATAATAGACCAAGTGATCGACGGCGAAACGGTTGCCGAGGTGCTGGAGTACGCCCAGTACAACGCCAAGAAACTGGTACGCACCGTGGAAACGTGGGTGATGAGCTCAGTGAAAAAAGGGAATATCTCGGTTGAAGAGGGGAAAGAGTTTCTATCGAACTACCGTTCCGGACTGTACGGATATACCTACTTAGAATAACGATCGATCGCGTGAACCGCCACCTCTACTGTATGGCTACACGCGTATACTTAACTGGATAACAAGGGATAAATTATGAAACGATACAAACAGTACTATTCACTTATCATAGTGACGCTTCTAGTAGCGTCGTGCAACATAAAAAAAGAAGAGGTGAGCATCACGAAGCAATCTGATTTTCCTGGGCCACCAGTGGCACAGATAATCCCCGATACGTTTTACAACTTCGGGCAAAAACGAATTGACCCCTATTATTGGATTAGGGACAAAGGCATCCCAGAGGTGATTGATTACATAGTGGCAGAAAATAGCTATACCGATATGGTGATGTCCTCCACCAAAGTGCTACAAGAGACGATTTACAACGAGATTGTGGGGCGAATGAAGGAGGATGACGAGAGTTATCCCACGTTTCAGAACGGCTATTATTACTACAACCGCACCGAAAAGGGCAAACAATACCGCACCTACTGCCGCCGCAAAGAATTCATGGATGCTCCCGAGGAGATAATATTCGACCTGAACGAGATGGCCGAGGGGAAATCGGCATTCATCTTCCGCGGGTACTCCGTAAGCCCCGATAACAGCATGGCGGCCTACTTCTATAACGAAACAGGTTCGTCAGCAGAATTTACCTTAAAAATAAAGGAGCTTGCCTCGGGGAAAGAGGTGGGGTTCTCGGTAGACCGTGCCACTTCGGTGGCGTGGGCGAATGATAATAAGACCCTGTTTTACGGTCTCTCCGACGAAACGCTGCGACCCGATAAAATCTATCGCCGCAAGCTGGATGCTCCCGCCGGCGAACTGGTGTATGAGGAGAAAGATGCACGTTTCCGCACCTACGTGTATAGTGGAAAAACAAAGGAACATATCTTTATAACCAGTGCAAGCTCCACCACCTCGGAAGAGCGCTATATCCCGGCCAATCAGCCCATGGAAATGTTTAAGCTATTTCTGCCACGGGTTCAGGATGTGGAGTACAGCGTCTACCCACATAGGGAGAAGTTCTTCGTGCGCTATAAAGACAAGGAGCACCTCAACGGCATGATTTACGAGGTTCCACTCACGGGACACGAAGAGCGTTCTAACTGGAAGCTGTTCCTTCCTCACGATAGCGAGACAAGGATCGAAGAGATCGATGTGCTGCACGACTGGGTGTCGCTGGAACTACGTCGCGAAGGGCTTAATGAAATCCGGGTGATACCGTTGTCGGGCAACGGACAACCTGCAACCATATCTTTTCCTGAACCGATCTACTCGGTATGGCTTAACGGCAACCCCGAGTACGACGCGACCACCTTCCGCTACTCCTACACCTCACTGAACCGCCCCACCACGCTGTACGAGTACAACATTGCGACAGGAGAGACGGAGAAGTTAAAGGAGCAAGAAATACCCTCCGGGTTTAATGCCGACGATTACATCGTGGAACGTCTCTGGGCCACCGCCAGTGACGGGGTGAAGGTGCCGATGGCGATAGTCTACAGGAAAGGGCTGAAAAAGAATGGTCGTAACCCCACCCTACTCTACTCGTACGGCAGTTACGGAGCAGCACCGATGCCTACTTCAGCGCGAGCATCTACAGCCTTATCGATCGAGGATTCATTTACGCCATCGCCCAAATCAGGGGTGGCAGCGAACTTGGTGAACGGTGGTACGAGGAGGGAAAGTTACTGAACAAGAAAAACACCTTTACCGATTTCATCGCCTGTAGCGAATATCTCATTGAGTTGGGCTACACCTCACCGGATAAATTGACCGCAATGGGTGGCAGCGCCGGTGGTCTGCTTATGGGCGCAGTGATAAACGAGCGGCCCGACCTCTACCAAGCCGTCGTGTCGCAAGTGCCTTTCGTGGACGTGATCAACACCATGCTCGACGACACCCTGCCGCTTACCACGGGCGAGTACGAGGAGTGGGGTAATCCCAACGTGGAGGAGTATTACAACTACATCCTCTCCTATTCGCCCTACGATAATATAAAGGCACAAGAGTACCCCCATATGCTGGTAACGGGAGGCATCAACGATTCGCAAGTGCTTTTCCATGAACCGACCAAGTACGTGGCCAAACTGCGCTCGTTAAAAAGCGATAACAATATCCTGCTGCTGCATATGAACATGGATTCGGGACATGGCGGGGCCACCGGTCGCTACGACGGCATCAAGGATACCGCGTTCGAGTTCGCCTTCCTCCTGGACCGTGTGGGAATAAAAGAGTGATGGGCCAAAAATTCATCGCCAGGACAACTTTCGGCAAGCCAAGATCAAACTGGAGTTAACAAGTAATAAATTATAGATGCGCCATATTTTTAGACACCTACTGGTTCCGTTCATCGTTGCGTTGTTAATTTTCGTGGGAACCTGCCTAATCACGTCGGTCAACATGCCCAATATGCCACAAGGTATTCCATGGGATAAGGTGACACATTTCGGGATGTTTTTCGTGCTATCCATGGTCTCTTTGTACGACTATTACCTCTATCAACACTGCGACCCGAAGCTATTGCCCTGGATTTTCTGGGGATTCGTGGTGCCGGTAATTTATGGCGGAGCGATTGAGTTGTTTCAATCAAAGGTGTTCACTTATAGAAACGGGGAGATATTGGATTTTGTTGCCGATGCGCTGGGCAGCCTATGTGCTCTCTTATTGGTACTGATCGTCTTAAAACGAAAACCGCGAGAAACGTGATCACCATTTATACCAACGCAGTTTTCATTACTGTTTACGGCTATCACAAATTCGATTTAACCCAGTCAAGCATGGATCGCTCCTTGGCGGTAGCATCCCGCTCTATCCGGTCGCACTTCTCGGTAAGCGAGGAGACAAACGCCCTATCTTTTATACCGGATATATTGATTCGCACGTTCAGCAACGCCCCCATAACCGCCCCTCGACAAGCCATAATGCTCACCATGCCGTCGGTCACGGCGTTCCGGTTACCCTTCTGCACCGCCTCGATGATGGTATCCATCATGTCCAGGGCCTGTTCCGCCACCTCCATAGGAATGAGCGAGGCATGTTTCATCGCATTCTGAATAGCCTCCGAGCGAACCGCTTTCTCCTCATCGGTCCCCTTTGGCATCTTGAAAGCCTCCATTACCAGGCTGTACGACACCGCGTCGCGATCGATGTTGTCCGTGAAGAAGGCGATTCTCCCTTCCATGTCCCGAATAATTTCCCGCATTCGCCCTTCCACCGCGGCGTAGCCTTTCTTCCCGATAGTGAGGTTAGCTACCATGGATGTCAACGCCGAAGCGATAGCCCCGCTGAACGCCGAAGCGCTCCCCCCACCAGGCACCGGCGCCCGGAAGCAGTTTTTTCTAGGTACTCCTTGATGGTCAAGTCTTGTAATTTCATACGATTCTTTTATTTTTATATTCTTTTGTTTCTATCACTTCAGTTTCACCCAATAATCAACGCCCAACAAATTCCGATGCAAATGTAACAATAATTTTGTGCATTTCCTTATCACTTTTCTTCTCAACGCTAACGAGTCACAATTAATTGCAACACGAGCAACGTACAAAACGGACAAGTTGGCGCAGTACCTAACCTGAACGATTATTACTTGAACTTGGGTCCATGAGAGGGAAAGAAATGATCACCTACATTCAACTTAGAAAGAGACAAACTTCACTTTTGCATTTTTATCCTGAACTACTTATCTTTACCATACATTTTGACGGTGAGCGCCTTATTTTTCAATAATAGTGCAAAAAGGACAATAGGGATTCATCCAATATTAACGCTGAATTTCATTTTCATAAGTATGGCAAGAGAGAAATCAAATTATAAATTAGAGATTTGCGCCAACTCGGTGGCCAGTTGCCTAGCCGCCCAAGAGGGAGGCGCCTACCGCGTTGAACTTTGCGCGGGAATACCCGAGGGGGGTACAACCCCATCGCATGGCGATATAGCCGTGGCTCGTGAACTGTTGAACATCCGGCTCAACGTGATCATCCGTCCACGTGGGGCGATTTCTTGTACTCCGCTTTAGAACACCGTGTGATGATGAAAGATATCGAGACTGCACGCGCATTGGGGTGGATGGCATCGTAATCGGTTGCCTCACACCAGAGGGGGAAATCGATATGCCAAGAAATCGAGAACTTATAGAAGCCGCCGTGGGAATGAACGTAACTTTTCACCGGGCATTCGACATGTGCCGAAACCCATTTGATAGCCTTGAAAGAATAATCGAATTAGGATGCGACCGGATCCTCACCTCCGGGCAAGAACCCAAAGCGGAACAGGGGGTACCGCTACTAAAAAAACTGGTGGAACAAGCGGGTGAACGGATCATCATCATGCCAGGGAGCGGAATCAACCATCGGAACATAGCCGCAATCGCCAAGGGAAGCGGTGCCAAGGAATTTCACCTTTCAGCACGAGAGCCGGTAGAAAGCGGAATGAAATACCGCAACCCACGTCTGAAAATGGGAGAGATCGCTATCGTGATTAACGAGTACGAACAGATGGTCACCCAAACCGAGTTAGTTAGAAACGCATACAGAGCGTTGGAACAGGGGAACGGAAACAGGGCGCATTCCTTCGTCGACGATATTCAACTGGGTTAAACGAACCGATCCCTTCAGGCTCGGTTGACTCAATCCACCCTTTCTAAGGAGTAGAGCAACTGTATCTCTTGTGCCCAAAGCGATTCATCGGGTGTTTCAAGGATGATGGGCATATCATCGAAACGGGAATCGTTCATGATAAAGGCGAAAAGATCCATGTTCATCACCCCTTGACCAATGCTCGCGTGCCGATCCACCCTGGTGCCCATCTCCCGCTTGGAGTCATTAAGGTGTATCCCTTTCAGGCAGTGAATACCCACCACCTTGTCAAAGGTATCCAGGGTAGCGTCAAACGCTTCGCGGGTGCGGAGCTCGTAACCGGCCGCCAGGGTGTGGGCCGTGTCCAGGCAAACCCCTACCCTGCTCTTGTCCTCCACTCCATGGATGATGTGGGCCAGCTGCTCGAAGGTGTGCCCCAGGTTGGTGCCCTGACCCGCGGTGTTCTCGATCACGGCAATCACTCCGTTGGTACGGTCCAGCGCCATGTTGATGGACTCTGCGATCCGGTCGAGGCAATCGTCGATGGATATCTTGTTGAGGTGGCTGCCCGGGTGGAAGTTAAGGCGGTTCAGCCCCAACTGCTCGCACCGCGTCATCTCGTCGAAAAAAGCACGCCTCGACTTGTCGAGCCCTTCCTGTTCGGGATGCCCCAGGTTAATGAGGTAGCTATCGTGCGGCAAGATATGGTCGGGATGAAACCCCAACTCCTCCACGTTCGCTTTAAAACGCTCGATGGTCTCCTTGTTATACGCTGCAGCGTACCACTGCCGCTGGTTCTTGGTAAAAAAGGCAAAGGCTTTCGCCCCGATGGCGTGCGCGTTAACGGGAGCATTCTCTACCCCACCCGCCGCGCTAACATGGGCTCCTACATATTTCATTTGCTTCAATGCTATCTTATATGAACTCACTTGCTTCATCTGCCAGCGCATGGATGATACTCATGCTCGTTACACACGATGTTATCTTTAGAATATTAATTTTTCGGGAACGTGATCAGGAAACTGAGGCCCCCCTCGGCACGGTTTTTCGCCACGATACTCCCCTTATGGAACAGCACCGCGTTCTTCACGATAGAGAGCCCAAGACCTGAGCCACCGGTCACGCGCGTGCGTCCCTCGCTCACGCGGTAGAAGCGCTCGAAAATCCTGACCAGGTGCTTCTCATCCACCCCCACACCGTTGTCATGAAACTCGATAAAGTAGGCATCATCGCTCTCGCTGTAACAGCGAACCACGATCTCCACGTTATCGCCAGCGTAGGCAATGGAGTTCTCCGCGAGGTTGCGGAAGATGGAGTAGAGCAGTGTCCGGTTGCCATGAATCACCACGTTGTCAGCCACCACCACGCTAAAGCGATCACCCTTCTCACGCAGCTTGCCCGACAGGTCGGCCTTCACCTCCGCGAGCAGCCCCTTAAGCAGCACAGGCTCCATCTCGAACCGGTCTGATGCCTCCTCGATCTTGGTCAACATACTAATATCCTGTATCAGCTCAGATAAGCGTATGGTTTGCACGTACGCCCTGTCCAGGAAGTGGCGTACCCGTTCATTGTCTTGGCTTTCCGGTTGATCGAGGATGGTCTCCAGGTAACCCCGTATGCTGGTTACCGGCGTGCGCAACTCGTGTGCGATGTTATTGGTCATCTCCTGTTTGAGCTGACGCATCTTTTCGGCTCGTGTGATATCACTCAAATAGATCTCGAAGCTCTTGTCATCGAACACGATTACACGCATCAGGAACTGCCGTCCGCTCTTCTCGATCTGTTGCGTGTAAGGGTTGTGCCCCCTATCCTTTTGGTCAAGGAATGCCACCAGGTCGCCAAAAACCGGCTCCCGGAAGATCTGCTCAACCCCCAGCGTGGGTTCATCCAGGATCACGTTCAGGAACTGCAAGAAGTAGGAGTTGGCGTAGATCTTTTCGCGCTCATCCGTGAAGATAGCTATTCCCTCTTCGGAGTACTGGAAGTGCTGCAGCAGCTTTTCACGCTCGGCGGCCAGCTTCCTGCGGTTCTCCTGGAGTAGGGTGTAATGCTCCACGATATCGGCGCTCACCTGTCCCACCTCATCGTCGCTAAACCTGAAACCGGAGGGTACCGGCGTTCCCTGCTTGACGCTTAGCGAGAAGGCGCTCAACTCCTTGATTGACTTAGAGAAGCGATTGGCGAAGAAGTAGACCATCAGCATGCAGAGCACGAAGAAAATGAGGATATAGTAAATGAACGAGCTATGGGCGTGAATAAAGTTCTTCACCTGCAGGTCATACGGCATGGCAAAACGGATGAAGTAGCCCTCTTCATACTTTTTCGCGAAGTAAAGATAATCGGTATCGGTGCTTTTGGAGCGCCGGATATGCGTCCCCTGACCGAGGCCGATGGTCCTCTTGATTTCGGGTCGATGCAGATGATTCTCCATCTCCGTTGCCTCTATCAGGTTATCAAAAAGCACCTGCCCCTGCCAATCGATGATGGTGAGCCGCAACTCGGGATCCATGTAGCGCAGTTGCCCCTCCAACTGCCGTAGCTCTTCGCCTAACGGGATCTGGTTCCCAGCAATGTACTCGTGGATGATGTCGGCGTTACATTCCAGCAGCAGCTCCAGGCTATGGGTGCGCTCCTCCTTCCACTGCCGCTGCTCGAATAGAATAACGCTCACCGTGAACGCGGCGATGATCACTGTGAATACTAGCATGACACCGGTTTTGTAAGATACGATTCTCTTCATAGTCACTCCCTCATTTCAAGTTAAGGTAATACCCGAAACCGGACCGGTTGACGATAAGGTGCGCGTACTTCCCCAGCTTTTTTCTCAAACGGGTGATATGGACGTCAACCGTCCGGTCCAGCACGTACTCGTGCTCACCCCAAACGCTATCCAGGATATCAACACGGGTTAGCACATTAGGGGCAACGCGTGCCAGTAGCGTCAAGATCTCGAACTCCTTTTTGGTGAGCGATACCTCCTCCCCCTCCACGGTCACCCGGTTGGTCGGCAAATCAATCTCCAACCCCTGAAAACGCCACCTCTCCAGCGACGGGGGATCGGCCAACCGAATGCGGCGTAGTAACGCCTTCACCCGTGCAACCACCTCTTTCATGGAGAAAGGTTTCGCGATGTAATCATCACCACCCGACGAGAAGCCGGTCAACACGTCGTTCTCGCTGTTTTTCGCCGTGAGGAAGATGATGGGCACATGGTTCTCCTTTTTTCGTAACCGCTCGGCGAGCGTGAAACCGGAGATACCCTCCATCATCACGTCCAGTAGAATCAACCGGTGCGCATCTGTAAGCTTACTTTCGGCCTCCTCCGCCGAAGAAGCAACGTCAACGATGAACCCCTCTTTCTCCAAGTTATATTGAAGAATAACGCGAATATCTTTTTCATCGTCGACCACCAAAATCCTCTCTTCCATCGTTCTCCCTCGCTAATTCATCTCCCTACCCCGGCAACGTTTTATGCCGGATGTCTTTACCCTCTATGAGGTAAACAGCCGCCTCGGCCATATCGACCGCCTTATCGCCTATCCGCTCCAGGTAATAAGATATGCTGTTCAGGTTCATGATGTTGACGAGCGACTGCCTGTTTTGCACCTGCCCATCGAAATCAGCGGCCAACTGTTTCTCGATCTTGCTCTCCAGCCTATCCAGCTTATCGTCCATTTGAATGGTATCATACGCCATCTCGTTGCTGATCCCGGTGAAGGCGAAAAGCGCACCCTTTAGCATCTTATCGGTCTGCTCGAACATCTTGCTAATCGGCTTCTTGTACTTCTCGAAACCGGGCAGTGATAGATCCATCTCGCCAAAGGAAAGGGTAATGTTCTCGATCAAGTCACCCACCCGTTCCATCGAGATGGTCATGTCGTGATACGACATCAACCGCCGCAAATCAGACGCACGCGGGGTGAACAGGATGATGGCGTTGATTACCTTCTCCTTGATGGTAATATCCAACGAGTTGATGATCTTCTCGTTGCGTTTCAACTCGGCCACCAGCCCCTTATCCCTGCTTTTGTCCACCAACGTGGAGGCCATCTTTAATTGCGATAGCACGATCTCCGCTAGTAACTGAAAATCGCTGTGAAGCTGATCCAAGTACTTGTCCTTGATGCCCAACGCGGGGGTAGATTCCCTGATTTTCTTTACCGTATCCATACTGTTTTTGTTTTTTATTTCCCAGAAAACAAACAACCATACTACATGCGAAAGTCAAATAACGTAAAACTTCCCTTTATTCGTTTCCCTCAACTCCTAAACCTTACAACGCTCTTCACTCGACCCCGCGTATTACCCGAAGACACCCGTCAAGTACTCCTCGGTACGCTTGTTCTTAGGCTTGGTAAACATCTGGGTGGTGTTGCCATGCTCGATCAGTTCGCCCAGGTACATGAACATTGAATTATCGGATACGCGTGCCGCCTGCGACATATTGTGCGTAACGACAATGATAGTAAATTGTTTCTTCAATTCCAACAATAATTCCTCGATTTTGTTCGTGGAAATCGGGTCTAGTGCTGAGGTGGGTTCATCCATCAGCAACACCTCAGGCTTCATGGCCAACGTTCGGGCTATGCAAAGCCGCTGCTGCTGTCCCCCGGAGAGAAACGAACCCCGCTTGCTCATCACATCTTTCACCTCATCCCAGAGCGCCACGCTTTTCAAGCTCTGCTCCACGATCTCGTCCTTTTCACGCCGCTTGAGCCGGATACCGTTGAGCGAGTAGCCTGCCAGCACGTTATCATAGATGCTCATGGTGGGAAACGGGTTGGGCTGCTGAAACACCATGCCCACCAACCGGCGCACTTTCATCGCGTCCATCTCGAGTACATTCTTGCCCTTGAGGAGAATCTCGCCGGTAATCCGAATATGCGGGTAGAGGTCGTGCATACGGTTGATGGCACGCAAGAGCGTGCTCTTCCCGCAACCGGACGGCCCCATGATCGCGGTGATGGTATTGGGGTATATCACGGTGGTTACATCGTCTACGGCGTTCTTCCCCGGGGTGTACGATACCGAGAGGTTCTTAAACTCCAAAATCGGTTTCATGCCGTTGGTTACTACATTTACACTTTCCATTTACGAGCTACAGTTTTAGCAATCCAGTTTAACAAGAATATCACGATTAACAACAAGAGCGAGGAGGACCAGACTAGGTCCACTAGGTTCGGGTCGTTATAGAAATCCCAAATCAGCAGCGGGATAGCGCTCGTGGGCTCCAGCACGTGCCAGTTGACCACCGATGCCCCCAACGCGGTCAGCATCAGCGGGGCGGTCTCTCCCATCACCCGCGAAATGGCCAACAAAATCCCGGTGAAGATGCCCCCGAAACCGGAAGGCAGCAACACCTTGAACACCACGTTGGTATAGGATGAACCCAAAGCCAGACCCGCCTCCTTGTACGCAACAGGCAACATCTTGAGCGTCTCCTCGGTAGAGCGCACGATCATGGGCAACATCATGATGGTCAGCGCCACGCTTCCTGCCAAGGCGGAGTAACTGCCCAGGGGCTTCACCACCCACGCGTAAGCGATGATACCAATCACGATGGAGGGCATCCCCTGCAGTAAGTCAGTGAGGTAGCTAACCACCTTAGTGAAGCGTTTGTCCTGGTTATCAGCCAAGTAGATACCAATAGCCAAACCCAGGGGGACAGAGAAAAGGATGGCCATACCAACGATCAGCAGGGTTCCGGTAATACCGTTCAGTATGCCTCCAGGAATGGGCTCGTTGTTCACACGGGCCAACAACGCATCCATCGACGACGGGGTCACCTCGGTAAACAGCCGCAGATTGAAATTCTTATACCCTTTCGAGACCACATCCCATAAGATGAGGAAAAGGGGTATCATGGCGACGAAGGAGAAGAAGCAGACCAGCCCCAAGGCAAGCTTGTCCTTCCCTTTTCGCACGCGAGTCGAGCTCGCTTGATCCGGGTTCATTGAATTCAAAGCCTTCACTTGTTCCATCATACCTTCGACAATCTTTTCATCACCATTTTAGCAATCAGGTTTATAATGGCCGTTATAATAAACAGTATCAGTCCGATGGCGATCAACGAGCTCAGCTTCAAGCCATCGGCCTCCCCGAATTGATTCGCGATCACACTCGCCATCGTGTTCCCCGTGCCCCTTAAGCCGCTCGGTATCCTATCGGTATTACCAATCAGCATGGTCACCGCCATGGTTTCGCCCAGTGCCCTACCGAGCGCAAGGATGTAGGCAGCCACGATCCCCGAGGAGGCAGTGGGGAAACTGATGCGCCGTATCACCTCCAACCGGGTGGCACCCAGGCTATAAGCACCCTCCTTCATGTTGTTGGGCACCATGGAGATGAACTCGGTACTTAGGGAAGAGGCATAGGGTATAATCATGATTGCCAACACGATAGACGACAGAAATACACCGAATCCCTGCGCGTTCACCCCCAGCGCGATCACGATGGGCCGAACACTGTAGAAGCCCCACAAACCAAACACGATGGAGGGAATACCCGCGAGCAAGTCCACGACGGAGCTGACCGCCAACGCCATCTTGGTCCCCCTGAAATACTCCCCGTTGAAGAGTGCCACGGACAACGAGAAGGGGACGCAGATGAGCAGCGCGAAAAAAGCGGTGTAAAGCGTGCCGATTATAAACGACAACGCGCCGTACTCTTCGGTGGCCTTGCGGGGGTCCCACTCGGCGTTCGAGATGAAGCCCCAAACGCCGTACTCGTTAAAGGTGTCTAGCGACCGGCTCACCAGCGAGTAGATAATCCCGGCGCTCAGCAAAAGAATGATCAGCGCCGCGAAAAATAGCGCGAACCGGAATAGTTTATCTTTCATTCGATCCCTTAATTACACTTTGTTACCGTATCTCATTGAAATACTATTACCTCGTTACTTACCTGGTTTGTTAACTGACCACCTTCACCCGCCTCGTCAAGCGTTTCCCTGTTATCCTCAACAAGACCATCAAACAGGGATTCTCCCCCGTAATGTAATCCCTGGAGAAGGCGGTAATTTTTCTCCAATCCCTGCTCCGGGAGGGGTGCGTAGTTGATCTGTGCCGCCACCTTTTGCCCTGGTGAACTGAGCATGTAAAGAAGCAGGTCCACCAGCTCCATCGCCTCCTCCTTGGTACGGTTCCCATACTGCTGGTCCTTGTAGACCAGTATCCAGGTGAACAGGCTGATGGGGTACGCGTTGGGATCAGTCGAATCGGTGATGGTTGCCCGCATATCGTCTGGAAGGTCCACGTTGGCCGCGGCGGAGATGGTCTCCAGCGTAGCATCGACGAACCGGCCCACCCTATTTTTCAGTTTCGCCGTCTTGAGGTTGAGGGTGAGCGCGTACTCCGACCCGATGTAGCCAATGGCGCCCTCCGTCTGCTGGACGATGCCCGCTACGCCCGGGTTTCCCTTGGCTGCTATTCCCGCTTCCCACTTCAATGCCTTCCCCTTGCCCATAACCCGGTTCCACTCGGGAGAGACCACGGAGAGGTACTCCGAGAAATTGAACGTGGTGCCGCTGCCATCGGAACGGTAAACAGGGGTAATATCCAAGTCGGGTAAAGAAATCCTCGGGTTGATCGATGTAATCCTCGGGTCGTTCCACTTTTTCACTTTACCCAAGAATATGTCGGAAATAAGGGGGCCGGTGAGCCGCAAGCTATCCACCCCCTCCAGCGTGTAAGCCATTACCACCCCCCCAAGACAGGTGGCGATATGAATTACCTCACCGTTCATCGTCTCCAACTCCTTGTCAGTAAGGAAGGCATCGCTGGCGCCGAAGTCCACCGAACGGTCACGCAAGCTACGTATACCCCCACCGCTCCCTATAGCACCGTAGTTCACGGTAATACCTTCGTTCAGCCGCATGAAATCGCGGAAAACAATGTTGTAATAGGGATAGGGGAACGTGGCGCCCGCACCGGAGATAATGCTGCGGGAGGTGCCTTTTTGAGAATCCGAGGAGCTCGTTTTGCAAGAAGACAAGAAAAGCAGCAGCAAGGCAAAGAAAAGCGAGGTAAACAACAAAAATCGTTTCATCAAATGCAATAAAGCAATGCAGGTTCTTTGTTACTCCAAAATTTCAATGCAAAAATACGACATGATTATTACATTTTGGTTACATAATTGTTACGAATTTGTTAAGACTATACCTTGATAACAATGGAAATACGTCAGTTCCTCTATTTTTACGATTTTTGCAGTGGAACAGTAACATTACAATATAAATAACACCATATGAAAATAGCAAAAACTAGCTACCGGGGTAACTGTTTCGTAATCATTTTTTATTCTTTTCCCGATACTCTTTCCAAGTTTTTATCTCTTGGGCTTGTGAAAAACCGTTTTTTCATCTATTTTTGCCGTTTAATTGACAAAATGATTCGTTAAAGCTCTTATTGCTACCATTAATTATGCCGCAAATATCTCATCGAGGTATCCAGATGCCCGCTTCACCCATACGTAAGTTGGCTCCGCTCTCCGATGCCGCCAAGGCTGAGGGGGTGCGAGTCTACCACCTAAACATCGGACAACCCGATCTGCCTTCCCCTGCTTCTGCGCTTGAAGCCATCCGGAGCATCAATCGAACCACGTTGGAATACAGTCCCAGCGACGGTTACCGATTCTACCGGGAGAACCTGGTGGGCTACTACGAGAAGTTCGGTATTCACTTGTCGCCCGAGGAAATTATCGTCACAACAGGAGGATCGGAAGCGGTGCTGTACGCATTCCTCGCCTGTCTGAACCCGGGCGATGAGATCATCGTGCCGGAACCGGCCTACGCGAACTACATGGCATTCGCCATCTCCGCCGGGGCCACAATCCGAACCATCCCCTCAACCATGGAAACGGATTTCGCGTTGCCGCCCGTGGAGGCGTTCGAGCGGCTCATCAACGAGCGCACCAAGGGAATACTTATCTGCAACCCCAACAACCCTACCGGCTACGTCTACACACGCTGGGAGATGGAGCAGATTCGGGACCTGGTGAAACGGTACAACCTCTACCTCTTTTCCGACGAGGTGTACCGGGAGTTCATTTACAACGACACGCCCTACGTATCGGCATGCCACCTGGAAGGCATCGAGGAGAACGTGGTACTGATCGACTCGGTATCAAAGCGTTACAGCGAGTGCGGTATCCGCATCGGCGCATTGATTACCAAGAACAGGCGGCTGCACGAAACCGTGATGAAGTTTTGTCAAGCGCGACTAAGTCCCCCCTTGATCGGCCAAATAGCCGCCAACGCATCACTCAAGGAGAACGGGGAGTACATGCAGCGCAACTTTAACGAGTACAAGAGCCGACGCGATTTCCTCATCGACCGCCTGAACCGGATTCCAGGGGTCTACTCTCCCATGCCGCAAGGGGCCTTCTACACGCTCGCCCGGCTACCCGTGGAGGATACCGATGCTTTCTGCGCGTGGTGCCTCTCGGACTTCCGCCACGAGGGACAGACCGTCTTCATGGCACCCGCCTCGGGCTTCTACGTGACCCCAGGCCTTGGGAAGAACGAGGTGCGGCTCGCGTACGTGATCAACAAGGAGGATCTAAATAGCGCCCTTACCGTACTGGAAAAAGCACTAGAAGCATACCCTTACACCATTGAATATGAATGCAGAGCTATTCATAGCCAGGCGAATTTATAAAGGCGATAAGAAAAACGACAAACGGGTCTCATCGCCCGCCATTAAGATTGCCATCGCGGGTATCGCACTGGGGCTAGCCGTGATGATCGTGGCGGTATGCATCATCGTGGGGTTCAAGAAAGAAGTGCGGGCGAAGGTGGTGGGCTTTGGTTCGCACATTCAAATCACTGCGTTCGAAAGTAACACCTCGTACGAACACACGCCTATCGCAATCTCCGATACGCTAATGTACCAACTACAAGCCAACCCCCATATCCGGCACATTCAGGAGTTCATCACCAAACCGGGCATCATCAAGACGGATAACGACTTCATGGGGGTGGTACTAAAAGGGGTACCAGATAGATACGACTGGGATTTCTTCCGTGCCAACCTGCTAGAGGGTTCAATCATCCAATCCAACGACACGATGAGCGGCAACCCGGCCATTCTCTCGAAGGATGTGGCCGATAAGCTCCACCTGAAAATAGGCGACAAGTTCACCTGCTACTTCATCCAAGACCCAGTCCGTGCCCGTCGCTTTGACATCATCGGCATCTACCAGACCAACTTCGAGGAGTACGACCAGCTGTTCGTAATCACCGAAAAGGAGATACTCGCCTCCCTGAACGGCTGGGAAGCCGATATGGTGAGCGGCATTGAACTACTGGTGCACGACTACGACCAGTTGGACAAGATCTCGCAAGACCTCTTCTTCGAGATGTCATCACATACCGACCGCCTGGGCAACCCGCTCTACACCCGCTCCATCAAGGAGATCAATCCCATGATTTTCAATTGGCTCAACCTGCTGGACATGAACGTGTGGGTCATCATCATCCTGATGCTCATCGTCTCGGGCTTCACCATGATATCGGGCCTCCTGATCATCATTCTGGAACGCACCAACATGATCGGCATGCTCAAGTCAATGGGTGCCGCGGACATCAGCATCCGCCGGGTCTTCCTCTACCTCTCCGCTTTCCTGATTGGCCAAGGTATGTTGTGGGGCAATCTCATCGCATTGCTTTTCTGCTTTATCCAAGACCGGTTCCAGATCTTGAAGCTGGATCCTGCTACCTACTACCTGACAGCCGTGCCCATCGACCTCAACATCATCCATATCCTGTTACTGAACATCGGCACACTTGCGGTCTCCCTGCTGATGATGATCGGCCCCTCCTACCTGGTAGCCCGGATCACACCCGCGAAATCTATCCGGTTCGAGTAAATGAATGATTGATAAACCACCAAACAAGATACCGGACAAGCTACCATGCAAGTTATTTTAAAGCAAAGGTTAATAATCAATCAACTCGATGGCAACCGGCCCTAGCAACCCGTACTCCTTTAGCGAAGCGTTGGCATCAGGACCTGCAATAGTCCATGTTTTACGATTCTCCTCGGGTAGTCCCGCATCGTACACTAACCGATTGAACCAGGTACTGGTCACCTCCACCTGCAAGCTGTTCTCTCCCTCCTGCAGGAAGTCGGTAACATCCAGCACGTACGGCGAAGTCCAGCAGGTGCCTACCTCTTTACCGTTTACCCTTACCTTAGCTATCACCTCCACCCGGCCCAAATCCAGGTGGTAGGCCGTTGAAGCGGATTTGCGGTCTAACGTGAACGTGGTCTCGTAGGTTGCCGTTCCGGAGAAAGATTTCCCCTCGTTCGACAGCGGGAGATCTTTCCAGGCGGTGAGCCGTTGGGTGTGTAGTAGTGAGGTTTCTACCCCCCATCCCCCGGGGAATTGAAGCTGCCAAGAGGCCTCACTCAAATCCAGTCGTCCCGTCGGTTCTAGTTGATTACACACCATAAACACCCGGCCGGTTTCCTCAGCCGATTGAGATGCATCAGCCGCTTGAACTGACTCATTCTGTTGAGATACCTTATCAGTTTGAGATGCCTCAGTTACCTGAAGTGCATCGCCCTGTTGAACTGTTTTTCCCGACTCCTCCCTTCTGAAGACAACGAAACAGGAGTTCCCGGCCGGTATATCCAGCTCGACTTCCATGTAATCACCCTCCACGCGGGAAGGTACTACAGCAATTTTCCCGGACAACGGATCCCATAGCTCCACGTTACCCTTCTCACGGAAGAGAACTGTACCCTGGTATTCTTTCTCGGGCGGCATCGAGAGGAAGTAGATGCCAGACTCATCGGTTTGGCGGTGTAGCCAACGCAGGTCGGGGGAATAGGCCACGATATCGGGCAGGATCTCTTCCGTCATCAATACCATGGCAATATCTGACGTATTATATACCTTCCCTTTTCCTAGGTTAATCAGCTCTCTTGAACCATCACCCCACAACCTATCAACAGTTTTCTCGAAAGCCCGATTCGCATTCTCGCCACCGCTTAAGGTGGCAATTCCCCTGGGGGCTTCCCCGGCAAGAGTAACACCGGCCTTCACGAACGATGCGATCTTCTCCAATGTTTCGGGCAGCATCCTCTCGCAATCATACAACCACAACACGCGGTACTCGATCCCCTCCAGGGTAACCAGCCTGCCATTCTTTACCGACAGGCGGTTCAACAACATATCGGGATTACAGTAGTCGTAGGAGTACCCTTCAGGGAATGGGAGGAGCTGCGACGGCTTATGGTTTTGCTCGTCCCCCAGGTACATCAGCACGTCGGATACCGGCTTGCCTACCTCCAGCATGTAGTTGCACCTTGCCAGGTAATCGGTGAAGTGAGGCATATGTTTCCACCAGGTTTGCAAACGCAGGAAAGGAGTACCTATCCTTGTACCGAACGACGTGCTAGGGGGTAAGAAGTCGGTCCGCGGGTTATGGGTATAGGTGTGAAAGACGAGGTGTGTCACACCACGGGCAAAATGGTCATCGGCAATATCCTTCAAGAAACGGGGATGCTCGTTCCAAGTCAGCTCGAAAGAGGTGAACGCCTCGGCCGCCACCCTCTTCTTCCCGTATCCCCGAGCAGCAGAAACGGCCGGCTTGACCGGTTTAAACTCGATGCTCCCCACGTACGAATCCGAGCGAGGCTGCCAAAACTCGCACATGGGAATATCAGCGTGCTTGTAATACTCCAAGATATCCCCAGGGAAGACATCTCCCGATGCCGTCTCGAATGAGACTGTCAGCCCGTTCTCACTGGCCAGTCGCTTCATCTCTCCAAAAAAGTTCTCCACCAGCAGATCATTCAGGGTCACGCGCCAGTCACGCAGGAACAACGCGGTGTTCTCCGGGTTACCCACCACGTAACCAAACAGGGCCGGGAACATGGAGTGGAGGCTATAATCCCATTTCTCCTCGAACAGCTTGTCGAGGTCCTTCGTCCAGGTCTGCGTCTTGCACTCCCAGCTATCCAGCAAGACACCCTGCAACAATCCATCTTTTAACACCCCGTCGCCCGTGATCAAGCGACCGATGTAGCTGTCAAAATTTGTCCTAATCCCGTCGGGATGGAGCTTGGTTGACTCCCAACCCGTCGCTTCGGGAGGCGCCGGCCCGTTTCTCTGGCCCGTGTTGACGTGTCCTACACGCAACACGGTCCAGTTCCCTTCGGGGGCATCCCAATCGAGTCCACCCAAGGTATCCATCTTGCTAGTCAAATCCACGAGAGTAGCGGGATCGATCCAGCTGCGCGGGTTCTGCTGGGGATGCACTTCCCTGACGATCCGCCTCAGCGTCCACGCCGCCTCCGACTCCCAGTTCTGCTGTCGAGCAGCCGTGTAGAAATGGATATAGCGTAGGGCCATCTCATGCAGGTTGGTTATCTCGATCCGATAGGAATCGGAAGCCACCTCCGCGCAGGCAATCGATATGGGTTGATCGTCCTGCCAGTTAGCGGCCGGCATATCGAGAGAGGCTACCTGCCGCCTTTCGCCGGGCAGGTTGGCATACACGGTCACTTTTACCCCCGGTGCGTAGACCCACGCGTGGACATACGAGTCGATGGGGGGAAATTGAACCGTTCGCAAGGTCGTTTTTTCAGGGAACGTGAAATCCAGGACCGTCGGCTCATCCACCGAGGGAGGCAGCGAAATGGTTCGCCGGTTTACTAACCAATCGTGCCAGGGCAGATCAGGACGATTAGTCATGACCCCGGAAGGAACCAACCTTTCACCGGTATCCCCCTCGGGTGTGGGAAAGGCGATCACGAAGAGATCCCGATAATCCCGCCACGCTTCGCCGCTATTTGCGGGTTTCGCGAGGTTGATGCCTGTTGCGGTGCCCCCTGTCAGGTCGGTTCGCGAGTAGACCAGGTGCCGCATGGAGTTTTCCGGCTCAATCCACGGCCCGCCGGCATACGACCAGCCGGGGCAATTTTGCATGGTGAACCGCAGGTTCAACCGTTGGCACTCCTCCGCTGCCCATTTAACCAGTTCATCCCAATCCTCGCTCAAGGATTGAATTTGCGGGGAAACACCGGGCCACTCCCCGCCAAACTGCCCATGGAACAGTTGGATACCGGAGATGCCCGCTTGAGCTATCGCCTCCAGGTCGGCGGTTATGCCCGGTTTGGAAACGTTACCCCCGATAAAATGGTACCACGTTTCGGGATAATATTCCCGTTCAGGGACTTTAAAAAGCGCTTCGCTAAGTGAATCCTTTCCCCACTGTTCCTTTTCTCCTGAACTTGAACAGGAGATAAAGAAGATGAACAATAAACTACAGAAGGCGAACGACAACCATTGTTTTATCTGATAAAGGAAATGTGTGTTCATATGATTATTTCTTTAAATATACCAAACTATCACCATGTAAAGATACGCTTTATTCTGATAATATCGTCTACGCTTGTAAAAAACAATTCTTTCATCTACCTTTGGGCAGTTCTTCGTAAGAACTCACCGTGATAATATCTAACAAACATAAATCTAATGTATTAACGTTATGAAAAGGAACAAGCCACTACCATTTACGCTGTTAGCATCAATCGTGTTGACAATTAGCACCGGTTGTGACAAAGAAACCGATACAACCTCATATAGACGGGTTAACCATCAACAACTACCCGGTAATAGATGGCTCCACCTCCACCTTCCCTTTGAACACGGTAATCGCCTGCGAACTGTTGGGCCTCAATTACGAATGGCAAGAAAAAGAGGAGGGTTATTCAAGATCGTGGTTCGTTAATCCCAAAGCAAAGGGAAGCCTGAAAAGAAAATTGAATAACGTCGTGAAAAGCTCCCAAACGCACCCCTCGATCGTCAATTTAATAGATCGCGAAGCCAACCTGGTACTTTCGGCCAGAAAACTCTCTCCCGACGAAAGGGAGTACGCCCAATCTAAAGGGGTTTCGGTGATTGAAACACCCATTTCCATTGACGCTTTTATCTTTATCATCAACCCCCGGAACTTGGTGAACTCATTGACAATCGAAGAGATACAAGGCATCTACACCGGGAAGATAACCGAGTGGAAGAGCCTGGTCGCCGAGATGGGGCAGCACCAATACTCGCCCCGCATCCAACCCTACATCAGAGAGCGCAACTCGGGGAGCCAGGAATTGATGGATGTACTGGTAATGAAGGGATTGGAGTACTACGCCAATCTACCAATATATCAAGAGCGGTTGGTTTTCACCATGGCCGGTTTGCTCGATGAGATCGCGACTGACCCATATGGAATCGGTTATACCATCTACTACTATAACGAACAGATCATTCGTCCCGGTGATAGGTTAAAGACCATCGCCATTAACGGGGTGCAGCCCACCAAAGAGAGCATCGCCAACCGTTCCTACCCGCTAACCACCGAGGTGTACGCCATCATCCGTTCCGATATGGACAAAACGTCAATGACCTATAAGATCCACGAGTGGCTACAAACCACAACGGGAAAGCAAGTGATTACCAAGAGCGGTTATATACCAAATTGAGATGCAGGTCTGAATTTCGCACTGCTTTTGCACTTTTCAAAACCTCCCCAACAATTACCAGGGACAAGCCTGACTTTTACACATTTCTAGCGACTTCACGGCTGACTCCTCATGGAAAATTATCAAAAACGGGCCCGACTTTTCGCAAAAAGCAGTACCTTTGGATAATAAGGTAACACGAAGTTAAGAGAATGAGGATACTTCACACGAGCGACTGGCACCTGGGCAAGCGGTTGGATGATTTCTCCCGACTGGAGGAGCAGCGGGCCGTCTTACAGGAGATCCGGGAGGTGGCCGACCGGGAGGAGGTGGATGTCGTGCTGGTCGCGGGCGACCTGTTCGACACGTTTAATCCCCCCACTGAGGCGGTGGAGCTGCTGTACAAAACGTTGAAAGGGCTGACGAACGACGGCCGGCGGCCGGTGATCGCGATCGCGGGGAACCACGACTCGCCGGACCGAATCGAGTCGCCCGACCCGCTGGCCCGGGAGTGCGGCATCATCTTTAGCGGCTACCCCCACTCCATCGTCCCCCCGTTTGCCCTCGACAGCGGGCTGAAAGTGTTACGGAGCGACGAGGGGTTCGTGGAACTCGCCCTGCCGGGGCATGATGCCCCCCTGCGTCTCCTGCTGACTCCCTACGCCAACGAGTATCGACTGAAAACCTACCTCGGCCAAGAAAATAGCGAGGGGGAGATGCGCACCCTGCTGCAAGAGAGGTGGCAACAGCTGGCAAACCGTTACTGCGATACTAACGGCGTGAACCTGCTGATGACACACCTCTTCATGGTTCAAAAGGGCGGTGCGTTCCCCGAGGAGCCGGAAGATGAGAAGCCCATCCTGCACGTGGGTGGCGCACAGGCAGTTTACACGGAGAATATCCCGGAACAGGTGCAGTACGCCGCCCTGGGGCACCTGCACCGAATGCAACGCGTAGGCTCGGCCCCATGTCCCGTCTACTACAGCGGCAGCCCCCTCTCCTACAGCTTCTCCGAGGCAAACCAAGAGAAATACCTGCTGATCATAGACGCGGTACCGGGCGAAACAGTCACCGTGAAAGAGGTGGAACTCACCCAACCCAAACCGCTTTCGCGAAAACGGGCAGAGGGCGTGGAGGAGGCGCTGCGGTGGCTCTCCGAGAATCAAAACGCGCTGGTGGAGCTGACGCTCGTGACCGACACCTTCCTGACCGCCACCGACCGACGAAGGCTATACGCCGCCCATCCGGGCATCGTATCGATCATCCCTGATGTCACCTTCACCGGACAACGGGCGGAACATCACGCGAAGCAGATCGACCTGAACCAAGGCATAGAGGAGCTATTCCGCGACTACTTCAAGCACGAGAAAGGGCAAGCCCCCAACAACGAGATCATGCAACTGTTTACCGAGTTACTGGCAGAAGAGGAGGTGGAGGCATGATACCGATTTCACTCACCATACAGGGTCTCTACTCCTACCAAGAGAGGCAGACCATCGACTTCACGCGGCTCACCGCCGCCAACCTGTTCGGCATCTTCGGGCCGGTGGGAAGTGGCAAATCCACCATCCTGGAAGCGATTACCTTCGCGATTTACGGGAGGACCGACCGGTTGAACCTGTCGGGCGATAACCGGTACTACAACATGATGAACCTGCGATCGAACGAGATGTTGATCGATTTCATCTTTGAAGCCGGGAAAGAGCAAACCACCTACCGTGCCACCGTGAAAAGCAGCCGCAACAGCCGCAACTTCGATGAGGTGCGGACGCCGGAACGTACCGCCTACCGGAAACGGGAGGGGGAGGGCACGTGGAAACCCATCGAGGTGGAGTCGCTCGAAGAGGCAATCGGGTTGAGCTACGACAACTTCAAGCGCACCATCATCATCCCCCAGGGACAGTTTCAGGAGTTCCTGCAGTTGGGAAACCGGGACCGCACCAAGATGATGAAGGAGCTGTTCAACCTGGAGAAGTTCGAGTTCTACTACAAGGTGGTCTCGCTGGAAAAAAAGAACGACGAGAAACGACAACATATCCAGGGTCAGCTGCAACAACTGGGCGAGGTGGACCCCGCGCAGATTAAATCCTGCAGCGAATCACTATCCGCCTTGGAGAAAGAGGTTCAAGAATTGAACAGGGGGTTGCAGGAGCAACAACAGGAGGAGGAGAAACTGCGGCAACTGCGGGAGCTGTTCGAGAGGCGGGAAGCAACACAAAAGGAGCGTGACGCACTTGCGAAACAAGCACCCCATTACCAGGAACTTCGCGAGAAAATCGAGCGCTACGAACAGGCGGTTCTCGGTTTTAAGTACCTATTGGAGTCACGTAAAGCGTACGAAGAGAAAGCAAGCAAACGAAGGGAGCAAATTCAGGGCGATCGGGAAAAGTTGCAGGCCGAAACCGGGGAGATGGTGCGGTTGGAAAAGCTCTTGGAAGAAATTAGGCCGAAGCAGGAGAAGCGGGATGAGGTAAAGAAAAGGGCGGAGGAGCTGGAACGTCTGCTGACAATGAGGAGTACCGAAGCACGCATCAAGCATGAACAAGCGCGTTTGGAGAAAGGCACCAAGATTTGGAAGGAGACCGTTCAGTCGCTCGAGAAAGCGAAAGCCGAGAAACGGCACCTGGAGGAGGCAATTCAGTCAATGCGAAATAAGATGCCCGACATAACCCGGTTAACCTCCCTCAAGGAGTGGCACATGGAGAGACGGGAAATCCAACGGCAGTTGAAAAGTTGCGAGGAGGAGGTGGCAAAGTATACCCAACAATTGGAGGAGCTGGAAAAAGAGAAGGTTAAACTTACGGGTGACCCGCTGTTCACGAAATTACACGAATCATTATCCTACCCCGACATCTTCCACCACTTGGAGGGGGAGAGCGGGAAAATCAAGGAGCAACAACGACTGCTCGGCGACCAAGAGAACCACTGGCGAGTTAAAGCGCAACTAAAGGCTTACGCCGATGACCTGAAAGAGAACCAGCCCTGCCCCTTGTGTGGCTCGCTGCATCACCCGGATCCAGGTCAATACTCAAGCGATGAGATCGAAGAGGAGCTAAAAAGAGTCGATAAGCAGAAGTTCGCATGGGAAAAACAACTGGACCACATCGCTTCCCTCAACAAGCAGTTCACGCTCCTTGAAAGCCGACAAAACGAGACGATACGTCAGCAAAAGGAGTGGGAAAAGAAAAGAAAGGAGCTGCAGGAAAAGGCTGCCGCGCACGAGGAGCGGTTCGCGATAGACCTCCCCCCTACCGACCCACCCTTGCTGCCTTTGGAACAGGGGGTAAAATCACCGTGGGAGGTTTATCGGGAAGAGGAGACCTTGAACAAGGCTTTCGAAACGGCAACAAAAATTCAAGAGGAGATAAAGGGGACAGAAAAACGGCTTAAACAAGCCGAGAGAGAGAGGCAAACCAAAGAGCAAGCGAGGGACACCTATCAGCATGAGTTACAGAAAATCACGACCTCCCTCGCGGTAAACCAAGCGGAGTGGAACACCCTGGCGCAACAACTCACGGTTATTCATCACGAAGCGTACGAGGATATCCCGGTCAATGTCATTGAGCAGGAGAAGAAACGGTTAGTAGAGGAATACCAGCAAGTTGAAAAAACGTTCAACGAAACCAGCCAGCTTTTGCAGAAGTGTCAGCAACAAATAAACAAACTCAACGGGGTACTGGAGAGCAACCTAAAAGAGCTAAAACAGGAGGAGTCGACCCTCGAAGCCCTGAATAACCAATTAAAGGAGCAATTAAGCAAGTCTATTTTCACCTCACTCGAAGAGGTCACGCGCCTCCTGTCCGCTCCATTCGACACGACCGCCGAAAAGCAGAACCTGGAACGGTACCAGGAACAGCTCCTGCGCAACCAATCGACCTTGGAGCAGCTGCAACAGGAAATCGCAGAGCGTGCGTACGATCCCGCGGCTCACGAAAAGTTAATCGCCGCCATCAGCCTGCTCAAAGAGGAGATACACCAAAAGACGCAGGAGAAGGGTAAAATGGCGGAGAAGTTGAAAAACATGCAGCAAGACCTAGAGAGCTTGACGAAGCTAAGGCAAGAGTTAGAGGGGTTGAACGCCCGGGGCGATAACATTGCGACCCTAAAGTCACTTTTCAAGGCCAGCGGCTTCGTGAACTACATCTCCTCGGTCTACCTGCAAAACCTGTGCAATGCGGCCAACGAGCGCTTCTTTCAGCTTACCCGCCAACGGTTAAGTTTAGAGATCACGGACGATAACAACTTCCAGGTGAGGGACTACCTGAACGGGGGCAAGGTGCGAAGCGTGAAGACCCTCTCCGGGGGACAAACGTTCCAGGCCTCGCTGTCGTTGGCCCTGGCCTTGGCCGACAATATACAGCAGGTCACCGAATCCAGGCAGAACTTCTTCTTCCTGGACGAGGGCTTCGGGTCGCTGGATAAAGAGTCGCTCAACATCGTCTTCGACACCCTGAAATCGCTCCGCAAGGAGAACCGCGTTGTCGGGGTTATCTCGCACGTGGAGGAGATGCAGCAAGAGATTGACACGCACCTCACGATAGAGAACCATCCCGAACGAGGGAGCCTGATTCACCGCGACTGACCCGAACTGCAGTAATTTCCCGATATGGACAAAATACAACCATTGAATTAAACGAAGACATCAAGCGGCTTCATCATCTTTTGGGGGATAACTTTAGAGAGAGATTGAAAAACAATGATATATTTGTGGAACGTAAAACATTCGTAAACGCCTATTGATTTGGGCATGTTTTACGAACTATTTCGTTAAGCCAAACGAGCAGAGGACAAATCCATTTGGACTATGCCGTGGCGAGAAATAGTCTAATTTTAATGAAGGTCTATTACGTAAATAACACGTTGGTGGCAAGCTTAAAAGACAGCATACTACGATAATTCAACAGATTACTTATTAGATACTTGCACTTTTCAACAACGCTGTTGATAAATAATTTTCAAATAAATATTAACTGATAGTAATATTTTAAAATTAATGGTTATATTTGCATTGTAGTTCTTTGAAATATGTTTTGGTGCTGAAAACTAAATGGAGTTAAACTGAAAGTCCGCAAGGACAACCTGAAAAGGTAACTCAAGGGCACACAATGCTACACCCATCCTGACAGGATCTGTTAAGGAGCGATGTAACATTAGTAGCCATTGAATCGCTACGTTATGATATTATGATGAATTTTATTATTTTATTATTAATGGAGCAGGAAGTTAAGATAGTGTAATGAGAACATCGCTTACACATTTAGTTACAGACAATCTTGGATAGGAGCAGGACGATATTGTCCTGTAACTAAAATTTAATAATTATGTCAAGGTTAAAACAAAACCAAAACATTGACAGTTTGATACAAGGTATTGAAACTGTCATCAAGAGCCGGTGTTCTCTTTCGGATAAGGATTTAATAATCCTTAGTGAAGCATTGAATCTTCTAAAAAATCTGAAAAAGAAAAAAGGGAAGACTAACGAACAGATATTACAAACCGTAGTTGAAGTGGTTGTGTTACTCTCTAATTTTTTCAAAGATTCTGATGAAATGCCCCAATAAATCCGAACACTTCTTAATTTTTTTATTTACTGGAATGGACTTAGGAAGCATAATAAAAAGTATTAGAAAGCAAAAGGGGCTAACTCAAATTGAGTTTGCTTCTTTTTGCGGAATTACTCAAACTTATCTATCACAAATTGAAAGCAATAGGAAAGAACCAAATCTTTCAACACTAAAACGCATTAGTAATAGCCTTAATATACCGTTGCCTATTCTGTTTTTTCTCTCAATGACTGCCGAAGATGTTCAACCAAACAAAAGGGAAGCATTTGAGATAGTAAGTCCTTCTGTTAAATCTTTGGTTAATGAATTCTTCTCAATTTAAATCAAATGAGTTCAAAAAACTTTGCTCTTTAGTCGGATTTAAACCTGACTTTATTCAGTACATTGTTGATAACATAGACAGCTATTATCAAGAGTGGGTAGAGAAGAAAATAGACAAGAAAACCGGAGAATTTAAGCGATACAGAGATGGAACAATAAAGGAAAGAATAATTCGTCCATCACTTCGGGAATTAAAATTGATTCAAACTAGAATTAAGAACAAAGTTTTAGCACCAATAGAACTTCCTGCTTCAGTCCACGGCGGAGTTAAAAGAAGAAGTAATATAACTAATGCAAAGCCGCATCAAGGTAATAAATACCAGTTTACGACTGATTTGCAAAATTTTTTCCCAAGTATTTCCTCTGAACGGGTTTATAAAACTCTTGTATCATTAGGATTTTCAACGCATTTTTCAAGGTGGATTACTAAATTGACAACTTGGAAACATGAATTGCCTCAAGGTACACCTACAAGTACACATTTAGCTAATCTTGTATTTTTAAAGACTGATTTTGAGCTTATCGAATTGTGTAACCGTCACGGGTTAACATATACTCGCTATGTTGATGATTTAACCTTTTCATCGCAACAGGATTTCAGAGATGTATTAAATGACATTCTTGAAATTGTGAAATCAAATGGTTTTCAATTAAGTTATAGAAAAACGAAATATAAAGGGAACCAAAATATTACTGGTATAGATGTTTTTCTACATAAAATTGATGCACCTCAAAAAATAAAGGATAAATCTAAAGTTGAGATAGAAACTGATGCAAAGATTAAGCCTTTTACGAACTATTTAAACAATATAACAAAGACAAATATAAAGAAAGCCAGCCACCAACATCGTGCATAAAGCATTGGGGTTTAAGAGGTTAAATCAAACATTCTGCCCCGCATCGGCTTATGTGTCGGCGGATAGGAACGAAGCCCGCAATCCCCAACGCTTCATACACATAACCGTTACAGGGCATAATAGAAATCGGCTCATTATCGCACAAAAAGAGCTCATATCGTATCAAATGAATTTGAAACGTATCGTATTATTATCAAATATTTTCAGCTCATATCGTATCATTTTTTTAAATATAGTTGTATCTTTGATTCATGGAAAATAAAGTTTACATATTTAAAATTGACATCAACTGGGATCTAATCGGGTTGATTAGTAAGATAGACAGATTTGATGCATCATGGTCTTCTATAGAAAAAAGAGAAGGTCAAAGTTTAAAACAACTTAAAAGCATATCAACTGTAAGAAGTGTTGGAGCATCAACAAGAATTGAAGGCTCTAAAATGAGTGATGCAGAAGTTGATGTTCTTCTTAAAAATATTGATATAACAAAATTAGAGGATAGAGATTCTCAAGAAGTTGTTGGTTATTTTGATACCCTTGACATCATAACAGAATCATATCAAGATATAAACATTACCGAAAGTAGTATTAAGAATCTACATAACATCCTACTAAAACACAGTAAAAAAGACAGTTGGCATAAAGGAGATTATAAACAACACAGCAATGCCGTTGAAGCCAACTATCCCGATGGAACAAAAAGGATAATTTTTGAAACAACAGAAGCTGGTTTTCCAACTGAAGATGCCATGAGAAGTTTATTTAAATGGTATAAAACAGACAAAGAAACTCATCCACTAGTAAAATGTGCCTCCTTTTGTTATGAATTTATTAGCATTCATCCTTTTCAAGATGGAAATGGAAGATTAAGCAGATTAATAGCGTCTTTACTATTGCTTAAAAATGGATATAAATGGATTCAATATGTAAGTTTTGAACATGAAATTGAAAGCAAAAAAGAGGAATATTACAGAGTGTTAAGAAATTGCCAATCACAAAGACCAAATGAGAATATAACTGAATGGATTAGTTTCTTCTTTAATTCACTTTTAAATATTCAGAATCAGTTACTTCAAAAACTTGAATCAAGTGGTTTGCAATCACAATTATCACCTAAAGAAAAATCAATTCTAACTTTTATAGGAAATCATTCAGGATGTAAATCAGGTGATATAGCTAAGAAACTTGACATACCAAATCCAACTGTAAAAAGGATTTTATCTAATTTAATAGAAAGAAATCTTATAGAAAAACACGGAAATGGACCTGGAACAAATTATTCACTAAAATAAATTACGCCCTGTAACAAAGCCTATATGATTTGAAACACTTCATAATTATGGAAAGAAAGATTAGAACACGATTTGCACCAAGCCCTACCGGGTATATGCATATCGGTAATTTAAGAACGGCTTTGTATGCCTTTCTTTTTGCAAAATCTCAAAAAGGCGATTTCGTGTTACGTATTGAAGACACAGACCAAAAACGACACGTGGAAGATGCTACGCGCGTAATTTACGAAACACTTAAAGCAGCTCAAATTCAACACGATGAGGGTCCCGATATTGGAGGCAATTACGGTCCTTATATCCAAAGTGAAAGAAAAGATATGTATAAAAAATATGCTTTGGAACTTGTTGACAAAGGCCATGCTTATTATTGTTTTTGCCCAAAAGATGACGACAACCGTCATTGCCATTGTCGTGATGCAAGCAAAGAAGAAGTAGAAAGCCATTTATCCACTAATAAATCTTTTGTTATTCGGCAAAAGATGCCATTGGAGGGAGAAACTTCTTTTAGCGACTTCGTTTTTGGAGAAATATCTGTTGAAAACAAAACATTAGATGACCAAATTTTATTGAAAAGCGATGGTCTGCCAACCTATAATTTTGCCAATGTGGTTGACGACCATCTAATGAATATCACTCATGTGATAAGAGGTTCCGAATATTTGTCTTCTAATCCAAAGTATATCTTATTATATAAAGCATTTGGTTGGGAGATACCCTCTTTTATACATCTTCCTTTGATAGTTGGGAAAAATGATGATGGTACTGTTTCCAAGTTGTCAAAACGGCATGGTGCGGTCAGTTTTCAAGACCTTGTCAATGAAGGATATTTGCCTTCTGCAATCAACAACTACATTTCATTGTTGGGGTGGTCGCCAAAATCAGATAAAGAGATTTTTTCAATGAACGAGTTAATTGAAGCATTTTCTTTAAGTGGAATAAACAAGAGTCCTGCAATTTTTGATTATCAAAAATTAGATTGGGTGAATAGCGAGCATATCAAATTACTGCCTTTTGAAACATTTTCTTCCATGGCTTTTCCCTATTCCAAAATAGAAAAAACGGATTTAGAGGGCAAATGGAACGAAATAGCCAAATTATTACAACCAAGGATACACAAGTTTTCTGAAATAGCTGAATCAATACATTTCTTACATCAATTAGAGGATTATCATGTCGAGCTGTTTATTAACAAGAAAAACAGATCAACGTTAGAAACATCAATCGACATATTAACCAAAGTCGTCCATACCATGAAGCAGGTTGATAGTTGGAACATTGATGTATTAAACGGCACTTTCGCGGAATTAGCAGAAAAAAACAATCTCAAATTTGGTCACTTAGCGTGGCCTGTTCGGATTGCCGTGTCTGGCTTAGTTATTACTCCCGGTGGGGCAACCGACATTATGTCAATCCTTGGAAAGGAAGAGTCCTTAAGACGCTTGCAAGTAGGAATAGAAAAGATTCAAAACCATTAAATGCTCTAGATGACGTGGAAAAGGATACAGTTCATTCGTTTCTTGACAAATCGGATCTTTTAAAGATTGTTTCTTCTTCGCGAGTTCTTTAGATAAAAGAGAATTTTTATAAATAAACAGAAAATGCTCATCGCGAAATTATGCCACGTAAATAACTTTTGATTATATTTGCCGGGGAAAATTGATTTCGGCCCATTCGTCTATCGGTTAGGACGCAAGATTCTCATTCTTGAAAGAGGAGTTCGATTCTCCTATGGGCTACTTATAATACAAATTGAAATAGAATCAACTCCTTTTGTAAGCACATTACCAAAGCCCCACAAGCCATTGTATCTTAATAAGTAATCGCTTTGAAAGTAGATGAAACAAACTGCCTTGATTTTAATACTTAACCTGACTATTGGATTTGCTTTTTGCCAAGAATCGGATAAAGGAATCGACAATAATCCAGTTTTAAATAAAAGCGGAAGAAGGAAGTGTTGTTTTCCCGTACGCCGCAAGACCCAGTTCACATAGCATAGAACATTCAATTAACGCGCTGATAAAGAAATAACGGGACACAACACATGGTATAGCCAACGTTACCTCGCAAAAAAAACTTGCAACATTGAAAAAAACTTGTATCATGACATTAAAGAATTCAGTTAATGCCTTATTTGCAAAGGAACGTGCTCAAATCCCTATCTCAGAGGTAGAACGTTTGATTAATTCTGATTTAAAAATATTACCTGCCGAATTTTCAGATTTGTCAACAATTTTAGAGCTACAAAAGGACTGTTTTATCTCGGAAGCACAAACAGTTGATGATTACAGTATCCCGCCATTAACTCAAGATTTAGCGTCCATCAGGCAGGATCACGAAAAAACGACCATTCTTAAGGGGGTGATTAATAACCAAATAATAGCCTCAGTTAGAGGGTATGTGGATAATTCAACCTGCTTTATTGGCCGTTTGATTGTACGTCAAGATTTTCAAAACAGAGGAATCGGCCGTAAGATGATGCAAGCAATCGAGGATAGATTTGCCGATTGTGATAGATATGAATTATTTACAGGAGAAAAAAGTCTAAAGAATTTATATTTGTATAATAAGATTGGATATAAGGAATTTAAGAAAGAACAATTGTCCGATAGAGTGACATTTGTATTTTTGGAAAAACATAACAAGAAATAAAAAAACAATGGAGGAGTAATACTTCCACATAACTTAGGATGAATTTCAGTGATATTCGCGGATAATTGTTAAGAACTTGTTAGAAACATGTTGAAAACGTGCCAAAAACATGTTAAGAATTTGTTAAGAAGTTGTTCATAAAAACGGGCCATTTTATTTGCAAAATCTTTGGTGGAGATGTTATATTTGTAGCACGAGAATAAGAGAAAAAACTTGGAGTTCATTGACATTTTGTACAGAATCAGCAGAGCATCACCCCGCATGTGACCGCTCTACGCGCAAAGGAAGAATTCGTGACGGCTTTCGCACACCGTTTCACGTGAACGACAACCCACCACCGGGAAGTCAACTCATTAGGAGCAGGAACGAGAGTTAGTAAATGCAGGGAGCAGGATAAATGTCCAGTTTGGATGAACGTTCAGTCAGGATAAACGTCCGGTTTGAATGAACGTCCAGTTTGGATGAACGTCCAGTTTCAAGAACAGATTTTCCTACGACATCTGCATTCTTCCATTCGTGGAAGGATTTTTTCACTTGTGGAAGGCCTTTCCATTCGTGGAAAACTTAACCCACTCGTGAAAAACTATTTTCCATTCATAAAGAAAGGAAAGGGCGGATGGTAAGATTGTCTAAGCCGAAGAATGCAAAAGCACGTATTCGTACGTACGATTGTGTTCTACTTCAAAGTCCGGAAAAAATTGATATCAGACGATTTATATGTTATCGAATTAGACGGTATACAATGACTTCTAAGGACAGCTTCAACAGCCTCAAACACTGTTCTAGACGTTTTTGGAAGTATCCGTATTCTGAAGTATCAGGCTTGAACTTGAAACGCTCACCAAAGCATTGAACACGATGCCGACCTACGCACGTGAGACTGTACGAAACGATTTGAACTCCTTCCCTATAAAAAGCCCCGAAACCCTCGGGGCTTTTTTTATGCATTAAACCATCATGTAATCACGCTGCTAGCAGTTGGTTTTTATTGCCCTAAAAATCAAAATAGTATGGGCTTAGATGTGGTGTCAATTGATCGTTAACACGATCTGATACTCGGTCGCCATTTTCCTCATATTGAGGATCGCATACCGCATGCGCCCCAGAGCGGTGTTGATACTCACTCCCGTGATATCGGCAATCTCTTTGAAGCTTAGCCCCTTGTAGTAGCGCATCTCCACTACCTCCTTCTGGTTATCGGGCAAGCGGTCTACCAGCATCCGCACATCGTTCAGTACCTGCGTCCGAACCATCTTGGTCTCTACCGTCTCGTCGCACAACGAGGGATTATTGAACAGATCCACCTCGTAAGCATCGTTGGAGACCGTGTTTTCGCTCTTTTTCTGTCGGAAATGGTCGATGATCAAGTTGCGGGCAATGCGGTTGATCCACGCCTTGAATTTACCTGACTCGGTATACTTGCCTTGTTGAATGGTGATGATGGCCTTCATAAAGGTGTCCTGGAAAATATCCTCCGCAAGGCCATTGTCGCGTACGGTATAGAGGATATAGGAGTAGAGGGAGTGCTGATGCCTTGTCAACAGTTCATCAAACGCCTCGTTATTGCCGCTAACATACATAACAACCAACTCCTCATCGGTCATCGTGTGAAAAGTATCCATCGCTTTACTGCTTAACTATGTGTATTTAAGTGGAGTAAAGTGGACGTATAGGCAATTAATTTTTAAGCGTTTGACATTCTTGCAAGCAAAGAAAGATAAAATTGGGGGAATAGCCAAACCGAAACTGTTAAATCTACACTGTTGTACCCAAAAAACCGAATGCGATTGGTTGATTTTCAGACGGCGTACCTGTTATTACAGAAAAGTTATTTATCTTTGTTTTGTAACAGCAATCACGCTGATTTCCCCATGTTTATGAAGCGGTATTATTGGCTCCTTCTGATTTCTCTTCTTTGGTTGAGCACGAAAGGTGTGGCCCAGGAGTTTTCCGTTAAACGAGACTCCCTTAGGTTCGAGATGCCTGGTCGTGCAAAAACCGATTCTACCCTATCCAAATCCAAGCCGCTCCCCTCGAGGCTGATGCCCTTGAATCCCACGGAGAACCTACAGCCGAGATTCACCCCCTACCATCGCATCACGCTATCGACCCAATATAGCAAGGAGAGTAAGTTTCCACCCATCTACTGGGACGGTGCCAGCTCCGATTTCATACTATCGAAAAGCCGTACCGCCATCGCCTCCATGATGCCCACACCCCGGCTCCAACTCTACTCGTCCGCCACGTTGGGCCTGGTGGAAACACCCTACTTTGGCAAAGCCAACTACTACATCGTGAGCGGGGGGGCCAATTACGCGCTCTCTTCGGACTTGAGCGTTGGGATGAGTGGCGGGTACAACTCCAACTTCGGTTCCCTTCCCTACTGGAATAGCGGGATTAGCGCGGACTACAGGATTACCCCCAATCTCTCGGTAGACGGGGGTCTCACCTACCTGAAAAGTGCCGCCAACCCGTTCAACGTGAACCAATCGGCCCTGCTGCTGGACCTGCATGGCCGCTATCGCCTCACGAACGACTGGTACCTGAACGCGTACGGGGGGACGCCAGTAAGGCAACGAAACGAGCTGCCGGGCGCTTCAATCATGCGCATGATGCCCATCATGAACAGCCCCTATTTCGGCGGCACCGTGGAGCACTGGTTTAAACCCACCATGGGGGTGGAAGCGGGCATGATATGGATGCGGGACATGTTTTCAGGCAAGATGCGGCCAAGGCCAAAGCTGGAGCTGCTTTTCAAACCGGGAAATTAATCGTGGCCAGTACCGGACAAGTAACTTCCAACATGCCAATTCTCCCATGTTACACCCAAAAGAAGTAATTATCGGTATCGAACAACAAGCCATATAAGACCGATCTTATGATAATGATCATTAAGCATCAGGCGTTTCAGACAATGAATAATCAAAAAAATCAATCATATGGAAAAGAGAACACTTTTGGACTTTCTGAACGAGTCCGTTGAAAAATTCGGTGACCGCCCCTATCTTTATGAAGCCAGGAAAGGGAGCGAGTACACCCACCTGACCTACAGGCAGGTTCAAGAAAAAGCGAAGCAGTTCGCGGCAGGCCTCATCGCGCTGGGGATCAAGGCAGGCGATAGCGTTGCACTGATCTCCGAGGGGAAAAACTACTGGGTAATTGGCGAGCTGGGCATCCTGCATGCCGGTGCAGTCTGCGTCCCCCTCTCGGTGAAACTGAACACCGAGCAGGAGTTGGGTTTTCGCATCAACCACTCGGAGTGCGTGGCCGTCTTGGCTTCCGACCAACAGATAGCCAAACTGCGTCCTATGAAACAGTCGTTTACCAACGTGAAACGTTACATCCTGTTGGACCCGGAGGAGAAATTGGAGGCCGATGAGCTGCAGTTTGAATCGGTCTTGGCAGAGGGAATAAAGCTTTTAGAGAGCAATCCCGCCGCCTTGCAGGAACGGATGGAGGGTGTGAAACCGGACTCGCTGGCCAATATATCCTACACCTCTGGCACCACGGCAAACCCCAAGGGGATCATGCTCACGCACTGGAATTACGTTTTCAACGTGGAGCAGGCCATTGACCACCTACGGGGCTTACCGTCCAACTACCGAACGCTCCTCTTATTGCCTTGGGACCACTCGTTTGGCCACACCGCGGGCATCTATGCCTTCATGAAGTCGGGTGCTTCCATCGCCTCCGTCATCATGGGAAAATCACCTATCGAGGTGTTGAGGAACGTGCCTAAGAGCCTGAAGGCCATCAACCCGCACGTCTTATTGAGCGTACCCGCCCTGGCCTCCAACTTCCGGAAGAATATCGAGGCAGGGATCGAGAAGAAGGGGAAATTCACCAGCACGCTCTTCAAGCGAGCCCTCAAAACAGCGTACGCCTATAACAAGGAGGGGCATAACAAAGGAGGCAAGGGGCGACTTATGTTGACCCTCTACGATAAGCTAATCTTCTCGAAGATCCGGGAGTCATTTGCCAGCAACATGGTCTACTTCATCGGTGGAGGTGCGCTGCTCGACATCGAGTTGCAGCGTTTCTTCTACGCGATTGGTATCCCAATGTACCAAGGATACGGCCTATCGGAGGCCACGCCCATCATCTCGGCCAACAGCCAGCACGAGCACAAGCTGGGCTCTTCGGGCAAGCCGATGCCCCGCATGGATATCAAGATCGTGGACGATGACCTGCAGGAACTGCCCACGGGCGAGAAGGGTGAAATTATCATTCGCGGTGGAAACGTGATGAAGGGATACTGGAAAAACCCCGAGGCTACCGCCGAGACCATTGTCGACGGTTGGCTTCGGACGGGCGATATGGGCTATATCGATGAGGATGGCTACCTCTACGTGCTGGGGCGTACCAAGTCGTTGCTCATCAGCGATGACGGGGAGAAGTTCTCCCCCGAGGGGATCGAGGAGTCCATCATCTCTACCTCGGCGATTATCGACCAGTGCGTTCTCTACAATAACCAAAGTCCCTACACTACGGCGCTGATCGTTCCTAATGCCGCTGAGCTGAAAAAACAGAAGGTCACTCCTAAACAGGCGGCCCAGCTGATCGAAAACGAGCTGAACGAGTACCTGAAAGGGGGCAAGCATGAAGCGCTCTTCCCCCATCGCTGGATCCCATCGGCCTTTGCCGTGATAGAGGAGCCTTTCTCCGAGCAGAACGGGCTAGTGAACTCCACGATGAAAATCGTGAAGCACAAGGTGTACGAGGTGTATGCCGACCGCATCGCCTCGCTCTACACGCCTGAAGGGAAGCAGGCGGCCTCCCCGGGGAACCTGGAAGCGCTTGGCAAAATATTGTAAAAAAATCAACCCCTGTAATAGGCCAAAGTGTCAATAGAACATTGTTCGACGAACCGGTAGTTCTTCTCCACTTCAATCTGACCGTAGTGGATGTATACCTCGGCACTGCGGCGGAAGAGATCGGGGTTCACTGTCGCATCCTGCAGCAGGAGGTGTCCCACGATGATGTGGCCGGCGCTCTCCACCATGCGGCGGGCATGGAAGTCGAGGTACTCCTCATCCTTGGGTGAGGTGACCTGTTCGACCAACTTCTCGTAGGTCTCCGTCATCCCCGCAAGGGTACCCTTTAGGGTCTCGAGTTCAGGTGCCACGGGCATCGCCTCATACTCCTTGATCCGTTGCAGGTAGGTGCCGGTAGTAACGTGGCGAATGGCGGCCACTACCTGCAGCTGCGTGGTTCCCTCGTAGATATTGGTGATACGGGCATCGCGGTAGAGCCGCTCGCACTTGTAGTCCTTCATGAAACCCGAACCTCCGTGCACCTGGATGGCATCGTACGCGTTCTCGTTGGCGTACTCGCTGCTCATCCCTTTTCCAAGCGGAGTGAACGCGTCGGCCAGTCGAGAGTAGTACTTCATCTCGGTTCGCTCCTCGGGGGTCAGCTTCCGCTCCCGGCTGATATCTTCCAGCGCCTTGTACATGTCCACGAAACGGCTGGTTTCATAGAGCAGCGTGCGCGACGCATCGGTCTTAGCCCGCATGTTGGCCAGCATCTCGTAGACCGCCGGGAACTCGATGATAGGCTTGCCAAACTGACGGCGCTCCAGCGCGTAGGCGGTTGCCTCGCGGGTAGCGGCTTCGGAGAGCCCCACCGACTGGGCCATGATCCCCAGGCGGGCACCGTTCATGAGCGACATCACGTACTTGATTAAACCCATACGGCGAGAACCAACCAGCTCTGCCTTCGCGTTCTTGTAGACCAGCTCGCAAGTAGGTGCCCCCTTGATCCCCATCTTGTTCTCGATACGACGGACGTTTACCCCTCCATTTCTCTTGTCGTAGATAAACATCGACAAGCCGCGGGCGTCTTTCGTTCCCTCTTCCGAGCGGGCCAGTACCAGGTGGATGTCGGCATCACCGTTGGTGATAAAGCGTTTCACCCCGTTCAGGTACCATTGGTCCTCCTCCTCGTTGTAGGTCGCTTTGAGCATCACCGCCTGCAGGTCCGATCCCGCGTCGGGCTCGGTCAGGTCCATCGACATGGTCTCGCCCTGCACCACGCGGGGGAGGTACTTGTCTTTCTGCTCTTCGGTAGCAAACTGGTAGATGGTTTCACCGCACTCCTGCAGCATCCAGATATTCTGGAAGCTCGCATCGGCACGGCTCACGATATCGGCGCTCATCATGTAGGGAACCATCGGGAAGTTGAGCCCGCCATACTTGCGGCCCAACGCCATCCCCAACAATTCTGCCTTTTTCAGCGAATCGAGGTTCTCTCTCGTCGCCTCGGCATAGGTGACCCGCCCGTTCTTTACCGTGGGGCCGGTCTGGTCGACCTGCTCGGCATTGGCATCGATAATCTCACCGCATATCTCGCCCACCACTTCCAGCACCTTGTGGTAGCTGTCCATGGTGTCTTCGAAATCCATCGGCGCGTAATCGTACTTCTCGCTGTCCGCGAAGTTCCTCTCTTTCAGCTCCACGATCCGCTTCATCAACGGATGTTGTAAGTGGTGCTGAAGTTGCGGGGTATCTATATAAAAATTGGCCATATTCTTTTATTTCGTGTTCTTTTTGTAATACTTGATCATCTTGGGAATCACGCTCTCCACCTCGCCGGTAATCACGTAGTCGGCGATGGCGTTGATGGGGGCGACGGGGTCACTGTTAATTGAGATGATGATAGAACTATCTTGCATCCCGGCGATGTGCTGGATCTGCCCCGATATACCGCAAGCGATGTAGAGCTTGGGACGAACCGTCACGCCCGTCTGCCCGATCTGCCGCTCATGCTCCGAGAAACCGGCATCGACCGCCGCGCGGGAAGCACCCACCTCGGCACCCAGCACGTCGGCCAACTGGTAGAGCAGCTGGAAGTTCTCTCGCGAGCCCATACCGTAGCCCCCTGCGACAATGATGGGGGCGTTCTTGATGTTTACCTTCGACTGCTCGATATGGCGATCGATAATCGAGATCACGAAGTCCTCCTCTTTCACAAAGTCGCTCACCTTGTGTTCTACCACCTCTCCCTTGTAGTTCGGGTCATACACCTCTTTCTTCATCACCCCCTCGCGCACCGTGGCCATCTGCGGACGGTGATCGGGGTTAATAATCCAGGCGATAATGTTGCCGCCGAACGCCGGGCGAATCTGGTAGAGCAGGTTCTCGTACGACTTACCCGTCCGGGGCTCCACGTGGTCGCCAATCTCCAGCGACGTACAGTCGGCCGTAAGACCGCTGCCCAAGGCAGACGAAACACGAGGCCCCAGATCGCGCCCCACGATGGTGGCGCCCATCAGGCAGATTGCCGGCTTCTCTTTCTTGAACAACTCCACCACGAGGGAAGTATGCGGCAAGGTGGTGTAAGGCGAGAGTCGCTCGTCCTTGAACATATGCAGCACGTCCACCCCGTAAGAGAACACCTGCTCTCCCACGCCATCGAGTTTGGAGCCAGCCGCTATCGCCTCGAGGCGGCATCCCAACTGGTTAGCCAACGAGCGACCCTTGGTCAGAAGCTCCAGGCTCACGTCGGCCACGACACCCTCTTCAATCTCTAAATAGACAAATAAGTTATGCATGTTTGATTCTTTGATTCTTTATCCAATGGTATGACTTTCTATCAGCTCCTTCATCAACTCGTTGATGTCATTATCGTCACCGGTGAGCCGCTTGCTCTCCTTGGCTTGAAACACCACGTTCTCGATCTTCTTCACCTTGGTGGGTGAACCGGAGAGACCACACTGCTCCTTATCGGCCTTCACATCTTCCACGCTCCACTCGGTAAGAACCAGGTAGGGCCGCTCGGTGTAGAGTTCATCGCGATCACACTGATCTGCCTGACGTTCGGTCACCGTCTTCGCGTGCTTGTACTTCATCAACAGCTTCGCGTTGCGGGGACGACACGGGCGGGCGGTCCCGTTCACGGTAACCAGCAGCGGCAGGGGCGCCTCCACGATCTCCACCCCGTTATCGAGACGGCGTTTCACGGTTATCCCCTCTTTACTGATCTCTTCTATGCTCTCGGCGTAGGTCACCTGCGGTATCCCCAGCTTTTCAGCTACCTGGGGCCCCACCTGTGCGGTATCGCCGTCGATGGCTTGCCGTCCCGCGATGATCAGGTCAAACGGGCCAATCTTGCGAATTGCCATCGACAAGGCATAGGAGGTTGCCAACGTATCGGCACCGGCAAACGCCCTGTCGGTCAACAAAACGCCGTCATCGGCACCGCGGAACAACCCCTCGCGCAAGATATCGGCAGCGCGACTTGGCCCCATGGTCAACAGGGTAATCGTGGAACCGGGAAAGCGCTCTTTGATGCCCAGCGCCTGCTCCAACGCGTTTAAATCCTCGGGGTTGAAAATCGCGGGCAACGCCGCCCTGTTTACCGTGCCATCAGCTTTCATAGCATCCTTCCCCACGTTACGCGTATCGGGAACCTGCTTCGCCAACACAATCATATTAAATACCATATTTCCGTCTATTTCTTCCGTGTTTGACTTCTTTAAGTGTTTTTTCAATCCGCGAATATACACATAATTTGCAAATGTGCGCGGTTTTGACCCCAATTTCATGAAAAAAGGGGTAATTTTAAACCATTTTGCAGATTATTCATCTCAATAGGAGCGAATGATCCATGATTAATGATTGAATCGTATGAAAAAAGTTTTCCCGTTTCTAAGTATCGTATTTCTATTAGTGATTACAGGCGGCTGCTCGGGGATCAAGTTCCTGACCGTGGAAACGCATGAACCGGCACAAGTAACATTGCCAGCTGACGTGCTTTCACTGGTAGTCGTGAACAACGTGGTACAACAGCCCGATAACGTGGGGCATAACAATCGGCCCATTGGCCGTTCCCAACCGGATCGGGTCGAAGCCTCATCCGATAGTGTCGCCATTTTTTATACTGAAGCGTTAGCTCAATTCCTGGACGAAGAGGAGTACTTTTACTTGGTATTCTATTACAACGAGCCGTTGAGGAGCGACACCCATTTTTTCCAAGAACAACCCCTCTTGCCGGAGACGATGAACAGGATACGGGAAGAGACTGGAGCCGATGCGGTGATTTCACTTGACAAACTCATCATGCAGACCGATAAACGGGATCACTTCAGGCAGCAAGGGTATACCTATAGCGACCTGACGGGCAAAATAGGCTCCACCCTGCGCGTCTACATGCCAACGATGGAGGGCAAGATACCCGCCGTGCATTACGAAGATAGCCTACGGTGGGAAGGGTTCAACATTCGGGACGACAGGGTCTACAGCGAGGCCATGATTCCTTCGCGCGAAGAGGCCATGAAACTATTGGCAATACGGGCCGCGGAGAAGATGACCCACGTGTTTACCCCTCACTGGGTAACGCAAGAGAGGTGGTACTATACCTCGGGTAACTCCCTAATGAGAGAGGGTTCAGCGTTAGCAAAGAGGGCCGAATGGCCAGAAGCCATTGCGAAATGGGAGACCTACTACCGTGCCCGATCCAACAAAATAGATAAGGCGAAGGCGGCCAGCAACATCGCGTTTGCCCACGAGATGATGGGCGACATGGAGGGAGCGTACACTTGGGTGGTGATCGCGAACGACCTGTTTACCGAGCAAACGGGAGCCCACTCGCTGGAAAGTCGAAGGTCATTAATCTACAAGAACGAATTAAATCGGCGACGAGGAAACAGCAACCAAATCAATATGCAAAACGATCATTAGCGGTGTGCTCGTCGGCGGCTATTATTCCGCCGCAACCAGGTCGATATACAAAATGAACCCGATCAATAGGTGTGATAAACCCTGTGGATGAGTTAAAATGGGACAACCCGTAAAAAAAAGAGGTTTTTTTTACGGGTTTCAAAAAAAGTGCTACCTTTGCCTTGAATTTACGGCAGTATTTAATCAGTATACCCATACAACTGCCACTCATTTACAAATTCACTCAAAACATCATACCAGCCCTATTTCTTTTTTAGATAAACGTGGCATTAGTCTATACTTACGTGTAGATCCCTATAGATTATTTATTAAAACCATAACGATTTTCAATACATTCACATGGCTTATAACATTATTGAGCTTAATGAAAAGCTTACTACAGAATTACGGGTTCTTGCCAAGCAGATGGGCATAAGAAGGCCCGATGCGTACAAGAAAGAGGAATTAATATACAAAATCCTTGACGAGCAGGCAATTGCCGAAACAAAAAAACTCACCGAAAGCAGTTCAAGACAGGGCGGCAACGCCAGAGGCAGGTCTGACAACCAAAAAAGCACAAAAGGTAGGGAAACTTCCCCACAGGGTAAACGGGCACAAGCCACCGTTTCTGCCAGTGACAAAAGTGGCCCTTCACAAAAAGAACAAGCCACGGCAAAGGAAGATAAGGGTAAAAAAGAGGAGCCGGTAAAGAAAACGGAACCGGTGAAAAAAAATGAACCGCCCAAAAAAGCAGAGCCGGTAAAGAAAGCTGTGTCGCCAAAGAAAAAAGTGGAGCCAGTAAAAAAGGTAGAACCAATAAAGAAAACGGAACCGGTGAAAAAAGTGGAGCCGACGAAACCTGAGTCGCCCAAGACGGTTGTTTCAACGAAAGAGAAAGAGGCTGACAAAGGAACTCCCGCCGTAACGGGAGGGAAGAAGGAGACGGATTCAACCACCCCGAAAACTGTCGATAAACCCATTCAACTGGTGTTCCGCTCCTCCAAAAGGCGCAATGATACCAGAAGAAGCACCCCATCCCCATCCAAGCTTCCCCCGGTAGTGGCCGAAGATAGCCCGCGGGAGGTTGCTACCGCTCCCGCTCAGAGAGAAACACTACCGGCTGGCGATCGGGTATCGATGCTCGACTTGGTCTCTCCTTCGCCTTTGCAGCCCAGGCAACAACAACAGCAACATGGAAGGGGACCGGCACAACCGCAACCGAGAGAAAAAGAGAGGGATCCCGGGTACGACTTTGATGGCATCCTGGTTGTTTCCGGCGTATTAGAAATCATGTCGGATGGATACGGTTTCCTCCGCTCGTCTGATTATAATTACCTCTCCTCACCCGATGACATCTACGTGTCACAATCCCAAATACGACTATTCGGTTTAAAAACGGGTGACGTGGTGGAGGGACCCATTCGTCCCCCAAAAGAGGGAGAGAAGTTCTTCCCACTGGTCAAAGTAGATAAAATCAACGGCCGCGTGCCCGACGAGGTACGTGACCGAGTACCGTTCGACCATCTGAAACCCCTGTTCCCAGACGAGAAGTTCAACCTGACCAAGGGGCACAACGACAATCTGTCATGCCGCGTGGTAGACCTCTTCTCACCCATCGGGAAAGGGCAACGGGGCCTAATCGTGGCGCAACCGAAAACGGGTAAAACTATGCTGCTGAAGGATATAGCCAACGCGATCGCCGACAACCACCCGGAGGTATACATGATTATCCTGCTTATTGACGAGCGACCGGAAGAGGTAACCGATATGGAACGGAGCGTGAACGCAGAGGTAATTGCTTCCACGTTCGATGAGCCGGCCGATCAACACGTGAAGATTGCGGAAATCGTGCTGAACAAGGCGAAACGGCTCGTGGAATGCGGGCACGACGTGGTGATCCTACTGGACTCCATCACCCGTTTGGCACGCGCGTACAACACCGTGCAACCGGCATCGGGCAAAGTCCTCTCGGGAGGTGTGGACGCCAACGCACTGCATAAGCCAAAACGTTTCTTCGGGGCTGCCCGCAACATCGAGCACGGCGGATCGCTCACCATCATAGCAACAGCGCTGACCGAAACGGGTTCCAAGATGGACGACGTGATCTTCGAGGAGTTTAAGGGAACCGGCAACATGGAGCTGCAACTCGACCGGAAGTTGTCCAACAAGCGGGTCTTCCCGTCAGTGGACATCATCGCCTCAAGCACGCGTCGTGACGACCTGCTCCTGTCGCAAGAGACGCTTAACCGCATGTGGATACTCCGTAACTTCTTATCGGATATGAACTCGGTGGAGGCGATGGAATTCCTACTGTCACGATTGCGCCGCACGAGGAACAACGAGGAGTTCCTCATTTCGATGAACGACTAAGAAACCACTCAGTTCGTGCGAATATATGTATCCCCGCTATCAAGGCGAAAAGTTTCACCTTGATAACGGGGATAATCATATTATAACCAAATAAAATCAGGGTAATGCACCTCCTCGAGAAAGAGCGCATTCCCGGGTACCGAGTCACCCGCTTCACCACGGTCACGCGCCTCGATAACGCGCCGGAAGCCGCTTTCGTCGAGCCGTCCCCTACCCGCTTCCAGCAGCGTCCCCACGATCGCACGCACCATGTTTCGCAAAAACCGGTCGGCTTGCACCGTAAAGCGGTAGATACCCTCACCACACGCTTCCCACTCCGCGCGTGTAACGCGGCAGTTGTTCGTCTTCGCGTCACTGTGCAGCTTGCTAAAGCTGGTGAAATCCTCGTACTCTTGTAGTATCTCGCCAAGCCGGTTCATTAAAGCAATATCGGGCGTGTAACGAAGTCGGTAATGAAACGGATGGAGGAAAGGATCTTTACAGGTGGTCACATGGTAGGTATAGGTACGCGCAAGGGCGCTGAACCGCGCGTGAGCATCCGGTTGCACCGGTCGTATCGAGGAGAGCGCGATATCCCGGGGCAAAAAGTTGTTCAACCGGCACAACCACTCTTCAGCATCGAACGGCTCCCCCTCCCAATCGAAATGGGCGACCATTGCTCGGGCGTGCACCCCGGCATCGGTCCTACCCGCCCCCACCACCTTCAGTGGCCGTCGGGTGATGGTGGAGAGCGCCTCCTCAAGCGTCTGTTGAACGCTTATCCCATTGGGTTGAACTTGCCAACCGACGTACTTTTCGCCGTTATAGGCCAGCGTGATGAAGAAGCGAGCCATCGATTACGCGTCAAAGTGTTAACCGGTCATCCCGCGCAGTCGGATTTTGGTGAGCGCCTGCTTGGTATTCAAGGGGAAGTCCCCATCCATCATCCACGCGTAGTAGCTGGGTTCATTTTTTAACACCTCCTCGACCGGCTTTCCCTTATGCTTACCGAAGTTGAACACCTCTATCCCATTCTCGTCGTAGATCATGCGCCCTGCCAAATCCACGTTGTCGTTAAAGCTGGAGTACTCTTTTGAAAGCGCATCGATATCGTTCGCGAGGTCAGGGTAATAATCGAGCTGCGACTTAAGCACTTCGTATGTCGCTCTCGTATCCGATTCGGCGGAGTGCGCGTTATCCAACTGCTTATCACAGTAAAAGGCGTAAGCCGCCTCCAGGGTTCGTGGTTCTCGCTTGTGGTAAATGATCTGCACGTCAATAAACTTGGGTCGGCTCATATCGAAATCGACCCCGGCACGAAGGAACTCCTCTGCCAGCATCGGCACGTCGAAGCGGCTCGAATTGAACCCCGCAAGGTCGCACCCCTCCAGTTGGTCGGCCAGCGATTTTGCAATCTGCTTAAACGTGGGGCAATCCTTCACATCATCGTCCGTGATACCGTGAATGGCAGTCGATTCTGGTGGAATAGGCATTTCAGGGTTTATCCGGCGGGTTTTCACCTCCTCCTTGCCGTTAGGATACACCTTTAACAGCGATATCTCAATGATGCGATCGCGGGTAGTATTCAGCCCAGTGGTTTCCAGGTCAAAAAAAACCAACGGGCTCTTCAAGTTCAAATCCATTTAACCGCCATTAATCATTTAACATCATTGGCATCAACAGCGTGAGCATATCTACATTCTCCTCTTTATCGTCCACCGGGAGGATAAGCCCAGCACGTGACGGGTCAGCGAGCTCCACGCGCACCTCATCCGAGGGAATGTTGTTCAATATATCGATCAGGAAAACCGCCTTGAAGCCGATGTTCATGATATTCCCGTTGTAACTGCACGGGATGACCTCCTCAGCAGCAGTAAGGAAGTCGATATCTTGGGCCGACACCACGATCTTGTCTTCGGAGAGTTGCAACTTCACCAAACTGCTCGATGGGTTGGAAAAGACGGCCACCCGTTTGAGCGTGTTGAGCAGCGCCAAACGGTCGAGCGTCACCGTGTTGGGATTGTTTTGCGGGATGACGGAATTATAATTGGGGAACCGCCCCTCAACGAAACGGCACACCATCTGATACGACGCCATTTCGATGTACGCGTTGTTTGTATCGAACTTGATCACCACCTCTCCCGACTCGCGGGGCAGGAGCGATTTCAACAGGTTTGCCGGCTTCTTGGGAAGAATAAACGACGAACGCCCCTCCCCTTTCGCCTCGGTGGTGATTACCCGAACCAGCTTATGACCGTCCGACGCCACGAAGGTGAGATCATCGGCGGTGATATCAAAGTAGATACCGTTCATCACGGGGCGAAGCTCATCGTCACCGGTTGCGAATACGGTGCGGTTAATACCCGAGAAGAGGGTTTGCGCATCGAGTGTCAACGACATAGCCGAATCCCTCAGTGGCCTGGGCTCGGGGTACTCATCGCCCTTGGTTCCCACGAAGTTATATTTCCCGTTATGGTAATAGATGAACACCTCCAGCGTCTCATCATTGATGTCGAAGGTGAGGGGCTGGTCCGGCAATTCGCGCAACGGGTCAAGGAGGTTCTTCGCGTTAATCGCCAAGTTTCCGCTCCCCTCGACACCGTTAACTTCCACGGTTGTCGTGAGCCGCGTCTCGTTATCAGCCGCGGTAAGCGTCAACGTGTTTCCCTTTAGATCCAATAGGAAACAATCTAGGATGGGCAACGTGTTCTTAACGTTGATTACCCTGCTAATCGCCTGCAAATGCTGTTGCAGCGTGGCACTTGATACAATAAACTTCATACGTAAATACTATTTTTTAGCAAATATATAAAATAATCCCGGAGCAGCGTTCGTTTTGCCGATAATTTAAACTACTTTTTGTTTCTCGGGTGATGTTCGATAATCTCTTGCCTCAAGAAATTCCGATCGATCCGCGTGTATATTTCGGTGGTCGTAATTTTCTCATGCCCCAGCATCTCCTGGATCACGCGAATATTGGCTCCCCTTTCCAACAGGTGCGTGGCAAACGAGTGGCGAAAAGTGTGGGGGCTTATCTCTTTTTGTATGCCGGCCGCTTCGGCGTATTTCTTGATATAGTGAAAAACGGTAACGCGCGAAATGGCTTTCCCGCGAGAGCTGACGAACAGGAACTCCTCCTGCCCTCTCTGGGTATCAATATTCCGACGGTAAGGGAGCCAATTCTTAATCTTTTGGATGGCCGTTTCGGAGATAGGTACCAATCGCTGCTTGCTCCCCTTCCCCTCCACACGAATGAACCCCTCATCCAAAAAGAGGTCAGTATACCGCAAGTTGGTGAGCTCGGAAACGCGCAACCCACAGCTGTAAAGCACTTCGATAATCGCGTAATTCCGGGTTCCCTCTAAAGTCGATACATCAATCGCGGAAAGAATGGCATCGATCTCTTCCACCGAAAGAACCACTGGGAGCTTCATCCCGATCTTGGGCGCTTCCAGGAGCTTGGTCGGATCGTCTTGTCCATCACCATCCAGCTTAAGAAAATCAAAAAATGATTTGATTCCCGAGATCACCCGGGCGATGGATCGGGGCGATATCCCCTGATCATGTAGCCCGGCCAAAAACTCCTCTATATGGATCGTTTCAACCTGTTCAAGTGCGATTCCCCTATCCTCGGCGAATGCGATTAGCTTGCGCAAATCGGTCATATACGCGTTAATCGTGTTAGCCGACAATCCTTTCTCCAGTAACAGGTAACGTTTAAACTCCCTGACGTGATCTCTTTTCATCGTTCGTTGCTCATCGCTCATTCGCCGACGCCCTCTATTTCACGCGCAAGCCACTTTGCCTCCTCCACCCTCGCTTCAAGCGAAACCAATAGCTGCCCCTCCTCCTCTTTTGGTAACGGCTCCCGTTTCTCAAGGCGTTTCAGTCGACCGGTCATCGTTTCATCCCCTATCATCTGTATCAGTGGTAATACCCGGTGAGCGATTTCGCCGGCCGATTCGGCATCGCTTTCTTCAAACGCCACCTTTAACAAGCCGATTTGTTGGGTCGTCTCTTCGACAAATGAATTCAGGATAGTCAAAGAAACTTCCTTATCCTCTTCAACAAAGTCAATTAATGCTTTCGCACCGGTTACTATCGTACTGCCTCCTTTCGCACCTGTTCCCTTCTCAGCAGCATCTTGTACGGTCGTGACTTTTGCCTCGGCTCCTTCCGTATCGTTGACGTTTGTCGTATTCGCCGAATCGGTGGTGTGGGTAGCGTGAGTGGCGCAGGTATCTCGTTGCCCCAAGTACTTGAACAGGGTTTCACATAGTTGTGCGAACGAGAAAGGTTTTACAAGGTATCCCGTGAATCCAGCGTTCAACAAGATCTCTTCCGATACATCGGATCGAGCTGACAGGGCGATGACGGGTAGGTTCCGAAGGTCGTCGCCCTCCAGTCGGCGTATCTCTTTCACCAGTGCAAAACCGTTCATTCCCGGCATCTGCAAGTCGACGAACAACAAGTGGAACCGTCGCTCTCGAAACCAACTCGTTACACGCTCGGGGCGCCCTTCCGTGACCGCTTCCACGTTCGCCTTCTTCAGCATCTCGGCCACCATCTTCAGCTGAACAGGATCGTCATCGACCACTAAAACGGTAAAACCTTTCGGCAGCGTTACCACCTTGCCTCCGATATCACCCTCCATCTCACTCCCCCCCTTAACGGGTTGTAAGGGCAGCTCGACAATAAACAGGGAACCGACACCTCTCTCCGATTCTACGCGTATCGTTCCGTTCATCTGCTCTACGAACCCTTTGGTTATGGCCAATCCCAGGCCACTACCTTCCACCCGCTCCGCTCCCGGATCGGCGTGATCCAACTGCGTAAAGTCTTGAAATATCTGCGACTGCTCCTCCTTGCCAATCCCTGGACCGGTGTCACTCACCTTGAGCAAAAGACAGGAAGCCGCTTCGGCCTCTTTTCCCCTTTCCTTCCCTTTTCCTTTCTCATTTACCACCTCCAACACCTCTATTGCGACCTCTCCCTCCGAGGTGTATTTGATCGCATTCGATATAAGGTTGCCCATTACCTGCCTAATCACGTACGCGTCCGCGTACCAAATCGTCTCTTCAGACAGCTTGTTGTCAACCCGATAATCCAGTTTTTTCCGAGCGGCCATCGGCTTAAAACTAAGTCCGGTATCCTCTACCAATGCATGCAGGTTTATATTCGACGGTTGCATCTGCCACACCCCCGCCTCTAACTTGTGGTAGTCCAACAGGGAAGATGCAAGCTGCAGGACATGTTGACCAGAGTGCTGCATGTTGCTCACGTACTCCTCTATCTTGAGATGCACGTCAACCGTCTTACCCGCCTCACTCGCCTTGTCCGCCCTCTCTTTCAACAGCTCCATGTACAACTCAAGGTAGCCGAGGATGGAACTCACGGGGGCTTTTATATCGTGCGAGATGGTGAGCATCATCCTCTCCCTAGAGGCTAACAGCTCCGTCACCCGCTGGTTAGACGCCTCCAGTTGTCGGCGGTAACGTTGACCCCTGTTGATATCCACCAAAAACAGGGTGGCGAACAGCATGGCTATCCCAACGGCCGCGAACGAGTACCAATGAATGGTGACTTGAGAGCGTGCGAGCACCTCCTCCCGGTCGATGAGAAGTTGAAACGACTTCATCATCTCCTCCTGCTCGATCCCCGTCAACAGTTCATTGATACGGACAGTGAGTAAGTGGTTGGTCTGGGTCACCACCTTTTGCCTCGCCAACAAGGCCGCTTGAAAACGCCGCTGGTTCTGCAGGTCGAGCTGCTCGGAATAGATCACCTTGTTGATGATGGTATCCACGATCAGTTCGAACTCACGGTCGGTCACCTTCGATTTGCTCTCGATCACGATGGTGGAGTCAGGGTGACCCACGATAGCGTCTCGAATACGGCTAAAAAAACCCTTTCGCTCTCCCATAACGACACTCGTATCGCTTTTATTCTCTTGTCCTACCCTCAAATCCTTACTTCCCAAGTAATCGACTATCTCTTGGTTAAGCTCCCGTGCCACGTGGCTGCTTTCGATGGAACGCGTAACATGCGGTGCCCTTCGAATGGAATCAAGCAGCGCGGCTACCACCTGCAGGTTCTCTTTTTTCTTGCCCACCAGCATTTCGATAGAATCCAGCTTCATCACGCGGGCCGAATCAATCGCCGTACTCTTCAACTTGGTCAGATTAGCACTTACAACCGGCACGATGGAGTCGTACTTTTGAAAATAGCGCCAGGCACTTTGGGAGGTCACCAGGTTCTGCTCGCTCTCGATCTCGTACAGTAACGAGAGCGTGTTACTCACGATTAGCAGTTCCGAAAAGTCCTGACCCTCTGCTCTCTTATTCGAGTACTCCTCTAGGTTTTTATAAATGTCAACGAGCCCAAGGCCCATCACGATCATCACTAGCAGGTACCCAATAATGACGGTTGCCTTTGCCTTAGAGGATCCTTTTCTTTTATTCATGGGGATAGCGTAAAACGAGTGAATGCGACGTTGCTTAAGGCGATGTCACGTTATACAATTTTATCTTGTTATAGAGTGTTTTCCTGTCGATATTCAAGATGGATGCGGCCATCGTCTTATTACCTTTCGTCAACTCGAGTGCCTGTTTAATTTTCTCTTTCTCGTAATTTTCTTTCCGGAGAGCCTGCACCGTTTTCATCGACACCGACTCCGGGGAACCGGTTTGTCCCTTCTTCCCTAACAAGGATGGGAGGAGATCAGCTTTCAGGCGACTCCCTTCGGAGAGCAGTACCGCCTTGAAGATGCAATTCTTTAGCTCTTGAATATTTCCAGGCCAGTCGTACTGCATGAATGCTTCTTGAACACTCGGATCGATGGTTTTCACCTTTTTATCCAGCGTCTGGTTAGCAAACTTTAAGAAATGGAGCGCGAAGAAAGCGATATCTTGCCTTTTCCCTTTTAGCACGGGCAAGGTAATCGCATCTTCCCCCACAAGGAAGTATAGCTTTGGCAGGAGGGCACGTTTCAATTCGGGCTTCTCTTTCTCCGTGGTCATGATCACCTGAGTGAACCCCTCCCCCCTCGCCTGCTTAGTCAAGATGTCGATTAGTTCATTCTGCCAATTCAAGTCGAGCCGATCCATTCCCTTGATGTGTAGCAGGCCTCCTTTAGCCAGCCGGAAAGCATCCATCAACCCCACCTTCTCCTCATCCCGCATGATGAGGCTTAAGGGAGTGGGTGAATCATGGGATTCCACCTCAAATATTTCGAAGGGGCTCGAACGGTGTATTCCCTTTTCGTAAATGTACTTTACCGCTGATGCCTTCCCAGTACCGCGATCCCCTATGATTAGCCCGTGAAGCTTCTCCTCCAAAATACGGTCAAGTTCCAAGAAAAGCCGCTTGTAATGAGCGCTCGGTGGCTTCACGAAATCGTTCGACAAAGGCCCGCTCTTTTTCCGGTTCTCTTGTGTTACGAACGCTTCATCTATTTTCTTAAAGAGTAACTCCGGATCGATGGGTTTAGCTATGTAATCCACCGCACCCGATTTCATGGATGCCACCGCCGTTTCAATATCCGCGTAACCGGTCATCATGATAACCAAGATATCCGAGTCGTACTTCTTGACCCAGGATAACAGGGCAAAGCCATCGGACCCGGGCATTCGGATATCAGATAGAATAAGGTCAAAGGGGTGATCCTTAACCAGCTGTTTCGCCTGATCAACGCTTGTGGCCACCCCCACGCTAAAATCACGTTTCACCAACCATGACTTCAGCATAAGGCAAACCGTTACATTATCATCTATTACAAGTATACTTTTGCTCATAACCCTTTACTTCGCCTCCTTTTCACTTTCCAGTACCTTGGGTATTAAAATAGCCGAGTAGAGCAACAGGATAGCTCCAATCACCATGAAAAGCGGCCACTCGTTCCGTTGCTTGAACATCAAGTACGCGCTCACGATCATCAATAGGCAGGCGATAACCTGAAAGTTGAACAACCTTCTTCCCCTCAAACTCTTTCCAGGATAAGGCGTGATAACGGTTACCACCGTGAAGAGGAGTACGGAGACCGCCATAATCCATGATGCTATAACGGGTTCAAAAAGATACAAGAGTGCCGAAAACAGTATAAGTATACCGGAAAGGCGATATACGATATCCTTTACGCTGCGCATTTTCGATTTTTAAAAAGATCCACCTACAAACTTACATAAAAAAACGAGACTTTCAACGTTTTTTTACATTTATCGTAAGAACCCTTGATGATCATGTAAGCCACGTTAGTTACATACACGATCCAAGTAAAAAACTAAAAAACTCAACCCTATTAAGTAGTTATTCAATGATAAAAATCTCCTCGTTCTCCTTCTTCATCAGGTAATTTTCTCGCGCAAATTTCTCAAGGTTTTCCGTGTTGGACTTAAGTTCGTCGAGCTTTTTCCTATCCACCTCCGTCTGTTTCTGATAGAATTGGATTTGGGACTCCAGTTCCTTGATCTCCACTTCGTACTTTAACCGTTTGGGGATGCTGCTGTCGCTGAATAGAAACAGCGCCACGACCAACACGATTAAAATGATAATCTGATAGGCTGTTAGCCCTAGGAAGCGGTTAGAAGCAAATTTCTTGACGTTTTCTTTCATCTTATCGCTCATACTTTGCACCTGTTTCACAACGATCAGCCGTTTTAGATACAAGACGTCCGACAAAACAATTGTTTAACTGAGCAACCATTTGACCGGATTACCGCCTAACCTGGGCATCTGCTCGACCAAATCGTTTGACTAACAAAAATAGTCTATTTTTTTTATCATGCCAAGCCGTTTCAAGCAAACTCTCGAAAAAAACCGATTTTCTCGGGAATCTTTGAAGATTCAACAAAAAAGGGTATCTTTACGTTGTAGTTATTAAAATCAAGAACAGATTCCCGTATGAAAAAAGTGCTTACGACCGTGATGGTGGCCCTGTTGGCTGTCATCCCATCCTTTCCCTGTACCAACCTACTAGTGGGGAAAAAAGCATCTACGGATGGTTCTACCCTCATCTCTTACGCGGCTGACTCGTATGGATTGTACGGGGAGCTGTACCACTGGCCCGCGAAGCAGTACGCCCCTGGCGAGATGTTAAATGTGTATGAATGGGATAGCGGGAAATACTTGGGTAAAATACCGCAAGCCTTGCAAACGTATAACGTGATTGGCAATATGAATGAACACCAACTTGCCATCGCCGAAACCACCTTTGGTGGACGAAGCGAACTATCCGACTCCACGGGGATCATGGATTACGGTAGCCTGATCTACATCACGTTGCAGCGCGCCAAAAGCGCTCGTGAAGCCATCCAAGTGATGGCCAACTTGGTAAAGGAACACGGGTATTACAGCTCCGGCGAGTCGTTTTCGATTGCCGACCCCGAAGAGGTGTGGATCATGGAGATGATCGGGAAAGGCCCCGGAAATAAAGGCGCCGTATGGGTCGCCGTAAGGATACCGGACGACTGCATATCGGCACACGCTAACCAAGCCCGTATTCAACAGTTTCCCCTAAATGACCTGGAGAATTGCCTCTACTCGCCCGACGTGATCTCCTTCGCACGGGAACAGGGCTACTACGAAGGGGAAGACGCCGATTTTAGCTTCGCGCAAGCCTACGCACCGCTCGACTTCGGGGCGCTCCGGTTTTGCGAGGCGCGCGTATGGTCTTTCTTTAACCGAGTAAACAGCGAGATGGGCCACTACGTGACCTACGCTCAAGGGAAGAGCACCGAGCCCATGCCGCTGTACATCAAACCGGACAAGAAGCTGAGCGCCCGCGACATCCAAAATGTCATGCGTGACCATTACGAAGGCACGGAGCTAGACTGGCGCTACGACCTAGGAGCCGGTCCCTTTAACTCCCCCTACCGCTGGTCTCCCCTCACCTACAAGCTCGACGACGAGACCTATTGTAATGAACGGCCTATCGCCACACAGCAGACGGCGTTCTCCTTCGTGGCGCAGATGCGCTCGTGGCTACCTAATGAGATAGGAGGTATCCTTTGGTTCGGCATCGATGACGCTGCGCAAACAGTCTACTACCCATTTTACTGCTGCCATACCGAAGTGCCGCACGAGATGGAAGTAGGTAACGGCGATCTGCTCACCTTCTCTTGGACCTCGGCCTTCTGGATTCATAACTGGGTATCCAACATGGTGTACACCCGCTACAGCGATATGATCAAGGAGGTGCAAAAGGTGCAGGCTAAGCTGGAGGATCAATTTGAAACGTCGGGACCCGAGGTGGAAGAAAAAGCAAAGGCCCTCTATGAACAATCCCGCCCCAGTGCCATTCAATACTTGACCCAATACAGCAACGGGTTGGTTAAGGAGGGCATCGCGGAGTGGAAGAAACTGGGCGAGTACCTCATGGTGAAATACGTTGACGGCGTGGTGAAAAGGGAAGAGAACAGGCAATTCCAGCGAAACCCACACGGTCTACCTGCCAACCCCCTCCGCCCAGGATACCCTGAGCCTTTTATCCGGAAGGTAATCGAAGAAACGGGTGTCAAGTACAAGGTACTACCGGTGGAATAGCCCGCCAGTAAAATAGTCCTCCCGATGAAATGGTTCTACCCGTGGAACGATAAAACATTTTTAATCAAGGTAAAACAAAGAAAAAAATAAACACGATTTTTTACTATGAAAGAAGGAGATTTAATTGCACATGTGACCGATAAGGCGCAATCCTGGTTAGAGGATAGTTACGATGCTGAAACAAGGACAGCAGTGCAACGCATGCTCGATAACGAAGATAAACGGGAGCTGGTGGACGCTTTTTATAAAGACCTGGAATTTGGCACGGGCGGCCTACGCGGCATCATGGGGGCGGGCAGCAACCGCATGAACCGCTACACGGTTGGCGCCGCATCGCAAGGGTTGGCCAACTACCTGAAGAGCGAGTTCGCCGACCTAGAGCAGATAAAGGTGGTTATCGGCCACGATTGCCGGAACAACAGCCGCGAATTCGCCAATATCACCGCCGGTGTCTTCAGTGCCAACAACATCAAGGTGTACCTTTTCGAGGACCTACGCCCCACCCCGCTCGTCTCGTACGCTATCCGCAAGCTGGGGTGCCAGAGCGGCATCATGATTACCGCTTCCCATAACCCAAAGGAGTATAACGGGTACAAGGCGTATTGGAGCGATGGTGCACAAGTGCTGGCCCCGCACGATAGAAACATCATCGCCGAGGTGAACCGGGTGAAATCGGTCTCCGACATACGGTTCAAGGGTAATGATAAGCTCATCGAAATCATCGGCAAGGATATGGACACGGCCTTCATCGAGGAGGTCAAGAAGTTGGTCCTTTCTCCCGAAGCCATCACGCGCAACAACGATATCAAGATTGTCTACACCCCAATCCACGGGACCGGTATCACGCTCATCCCCGACGCGTTAAAAGCGATCGGCTTTACCCACGTTATCGGCGTACCCGAGCAAGACGTGATTAGCGGCGACTTCCCAACCGTGATTTCGCCGAACCCGGAGGATCCCGCCGCGCTGGACCTGGCCATCAAGCGGGCCATCGAGGCCAACGCTGACTTGGTGATGGCCACCGATCCAGACAGCGACAGACTGGGGGCGGCCGTCCGTGACAACGAGGGGAGCTTCATCCTACTCAACGGCAACCAGATTATGCTCCTCTGTCTCTACTACCTGATGGTACGGCGCGAAGAGCTGGGGCTGCTCACCGGGAAGGAATATATGGTGAAGACCATTGTCACCACGGAGCTGGTGAAGGAGATTGCCGACCAAAAAGGAATCGAGATGTACGACAGCTACACCGGCTTTAAATGGATTGCCGATATTATCCGTAAGAACGAGGGCATGAAAAAGTACATCGGGGGCGGTGAAGAGAGCTACGGCCTACTGGCGGGCGACTTCGTGAGGGACAAGGATGCGGTGTCTGCTTGCGCCCTGTTCGCAGAAGTTGCCGCGTGGGGCAAGGACAACGGCAAAAGCATATACCAACTGCTGGAAGATATTTACCTGGAATACGGCTACTCGAAAGAGGAGGGCATCTCACTCGTGCGCGAAGGGAAAGAGGGGGCCGATGAGATCGAGGCGATGATGAAAAATTACCGTGCTAATCCGCCCATGTCCCTGGGCGGCTCACCCGTTACCTATATCAAAGATTTCGCCAAGCTGGAAGCTACCGATCGCATCCGAAAGGAAAAAGTCGCCTTGGAGATGCCCACCACCTCAAACGTGCTTCAATACTTCACCGAGGATGGTAGTAAGCTATCGATCCGCCCGTCAGGTACGGAGCCCAAGATCAAGTATTACATCGAGGTGAAGGGGGGGCAAGTCAAAACGCGCAAAGATCTCGAAAAAGCTGAAAAGGTTGCGAGCGATAAGATCAGCAAGATTTGCAAAGAGCTAGGTATATAATGAGAAACAACACCGGTTTCCTATTCGCACCACCATCTAGTCTGTACCGGGACAACCGGTACAGCGCCGACTTGATGATTATCAGCACGCTCCGGGACGATATGGACTACAAACCCTCCCCACCCCGCTATAAGAAATTCGATCGGAGCAAATATAATTTTTAATTGCCTCGCCTTGTTATTCTCATCACTTACTGCTTGCATGCTAATTGCCACCTCACGTCTTGCTCGTGGCTAGTTGCAAGCCAATGATGGAAATTATCAGCGTTGTAAGGAAGAACATTCGCCAAAAGGTGACCGGTTCTTTAAAGAGCGCGATGCCCAAAACCACCGTCCCCACGGCACCGATACCTGCCCATACGGCGTAGGCCGTACCGGTAGGTATTGGGTAGGGAGTACCCATCGATCTATATAATAGGAACATGCTCAACGAGACGCAGACGATGAAGGAGAGGAACCAGAACCAAAACTCCCTACCCGAGCCTTGCTGCATCTTGCCCAAGCTGATGGCAAAAAGGGATTCGAAAATACCCCCTGCGATTAATAATACCCAATTGATGTTCATATCGCTATCGGTTTAGTTTCGTGAAAGAGATTACTTCCTACTGAAAATCTGCGCTATACTCCCCTTAATCGATATCACCCCGTTATCGGCCTGTATCGCGCTATCTACACCCACCTGAACCAGAAAGATAAGGATAAAGCTGTGATCTTGAAAATACTTGTTCAGCTGATCGGGTAACTTGTGCATGTAGCCGTGATAAGTAAGCCCGTTCTTGCGATTGAGCACGAAGATCAAATTATCGTCTTTCCAAAAGTCGCGAGCCAGTATCAAAAAATCGTCCCAGTCGGTAAACTCCACGAACTCGCAGGCAACGGGGTACTTCTCCTGAACCTCCCGGATGTACAAAAAAATTCCTCCGCACCGTAGAAAACGAGCTTGGTCCCGCTGTTTCGGGCAATATTCCATACTTTTAATAACCAAGCCGCGAAACCATTCTCCGTCTCTGTGCGCTCTGGCACAAATACCCGATGGTTCTTGATGGTGGTTATCGGTTGCCGCGGCAACATCACAAACGATGTCAAGCAGCCTGTTGGCATTCTTATCGTCCCTCACTGTCGCATGATTGCTGTTGATAATATTCAGCGTGTACAAGCCCTGCTGGTTACTTGCCGATTTGATCATCGTGCTGAGGTAGTACAGGTTACCAAGATCATAACCAACGAGCCGTTCAAGATAGCATCGTTAAACAACCCTAAATCGTACCCGATTACCACCTCCGCCAGCATGGCGGACGCCTGGGTACTGCTTAAGCCATTTATAATACGACCTTGATCCGCCGAGAACCTCATCAGCTTTTGGGTAACCAACGCGGTTACGTACTTCGACAAAAAGGCGGCAGCTGTTATAAGGATGGCAACCTTTACCGTCTCTAAATCCTTCACGAACAAGCGCACGTCAACCAGCATCCCCACGCTAATCAGAAAAAGAAGGATGAAAATGGAGTTTCCAACGAAATGAATGCGGTTCATCAACGGCAATGTTCGGGGAATAAGCTGGAAATGAACATGATGAACAGTAAGCCCGCCGTGCCTAACAACTCAAAGCTGGAATCGAGGTTAAGGAAGTTTAAACCTAACGGACCAATGATAATCCCGGCAATGATCAAGCCGATTAGAGAAGGTACCTTTATCTTGTTGAATAGAATAGGAACAGTAAGGATGATATTTTTACGCGCATTTTTTTCGCCCTTAACCTTCCTTTCGGCTCAATCAGGTTTACTCAGGTTCATTCAAGCTCATTTCTCCTCTTTCCGATAAAATAAAGTTCATGAACGTCATTCCCTTTCCCGTTGCAAACACGGCTTTCAACTCTTTTCTTTCCGGTAAAAACATAGTAACTTGTAAGTTTAAATAACGGAAACGATTTACAGCACCATTGAAAAAGCCTTGGGGATAAAGGGCAAACCCGTCACGTTTAGGTTCCACTTTTGCTACAAGGCTTTATCAATGGCGGGTTTGATTAACGCTTCCATGACCGCGTAACCCTCCCTGGTTGGATGCACACCATCGCGGGTATAAGCCTGGTTTAATGAACGTTCTGGACCACATACCATTTCCTTGTAATAGTTAACGTAGGGAATCTTGTTAGCCTTGGCGTAAGCCTCGATCTTTTCATTCAACAGGGCAATGCGGTCGGCCGCATCGGTAATCTCCTTGTTCCAACCAAACTCCGATGCAGGGAGAACGGAGGTGAGAATGACCTTGATTTTATTCGCCTTGGCCAATTCGACCATGTTCGCGATATTCCCCATGGCAATATCGGCATCGAACGGACCGGTGTTTTCCGCGGCATCATTGGTCCCCGCGTTAATTACCACCAATCGAGGCTGCAGGTTAATAACATCTTCGCGGAAACGGACCACGAACTGATAGGATGTTTGTCCACTAATGCCACGCCCCACGTAATTGTTCTCCTCGAAAAACTCAGGACTAGTGCGTACCCACCCCTCGGTGATAGAATTTCCCATGAACACGACCCGTTTTTCATTTTTGCCCGGTGCCGGAAGCTCCTTGTTTGCTTGAGCGTAACGCTTGAAATTAGCCCAGTCTCGGTTCTTTTCCTGCGCCTGAGCCTGCGCCCCCGCTTCGGCCCATGACAAGCCTAGGCAGCAAATAATCATGCATAAAACATGGTTAAAAGTTAAGTTAGCCATAACATTACAATCTTTGATACAACCGCAAACTTACTTTTTTTGTGGTATCAAAACCAATTTTTAAACCAGTTATTTTCATGCGAAGCCCCTCAATATTAAAACGGTTTTATCAAATTCTTTGAAAAATTTATCGGTAATAAAAAAAATCTCTGTAATTTTGTCACTTGCGATTATAACGGGATTATTGGCAATTATTTGTGATTCAATGTCATGAAATCACTGATTTCCTCGCTACATTCTTGCTTTGTTAGTAGCATGCTTACGTCGAACTCACGTTAATTTAATATTTGTTGTATGAAAAAATTTACTGTTTTGCTATTTATAGCTTTACCTTTTTGGACATGTCAAAAACAAACTAGTGAAGTTTTGAAGGAAATCCCGCATGTCTTAGTGATTGGGATTGATGGCTTAGGTGCTCATGGACTTGAATTAGCAAACAACATTCCTAATTTCACTTACTTGATGGAGAATGGAGCTTACTCTCTGAAAGTGACTACTGTTCTCCCTAGTGTAAGTGCACCTACATGGAGTACTATTTTAACGGGTACCACACCTGAACGTCATAGCGTGGGTGGCAATGATTGGAGGCTGGAGACCCGCAAAATTGATCCTGTGACTACCAACGAGTACAACTATTTCCCAACACTTTTCGGTGAAATCAGGGCCAAGTACCCCAATGCCATATTAGGTGCAGTATACCATTGGGGAACCATTGGTGACTTAATTGAAAAAGATGCTTGTGACTTATCCACACATGGAGATGGTGAAATAAACACCACCCTGCAGGCTTGTAAATTCATAGAGGAGAAAAAACCGAACTTCACCTTCGTTCACTTGGATCATCAAGATGGAGCCGGACATTCCAAAGGATATCGTTCAGAAGAATACGTCGCTTCGGTTGAAAGGACAGACAGTATTGTAGGACTTTATATTGACGCGTTAAAGAAGGCGGATCTATTCGAGAAAACCACCATCTTTATCGTTTCAGACCATGGAGGAGTAAACACGGGACATGGAGGATATCATGCAGATGAAATGACAGTACCGTTGATTATCTATGGAAAAGGGATTAAACAAGGCTATCAGGTTGAACCTCCCGTTTTCACTTATGATATAGCGCCCACGATTGAAAAAATCTTCAGTATCACTCCCAACGAATGGGTGGTAGGCCGATCGCTTGATATATTTTCAGAATAGGTAGTCACTAAATGCGAAACCGATAATCTTTTCAAGGTGTAGATAGTCACGATGTCGACTCGTGAAATATGCCAATAACTGGATTTTTTCAACTTCCCTAAAATCGAGTAGGAGGAAAATAAAATAGGTTTTCCTCCTATTCTATTTTCCGACCTCTCACACCACCGTATGTACTTACGTGTAAGGCGGTTACATTAGAGTGGATTACGAAACAACTGTTTGTAGCTATCTGATAGGCAGTACGCCAACTTAATGTTTTCTCAACTCCAAGTGAGATAAGAAAACGAACGATACCGGTTACTCGTTTACATTGCTTTAGACGGTAACATTTTAGTCGGCGGCGAAGCCATCCGTCTAACTTTTCAAGTTTGCTTTTCATTGAAGCATACTTGAAATATTGTAACCAACCTCTTAGCAACATTTCAAGTTCTCGCGAGATTTGCTCGAAACTTACCCCACGATGACGTCGAGTAATGGATTTGAGTTTCATCTGTGTATAAGGTTATTTCTGCCCCTTGACATTGTCTTTTACTATTCTAAAAAAACTCATCAACTCTAATGTTTCTGCCCTTCGCTCCACTCTCGTTACAAGAGCTTCTTAGCTACTATGGCGTCTGCTGACTTCTGTATAACGGCTTTGCTATAACAGTTCGCTCGTCTTCGCCTCCACCTGTCTTATACAGACCTCCTACGGTAAACTCATACTCCTTTCGCCGTGAATGACACGATTTACTACCCTTGTTTCTCGTCCAATTATCGGGCTTCGCGGTCCATTGCCCACTTACCCACAAGGTAAGCCTTGTATCGTGTTCCTGTCCGTTCATTCACGGGTTTGTCGCTGGCTTCCTTCAAATTTGCCCTCACGGGCAACACCCTTGCCGTTGACTAACGCTTCCTATTGGCAGGCACGTTCGGGACTTGCACCCTATAGATGTATGGTATGCGTAGCGCACAGGAAAAAGTCCCGATTGCTTATCTGCAATCGGGACTTTTCTTTATTTCGCATCTATTTATCGTGATCCGCCTGGGGTTCGAACCCAGGACCCCATCCTTAAAAGGGATGTGCTCTACCTGCTGAGCTAGCGAATCAGCCTATATGCTTTCTTGCAAAAGCGGTGCAAAGATAAACGGTTTGTTTCAAATTTGCAAATGTTAAAGCGAGAAAAGCCGTATTTCGGGGTGGCTCGCGTTAATACCTGTAATGCTCCGGCTTAAACGGCCCGTTCACGGGCACGCCAATATAATCGGCTTGCTCTTGGGAAAGGGTGGTCAACTTCACCCCGATCTGCTCCAGATGAAGCCGGGCAACCTCTTCGTCCAGCTGTTTCGGCAAACGGTACACCCCGATCTCGTAACTGTTCTTCCAGAGATCGATCTGCGCCAACACCTGATTGGTGAACGAGTTGCTCATCACAAACGAGGGATGACCGGTAGCGCAACCGAGGTTAACCAAACGCCCTTCGGCAAGCAGGAAAATGGAGTTACCAGCAGGGAAGGTGTACTTATCCACCTGAGGCTTGATAGTGAGGTGTTCGATAGCGGGATATTCGACCAGCTTATCCACCTGTATCTCGTTGTCGAAGTGACCGATATTGCAAACGATGGACTGGTCTTTCATCTGTTTCATGTGCTCTATCGTAATCACATCACGATTCCCGGTAGTGGTCACGAAAATATTTCCCTCCTTCACCGCCTCTTCCATGGTGGTCACCTCAAATCCCTCCATCGCGGCCTGCAATGCGCAAATGGGATCGATTTCGGTCACGATTACCCGGGCACCGTATGAGCGCATCGACTGCGCGCACCCCTTACCCACGTCGCCATACCCAAGCACCACCACCACCTTGCCGGCAATCATCACATCGGTAGCCCGCTTGATGCCATCCGCCAAGGATTCACGACATCCGTAGAGGTTATCGAACTTCGATTTGGTCACCGAGTCGTTCACGTTGATAGCAGGTACCAACAGCTCATCCCGATCCATCATCTGGTAGAGGCGATGAACGCCGGTGGTGGTCTCTTCCGAGATTCCCTTCATCTCGGCAACCGTACGGTGCCAACGCCGGTTATCCTCTTTCAGTATCCGGTTCAGCGTGTCCAAAACAACCTGCTCTTCCCGGTTAGACCCCTTACGGTTAATAGTGGCGACATCCAGCTCGGCACGGTAACCCATATGCACCAGTAACGAGGCATCACCGCCATCGTCCACGATCAAGTGAGGCCCTTTCCCACCGGGGAATCGGAGGGCCATATCGGTGCACCACCAGTACTCCTCCAAGGTTTCGCCCTTCCACGCGAACACCGGTATCCCGGCAGCGGCTATCGCCGCGGCAGCGTGGTCCTGCGTGGAAAAAATGTTACAACTCGCCCAACGCACGTCGGCTCCCAACTTTACCAGCGTTTCAATTAACACCGCGGTCTGAATGGTCATGTGCAGCGAACCAGTCACCCGGGCTCCCTTGAGCGGCTTCTTCGAGGCATACTTATCACGTATTGCCATCAAACCGGGCATCTCCCGCTCGGCAATGGCTATCTCTCTTCTTCCAAAATCGGCCAACGAAATATCGGCTACCTTATAATCCATCTTTCTCGATATTTTCATTTTAAGGCTGCAAAGTTACGAATTTTATGAGAACTTTCCACCCTTGGGTTAAGGCAACTCCTCCGCGCACTAGGAAACAGCCTCATACCTTACCCATCTATCGATCAAACTTCATGCGTGCATCCACCTCTTGGTGGGAGCCATCCTTCATCTTAACCTGCCAGGTCTCCTTCTGCAACACTTGCCATAGCTCATCTTCAGAGATGACGGAAGGAACGTACCGTATCCGAATGGTGGGCTGATCATCCACCTCATCGAGATAGGTATCCATGCTTAGTATCCCTTCCGTAAGCGACAGGTAGCTAGAGAGATAGGGCATGTTCCTCGACACGACGGGTCGGCTGAGCGTGGGATACGGGATGATCAGTTCGGTGGAATCCCTTCCCTCAAACTCCTCATTGTTCTTTTTGTACACCATGCTGTAGCTGTTAAACTGGCGTTCAAGAAGCTCCCTCCTGGTGATGGTATCTACCTCATTGTTCAGGCTCACGAATTCGTAAGCCAACTTGATCGTGTTCTCTTTACCGTCCGCAGTCTGATACACCAACTCCGGCTTCTCTACCATCTCTTTCAGGAACTCTTTATCTATCGGCTCCTCCAACCCCATGAAGAGCCTCACCGTGAGGGGACAGGAGAATTCGGTCTCCACGCCGAAGTACTTATTCCCTTCCTGCTGTCCGAGTTGCATTCCCAGGTAGCTAGGGTCGAGACTATCGTACATCTTCTCCGTGAAGAGGGTGATCACTTTAATGAGGCTGTCGCTCTTCTCCGGTTGAGCAATAGTGAACTTGGACGGCACGTATATGGCGCCCCGGATAGCCTCCTCGTTGGTCTGAGCGGGGTCGTACTTGATGTTGGCTTTATGTCGTTTCACGAACGTGGCTACACCGTAGACACCCGGCACACGTTGCAGCTTGGCCGAAAAGGCTTTAGAGCTGCCATAACATTTCACGGATCGCAAACCGGCGAGTTCCAAGGTACTTAAGGCACCGTGTTTCGATTCATCCCCCCACTTCTCATCGATGGTCGGCAACTCCCATGTGGAACCTAGCAACAGCGCCAGTACGAAGAGCGCTATCGTGAGGAAAGCGGGCAACCAACGGAACGACTTCTTCTTGTTGAACGTTATCACGTTGGTGGGACAAGCGGCGATACACTCGCCACAGAGTGTGCAATCCACGTCCTTTACCACCAGGCTCTTATCGACCGGCAAGTTGTAGGGGCACTTTTTGGCACAAAGACCACAATCAGTGCACCCCCCTTCCTCTCGATATACCTTGATTAACGGGAAGAACTTGGGCTTCATCAGGATTATCTCCGCCAGGTAACCAATAACACAGGCTGCTATCAGTAAATAAACCCACGGAAGGGTCAGCCCAAATAGGTGTAACACTGCGTAAATCAGGATAATACCGACAAATAGCAAGGTGAACTTAAAAAAGTTGCTAAGAGCGCCCAGCGGGCAGATATATTTGCACCAAAACATCTTAACGAAGAAGCCGCCCAAGAAAAGGAGCGCAAGTGCCGTCCAGGCCATCCATGCGGTGATCTCCCCTTTCATACCGGTAGCCACCGCGTAATAGGGATCAAAATTCTTGCAGAACAGCTCGGAGCTGGTCAGCGTCATATAAAAGATGATAAATAACAGGATATATTTTACCGACCGCAACAACTTATCGCCAATACTGCCGTGCCAAATTTGGAATCCCTTTATTTTGGCTTTCTCCCTCAGCCGGTACAGGTACTCAGAGGCCCATCCCAGGGGACAAAGGTAACCACAAAACAACTTGCTGAAAAGGATCACGCCAAAAGCCAGTACAAGCCCCATCATGATCTGCACCATGGTCATGCTGCAAGCCATGGAGCCTCTCGTGAGGTAGGTCCCAAACGTCTGCAAACCCCCGAAAGGACAATAGGCCTCTGGGTCGGATGCGGCGAATGTAAGTACACCGGTTACCGATAGCACGATAGCGGCCAAAGCGCTCC
>JBMNIR010000008.1:0-355000 GCA_050951125.1 Fermentimonas sp. | reverse complement strand
AACCTTCAACGCCACTGGAATGCTCCCCTACCGATCAAGTGACATCTCACCTGATCCCACGGCTTCGGTGAAGCGCTTATGCCCGATTATCATCCACGCCCCGCCACTCGACTAGTGAGCTGTTACGCACTCTTTAAATGAATGGCTGCTTCCAAGCCAACATCCTAGCTGTCCGGGCGGCAGGACCTCGTTTATAGCAACTTAGCGCTTACTCGGGGACCTTAGCCGGTGGTCCGAGTTGTTCCTCTCTCGGACGCGGACCTTAGCACCCGCGCCCTCACTCCCGGGGAACGCTCGCGCGCATTCGGAGTTCGGCCGGACTTGATAGGCGGCGAAGCCCTCGCATCCAACCGGTCGCTCTACCTCACGCGAGCTATTTTCCCGAGGCTGCCCCGAAAGGCATTTCGGGGAGTACGAGCTATCTCCAAGTTTGATTAGCCTTTCACCCCTACCCCCAGGTCATCCGAAAACTTTTCAACGTCTAGCGGTTCGGTCCTCCATCCCGCGTTACCGGGACTTCAACCTGCCCGGGGGTAGATCACTTGGTTTCGCGTCTACTCCCGCCGACTAAAAAAAACGCCCGTTTAAGACTCGCTTTCGCTGCGGCTGTCGCGCGTAATCGCGCTTGACCTCGCCGGCGAGAGTAACTCGTAGGTTCATTATGCAAAAGGCACGCCGTCACCCCCGAAGGGGCTCCGACCGATCGTAGGCACGCGGTTTCAGGGTCTATTTCACTCCTCTCGTCGAGGTTCTTTTCACCTTTCCCTCACGGTACTGGTCCACTATCGGTCTCTGGAGAGTATTTAGCCTTGGCGGGTGGTCCCGCCAGATTCACGCGGGATTTCACGTGTCCCGCGCTACTCAGGATACCGGTAGGCTTCGTCAACGATTCGCGTACGGGACTTTCACCCCCTGCGGTGCAACTTTCCAGGTGCTTCCGCTTCGCTGACAGCTTGCCACGGCCCGGTCCTACAACCCCGGAGTTGCCGAGACAACGCCGGTTTGGGCTAATCCCGTTTCGCTCGCCGCTACTACGGGAATCACTGTTGTTTTCTTTTCCCGCGGGTACTGAGATGTTTCAGTTCCCCGCGTTCGCCTCCCGCCACGGGCGGGATGACGCGCCGTTAAACGCGCCGGGTTGCCCCATTCGGAAACCCGCGGATCGAGTCGTACTTGCCAATCCCCGCGGCTTATCGCAGCTTATCACGTCCTTCTTCGCCTTCCAGAGCCTAGGCATCCCCCGCGTGCCCTTCAGTCACTTTCCCTTCAAAAAACCCGGGTCGACGACCGGGACCCAACGCGAAATGACGCGAGGGAAACGGCCGGTCGGGCATGATGAATACTCAAGCGTCTCGGGCAACATCCTTGCAACGTTACCCTTCTGATTCTACTTGCTTGTTAACTTGCTCTTGTTACTTAACTTGTCATCGTGTCAAAGATCGCCAACGGGCTCGAGGGCCCGAGATGCCGCTCGAAGGGGAGTCGAACCCCTGGAAACAACGCCCCCGGCGGGCGTCAAGCGTGACCGGGATGGCAAAAAACCAAAAACCGGCAAAGGCATAATGAAGGGGAAAAAAAACGAGGGGTCCAAGTACCACGGCCCCCGCCGGGGCGACGTGGAGAATAACGGATTCGAACCGTTGACCCCCTGCGTGCAAAACAGGTGCTCTGGCCAGCTGAGCTAATTCCCCCCGAGAACGGGTAGTCCCAGGCAGAGTTGAACTGCCGACCTCTACATTATCAGTGTAGCGCTCTAACCAACTGAGCTATGGGACTGGCTCGAGGCAGGTCGACGGGCAGGGCCCGGGCCCCGCGTATCGATACATACACGAACAAGGTGAAAGACAAGAAGCACGGCCGGTACACCGTTTAATACCAATTAATACCAACCCCCCCGAAAAAAAAAGAGGGGCGAAAGAGATAAGGGAAACGAGCCCGGGGCGCCCGGGAAGGGAAAAACGGGACATCGAAAAATGCCCCGGGAACCCGAGTGGCACCCTGGAAAAAACGAACGTCGACGACCCGAAACGCCAAACCTTGACGAGCTGCAAGGGGAATCCCCAGAAAGGAGGTGTTCCAGCCGCACCTTCCGGTACGGCTACCTTGTTACGACTTAGCCCCAGTCACCGGTCTTACCCTAGGCCGCTCCTTGGACGGTCACGGACTTCAGGCACCCCCGGCTTCCATGGCTTGACGGGCGGTGTGTACAAGGCCCGGGAACGTATTCACCGCGCCGTGGCTGATGCGCGATTACTAGCGAATCCAGCTTCACGAAGTCGAGTTGCAGACTCCGATCCGAACTGAGAGCGGTTTTGGGGATTGGCGCCCCGTCACCGGGTGGCGACCCTTTGTACCGCCCATTGTAACACGTGTGTCGCCCCGGACATAAGGGCCGTGCTGATTTGACGTCATCCCCACCTTCCTCGCACCTTGCGATGGCAGTCTCGCTAGAGTCCCCAGCATGACCTGATGGCAACTAACGATGAGGGTTGCGCTCGTTATGGCACTTAAGCCGACACCTCACGGCACGAGCTGACGACAACCATGCAGCACCTACGCGAACGCCCCGGGGGGAAGGCGAATCTCTCCGCCAGTCGTCCGCGTTTCAAGCCCGGGTAAGGTTCCTCGCGTATCATCGAATTAAACCACATGTTCCTCCGCTTGTGCGGGCCCCCGTCAATTCCTTTGAGTTTCATTCTTGCGAACGTACTCCCCAGGTGGATTACTTAACGCTTTCGCTGGGCCGCTCACAGTGTATCGCGAACAGCCAGTAATCATCGTTTACCGCGTGGACTACCAGGGTATCTAATCCTGTTTGATCCCCACGCCTTCGTGCATGAGCGTCAGTAGTGGAATGGCAAGCTGCCTACGCGATCGGGGTTCCTCGTGATATCTATGCATTTCACCGCTACACCACGAATTCCGCCTGCCTCACCCACACTCAAGGTAACCAGTTTCGATGGCAAGCCAGGGGTTGAGCCCCGGGATTTCACCACCGACTTAGCAACCCGCCTGCGCACCCTTTAAACCCAATAAATCCGGATAACGCTCGGATCCTCCGTATTACCGCGGCTGCTGGCACGGAGTTAGCCGATCCTTGTTCGCGGGGTACATGCAAAGGGCCACGCGTGACCCCGTTTATTCCCCCGAAAAAGAAGTTTACGACCCGTAAGGCCTTCGTCCTTCACGCGACGTGGCTGGTTCAGAGTTCCCTCCATTGACCAAGATTCCTCACTGCTGCCTCCCGTAGGAGTCTGGACCGTGTCTCAGTTCCAGTGTGGGGGATGAACCTCTCAGTTCCCCTATCCATCGTGGCCTTGGTGGGCCGTTACCCCACCAACCAGCTAATGGAACGCATGCCCATCCTTTACCGATGAATCTTTAACGATAACATCAGGCGATGAAATCGTGTCACGGGGTATTAGCCCGGATTTCCCCGGGTTATCCCCCGGTAAAGGGTAGGTTGCATACGTGTTACTCACCCGTGCGCCGGTCGCCACCAGGAAATCGTTGCCGATCGCCAGTGCTGCCCCTCGACTTGCATGTGTTAAGCCTATCGCTAGCGTTCATCCTGAGCCAGGATCAAACTCTTCGTTGTAATGTTGTTTTTAAATATCCGTCGAATGCCCCCGCGTCTCGCCCGCCCCCCCAAAAAAAAAAGGACGGGAAAGGGAAAGGACGACCGGTATCGTAACGGCCGTGACTCCAGGAAAAAACCAACGGGACCCAACGCCGGGGGACGGTCAAACGCCCCCCGTGGTTGACCCAACCGGGACTCTTGCCCCGGGAACACGATCCCTCATGTCTCGAATGCTCGCGGCCGACTTGAAAGCCGGGATCATTGAACCCCGCGAAAAGGCGGCCGAGTAAATTGAACGGGTACCTCGTTTGAACGCCAAAGAAAAAAGACGCCAAACGCTTGTACTTGCTTGTCTTAAATTGTAACGTGTATGTAAGTAAACTAAAGAACGCCCCTTTGAAAACGCTACCGGGGGAAAAAACCGAAAAAAGGGTGCCCCCAAAAGCGGCTGCAAAGATAGAGAGTTATTTTCAACCTCCAAAATTTTTGGTGATTTTTTTTCAAAAACATTCCCCTAATCTCAGCTTGGAGTTTGACTCCCAACACCTTCCCCCTGTTTGACTACCCGTCTCTCATTATCGCTACAATGAAAGGGTGCTTTTTAGGCGAAAGGGCAACAAAGATACATCTTTTTCGCGACTCCAACCAAATATCTCGCCTTTTATTTTAGTTAAAAAACAAAATTCCCCAAAATGCACACCTTACTATACTGTCCTTATACACCATAGTAGCATATACCTTTATTTAGCTTACTCAACTGTTGTGCGCCTTTCAGCAAGTATTTAGGAACCTCACGTTCAATTGACCAGGATATGCGTACTTTCGGTAACCCGTGGGGAAACCGCAAAATTCAACCGATTACCACCTCGTTCTACCTCAATATTGATCGAAGCGGGTGTATTCCAGTCAACGTATTGGTTAAAGTTAAATAGGTAAGAGAATGCCGTGCTGTAGCGTCGGTTATTTGCGAGTACCTCGGATACCTGACGATACTTCGAGACGTCCCAGAACATGCACTCTTTAAAGCCATTTGAATCGGTATAACGAGTACTTCTATCCCTTAAGTTCATCGTCTCGGCAAGAAAACGCCGATAGCCCTCGGTGAGCGAACGGGTAGAGTGATTGAAGTTCTGCCCCTGAACGTTCACTACCACATCACCCGGCAGGATGCCTGCCGCCGCCGCAGGAGAATCGGCGTCGACCGACACCACCGTCCTAAGGTCGTCCATATTGTACCCGATGCCCGTGTAGTTGTACTTGATATGCTTCACCTGGTAAGAGGCAAACGTTGGGTTACCCGGGTAAGGGAACTTCAGCAACATCAACGGGAGGTTCAACTCAAGGTAATCAAGCAGCGTGTAACGCCCGCTCACCCGCTCTTTCACCTCGCTTTCCCAAATCAGTGCCGATTCACCGGCTTCCATGAATTTCCTGTCATGAAAGCGATAGCCAAATTCCAAGTTATATGCGATATCATCTACCCGCACCGGTTCGGAAGGATCGTAAACGGGTACCCGAACGGTTCGGCGATTCCTCATGTCGTACCTCCATACCGGATGGTAACTACCGTAAGTAGAAGAATCGACTTTGAACATCGGGTTACTTTCAAAACTGTAATAGGTCTGGATGATGAAATCGGGATCCTCGGGATTGTAGGTAAGCCCTATGGCGGTGAGCGATCGAATGAAGATAGCGTTTACACGCTCGTCAATCGCCCGTGTACTCTCATCGATTGGCGAAAACGCGAACGAGCGGTAATTGTGGAACAGCGCCGCCTCATTTGCCTGAGTGATCACAGGCATAAGAAAACGGCGATCCTGTACATCCTCAAGGCTATAGAAAGCAAAAACTGGGGCCAGTTGCGCTTCGTTGATGGCGTTTGGGTGGCGGCAATCCTTGGCTATACGAATCTCTTTGAACGAGTGCTCAAAGTTGCGAATCGCGATCGTCATCTCGGTATCATCCTGGTTAAACCATGAGGCAACCGTTTGATAGGACTTTTGGTAGGTACCGTTTTTATTAATAGACAAGATAATGTCGTTCAGTTTCAAGCCGGCACGTTCTGCCGGGGAACCGGGCGTTACATCCACGATAACCGGCTCCTTGTATCCCCAGTTTTTACTCTCGCTTATTTCGAAAGCAAACCCCAATTGACAGGTGACGGCATGATTTTGCGCCGCTATCTTCCCCACGATAAACAAGTTCCCAAAAAGGAAAAGGGCAACCCCTAGCGTTCGTTTCATCATATGGCATCTGTTTTTGTCAATTACAAAGATATACTTTTTTTTCAATACCACAATTTCCTTATCTTTGCCAATGCCGTAATAAATATTCATCAATCCACCAAAATGATAGGCCTCATAAAAAACGATCCTTGGTTAACGCCCTACACGAAAGCGATAAAAGGGCGACACGAGTATTACCTGAAACGGCTCTCCCACCTCACACGTGATGAGGAGATAACGCTCTCTGATTTTGCCACGGGGCACCTCTACTTTGGGCTGCATAAGATGCCCAACGAGTGGGTGCTGAGAGAGTGGGCACCCAACGCCACCGAGGTATTCCTTTTAGGAACATTCAATGATTGGCAACGACTGGAGGCGTATCGCTTTAAACGAACGGGGAATGGCGTGTGGGAGGTGAACATCCCACTCGACAAGATGCAACACGGCGACCTGTACAAGCTTCACGTCTCTTGGAAAGGCGGCTCTGGAGAGCGAATCCCCGCATGGTGCCGGCGCGTGGTACAAGACGAGCAGACCAAGATTTTCAGTGCACAAGTGTGGGAGCCGAAAGATCGATACCGTTTTAAGCACCTGAATTTTAAAGCCGACACCTCTCCCCTACTCATATATGAAACACACGTGGGGATGGCCACCGAGGAGGAACGTGTTGGAACGTACAACGAGTTTCGAGAGAACGTGTTGCCCCGCGTAAAAGAGAACGGGTATAACGCGATCCAGGTGATGGCTATCCAGGAGCACCCCTACTATGGCTCATTTGGCTATCACGTGTCGAGCTTCTTCGCCCCCTCATCGCGCTTTGGCACACCCGAGGAGCTGAAGGCATTGATAGATACCGCCCATGAAATGGGGATCGCTGTCATCATGGATATCATTCACTCGCACGCCGTTAAAAACGAAATCGAGGGTATCGCACAGATCGACGGCACGCGTGATCTCTACTTCCATAGCGATCCGACACGGCGCTACCATACCGCGTGGGATTCGCTCTGCTTTGATTACGGGAAAGACGAGGTGCTGCACTTCTTGCTCTCAAACTGCAAGTACTGGCTTGATGAGTTCAAGTTCGACGGATTCCGCTTCGACGGGGTTACCTCGATGATATACTTCAATCACGGGCTGGGACAAGCCTTTACCAAATATGGCGACTATTACGACGGAAAACAAGATGGAGACGCCATTTGTTACCTCACTTTAGCAAATCAGCTGATCCACGAGGTCAACCCCAACGCGATCACTATCGCCGAAGAGGTCAGCGGGATGCCCGGTCTTGCGCTTGACATTGAATTGGGCGGGTACGGGTTCAATTACCGCATGGCAATGAACATACCCGATTTCTGGATCAAGATCATCAAGGAGCAACGGGACGAAGAGTGGTCACCATCCTCCATTTGGTGGGAAACCACCAACCGCCGTGCCGACGAGAAGACCATCTCCTACACGGAGAGCCACGATCAAGCACTAGTGGGCGACAAAACAATCATCTTCCGGCTCATCGACTCCGATATGTACTGGTACATGTCGAAGTGGACAGAGAGTACTCTCGCTGTGGACCGCGGCATCGCGCTGCACAAGATGATCAGGCTGGTCACCGCTACCACCATCAACGGGGGATACCTTACTTTCATGGGCAACGAGTTCGGGCACCCCGAGTGGATCGATTTTCCCCGGGAGGGAAACAACTGGTCGCACAAGTATGCGCGGCGTCAATGGAACCTCGTGGAGGATAGCAACCTGAAGTACCACTACCTGGGGGATTTCGACCGGGCGATGATCGCCTTAATACGTTCGGTACCAGATTTCCAGGCCACCCCCCTTGTAAAAGCGTGGGACAAGGAGGACGATAACATCCTCGCATACCTTCGTGGAGACCTCCTTTTCGTGTACAACTTTCACCCGAAAAAGTCCTACAGCGATTACGGTATCCTAGTGCCTGAAGGGGAGTACGAGATGGTGCTCGATACCGACGACAAGGCCTTCGGGGGCTTCGGCCGTAACGACGCATCAGTGCAGCACTTTACCCACTATGACACCCTTTACGCGAAAGAGAACAAGGGGTGGATCAAGCTATACCTGCCGGCACGAACGGCCATCGTGGTAAGAAAAAAAACGCAATAATATAACAAGACAAACGTATGACGACAAAGGGTGAGACATTGTACCCGTTAAAATTCCAGCCCATCCTGAAACCGGTTATTTGGGGAGGATCGGCCATCAGCCGCTTTAAAAATATCCAACCTGTACAGGAAGGAATTGGTGAGAGCTGGGAGATTTCCGGCATGAAGGGTGACGCTTCCGTGGTATCGAACGGAAGCCTCAAGGGCAAATCGTTAGAGGAGCTAATCGTTGAACATCAGGGTTCCCTGTTAGGCGAAAGCATACACAAACGATTCGGGAACACTTTTCCACTGCTAATCAAGCTTATAGATGCCCAGGAAGCGCTATCGATTCAGGTACACCCGGATGATAAGTTGGGGAAAGAGCGCCACGACTCGTTCGGGAAAACCGAGATGTGGTACGTAATACGGGCAACCCCGGGAGCATATCTCTACTCAGGGTTTAAACAGTCCATAACCCCTGAGGAGTACGTGGAAAAAGTAAACGGTAACACCTTCACCGATACGCTTCAACGACATGAGGTGAAAAAGGGTGACGTTTTCTTTCTTCCCGCCGGGAGGGTGCACGCGATCGGCGCAGGCTGTTTTATGGTCGAGATACAACAGGCCTCCGATATCACCTACCGGATTTACGATTACAACCGGAAAGACGCGTCAGGAAACAGCCGTGAGCTACACACCGATTTGGCCAAGAACGCGATAGACTACAGGGTGTATGACTCGTATCAAACGCACTATGAAAGAAGCGTGAACCAACCGGTAAAGCTAGTTTCCTCTCCCTTTTTCACCACTTGCCTACTGGAGCTTGACCAACCCGTAACTCGCGACTACACCGAACTCGACTCGTTCGTCGTGTTTATCTGCGTGGGGGGGAGCGCCACCTTAAGGGACGACAGAGGATACACCGTGAAGGCAACGAGCGGTGAGTCGTTACTTATCCCGGCCAACATAAAATGGATTGAAATTATGCCAAACGGGCACTGTACGCTACTCGAGACACGTCCTTAATAGATTCTTGGACACACGATAAAAATAGGCCTGACAAAAGAGCGTAAATGAGCCGATGAAAGCATGAGAGGAATATTATTAGTCAATATAGGTAGCCCCACGAGTTGTAGCAAGGCCGACGTTAAAACATTTATCGGTGACATCCTGTCGGACCCACTCGTAACGGGCAAGGCAGAGTGGTGGTCAAAATTTTTAGCGAGAAACATCATCGCCCCGCTTTCCGCTGCCAGCTCCGCTAAAAAATACCAACTGGTATGGCGAAGCGAAGAGCCAATCACTTCACCTCAACATTACCACATGCGTAGATTGGCGCAAGCGCTGGAGGAGGCGAAAGGCCTTCCCGTGGAGGTGGCCACACGGTACGGTGAGCCCAATTTCACCACAGCTGTGAAGGAACTAGAGAGAAGATGCCCCTTGCTGCACGAGGTGATCGTGTTCCCGCTCTACCCCCATTACGCCCAAGCCACCACGCGAACAACCATCGAGGAGATAGGTCGGTTATTTTACAGCCGCCCCCACTCTTTCCGGCTCAAGTTCGTGAAACCCTATTACGATCACCCTGCATTTATCCATGCATTGGCAGCCAAGGCCACGCCCTACCTGAACAAGATCGATCGCCTCATCTTCATTTACCACAGCCTACCCGTGGCTCAAGTGGAAGCGGCATGGAAGAAAGGGAAGGAGTACGATTACGTGTTCCAATCGAAGGAGACGAACCGTATCCTGTGCGAAAAAGCGGGTTTTGACACCAAGAAAACGTTGCTTTTTTACTCGTCACAGCGGGGGGAACCGTTGGTTAAAGCCATTTCTAAACAGCGATATTGGCGATCTGCCGCGGCTAGGATGGAAGAGGGTCGCCGTGATGTCACCCGGGTTCCCTATCGATAACCTGGAAACACTCTACGACGTGAATATTGAGGCGAGAAAGCTATTCATGAACGCGGGAGGAGAGGAATTTCTGTTTATCCCCTCGCTAAACGACAGCGAAGAGTGGGTGAAAGCGATTTGGGAGATCGTGAATTCCTGAACTAGGTTCGTAAATTAGTATTCGCGCCTGTACACCGTGGCAAAAGTTCCTGTTATAACAGCGCATTTATCGTTTTAATATCCACGCGTCTGAATAGTTCGGATATTGAGCGTGCACCTCTTTCAAGTAGACCCTAGCGGCCGCCTCGTCGGTGAACGATGCCACGTAAACATCTATGCGGCCGGCGCGCTCTAACCAACCGATATTCGTGAACCCATTTGCCGTCAGCTCATCCGTCATTTTCTGTGCCGTCTGGGTACGACTAAACACCCCCAAGATTATGTAATGCTTGGGCGCAGCCTCACTGACCGAGAGGACTCTCCTTCCCTTCCATCGTAGCAGCCGGCACAATCTGCTCTGGAGCAATATTAGCCGACGAAGAAACTTCAACTGTTGGAGCGGCTTCAATCGACGAAGCAATTTCTGACGATGAGATGGATTCAACAACCGGGACAATATCAGTAGCTGGAACAGCTTCTATTGATGAAGCGGTTCCTGCCGATGGAGCAACCTCCTCGGCAGTGGTTCCCAGCGGTAATTCACCCGGTTCAGCCACCGGGCGTTGCACGGCATTCGGCTTACTCCAAAACCACTCCGTTTCGGACAACATTTGAGCGGAATGACGACCCACGGTACTATCGCCAACGGGGAAGAACAGCAGCATTACCGCGATAATCGCCACGGCTGCCGCGCTAATGCTCGCGATACGGACTCTTTTGGTTCGCTCTTCGGGCCTTGTTTCGGGATATAATGGCACCACGTTGGTCGTGGGAACAGCTTCCTCACCCACCGCCAACGGTTTCAACGCGACCTTAGACAAGCCAAAGAAAGCGGGCCGGTAAAAGGTTGTTGGGGTGTAGACAATGCGCTTGTCTTCGTGCATCGTGAACGAGCCTAATGGTCCCAACTCGACTTCACGGTAATCGTACAACCGATGCTTGAGGTCACGCACCCCATTTTGGATCTCCAAGGTGGCCGAATCGAAGGTGAGCCGGTATGTTTTCATGTAGGATTGCGCCATCAACCCGTCGTTATAGGTAAGGTCGCGGTTAAAAACCAGCTCGCAGGCAGGCGGAAGAATAGCGCACCCCTCCCCTTCTCGGGAGTGGACGGCATTCACCACGAACCCGCCAAAATCGGGAATGATCACACAGTTATGGTGATGCAACAGGAACTCGATATGAGACACAAGCCGATTCATACGACAAAGATAAAAAAAATGTGAAGAACTCGACAAAGAAAAAGAAAAAATTATTACCGCTTCACCTTATCGGGATTACGGGATATGTAATCTTTCCAACTTTTATAGGACTTCTCCCCCATTCCAATATCCGACTGGTAAAAGTGACAGAGGGCAGCCGCCAAACCATCCGTGGCATCCAGCTGAGGCAACATGTTCTCATCGGGTATATTCAAGATTTTTTGTAACATATAAGCAACCTGTTCCTTTGCAGCACGGCCGTTCCCGGTAATCGCCATCTTAATCTTTAAGGGCGCGTACTCGAAGATGGGAACATCACGCGAAATAGCGGCCGCCATGGCTACCCCCTGCGCCCTTCCCAGCTTGAGCATGCTTTGCACGTTCTTCCCGTAAAAGGGGGCCTCGATAGCCAGTTCATCGGGCAGATACTCCTCGATAAGCCCCACCACACGCGCGTAAATCTTGGCCAGCTTCAGGTAGTGATCACCATACTTTCCCAACTGCATCACCCCCATCGCCTCCATCGAGGGTTTGTTGTCAAGCACCCGCAAAATCCCGTACCCCATGACCGTGGTACCGGGATCGATGCCCATGATGATACGCTCTGTTACCAATTTTTCTTTCTGCATAAATACCCTAATACCCTCATTTATCGCCCAATACCCGCACCTATGGCTTTATATACCGACAACCGGTCATGAACACGATGTTTGCAATTTTTCTACACGATTTCTGTTGCAAATATAAACAAAATAGCTATCTTTGCAGCGTGAAAATCCAACGGGTTTTCATTTTCGGGGGATTAGCTCAGTTGGCTAGAGCGTTTGACTGGCAGTCAAAAGGTCATCGGTTCGATTCCGATATTCTCCACGAAACCAGTTGATTATCAGTCCATTATGAACAGGTGGGTATCGAGTAGGAGGAAAATAAAATAGGTTTTCCTCCTATTTTATTTTCCGACCTCTCACACCACCGTATGTACTTACGTGTACGGCGGTTACATTAGAGTGGATTACGAAACAACTGTTTGTAGCTGTCTGATAGACTGTAATAGCCTTGTTTAGCAAACCAAACGTTGTTCATTCCTATGTTCAGGGCGGGACTGTTAGACAGTCGCCACCATCCCTTGCCACTAAGGGCAGTACGCCAACTTAATGTTTCCTCAACTCCAAGTGAGGTGAGGAAACGAACGATACCGATTACTCGTTTACATTGCTTTAGACGGTAACATTTTAATCGGCGGCGAAGCCAACCGTCTAACTTTTCAAGTTTGCCTTTCATTGAAGCGTACTTGAAATATTGTAACCAACCTCTTAGCAACATTTCCAGTTCTCGCAAGATTTGCTCGAAACTTACCCCGCGATTACGTCGGGTAATGGATTTGAGCTTCATCTTTAATCGTTCCTCGCTTGACCTGCTTAGTCCTAACTTCCCTCCTCGTAAAAGGCTATGGCCTAAAAAGTTCACCTTGTAACTCGGCTTGATACCGCTCTTTTCTCGATTGACTTTCAGGAGCATTCTGTTTTCGATAAAACCTATTATGCTATCATATACTCGTTCGGCTGCCTTGCAGCTGCCCACGAATATCTGAACGTCATCGGCATAGCGTACGAAGTCCAAGTTCCGACGTGTCAGCTCTTGGTCTAACTCGTCCAAGACGATGTTAGACAACAATGGGCTTAAAGGACTGCCTTGCGGTGTGCCTTTAACACGCTGACTGCATAGCCCGTCCCGAAGTATACCGGTTTTCAGAATGCGACTGATCAAGGATAGCAAGCGCTTATCCCCTACCCGTGTACTCAGAAGCCAAAGCAAGCGTTGATGGTTGACCTCGTCGAAGAACTTGGCCAGGTCTATATCAACGACGGTACTTTTCCCCGATTTAACGATTTCGCACGCTCGACGCAGGGCATCGTGAGCACCTCGTCGTGGGCGGAAGCCGAAACTCGAAGGGGAAAACATCGGGTCGTAAATGGGTTGTAGGACTTGGTTTATCGCCTGTTGGACTACCCGGTCTTTGACCGTGGGAATGCCCAGCTGACGGAAACCGCCTTTCGGCTTGGGAATTTGAACGCCTTTAACCGGTTGGGGAACATACGTGCCGGACAATAAATCGTTTTGAAGTTCCTTGTAATGGTTGCTGAACCATGTGCCGAACTCTTCGACACTCTGCTTGTCCACACCGCTGCTCCCGCCGTTGCGGCGTACCTGTTGATAGGCTTCGTGCAAATTTGAATAGCCCGTCAAACGTTCCATCAAATCTCTCGTCTGATTACGTTCTTCTTCGCATATAGAAAGCCACACGGGGCTGACCTTCCCGTCACTTTCGTACCATACGGGTACGTCCGTGACGAAAAGGTTACCTTGAATACAACATTCTGCTCCTTTCTTTCGCTTCATCTGTGTATAAGGTTATTTTCTGCCCCTTGGCATTGGCTTTTACTATTCTAAAAAAAACTCATCAGCTCTAATGTTTCTGCCCTTCGCTCCACTCTCGTTACAAGAGCTTCCTGGCTACTATGGCGTCTGCTGACTTCTGTATAACGGCTTTGCTACAACAGTTCGCTCGTCTTCGCCTCCACCTGTCTTATACAGACCTCCTACGGTAAACTCATACCTCTTTCACCGTGAGTGACACGATTTACTACCCTTGCTTTACGTCCAATTATCGGGCTTCGTGGTCCAATGCCCACTTACCCACAAGGTAAGCCTCGTATCGTGTTCCTGTCCGTTCATTCACGGCTTTGTCGCTGGCTTCCTTCAGATTTGCCCTCGCGGGCAACACCCTTGCCGTTGACTAACGTTTCCTATTGGCAGGCACGTTCGGGACTTGCACCCTATAGATGTATGGTATGCGTAGCGCACATAAATAAAGGTAGCTTTAAACGGCTACCTTTTTTTACAGGGATTATTCTTGTGATGACACCTATTGGTTCGGGTATGCTTTAGAACTATTTTTAATGAAAATTTGTTGCGTAAATAACACGTTAGCAGTAATAATTTTAATCAAAAGGGTATTACCTGTTTCCCCGATGGGGGAATACCCCTTTATTTATTAAACGATGTTGCTCTTTATGTTTTCGATTATGAAACCGACATGATTAAAATAATCGTATAAAAACAAGATGCTTAATGAGTTAATCACCTTTGGCGGATTGGGGCATGAAGCTGGATGAAATATATCCGAATACGAATTTTATTCAAAAGATACCTATGAACAAATTAAAGCATTATTGTAAATTAGTTTGCCTTATTGTAATCGCCTTTTATACAACAAATAACGGATGGGCACAATCGGAAAGTAAATGGAAAAGTTTTTATTTGAATGTCCGCGGTTACGATTATGAAGATATGCCCGTTGATCCTTACCCTGAATCGAACATGTTTGATGGTGATATTAAAACCTGCTGGGTATGCGGCTCATATATAAATGATAACCCAGCCGGTACGTATTTGAGGTTGCCCCATGACAATAAGGTGTATGTTAATATTTTTACCGGATACGGAAAGAGCCAAGAGCTGTTTTATAAAAATGCCCGCCCCAAAAAAATACGATTATCGATTTATGCAACTGTTCATCCCGAAGGATATGTTACTGAAATTGCCGATGGATATGAAGGGCTTAAATACCCGCGTGAACAAATTGTAACATTAGTTGATACTTTTGGTATTCAAACAATTGAATTGAATTTTTCACGGGATGAACTGAATGAATTCAGCAAGAAAGTATACTGGCAGGCAAGGTCATATTTTGAGCCACCCCTACTCGATTCCTGTTTAATTGTAAAAATCGATGTAGTAGAATCATTGCCTGGGACTAAATATGATGATATCTGTATCTCGGAACTTTTTTTAACCGGAGAAGAGTGCACATTAAATAGCTCAACACCATTGACACCAATAAAAAAAGTTTACATAAACCAGGCAGAAAACAGCCTTTTAATCGATGACGATCAAAACCAGGGTATAATAATTTATCACGATCCACTGTCGGTTTTACAGCTTATCGATGTATCAGCCAATAATAGATGGGCCATTGTAATATCGATGCCGGCTGAGGTTGGTGAGGGACGGGTTGAAACATTTTATCAGCTTGTAAACATACCTGACCGGAAAATTGTCAATGATGAGATTGAGGAATGCACAGGTAATTACCTGTCGGGAAGCGAATTAACTTTTGAAACCAATACCAGCGGGCAGCTAATATTAACATATAGGGTTAATGATGACGAATATTATAGCATCGTGCTAAATTGATGTCGATTGTAGAACAAATTGGATATTGAACCAATCAACAATAGTAAAACCCGATTTTTTCACATATTCTGTAAATTTATTTGTGATTTTTTGAAATTCCGTAAGAATTGTATATCTTTACGATATATGTGCGAAGATAGAGTAAGTTCCCTTGTTTGTCTAATTTATCTTGAAAATCCACCTTCTTTGAAGGTGCTAATGTTCTTTTAGGTTTTACCTGTTTTTTGTGTCTTTGTTTATGTCAAAATACAAGAAACAAAATCATGTAATTTGGAACTGCCAGTATCATATCGTCTGGTGTCCAAAATCGTTTTAGTGTACTAACCGGTTTTATAAAAGAGTTGGTTGGATATTATATTCTTCTGTTATGTGAGTGAAAAAGGCTGTATTGTTGATCAACTCAACGTTCTACCTGACCACTTTCACTTAGTTGTTTCAATCCCTCCAAAAGTTTCCGTTTCTAGTTTTATGGGTACGTTAAAAGGCTAATTAGCCATAAAACTTTTCAAGAACTACCCACAACTGAAAACAAAAACCATATTGGGGTAATCAGTTTTGGACTCGCGGTTATTTTGTTAACACCGTAGGAATGATGAAGACTTAATTCCTCGTTATGTTCGTTATCAGGAAGAGCAATACAAGCAAGAAGAAGGCTTTTCTTTGTTCGACTAACTTTATTCGAACAGTATGAAGGCTATGCCTGCATTCTTCGTTCTTAACAAATCGACTTTCTTAGAAGGTGGTCGTTTTAATTAAAATTTTTTGTCATGAAAAGTAAAAAAAACACCGAAAAGTCCAAAAATCAATATTCATTATTGACAATTATATTTTTGGCATTATTATTTATTGTAGTTTCCTGTGAATTTGAGGTTGATATTGATGATATCGTCGATCCTATAATCACTGCTGACAAGTATGAGCCAAACAATAAACTAACTGAAGCGTACGCGATCACCTTAGGTACTACGTACAACGCTAAGATTAGTGGAGAAACAGATGACGATTGGTTTAAAATAACCCCGTCACATGGCAAAAATACCTATGATAAGGTGCAAATTAGTGTAACCAATGTATCTGCTGACTTAAAGATTCGCATGGAACTTTACGATGCTGATGGTAAAAGCCTTGCGGTACATGGCACTTCAATAGGAGGACAGAGTTTAACTTATACAGTGGCCACGCCCGGAGTTGAATATTATATCCGCTTTAGTGGATGGGATGGGTTCACGGACCATAGAACGATTGGTAGTTACTCCTTTACTGTTTCTAATTTGAATGCCAACGATGAATTCGCGCCAAACCATACTATCGAAACGGCTAAATCTCTTGAATTTGGGAAATCCTATAAAGGGGTTCTTGTATCGCAATATGAAGACGATTATTATAAATTTACGAATCCTAAACCCGGCACTTGGAATTCCTATACCTTTACCTTAACCAATGTATCCGATGACTTAAAGGTAAGAATTCGCCTTTACGGAGCTAACAAGTCAGTATTGGATTCTAAAGGAGTGGGTACTGCTGGAGCAGATCTTTCATACACCTTTGTTTCTAAAGAGGATGAGTTTTATCTGCAAGTATTGGGATGGGATGGGTTCACTGACCATCAATCGAGTGGTAGTTATACATTGACTCCGGTAGTTAACGGAAATGACGACTATGAGCCCGATGACACATTTGAGCAAGCAAGGGAAATCACTTCATACCCAACCGGTAACCTGACAGGTACAATTTTAGCAGATGCTTACGATGATAATGGTGGAGATTATGAATTCTTCAAAGTGTCGTTAGCTAACGGTAAAAAAGTATTATGGTCAGTTAAACCTGAGGCTTCAAACACGAAACTGCATTTTCAGGTTTACAATCCGAACAAAAAATATCTTGGAAACGCAACTGGTTCAAACGGTCAAACAATAAACGGCTCAATGTATAACACAAGCGGAACGGATTTATTTTTCTATATTAAATTGGGTGGTTATATTGGTGACAACGGCAATTATACCATTTCTTTCACCGAAACTGATGCGAATTAACACGTATAGTTTTTAATTAAAAATATAGGAGGAATAATTATGAGAAATCTTAAAAAATTCAAATTGAAGGTCGTGATTATTGTTTTTAGTCTATTTTCACTGGTCGCATGTTCACAGGTTGAGAATGTAGCTACAGACGTAGCTAAAGAGGTATTATACGCGTACAAAAACAAAGATGTTGAATTGCTTAAAAAGAACGCCTCAGGAATTATAAAATACGCGATCTCTCCAAGTTATTTTGAAGATAAAAGCGTACAGGATGATGCAAAAGCTATTGATGAGTGGGATGGTACTATAAAAGAAGTGCGTTATGATACCGACAATATAATGGGCAATAAAATGGTTTTGGCTACAGCATATTACGCTGATGCAGGACCGGACCAGATTTATGCTGTCATTTTGTCAAGCTTAGATAATGGAAAAAACTGGGTGTTTGTAGGTACCGGTTTGGGTAAATTAACAAAAGAAGAATTTAAACAATTAAGCAAAACCATACCTGCCGAGGGAGCGAAGAAAGAATCAAAAACAGCGACAAATTTCTCAGTCGAGTTGGCCAATGGTGATATTTTTGATAATATAAGTGAGGAAAAAATGGTTGAATGTATCAATAGCCTTAACGATGATAATTTCTTTATTATTCTAGAGAACAAAGAAGATTTTATTCAAGCCGCCTTTTCTGATGGTAATTTTGTTGTTCAATATAAAGAGGATGGGAAACAATTTTCTGCTGAAAAAGTGCTCTCAAAAGAGGAGACCATCCAACTGTTTAAAGATTACTATCAAGGGAAAGATAAATGGAAAACAGAGATTGTCTGGGTAGACTTTTAATGCAAAAAAAAATGACAATGCGGATTTAGAAAAAACAGAATGAAAAAGTGCTATTTATACGACAGAAAACGTGGATCAATAAACTAAGGTTAATTAGAGAGCACTGTATATATTACTTTGATTATAAATAAAATATTAATTTTTAAAACGTAAAGCTATGAGAACTAAATCATTTATTCTTATCGCCCTACTTGTAGCCGCTTTCTCATTTCCGGCAGAAGCAGAAGCACAAGTAAAAGTAAAAGTAAGTGCTAAAGGACTTCTAAATGCAGTAGCAAAAGAAGCCGAGAAAGCAGCAAACAAAAAAAAGGAACAGGGAACAGAACAGACTTCCGAGAAAGCAGAAACAACGGCAACCGAGAAAGCAGAAACAACGGCGAGCGATGATTCTCCAATCATCCCTATTTATTCAGGAAGCGACATTCGTTATGACGACCAAATCGGTTTTGAAGAGTTTCCACTAATAATTAATGATTCAACAATTCAAAATATCGAAGGTGTCTTAAGACGCGTTTTTTGTCGTGCTCCTGAAGGACGTTCGCCACTGGAAATAATAAAAAACTACGAAAGTGCCATCAAAGAAGATGGCGGGTCAATATTGTTTATAACCCGTAATCCAAAAGAAATTGAAATAGATGGCGAAACATTTAATGATATTTTCAGAAAAAACAGGAAGGATCGAGGCCTTTCGACCTATGTTTTTACCCATACTGATTTTCCCAAAACAGCGACAGAATACCTTGCGGGAAAGCTAAGTATGACTGATAAAGATGTTTATATTATTGTAGCTGCAGGTCCCGGAGCCTGGGCAGCAAGTGAAGATAATAGGACATTTTATGAACTCGTTACCGTAGAAGCTGAGCCTATGGAAATGGGAATGATAACCTCGGCGGATATAGGGAAAGGTCTATCAACACTAGGTCGCATAGCTATTTATGATATCTTTTTTGATACAGGAAAATCTGAAGTAAAACCGGAATCTGCCGGTGCGTTAAAAGCCATTGCCGAATACCTGAATGCCAATAAAACTCAAAAAGTTCTAATAGTGGGCCATACAGATAACACAGGTGATTTTGATATGAATATAACTCTTTCAAAAAACCGGGCAGACGCGGTAATGGAAAAGCTAATATCTGAATATGGTGTCGCTGGAGATCAACTTAAACCATACGGTGCCGGTCCTGTATCTCCTGTTGCAAGCAATTCTACGGAACAGGGTAGAGCCAATAACAGGCGTGTTGAGATAGTAGAACAATAATTACTACTGCCAAAATAATCAGCGAGTGGTTGGTAATCCCACTGTTGGAACACTCCGCGAAATTGCCAACTCCCTCGAAATCCATATATCGGAATTATTCATTAATCCCGATAAGGCCACGTCAATTATTTGCCCTAATTGCGAAACAGAAATATTTATTGATGTCAAGAAGTGGGTAGTACACGGCGAAAATCCCTGTTGAGCCTCTTTATCCAGTTGGTGGTGTAAATCATCGACTGTTTTTAGAAACCTATTTTCACGCCCGCGAAAAAGCTTCTTGGTGCCATGGGACCGTAAATGTAGCTGGAATCCCTACCCGCCCCCGTGTCGAAATCGTCCTGAAAGGCGTTGAATATATTCTGAACACCACCGTTAAGCTGCAACTCTATCTCTCTATTCAATCTAAAAGTGTAAGCCAGCTTGAAGTTTACTTCAAAAAACGAGGGACTCTTTTCGGTAACATTTAGCTTTGAAAACTTGTCGACACCCTCAACCCCTTCTCCCGCGTAGTGAGGCACGAGCATAGAGCCGGTGTAATTACCCGAAAGCGTCACCGCGACCGGCTTTACCGGTGTCCAGGTAGCAACGGCATAGGCGTACGCGTCGGGGGTGCGCATCACCCTTCTTACAGGCTCTACCCCATCCAGTTCCTTCTCCTCCTCCGAAGCGGGTTCCCACCATTTGCGCGGGTTATCGTACAGGCTCCGTTGGAGTGTAACGCCCGACTGCACCTGTAGGTCGCGCCCCAAAGCTACCCGCCCCTCCAGGTTGGCACCATATACGTTGGCCCCGTCATCAGCGTTTTGCACGATTACATCGCGCCCTTTGGTGACCGACTCGAACGGGTCAGTCAGTCGGGTATAGAACCCTTCGAGCATCAGGTTGAACTGAACGGTACCGAACGAGTGATAATAATCAACGGAACCGCTTACGCTCCTCGAGCGCTCCTCCTTCAACCCCTTTGTCAGGTGACGCACTAGCTGTTCTCCCCCAGCGATATCCACGTGCAGATCCTCATCGAAGTATTGCGGCGCACGAAAACCTTCGCTGTAGGAGAACCTGAAGTTGGTGTTGGGCGTGGGATTGTAACGCATGTTAAAGCGCGGGCTGAATATAAGCCCTTCGACCAGGTTGTGCTTATCGAGCCTGCCCCCCAACAAGAAGCTCCACTTTTCGTCTTTCCACTCGTTTTGCAAGAAAGCGCTACCGTTACGGGTAACCTGATCTATCCCCTCACGGCGATAACCACTCACGTCGTTCAGGTTATCCTGCAGGTACTCCAATCCGCCCGTCACCTCAGCCGGCATAAAGAGCAACCGGTCAAACCGGTACATGTATTGCGAACCCGCTTGAAACGTCAGTTCGGTAGAGCGACCATACGAGGTCAGCCGGGCGTTATTGTTATCAAAAGCATCTTGCAACTCATCGGCGGTAGCCTCGCTCACAACTGGGTCGCCCCCACCGTAATAGCTCAGACGCAGGACATGTTGCGCCGAAGCGTACAAACTTAACGCGTTATTGCCATCGGGGTCGGTTCTGCTGAAATTCAGCCCTCCCCCGTTAATGTAGTGCTCCAATTGCTCTGTTATGTAAGCCTCGAACGGCTGGAGCTTCAATCGATCGCCTCCCCGACGATGCTCGTGCATATTGCGGTAGTCGAACGTGAGCTTAGAGTAGAGGCCGGTTTTGAGGAAGGAGTGAAATCCCAGGGTCCTGTTTTTCAGCTCAGCGAGTTCTGAAAATCCATCGTTATCATAATCAAATGCATCCCTCACTCTGTTCTGTCCAAACACGGTGATACCCGCCTTACGGCTATCGGTGAGGATAGAGGCGTTAAACGCCGTGCTTTGTTGCCAACTGCCCGTGCCGTTGTAGTTGAGCGCGTTATGGCTCACCTCGCCCGAGTTGCGAATCGGCTCGCGGGTGATGATATTTACCACCCCGCCAATGGCCGAAGAGCCAAACAGCGCCGAACCGCCACCCCTCATCACCTCCACCCGCTCGATCATGTTGGCGGGAATCTGCTCCAAGCCGTAAACGGCAGCCAGCACACCCACCGTGGGACGGGAGTTGATCAGTATCTGCGAGTAAGGGCCTTCAAGCCCGTTAATGCGCACTTGCGTGAAGCCGCAGTTCTGACAGTTATTCTCTACCCGCAGTCCCGGCTGGAAACGCAATCCTTGCGAAAGGTCGCAGGAGTTGGTAACCTCCAAGGTTTTCATATCGAGAATGGTAACCAGCGAAGGCGCCAGTTTCCTGGATGTCTCGTTTCGATTAGCGGACACCACTACCTCATTGAGCGACAGCGGTTCGGGCTCCAACTCGAAGTTCAGTTCAATCGTCTTGTTTTTCTCCAGAACCACCTCCTTCTCCACGGTTTTATACCCCACGAATTTGGCAAGGATAGAGAATCGTCCTACCGGGAGGTTATTGATAAAATAGTGTCCCGTCGCATCAGTCGTGGTTCCCACCGTTGTACCTTTCAGCTGAATGGTAACGTAAGGTAAGTGCTCTTTCGTGCTAAGATCCAAGACATGTCCAAAAACGTTGGCATCTGTTTTATCCCTCGAAACCGGCGTGTGATCGCCTTCTGCATACACGCTGTTTGAAGAAAGCTTATCGGGGCTACCAGTTACCGTATTGGCAAACGGGGTATCAGCAGGAAAAGTGTTCGCGGACGAGAGATTTGTAGACAGACTGCTTGTCGACAAGTGGTTCACGAAGAGACTGCTTACAGGTATCTGTTTTGCCGACAGGCCGTTTACGTTCAAATTGTTCACGGATAGGGCAAACAGTAAACCCGCTACATATAATAGTTTTGTTGAATATAGTTTTTCTAGCATAATGACTACTTTGTTGATATTAAAGTGCTTGGAACCTGTTTCTAAAACTCCACACCTAACGCTATCAGATCACGGACATTCTGAAGCAAACATTGATGCTTGAAACCGGTTCGTGATGGTGGTCGTATAAATAATGTTGTAAATGTTTTGGAATCAAATATCGCCCTTGTTTACAAGGGCTTTTAAATTGTAAAAACAACGTGATCAACGTTCACGCTACCGAGGCGGGTGGTGCCCTTGAGGAGAGGGTTAAGAAATATAGTTTCGGTATAAAGGGGTCGATCGCTCTACCGTTGAGGTCATCCAATACAACGATCGGGGTGTTCAAATCAAATCGGGGGACGATATCAGCAGTTGATGCAAAGTGATTCAACTGCGCTATCAGAAAAAAATCGGATGCGGAGTGATGATGGTCGTCATCACCGAAAGGGTGAGAGTGTACAATCCTTGCATTACCGATACGGTGTTCATGATAAAACAGCGTTATTCCCGTCATATACAACGAGAAGAGAACGATTAGTCCCCATTTTACTGCACACGGTATAATGTAGTTCTTTCTCATTGGATTACACGGTAGACGAAACAACGTTTCGCGAAAATGCTTAGCCTGTTGTTGGCATAACACGGACAATTACAAAAGTAGGCGAAAAAAGGTGTTTCGCAAAAACAAAAACAGTCGGGCATTGTACCTCTAAGCTGAACTTAAGACTTCTAAGTTAAGTTTGCCCCAAGAATTTCGTTTAACTTAAGACATCTTTGTTATCTTTGCAATGCGAAAGCAGCAGTTGTTAAAAAATAATTTTGCAAAGGTAGCACTTCCTTAAATAGTAAACCATCCCCATAAATGGTGATTTTTTGACCTGAAAATCCTATGATATGGGGATTGACTCCCTTGCCCTTTCTTGTGAACTTTGCATGTTTATTTTTCTTGAAACTGAAAAGAGGTGTTCACGTCCCCATCTTGTTGTTTCATGTACACTTTGCACCCGGGAAAACGGGGGCGAATAATAACGGGAAAACAGGGGCGAAAGATAAGATAATGGGTAGAGGTATCATACTACTGGTCGTACTCCTTGTTATATCCGGTTCGGTAACCGCGCAGGTCACCTTCCCGGTCAAAGGCTCCGTGATGGACGCCGGTAACCGGCAGGCCATCGAGCTGGCCACGGTTTGGATTCCCGAGTTGGATCGCTGGGCGACGACCGATAAGGAGGGACGATTTACCATTAACAACGTGACGGAAGGACGCTACGAGCTTCAATGCAAGGTATTGGGGTACCGCGATACCTCTTTCCAGGTGAACGTGAACGACAAGCTGAAATTCCTGGAGATAGCGCTATCCCCCAGCTCGTTGGCACTTCCCGAGGTGGAGGTGACCTCCAAGATGGGCTCACGAAACCTCGCGACCACCTACAACATTGACCAGACTGCCATTCAGCACATGCAGCTGCTCAACGTGGCCGACGTGGGTAGCTTGCTACCGGGCGGCAAGAGCAGCAGGAACAACACGCTCAACTCCGCGTCCTACATCGCCCTGCGGAGCAAACCGGGCGGCGAAAGCGATAACCCCACGTTCGGTACCGGCGTGGAGGTCGATGGCTTAAGATTATCCACCAACAGCGCTTTCTCGCAAGCTAACGCCATGCATACCTACGGGGTTGACACACGCAACATCGCCAGTTCGAACGTGGCGTCGGTCGAGGTAATCACCGGTATCCCATCCGTCGAGTACGGGGACATCTCGAACGGGGTAGTTAAAATAAACACGTTCCAAGGGAAAACGCCACTCCACTTCCTCTTTTCAAGTAATATAAACAGCAAGCAGTTGGCCGTGAGCAAAGGCTTCGCCCTACGTGAGCAGCGTGGAATCCTTAACATGAATATAGAACGAGCCAAATCGGTAAGCGATATCGCTTCGCCCTACACCTCATACAGCAGAAATAGCTTGTCACTCAAGTACAGCAACACGCTGAACCGGGAAAGCGGGCATCCCCTATCCCTCGTGGTGTCACTAACGGGCAACGTGGGCGGCTCCAACTCGGTAAACGACCCGGATGCCTTTCGTGACACCTACTCCAAGCGGAGCGACAATACCCTGCGGGGTGGCATCCAGACCACGTGGCGAGTCAACGCCGCGTGGTTAAGCAACCTGGCCTTTTCCCTGTCGACAGTGCTTTCCAACAACACCTCCGAACAGAAGACAAACGCCTCGTCACCGGTTTCAACCGCCTCGTTACATGGCAAGGAGGAGGGCTATTTCGTGGCTACCCATTACGGCGAAAACCCGAATGCCCACATCCTTATCGTACCCCGAGGCTATTGGTACAACACGGTTTACGAGGAGAACCGGCCATCAGACCTTCGTTTGGAGTTGAAGGGCGATTTAACCAAGAAAGTGGCGAATGGAATCTATAGCAAGTCAAAGATCGGCACCCAACACGTGGTTAGCGGCAACGGTGGACGAGGCATTTATTACCAGGATCTGAGCCTGGCACCCACGTGGCGCGAATTCAGGTACAGCGATGAACCCGTGATGCACAACACCTCTTTTTTCGCCGAAGAGAAGCTCATCGTGATGATCCATTCACACAAGCTGGAAATGACAGCCGGTCTACGAAACGATTTCACCTACATCGCCAAATCGGAGTACGGACTGATTAGCAGCCTCTCGCCCCGATTCAATATCGGTTTTCAATCAGATTACCGGAGCGACCGGTTATTCCGCCGTTACTCGCTGCACGCGGGATGGGGTAAAATGGTGAAGCTGCCTTCGTTTACCATCCTCTACCCCCGCCCCTCTTATACCGATGAGCTCACGTTCGCGCCCGGCACGTTGGCAGATGGCACCACTTTCTACGCTTACCATACCATGCCCAGCCAGTTGATCTACAACAGCGGGCTGAGGTGGCAGGAGAACCAACAACTGGAAGTGGGGGTAAGCGGCACGGTGGGCAAAACAAACATCAGCGTATCGGCCTTTTATAACAAAACCGGGAACCCGTACATGCAAAACGCCGAATACGTACCCTTTAGCTACAAGTTCACGGGCCAGTCGGCATTGGAGGACAGCCCGATCCCTTCGGCGAACAGGCGCTACCGGGTAGAGCAAGAAAGCGGTATCGTGAGCGTGGTGGATAAAACAGGCACCATCCCCACCTACCAGCTGGATTACAAGGAGCGCACGCGGTTCAAAGGGAACTATTATTACGAGAACGGAACCCCAATTCACCGTGTGGGCCTGGAGTGGGTAATCGATTTTGGTAAGGTGAAATCGCTTAACAGTTCCGTTCGGGTGGATGGTAACCTATATCGCTACAAGGATGCTGAGGACCGGATGTTACCGGGCACGTCAGGCAACCGGATGTCGGACGGGAACCACTTCAGGTACTTGGGATTCTACCCCGGGGGGACGTCCGTTTCCAACGCCTCGCTCTCGAAAGAGTGCAACACGAACCTAACCCTTGTCACCCACATCCCGAGCGTACGCCTCGTGGTATCGTTGCGGGTAGAATGCTCGCTCTACAGTTACAGCCAAAGGCTTAGCGAGTTGCATGGCGAAAAGCGCGGGTTCGTGCTGGACGCGAAGGAGGATTACTTCCCTTCGGAAACGAAGTGGGACATCTACGAGCGCGATCAGTTCGTGGGACTTTACCCCGATTATTACGTGAGTATCGATGATATGCAAACTAAAATACCCTTCGGGGAGACCTTCAGATGGGCAAAAGAAAATGACCAGGTGCTCTACAACGATTTGGCACGCCTGGTGAAAAAATCGAACTACAAGTCCACCTTTAACCCCGCGCGGCTCACCCCCTTCTACTCGGCCAACATCAACGTCACCAAAGAGATAGGGAAAAGCGTTTCCATCTCTTTTTACGCCAAGAATTTCCTGAACAACCTGGCACAAGTAAAAAGCACGGAAAACAACCGGAAGCAGACGTTGTTCAACAGCAGCCGGATACCCGCGTTCTATTACGGGCTGACCTGCAGGGTGAAAATATAGGCGACGACAGAAAAGCGCATTAGCGAATTTCTTAGGAGCGAGGGCAAAGCTGAACTTGTTCAAGCTTTGCAGAGCGACGACAAAAAGGCGCATTAGCGAATGAACTATGAACTATTAACAATAAACAATGTAGAATTATGATTACGAGAACAAAGAGACATTTACTTTACCTGGGGTTGATCGCCTTCATGCTGACAGTCCTTTCATGTGAACGAACCACGGACGAGTACAAAACCTACCCGTTGACCGTTGAGCTGGTGTACCCGGAAGGGTATAACACGAAAAAAGACATCACGGTAACGCTAACCAGCACGGCAGACAGCAAGACGATGGAGGCCCAAACCGATGAGAACGGGGTGGCCAAGTTCACCGTCACGGTAGGCGTGTACGACGCTTCAGCCACGGACAACCGCACCGGCGATGGCGTGGCTTTCGTGCTAAACGGCGCGGAAAGAGGCATCATCGTCAACGATCAATGGACGGGAACCGAAAACGTAAAGGTAAGGCTTACCGAGTCAAAGCTCAGCCAGGTAATCATTAAAGAGGTGTATTACGGTGGAACACCCACGGATGACGGTTCTAAACCGTTCGCGCACGATAGGCACGTGATACTGTACAACAACTCTGCCCTACCTGCCTCGTTAGACAACGTATGCCTGGCGATCACGCTTCCTTACAACCCGCACGCGACCAACTTGGATTACGTGGACGGGAAGCTTTTTTACGAGAATGAAGGCTGGTGCCCCGCCGGGCAAGCATTCTGGTACTTCCAGAAGCCGGTTACCCTGGAACCCTACTCACAACTGGTCATCGCCCTGTACAATGCCGTGGATAACACCCAAACCTACAGCAAGTCCATTAACTTCGCGAACCCAGAGTACTACTGCACGTACGATATTGAAAAGTTCAACCACAAAGCCAGTTATCCTTCTCCAGCCGAAGTGATTCCCACCTCGAACTACTTGAAACCCCATGTATATGGGCTGGGAACGGCATGGGTGTTCAGCCAGCTGGGCCCCGCGTTCTTTATTTTCGCACCCGAAGGGCAATCTATCGAGCAATTTGGTACGGACGCGAACAATCTCGACATGTACGGTGGCAAAGCCAGTCAGGTACGTAAAAAAGTGCCGGTGAAGTGGGTGTTAGACGGTGTAGAAATATTCATGCAAGGTGCAGATAGCAACCGGAAGCGCCTGAACACGGAGATTGACGCCGGGTACATTCACGGCATCAATGGTATGGGCTACAGCATCTACCGGAACGTGGATAAATCGGCCACCGAAGCCATTAAAGAGAACGAGGGCAAACTAGTCTATAACTACGCGATGGGTACCCAGGATATTGAAGGCGGCACAACGGATTCCAGCGGCATCAATGCCGAAGCATCCATCAAAAACGGGGCGAAGATAGTCTTTATGGATACAAACAACTCATCCAAAGACTTCCACCAACGCAAAGAGGCGTCGTTGAGGTACAAGTAAACGGGTATGGAGCCACGACTGCTATCCCTGGCCGTTCTGCTGCTGATTGGCGGGGCACTGCACTCCGCCAATCCAGCTGGTTTCACCAATTCGGCTGGCACAGCGAATTCGGTCGGCACTGTCAATGCGGCCAGTCTTCCCTCTCCCGACTCGCTAAGGTGGCTTAGCTTCCGTTACGTGAAGGGGAGCGATGCCCGCCTGGTGTCGGAAAACGGGGCTTGGCTTCACGCGTTGCCCGATCTACGCGTTTCGGAGGCCCGCTTTCTGGTGAACAAAAACAACGGGCACTTCATCGACTACTTTCAATCGCCCGACAGTTACACGCTGGGGGGTGAAGCCGAGTCGTTTTATCGCGTCACCCCCCGGCTTGTGTTTCACGGGTGGGTGAGCTACCACAGCTTCACTGGCAAGCAGATGGGCGGCTCAGCCTTTATCGACCCGAACTCCGCCCCGTTCAACATGGTGGAGTCAACCGACACCACGAGGGGGACAAAGCAGCGGGAGGCTTACCGACTGACCGGGTCTTTGGCGTACGACCTATCGAAACGGGTCACCTTGGGCGCTAAGGTGGATTACACCTCCATCAATTACACCAAGCGAAAGGATTTGCGCCACCGCAACAAGCTGCTCAACTTGATAGCCACCGCGGGAATGAGCTACCAATTGAATCCAAGGATCGAAGTGGGAATAAACGCGTTCTACCGCAAGCGCGTAGAGGGGGTTTTCTTCAACACTTACGGGACGACCGACAAGCAGTACACCTCGCTGGTGGATTTCGGGACGTCATACGGTCGCCACGAGCTATTCGTGGAAAACGGCGATGGCTACACCTCCGGGAAAAAGGAGCGACCACTGACCGACACGTATCACGGGGGAGCCGTGCAGCTACAGCTCAACCTCTCTCCCCGGTATTCGTTCTTCAACCGGTTTCATTACCGTCACCGAAGCGGGTATTACGGCATCCCTTCCTCTTCAGAGGTGACCTACACCGAACACGAGGGAGACGAATGGGGGTACCTGGGAAGCGTGGTATATAAAACTGCCGGCAACCGCCACAGGATAGACCTGGAACTGGAAAGCGAAACGCTGACGAACGCCGAAAATATTTACACGATAGAAAACGAAATCGGGGGGTTCTCTTACGTGGAGTACCACGGCGAAAACGAGCGACTACACCGGAGTCGAAGAAAAATAGGAGCTGAATACAGCGGCTACATCAACGTTAAAAACGGCCGCCCCCTATGGCTCATCACCGCCTCGGCGAACTTCAGTACTCGAAGCGATAAAACATCGCTCTACCCCTTTTTCCGGGAACAACGCCTCGCGTATTGGCGCGTGAACGGTTTCGTGAGCAGGAGCCTCGCGAACAGGTCACCTCACTGCCTTATCCCGGCCGTGGGCTTATCGTTTGGTGGGGGTAGCGGTTCCCCTTTCTCTGACGAGCTCTACGCTACCCCATCACCGACGGAAACAGCACCGCTATCAGCTGACTTCAACTTGTATACCCAACACCATTACATCACGGCCACGCGCATCGGTTTTCACCCCGCGCTGCGGTACGAAATCATGTTGAAGAACCGAGCCACAGGGAGCGTTACCCTCCGTTACGACAGAATACACGCGTTGACCAGTCATCCCGACAAAACAGGCGATCGGAACACAGCAGGCAATCAATATGCACCTGGCAATCGGAACAAACCGAACGACAGGCAGCAACTGCTCCTTTTATTGGGATACCAATTTTAATGAAACGGCTATTTTTACGGTTAAGAAGGTAAAAGTAAAAAATCAGTGAGTCAACGATAATCCACGATTATGGATAAAAAAGCAGAAAACGATATAACAACAGTTCGTGGCAAGAACGATGGCCAGGAACCTCACGACCACATGCATCTCCCACCTCATCATGCACATTCCCACCATCACGACCATCATCATCACGCGCATCACCATCACCACCACGCGCACCCTGAAAACTTGAGAGGAAGAAAATTGCTGTGGGTTACGCTGCTCAACTTCTCGATCAGCGTGGTACAAGTCGTAGGCGGAATCGTGTCCAACAGCCTCTCGCTTATTTCAGACGCGATACACAACCTGGGGGACACCTCCGCCATTTTCATCGCCTTTTTAGCCGGGAAGCATGCCACCAAAAAACCCGATGCCCAAAAAACGTTCGGCTACAAACGTACCGAGATCCTGGCGGCACTCTTTAACGGGGTGGTGCTGATCGCCATCTGCATCTTCCTGTTCGTGGAGGCTTACAAGCGCTTTTTAAATCCACAACCCATCAAAGGCGGAGTGATGCTGACGGTAGCCGTTTTCGGGTTGCTGGCCAACCTGATCTCGGTACTGGTGTTGCAGAAAGAGAAGTCACGCAACCTGAACGTACGTGCCGCGTACCTCCACCTGTTGGGCGATACGCTGTCGTCGGTAGCGGTCATCGCGGGCGGTATAGCCATTATCGTTTGGAACGTTTACTGGATTGACCCGGTCGTGACCGTCGCCGTGGGGGTTTACATCACCTACCACACCTGGGGCGTGATACGCCAAACGGTAGACATACTGATGCAGGCTACACCCCGCCATATCGATATTCAAAAAATCAAACAAACAGTGGAGACGTTGCCGCAAGTGGAGAACATCCACCACCTGCACGTGTGGCAGATGGATGACGAACAGGTTCACCTAGAGGCCCACCTCAATATCAGCCGGGACATGCCGCTTAGCGAGGCCCAAACCGTCCGCCATGACGTGGAGAGCTTGTTGAAAGATAAGTTCAGCATCAGCCACATCACCCTGCAAATCGAGTATAAAGGGTGCGAGGATAATGACGGGCTGATATATCAATGACCATGTATTGACCCATAAAATCCCATGATATGAGGATTGACCTCTTTATTATTTGTTACGAACTTTGCATTTGAAAACAAAGTTCGGTATTTTTACACTTTTATTTAGCATCAAAATTGACAGAACAATGAAAATTTCGAGAACAATTTTGTCCGTTTTAGCGCTCTCTTGCTTACTTATTTCCTGTAACCAGAAACAACGAAGCGACTCAACTGAAATCGACAACACTTCCGAAATAATGCAGGTGGACGACCTATTGAGTAATGCCGGAACGCTCGTTGGCGAAACCGTAGTTTTGGACGGTGTTTGTACACATATTTGCCAACATGGCGGGAAAAAAATCTTCCTAATGGGTAGCGACGATACCCAAATCATCCGTGTAGAGGCAAGCGACAACATCGGTAGTTTTAGTCAGGAAACCGTGAATAGCATCGTGGAAGTGAAAGGCATTTTAATGGAGCAACGCATCGACGAGGCCTACCTGGTGGATTGGGAAACGAGACTGGCAGCAGGAACAGCCGAAAAGCACGGAGATGGGGAGGAGGGATGCGCGACGGAACAAAAAGCCCAAAACGAAAAACCGGCCAGCACGGAACAGGAGCGTATCGCCAACTTCCGGGAACGCATCGCGGAACGAAATGAAAAGGAGGGAAAGAACTTCCTGTCGTTTTATTTTATCGAGGCCGAGGAATATACCATCCAGTAGCGGGCGACAACCCCATACACCTCATTTTCAACCAAGATACACGGTATGACTAAAAAGCGTTTAACGGGAGCACATTGGCGAAAATGGTTTCGTGTGATACATCGTGATTTGTCGTTTTTCTTTTCGGGCGTCATCATCATTTACGCCGTTTCGGGGATCATGCTCAATCATCGCGACACCATCGATCCGAACTACACGGTAAAGCGGCACAGCCTGCAGGCGGAAGGGACATTTCCCATGACCCAAGAGGATATTTCCCAAGCGATGGTCATGGAGATGCTGAAACCGATAAAAGAGGAGAAAAACTACACGAAACATTACTTCCCCGAAAACGACCGACTGAAAGTGTTCCTGAAGGGCGGCTCTTCGCTGGAAGTGAATATGCAGAGCGGGCAAGCCGTTTACGAGGCCCTGAAAAAGCGCCCCATCATCAGCCAGTTCAACTGGTTGCATTACAATCCGGGAAAAGGGTGGACGGTTTTCTCGGACATCTTCGCCGTTTCGCTCATCATCATCACGCTAACCCGGGCTATTCATCAACAAGGGTAAAAAGGGCCTTGGGGGACGAGGAGGCATTGAGCTGTTGGCTGGAATCATCATACCGATTCTGTTTATCCTACTGCTATGAATACCGCACAGTGTGATTTTAGCCGTGACTTTCATACGATTCTTTTACTCATGTCGGTTTCATGGCCAATTTTGTTTATGTTTTTATTATACGATTGAACGATAAACACATACTGTTACAATTATTTACACGAAACATTACAATGAACGCAATCATCACATGTACTAACCTCACGCATCATTACGGCAAACGGTTGATATACGAGAACCTGAACTTTTCCGTACCCGAAGGACGTATTTTGGGACTGCTAGGAAAAAATGGCACAGGCAAAACCACGACCATCAATATTTTAAATGGCTACCTGAGACCTTCGAGCGGCGAGTGTACTATTTTCGGGGAGAACATTCGACATATTAACCCCATTACAAAACAACGCATCGCGCTGCTTATTGAAGGGCATGTACAGTACTCGTTTATGAATATTGAGCAGATTGAGCGATTTTACGCGTCGTTTTATCCGAAATGGAAAAAGGAAGCCTATTATGAGCTGATGGAGCTGCTTAACGTGGCACCCCGACAACGAATCGCGAACATGTCATGTGGACAACGCTCGCAAGTGGCACTTGGGCTTATCATGGCTCAAAATGCCGACCTGCTTATCCTGGACGACTTTTCGCTCGGATTAGACCCGGGCTATCGCCGCCTATTTATCGAATACCTGCGTGAATACGCTAAAAGCGAACGAAAAACCGTGTTTCTTACATCGCACATCATTCAGGACATGGAGAAACTTATCGATGACTGTATCATTCTCGATTACGGCAAAATACTCATTCAACAACCGGTAAGCGAGCTGATGAACACGTTCCAAAAATTCACCTTCAAGATAAACGACACGCGTACTTCATTACCCGCCGATGACAAGGTTTACAACCCGGCGATTTACCGGGGCAACGGGGAGCTGTTCTCATTTCAAACCACGGAGTACGTGGAGCGATATCTCGGCAAACATTCCATTGAATACAGCCAGTTGAAGACGGAAGAACTGAATTTGGAAGATATTTTTATCGGACTTACAGGAAAATATTGATTATACACAACTAAAACTATGATTAAAGCAATACTATACAAAGAGTGGATTAAAACACGCTACCTGTTTCTGCTGTTGGCGATAATCTTGATGGCTTTTACAGCCTATTGTCAATTGCGCATCGGCAAAGTGGTTAGCTTGCGCGGCGCAGCTCATTTATGGGAAATACTGCTTACACGCGACCATACATTTCACGAAACCATGCGGTACGTTCCGCTTTTTTCGGGTATCCTATTGGCCCTGTTTCAGTTTGTACCCGAGATGCAGCAAAAACGGCTGAAGCTGTGCCTGCATCTACCTCTACCGCAAAGCAGGATAATGGGTACCATGCTTGGCTTCGGGGTCAACCTGCTGATGGCTCTTTTTGTAGCGACGTGCCTGATTATAGGTTTATACCTGTACCACGTGTTAGCCCCCGAGCTTATAAGTCGTATTTTGCTAACCATGCTGCCTTGGTTTGTTGCGGGCTTCGCGGGGTATGCTTTCGTTGCCTTTACCGTGTTGGAGCCTACTTGGCGACAACGACTGTTAAACGTGTTGGCGGGTGTCGCTTTTATCCGAATTTTTTACTTGTCGAGCTATGCCGAAGCCTACAATCAAATTATCGTGTGGCTGTTGATAATAACACTTGCCTTGGTCGGATTCTCTTTCCTATCGGTTTCCCGATTCAAAGATGGTGTGCAGTGAGCTTTTCCGGTTATTTCTGAGCCCCGACTTTGGACTTCCAGCTTGAAACTTTGAACTCCCAATAAAATTTAATTAAACACGAATAAAACATCATGAGTAAAACATATAAAATCATTTACTATATACTCCTAATAGCTATTTTGGCCTGGTTGCTGCCGTGGCTCTACAATTTGGCGACAATGAAAAGGGTGCGCACACCGTTCACGTTATACAGCGAGATCATCGAGGATTTTGCCATGATTAACGTGAATAGCGACGGGAAAACATCGCGTTACACCGACCGAAAAGGAAACACCTACACCGAGACGCAGTTCGACAGCATTTTACCCATGTTTTATTACCGGCAACTCGTTACCGACAACAAGTTACCCGATACCATCCGAGGTACCCACGTTACGTCGACTATAATAAGAAGAGAAAATTTCATATTCCGCTCGCGTCCATCGGATATCAACGTGCATCATCCGGGGCTCTACCCCCTGCTCGAATCAAGGTCGAAGCGGGTGGACCTGGAAATGCCGGACGACATATTCCGTTTAACGAAAAACGGTATCGAGTTTATTGATATGGCCACCAATCAGGTGAAGAAGGAAAAATCCGCTCGGTTCCAGTCGGTTTTCCAACAAAAAGAGGTCTCGCTTCCCGTCCGGGTCATAGCCGGCAATCCCACCAACCGGAAAGAGTACGATGAGGGGTACCTGTTCACCGACAACGACGGCAAGCTTTTTCACCTGAAACAGGTGCAAGGACGTCCTTTCCTAAGACCCATCCCGATAGATCCTGAAATCAACCTGTCGCGCATTTGGGTGACGGAGTTTTCCAACCGCAAGTACTTCGCGTTCTTGACGGATGTGAACAACCACTTTTACGCGCTTACGACACCCGATTACAACTTGGTGAAAGTGGACATTCCCCCTTTCGAGCCTGAAAAAGAGAGCATGACCATCTATGGAAACATGTTTACCTGGACGGTCGTGCAAACCGACAACAGGGACGAAATAGTGACCGCCGTTGATGCCAAAACCCTTGCAGCAATAGACAGCATGACTTTCTGCAATCCCGAAAAAGATAAAATAGGGGCGGCATCCTACCTTTTCCCGTTACAATTGAGTTTCACCTCTACAGTGGACAAATTTTTCTACCCCCGACTGAAAGCGTTTTCATGCCATGCTTTGGTGTTAAATTTGGTATTACTCGTCTTGTATGTCGTCTTATGTAGAAAAAATAAATTCTCTGCCATGTACCTCTTTAAAGCGATAACGGTAGCAGTTTTAGGCATTTTTGCATTTATCCCTGCCCTGTTGCTAAAAGAGTAAACCAATAGAGAAAGTTTTTGCATGCAAGTGAGCACGACACACGGGAAAAAGATGCTCGACATCGCGAACCAACGCTTTTTACACGAAAAGATAAACAACGTGAAGTTGCAACATGGCGACGTGTGCAAGCTTACGTATGAAAACGAGCGTTTTGACGCGGTACTTTCGATGAACGGCTTTCACGCTTTCCCCACGCAAAAGCACAAGGCATTTTCCGAAACCTACCGCGTACTTAAACAAAGCAGCAGTATTTGGGTTCTGACAAATTCAGAGTGAAGTTGTTAAACGCTATATGGTTTTATTCCAACACATACCTTTCAGCTTCTATGCTATAATTGGTATAATATGAGATTTTACCACTTGATATTTGCCGATAAATGTCCTGAATAAAAGCTATTTCCTCTTTAAAATGCTCCGTATCTTCCTCACCTTTATGGTTTTCTCTCATTTTCTTCTCCCATTCTTTTACCTCTTCGGCATCCATTATTACAGGTATTAATTTTCCTGTGACTTTTGCCTTTTGCCCTACAATAGAAGGGTCAACTGTTGAGAGATTATTTCCTAATTCAACCTTTATAAATAGATTTTCGTTTTCACCTATAATTCTAAATCGTTTATGAGAATGTTTACATACATGCTCGATAAAACCCTCTACGTGAACAGTTTTATCAAACAAAGTTTCGCCATTGGCGAACACTTCATCAACGGTCAAATAATTAATTGATACTTCTGTGTTTTCCCTATTTTCTGTCTGCTTGTTGTTTGTTTGCTTACATGCATTAACTGACAATAAAACGGCAGCCACCACAATAATTGAAAAAAAATTATTCATAAATGATGTTTTTAAAAGTGAAACGATAATATAACCTTAAAATTTCTTCCCATCGCGGGGATATAAGAGCCAAAGGGCTGGTAATCTGTATTTAGAATATTTTTTACTATAAAACGAAGTTTGGGAAAACCAATTAGGGAATTTGAATTAACACCAAAGGCAAAATTAAAAACAGCATGAGCATCAGATGGCACATAACCCCAAGGACCTCCTTCTGTGCCTTCCGGAATTTTTGCTACTCTATTTTGAACGGCAGCATATTCTGTATCCAACTTCACAGAATATCCCGTAATCCATTTTTTATTGACAAGCCCACGATAAATAGCTTCTATATTCATTTTGAATGGCGGAACACCAAACATGGGTGCATTTTCACCTTCTAACAGTTCAATACCATAAACGTAAGCAGCTCCCAAACCCAAATACAACGAGTTTGACGGTTTTAGCACATTATTGAACTGATAATCTGCTGAAAACTCACCGCCCATTAGCTTAGCGTTTGTGTTTCTTAATGTAAAATCCACATCGGGGTCATCAGCAGGTGCTTCGTTGATGAAATCATCAAGAATATTATAAAATAGTGCAATGTCGTATTTTAACTTCTCTTTCAAAGTTTTACCACGTAACCCAACATCAAAATTCCAACTATATTCAGGTTGCAAATCAGGGTTTCCAACTTTTATCCCTTTACAGCTGATTACCCTTGTAAACATCTCCTCTGTGATTGGCATACGGAAAGCCCTACCTGCATTAAAAGAGATATGGGTTGTATTGTTGGGCGAATAGACAAAGCCCGCGTTCCCACTAAATGCTTCCCTTTTTTCATTCCGACCGTTTATCCTGTTTTTCTTGCCTTCTAAAACAGTAGCAGCATCGTAGCGAATACCGGAAACAATCTGCCACTTTTCCCCAATTTGCCATTCGTCATTGATAAAAGCACCCATGTTTTGTTGTCCCGCACCTTTATAACCTTCTACTGTCCCATACGTATCGTTATAATAATCAAAAAGTTCCGACGGGTTGTCTAAGCGAAACAGATAGCCGTCAATTCCGGCAGTCATTTTATTGTTTTTGGATAAATTGAAAATAGTATAAAAGCGAGCTCCACCGTAGCTGTTTTTATAGTGTACTAAATCAAGAGTTGAAATTTCACCACTAACAACGCTATATTTATATTGGTAATAATCTCGCCAACCGCTGTCGTAATACAGGTTAAGATTGACCGACTCTACAAAGCCTTTCGGGGTGTAGTTGTAAGCAAAATCGGCATGAAAGTTCTCTTCTTTATTGCGTATTTTAGTAAATCGCTTTGTCGGGCCATTAAATCCGCGCGGTTTACCCCAATCGCCGTAATGATAATTGGCATTGAAAATAATTTTGTGCTTATCCGAAAATTTGTAGCCCGTGTTCAGTGAAATGTCCCTATCTTCTACATTGCTGTTATCCGCAATTTCGCCGGAGCCGTAAACCATCTCGCCTGTTTTACGATACTTAGCGCTGAGTGATATACCAAACTCTTCACTTTTGTGGCAAAGTTTCATCAACTCTAAAAACTCGTTGTTGTTACTGCCGTATCCTGAACTGACTTGAATACTTTTGCTATTGCTGCCAAAAGGTTCTGCACTTACCAAATTAATAATCCCCGAAATTGCTCCACTGCCATAAATAACAGAACCCGGACCTTTTACAATTTCAATTTTCCGACTGTCGAAAACATTAATATCCTGACCGAAATAGCCACCCGGGAATGTGCCTATGCGCCTGTTGCCATCTTTCATAATAATCAGACGATTAGAATTTAATCCCCTTAAAATTATCGGTGAATGATATTCCCAAACCTGCGCAAAGCCAGGAGTTTTATTTAACACATCGATTATATTGGAGTTCATATTGTCTCTGATTTCCCGATGTGAAATTACATTAGCAGCCTTTGTAAGCTTGTCCGTTCGTTGCTCATACAATCCGGCAGAAACTACGACATCAGACAACTGAAACTCTCTGGGCGTTAAATAAACAGTCAAATTGCCGGAAAACAAGCTGTCAGAGACCAAAACTTCTTTTCTATAATAATTAACATGGCTAAGAATGATAGTAGTTTGTTTTTCCTTCGCTATATTTATTTTGAACCTTCCTTCCGCATCAGTGGCTGTTCCCTTTAACACATTGCTGATGGAAATATTGACAAAAGGGATTGGTGCTTTTGAGTCAAAGTCTATAACAACACCTTGTATTGTCTTTCCCTGACCAAAAGAGCTATTAATAAATCCGAATACAAATAGGGCTACAAATAAGCTTCTTAATACTTTTATCATAATTTAAGCCTTCTTTCCCTACTCTACAAAATCCCACATGATCTCAATGTAGCCTGTTGGAGTTGGGGCGGGCTTAGCAGGAAATTTGGGTACAATAAACTTAACAAGTCGTCCTTCTTTGGTTTGTATTATCCATATCGGCTCGTCATCAGCAATGTTGTTGTTGGCAGGTTCTCTCCACGTTTGTCCGATAACTAATTTTTTGTATTCCTTAGCAAGTTCTTTCATCAGTGGTGTTCCGGATTCACCTTTTTGTACCGATGATATATCAAACGAGGGGTCATCTGATTTTAAAGTATAGTCCAACAAATTGGATTTTTTAAGGTTTTTGAAACTTGTTACTCCCTTACATGTTTCGTCAACCGATGAGTAGTTTACCGCTTTTGCCGATGACGCCAATTGAATAAAAGGAGCTCCACCTGAACTGCCATCAGGTCTTTCTGCTTTAATTGTACGAATTTTCAGATCATACTCAAAGTCAGTTACCGTGAGCGAATCCATGTTATTTGCCCCACCCTTTTTTCCCTTATATTCAAAATCAAAGCCTACTCCACCCGGATTTCTTCCGGCACAAATCAAATAGGGAGATTCAAGACTTTTAAACTGACTTTCATTTATTGGCTTGTCAGGTTCCTCTTTCTCACATGAAGTTAATAAAACAGCTCCTATAGTAAGGGTTACAACTACAATAAATAAATTTTTAAACGATTTCATACGATTATTTTATTAAAAAAGTCATCTTAACCTTACCTTTTATTCTTATTAATACCCTTTTCCTTTTCTCAACTCCAACATACCGACGCTTGCAACTTTTCCACCAACATCTTTTCCACGACGCATCCAGGTAAAACGAGTAACTGCCAAAGTGGTCGTTCGGTTATCAACACCTTAACCCGGCTATCAAGTCCGGGTAAAACAAGCAACTGCCGGAGAGCCGGAAGCTCATCCGCATGTAACATCAAGCAAGTGCGCGTTGGAGCTATCGGAATCCTTATTTTCCTTCGATACATACTCTGTTTATTGCTTTCTTCCCAGTAATCACCGTCAAGCTCGTGAATGTACTCGACGAAACGGTTGTATTCGGACTCGGACAAATTCAGGTTGAAATTGTTGAACTCGATATGGATTTTGTTACAAACGCTGCATTTAAACACTATGCCATATTGGGTTTGATTGATGATATGCATCTTTTCCACAGGGTTAAAATGAAGGTTTGATGTTTTGCACCCAAGAGGAGACACGCTCATCAGTCAGGTCGCTTTCATTATCCGCGTCAATGGGTAATCCCACGAACTCGTTATCCACGACGGCACGCGAGTCGTCGAAACTATATCCGGTGGTGGCCACAGCCCCCACTATTTCACACCCCTTTCCAAAGAAAAACTCGTACAGCTCGCCCATCCCGTCCACAAAGGTGTCGGAGTAACCACTTGCATCGCCTAATCCGAAAAGGGCGACGGTCTTACCGGACAGGTCGACCGATTTCAGTCGTGGCAACATATCGTACCAATCGTCTTGCAAGTCGCCCAACCCCCAGGTGGAGGTACCCAGGATAAGGCAGTCGGCGGCCGTGAAGTCATCGGCGCTACACTGTGCCACATCTTTCAGTTGAGGAGAAAACTCGCTTAATTGCTTAGCAATCTTTTCGGCCGCCTCTTGCGCGTTACCGGTTGAAGAACCGTAAATAATCGATATCTTTTTCATCTTGTTGTGATTTTAACGTTTAACACGACAAAAATATCGCGAATAGAAACGGCTAACAATCCCCAAATCATGGGATTTTATGGATACATATTCATCATTTATGGGGATTGACACGGTCATTTTTGGAGGTTAGTTTTGCATGTAAGAACCAGAGAACATTGTTCACGAAAATTGAAACGTTTTACCGAGTATGACAACAGAAAAATATAATATCACGGGAATGGCTTGCTCCGCCTGCGCGGCTCACGTTGAGAAGAACGTGCGAAAGTTGGGTGGCGTAAAGGAGGTGAGCGTCAACTTACTGACAAACAACATGTCTGTAAAGTTTAGCGAAAAGGAGTTATCATCACAAGATATTATCCACGCCGTTCAAGAAGCCGGCTACAGTGCTTTTTTGGCACAGCCCGAAAAAACCGAGTCATCGTCCACAGGAATTGATTACGTGGCAAAAGAGCAACAGGCATTAAAGAAGCGTTTTATCGCCTCTTTAATATTTCTTCTGCCGCTGCTCTATCTCTCTATGGGTCATATGCTCGGCTTTCCTTTACCCGAAACTCTTTCAGTAGAAAACAACCCGCTCAATTTTGCCTTCGCGCAATTCTTATTAACTCTACCTATATTTATCATCAACAGCAAGTTTTTCACTAACGGTTTTCGCGCTCTTGCCAAACTGGCACCCACGATGGACTCGTTAGTCGCTATCGGTTCGTCCGCGGCGTTTATCTACGGGGTTTACGCGTTGGTCAGAATTTATTTGGGGTTGAAGCAGGGTGATTGGGAATTGGTGAGTCAGTTTTCTCATAACCTGTTTTTCGAATCCGGTGCTACTATTTTGACCTTGATAACATTGGGCAAATATTTGGAGGCTCGTTCCAAGCGGAGGACTTCAGACGCCTTGAACAAGCTAATCGATTCAGCACCGGAAACAGCTACCGTGATCCGTTTCGGTGAAGAGGTAGAGATCCCTGCCGAAGAGGTGGTAGTGGGCGATATGGTAAGCATTAGGCCCGGTCAGAAAATCCCGGTTGATGGAGAGGTCACGGAAGGTATTAGTGCCGTTGACGAGTCGGCAATCACGGGCGAGAGTGTTCCGGTAACCAAGGAGCCGGGCGATACGGTTATCTCCGCGAGCATCAACAAAACGGGCTACCTCCTTTTCAGGGCTACCAAAGTGGGAAAAGACACCACCTTTTCGCAGATAGTGAAGCTGCTGGAAGAGGCGTCGGCGTCAAAAGCACCTATCGCACGTTTGGCAGACAGGGTTAGTCGTGTCTTCGTGCCGACCGTAATTCTTATAGCCCTGATATCGACTGTAGTATGGTTGCTGCTCGGGCAGTCGTTCGAATTTGCGTTGTCCATTGGCATTTCGGTGCTGATTATTTCATGTCCATGCGCGCTGGGGTTGGCCACACCAGTAGCGATCATGGTGGGAACGGGCAGGGGCGCTGAAAACGGCATTCTCTTTAAATCGGGCGAGGCGCTTGAAATGGGAAGCAAACTTGACGCGGTGGTGTTCGATAAAACCGGAACGGTAACGAAAGGTGAACTGCGGGTAACCGATATCGTGCCAATTCGGGATTTAGATGAAAATGGATTGTTGAAAATAGCCGCGTCGTTAGAGGCTTATTCCGAGCATCCTGTTTCAAAAGCGGTATTGAGTAGAGCCGAAGAGAAGAAGTTGTCGCTTTATCCCGTGTCGAATTTCGTCGTGGTACCCGGCAAAGGAGTATCGGGAGAGATAGTCGGGAAACAATGCAAAATAGGCAATCAGGCTTACATTTCAGAAAATATTGATACGGCAGATCTTGATGAATTGCTGTTTAGTATAACTCAACAGGGCAAAACGGCGCTATTGGTGGCGGACGATGAAAAAGTTTTGGGTGTAATCGGGGTGGCCGATGTGTTAAAGCCGACCAGTCGCCGGGCCGTGGATGAATTGAAATCAATGGGCATCCACACCGTGATGCTTACGGGCGATAACCGGTTAACCGCACATGCTATACAAAAAGAGTTGGGTGCGGATCAAGTTATCGCCGAAGTTTTGCCGCAAGATAAAGACAAGGCCATTCAAGAGCTTCGTCAAGGCGAGATGAAAGTCGCGATGGTAGGCGACGGCATTAACGATGCACTGGCGATGGCGCATGCCGACTTGGGTTTTGCCATGAGTACCGGCACCGATGTAGCCGTGGAGTCGGCAGACGTTGTATTGATGAAAAACGATCCGCACGATGTGGTAACCGCTATACGGCTCAGTAAAGCTACCCTGAAAAACATCAAGCAAAACCTGTTTTGGGCGTTTTTCTACAATACTATCGGGATACCTTTGGCCGCGGGTATTTTTTACCCGATATTGGGCTGGACGTTAAGTCCCACCTTTGCCGCCATAGCCATGAGCTTAAGTTCAATAACGGTGGTGCTGAACGCTTTGCGATTAAAGCGAGTCCCCCTTTAAAGTTTTCACTTTATTTTCATATCTTTGTATTACTCTAATTCACTAATTGTATTTGTTATGGAGCGAATTATACTGAAAGTAAAACCTGAAACGGCACGCAGGTGGCACATGAAAAGTCGGGAAGCAAAGCCGTCGGATATTGAAGATCTTGATCGGCTTTTGAACTTTTGGCTCAACGCTCAAGAAGAAGAGCTTTGGCCTTTTTTGGAACGGGTGCGCCGAGATGCAGAAAGCAAAGGTTTTAATGATGATGTTTTGACTAATATTCTGAATGAGCCATAATCTCTTTGTCTTCGATACTAATGTATTGGTAAGTGCGGCACTTTCGCCACATTCAGTAAGTGCCGATGCTTTGAAAAAAGCGTTGCTTACCGGTAGAGTAACCTATTCTAAATATACATGGAAAGAATTACTCAACGTGTTGTTCCGTCCAAAATTCGACAAATACTTTACCATTGAAGTCCGTCAAGAGATAGCTGTAAGATTTTTGCAATTATTCAAGGCAGTGGAAATTAACGAGCATGTTCATGTTTGTCGTGATCCAAAAGATGATATGTTTCTTGACCTAGCTTTGGCTGTACGTGCGACATGCCTTATCACAGGTGATAAAGCGTTGCTTGAATTACATCCTTTCCAAAATATTCCTATTCTTTCCCCTGCAGATTTTTTGAATACAAGTTTCAATTGTTAACCTCTCATTACCTGTAAATTGCACATTGCTAATTTGCTGAGGCGCTTTTTCTGTCGTCTCCCCAATAATGGTGAATCGGTAAGCCCTAAAACCCCATGTTTTGGGGATTGTTTTTTCCTCTCGCCTCCCCTATTTTTGCATTTTGCATTAATGACAGAACCAATGAACGAACGAGCGAACGAAAATATCGGAACAGAACATTGTCCCTATCCATAGTTGCGTTACATGTCTCAATTGCGCCGACAGGGGCGGCTTCTTTCACAACGAAGTGCGAATTATCGTGGATGGGCATCAATTTAAAGTGATCGGATTGGATTTCGACCCTTCAACTGCCGTCTGCTTTGGCGAGTACCGCAAAGCATGCGTGACAGACTTTAACATCATGGAATGGCTGAAAAACGTCAACGACCACGAACGGTAACAACCATGTTCACCCATTAAAAGGATAAGTGGCAAGTGATAAGTGTAACCTATCCTATCATCAACGATAATTAACCCCCATGCAAATTGTAAACAGCACCGAGCACGTATCCCTAAAAATGATGATTTGTTAACCTGTAAAACCCCATGTTTTGGGGATTGACGGGGTAGCTTTTCCATATTAATTTTGCATGTCGAATTCCAAGAACAGTGTTCAGATGCGAAATTGCGTGTCATCCCGAGTATGAAAACGGAAAAAGAGGACATAAGGCAAGTGCTAATAACAACGGCACGCGAAGCCTTTTTAGAAAAAGGTTACAAGGCCGTGTCGATGCGTGAGATATCGGAAATATCGGGTGTGGGACTGAGCAATATATACAACTATTTTGACAGCAAAGACGAGCTGTTCAAGGTGGTGCTGACACCTTTTTTGAACTCTTTCGAAAAGATGATGATTGAACACTCGGAAGTAAGTACCGATACAGCAGTAGATATGTACACGTCCGAAAAGTATCAAGCGGAAACAATTCGATCTTTCTTGAAAGTCATTCGTCAGTATCGCCCCGAACTGAAATTGCTCTTTTTCGCATCACAAGGTTCCTGTTTCGAGAACTACTGCGAAATGCTTATCGATAGCAACACGCGTCGCAGCCTGGAATACATGAAGTTGATTAAAGAAAAAAATCACCTCTTGTCTGTCGATATTTCCACGTTTTTTATACATCTCTGTTGTGTATGGTGGGTAAACGTTCTTAAAGAGATCGCGGGACACGATGAGTTGACAGACATTGAGATAGAGCGCTTTATCGCGGAATACGTGCGGTTTGCCGCCGCCGGGTGGGAAGCCCTATTCAAAACATGCGAATCCAAAAAACAGGAATGAAATGAAAACTTTGATACTCACGATTATTGAAGCCTTGCACAAGGCCAAGCGTACCGCCCAATTCAGGCGGTACGCTTTTTTTATGAACAAATTTGAACTTTGTTCACTGCTTAAAAACAGCAATAGCAACATGGAGCCAACAGGCTTACAAGAACCACTGCCCATGGTATTTAATAAATAATGGTGAACATCAAAGGATCCTTATACTAAGCAATTTAATGTAGTAATCGCATGACAGTAACAAGTAAAAACCCAACAAGCCTTACCGGCATACCTGCCACCTTGTTTATTTCACTTAGAGCAAGATGTTTGGAAAGCCTCGACCCGAAAGGAATCATAAAAGACGAACGGAGCGTGGAAATTGCCCGTGCTCTTGGGTGCGACATTTCACCCCGGAGCGAAAATTTTTTCACGCAAGTAGGTACAGCGCAACGCACCATAGTGTTTAACGACTACACCAACGATTTCCTTTCCCGCCACCCGGACAGCACGGTAGTCAACCTGGCTTGTGGGTTGGATACTCGCTTCGAGCGGTTGGATAACGGGCAGGTAAGATGGTTCGACCTCGATTTGCCGGAAGTTATCGACCTGCGCCGACACTTTTTTAAAGAGAGCAATCGGTACCGTTTGATAGAAAAATCTGCGCTGGATTTCACATGGTTAGATGAAGTGCCTAAAGATCGCCCTCTGTTTATATCGGCTGAAGGGCTGTTCTGTTACTTCACCGAAAATCAAGCACGCGAGCTGCTTACACGCGTGGCCGAAGCCTTTGATAGCGTGGAATTTGCAATAGAGGCGGTTAGCCCTTTTATGGTAAAGCACACAGATCAACATCCAAGTATGAAAGGGCAAGAAGCGCAGTTTAAATGGGGTATAAAAACAGGTCACGAAATAGATGATTGGAACACGGGCTTTCACTTCGTAAGCGAACGCTACTTCATGCTGGAATGCAAAAAGCGGGCTTTAAGCATACGGTTCATGTGCCTGTTTCCCTTCTTCGGCAAATCGATGAAAATATTTTTATTAAGAAAAGGAGAATGAGAGATGCTACAACTTAATGAAGTAAATGCCGGTAAAAAGGCTATAATCGCCGATATAAAAGGCGATACCAGATTTCTCAGTCGAATAACATCCATTGGTTTAACATTGGGCTGTGAAATTAAAATGCTTTATAACGAAAAAAAGTTCCCCTTGCTTTTCTACGGTCGAGACACCGTGGTAGCGTTGAATCGCAAGGAGAGTAAAGATATTTTAGTGGAGGAAATCGCATGAGCACAACGAGTATCAAAAAGCCAACAATCGCTCTTTTAGGACAACCCAATTCCGGGAAATCCACCCTGTTTAACGGGCTGACTGGTGCAAGACAGCGAGTCGGGAACTGGCCCGGCAAAACGGTTGAGAAAAAGGAAGGACACTATGATAAAAACGGGAAACGTTATCGTGTTACCGATTTACCCGGAACCTACAGTCTCTCAGCCAATTCAGAAGAAGAGATCATCACACGTGACTATATAGCGTCCGGTCAAGCCGATATAGTGTGCATATTGGTCGATTCTTCTCAGTTATCCCGAAGTCTTTTCATGTTGGCCGATTACGCGGGCATTCAATGTCCCGCGGTACTTCTGTTGAACCTTATGGATGTTGCGGAAGAGCAAGGGAAACAGATTGACGCTCATAAACTTGAGACGAAATTGGGAATTCCCGTGATCCCTTTTGTAGCCGCCGACCAGAGTCGGTATGATACTTTTTACACTACTATTGATAAGGCACTGGAAGAGAAGAAACTGCTCAATATCGATTCTTTAACGGAAAAGTACAGTTTAATTGAAAATGGAGTCTATGATAAAGTCCTCGCGCTAATGCCTAAAGAGGGTATCGACAACTATTCTCCCTCCTGGCTTGCGACAAAGCTTATTGAAAAAGACTCGGATGTTCTGACGAAAATAAAAAATGTTTTATCACAAGACGAGTTTCGGGATTTGGAAAAGCTCCTGTTTTCCGTAGAAAAAGGCACTTTGGAAACGGCAGGCTATAAATTTCAATGGATCGATGAATTGCTGAGGAACACGCTTGTCCAAAATGATAAAAAACCGATTCTCTCTAACTTCGATCGTATAGCAACTCATAAAAAATGGGGAAAACCACTTGCGCTGTTAATGATACTGTTGGGTCTAATCGCTTCATTTATTATCGCTGGGCCCATCATGTATGTCGGTGGCCTTATTCCTTTATTGGGAAAACCGATTACGGTAGCCTTGACCGCAATTAACACGCCGACAATGCTTATCAGTCTGATTACGCAGGTAGTGCTGAACACGCTGTACTTTACCGTAGCCATGATAGGTTTTGTTTTCGGTGTGAACCTGGTATTCGGATTTTTGGAAGAGGTGGGCTATATGGCTCGTGTTTCTTATGTCTTCGATAGTACAATGACACGATTGGGGTTGCAAGGTAAGTCCATTATGCCACTGGTCGTGAGTTTCGGCTGTACTATTGGTGGCGCGACAGGAACGAGAGTTATCGACTCGTGGGGACAGAAAGTGCTTACCATCGCTTTGGCATGGGTTGTGCCCTGTGCCGCCACGTGGGCAATTGTACCTGTGCTTTCTTCCATGTTCTTTGGGGCATGGGCTCCGCTGATTATTGTCGCCATCTTTATTGTTGCGGCTATTCATATGATGATAACGGCAAAAGTTTTCGGTCCCAAATTATTACGAGAAGAGGATCGCGCGGGTCTGATAATGGAATTGCCCCCCTATCACAAGCCAAGGTGGAGGGCGTTGTTAAGGTCAATCTGGGTTAGGACGCGGGATATTTTGACCCGGGCGTTGCGTGTCATCTTTATTGTCTCTCTGATATTTTGGTTGCTAACTTACAGTACTTCGGGAAATCCGGAGGAAACAGCGTTGTACAGTTTCGGTCGAGCCATAGAGCCGGTAACGATGGTGTTTGGCTTAACATGGCAGACGTTTTTGGCCTATTTCGCATCAATGTTCAGTAAAGAGGCAGCTTTGGGTGTTTTAGGTTCCCTATACATGGGTGCCGGAAGTCTATTCTCTGCAACCGTTGAAAGCGGCGGCGAAGTGGCAGCGGGCTTGAGTAGCGTGTTACTATCGTCGCTTACGCCACCGGCAGCTTTAGCGTTTATCTTCGCGGTCACTTTTAACGCCCCTTGTCTCATGGCCATCACTTCTACCTATCAGGAAACCCGGTCTTTGAAGTGGACCTTGCGTATTTTGGGGTATTATATCGCGACTTCGCTGTTGCTTGCTTTTTTGGTATATCATATTTCCAATCTGTTCCTTTAACCATGGAAGGGGATTATCGTGTTTAAAAAACTTATCACTCTATTAAATGACGGAAACACATATTCTCTGTATGATTTATCTGAGGAGTTGGGTGTTTCAATAGAGACATTGCAGAGGTTTATTGAATATCTTTCCGAAAAAGGATTTCTTACGCCGGTGAAATTTCAAAAGGGTATCGATGGCGATGCCGACAAGTGCAGCAATTGCACCGGTTGCCTGGGATGTTCCGGGAAAAATTTTCGTGGAAATTGTAAGGTTTTAGCACAAAGCTTTCACGAAAAGTCAGGTGGGAAATTATAACCTTCAAGTATCGAACTTCCGACTTCAGACTCCTGACTCCCGACTTCAAACTTCTGACTTCAAACTAAATATATATGAATACATTAAAACGTTTTAAAGTTTATATGGGTAAGCGAAAAGCGTTGCTTCCCATATCGCTGATAATATCGGCTCTCAACGGGCTGTTAGCCTTAGTGCCGGCAGTTTTAGTCTGGTTTATTGTCCGCACGCTTATCAGTAGCGGAGGCACACCGGAAGGTACTGCCGTATATCAATATGCCTGGTGGGCGTTTGCCGCGGCAGTATTCAGTGTTTTACTTTACTTCGTGGCTCTGATGTTGTCGCACTTGGCGGCGTTTCGCGTGGAGTGTAACCTGCGTACAACCGCCGTTAATCGCCTGCTTCATATGCCGTTGGGCTTTTTCGACAGCAAGGCGAGCGGACGAATACGCAAAATCATCGACGACGATGCCGGGAATACGCATACCTTCTTGGCCCATATATTGCCCGATTTGACGGCAAGCATCGTTTCGCCTCTGCTGGTATTCGTGTTGCTTTTCGTATTCGATTGGCGAATGGGCGTGGCGAGTTTAATCCCTATTATCATCACGATGCTGCTCATGGGTAAAATGATGAACCCCAAATACAATCACTTCATGAGAGATTATATGACGGCACAAGAGCAGATGAGTGCCGAAGCGGTGGAATACGTGCGGGGGATTCCGGTGGTTAAGGTGTTTCAACAGACGGTTTTCTCGTTCCGCCGATTTTACGACAGCATTATCCGTTATCGCGATTTGGTCATCCCCTACACGCTCACGTGGCGTCAGCCGATGAGTATCTACACCGCCGTCATCAACGGTTTCGCCTTTTTCCTTATTCCCCTTGCCGCGCTGCTTATCGGTCGGGGTGACGAGCTGGCGGTAGTTATGAGCGATTTGCTGTTCTACCTGCTTATCACGCCTATTATCGGCTCTAACATCATGAAAGTGATGTACCTGCAAAGCAACTTGTTCATGGCGGGCGAAGCCCTTACACGTATCGAGAATATCACATCAACCGAACCACTTCCCGAAGCGGCTCAACCGCGATCCATTAAAAAGCATGATATAGAATTTGAAAACGTGCGATTCGCTTACCCCGAAGCCACCACATTCGCCGTGGATGGCGTGTCGTTCCATATCCCGCAAGGCAGCACTTATGCCTTGGTGGGTCAATCGGGCGGGGGCAAAACCACCATTGCCCGACTTATCCCCCGTTTCTGGGATGTAGCGGAGGGTAGCGTGAAAATCGGTGGCGTGGATGCAAGGAATATCACCAAAAAAGAGCTGATGGACAACGTATCGTTCGTGTTTCAGAACAGCAAGCTGTTTAAGACTTCGCTTTTGGAGAATATCACTTACGGCAAGCCCGATGCTTCACCAGCCGAAATAGAGAGAGCGATCGATTTGTCGCGAAGTCGTGAAATTATAGACCGCCTGCCTAATGGGTTAAACACGAAAATAGGCGCGGAGGGCACCTACCTTTCCGGTGGTGAGCAACAACGCATCGTGTTGGCACGAGCGTTTTTGAAAGACGCACCCATCGTGGTACTGGACGAGGCTACCGCCTTTGCCGACCCTGAAAACGAGCACCTTATTCAACAAGCCCTACGTGAGTTGATGAAAGGAAAAACCGTGCTGATGATCGCGCATCGCCTGACTACCGTACAGGACTCGGATAGGATTTTGGTGGTGGATAAAGGCAAAATCGCCGAGCAAGGCACTCACACGGAGCTGATGGCACAAAAAGGAATATACCACACCATGTGGAACGAATATCAAAAAGCGCTAACATGAACTTTTTAAAAAGCTGGAAGACAGGAGACTGAAGACCGAAGTACTTCCGACTTCGGACTCCCAACTTCAAATTTCAAACTTCAAACTAAAAAAATCATGTCACTCAATCAATATTTTCAAAAACGATTTGTCCTTTCGCCGGAAGGTGCAACTTCGTTACTAGGTGGTGTGTTCTACTCTACACTGCTCAATATCACACTGATGTTACCGGCTATGTTTATGTTTATTTTCCTGATAGAGTACTTAGATTTGAACGCTAAACCACACGGTTTCTGGTTTTATGCGCTTTTGGGACTGGCTTTTTTATTTGTAATTTACATTGTTACCTATTTTCAATATAAAAGCACCTACATCGATGTATATAAAGAGAGCGCGAAACGTAGAATAGGTCTCGCGGAAAAATTGCGGAAGTTGCCATTATCATTTTTTGCCGAGAAAAATCTCTCTGACCTAACCAACACCATTTTAGAAGATAACAGCGCTTTGGAGCAGACATTTTCGCATGCCATACCGCAACTGTACGCGTCGATTATCAGTGTAATATTGGTGGGTATCGGCCTGTTCTTTTACCAATGGCAATTGGCGTTAGCACTGCTTTGGGTAGTCCCTATCGCTTTGTTGCTGGTGGTGATTTCACGACGGTTGATGAAAAAAGAGTTTGCCGAAAACTACCGTGTAAAACGTGGTGTGAGTGAAAGTATTCAGGCGGCTATTGAAAACGTGCAGGAGATAAAATCGTACAATGGTGAAGCCGCCTATATGGACAGATTTAAAAATCAAATAAAGGGGTACGAAAAGAGCTTAATAAAAACCGAGTTGGCATCGGGTGTACTGCTTAATATCTCGCATATCTTTCTGAAACTTGGGTTGCCCACGGTAATTATCGTTGGAGCTCACCTGTTGACATCGGGTTCCGTTTCGTTGATAACTTATCTGGTCTTTTTGATGATTTCGAACATAATTTACAATCCCATTAACGAAGTGCTTAATAATATGGCTGTACTCAGCTACTTGGATGTGCGTCTCGACCGCATGCGTGAATTGGAACAAATGCCCATACAGGAAGGAAAAACTGAATATTCAGTAAAAAATTACGATATTGTTTTCGACAATATATCGTTTGCTTATGAGAAAGAGAAACAGGTGCTTCGCGATGTGTCGTTTACCGCTCGTCAAGGCGAAGTTACGGCTTTGGTAGGACCATCCGGAGGCGGGAAAAGTACATCGGCAAAACTTGCGGCAAGGTTTTGGGATATTGACGAAGGCACGATAACGCTTGGCGGAGAAGATATTTCGCTGATTGACCCGGAAGCACTTTTAAGAAACTACTCGGTGGTGTTTCAAGATGTGGTGCTGTTCAACGCGTCTGTCGCCGATAACATACGTATCGGTCGTAGAGACGCGTCTGACGAAGATATCAGGAGAGTGGCTCGTTTAGCTCAATGCGAAGAGTTTATCCAACAATTGCCAAATGGTTACAATACCCTATTAGGCGAAAACGGCGAAACGCTTTCGGGTGGTGAGCGTCAGCGTATTTCCATTGCTAGAGCATTGCTAAAAGACGCACCTATCGTGCTGTTAGACGAAGCCACAGCGAGCATCGACGTGGAAAACGAAACCAAAATTCAAGCCGGAATTTCAGAATTGATAAAAAACAAAACCGTGCTGATCATCGCTCACCGTATGCGTACGGTTGCCAACGCCCATAAGATAGTTGTAATAAAAGAGGGTACCGTCGCCGAACAGGGTTCGCCAATGGAGTTGATAAATCAAGGTGGATATTACGCGGAGATGGTGGGGAGACAGAATGATTCTCAATAGGCTGAGATATAAGTATAAGCAAAAACATTATGAACAATAACACACGATTTTGGGATAGAGTTGCCGGTATCTATGATATTTTCGTGAATGTCATAAATGCAAAAACTCATCGGCGCTTGTGCGATGAGATTACTCGCCTTATCGAGCCGACCGACATCGTTTTAGAATGTGCGTGCGGAACAGGTATGCTCACGAAAGTTATTGCACCACAATGCACAAAGCTGATAGCGACAGATTTTTCAACAAAGATGTTGCAACGTACCAAAAAAAAATGCAAGAACTTTACTAACATAGATTTCAGGACGGATGACATAACGAGTTTAGATTTTGAAACCGATTCATTTGACAAAGTTGTCGCGGGCAATGTTATTCACTTGCTTCAATATCCGCGCAAAGCTTTACGCGAGATGGAACGTGTCTGCCGTCCCGGTGGAAAATTAATCGTGCCGACTTATATCGTCACAAGCAAACAAGAGAAAATTACTCGTATCTATGGCAAAATGGGCGCGGGGTTTAAAAACAAATTCACGTCCGCATCGTACGAACAATTTTTCATTGATTCCGGATATATCAACGTGGAGTTTATCAATGCTGAAGGGAAAATCCCATGTTCAATAGCCGTAATAGAGAAAAAGGAGAAAAACGATAACGAAACGTGTAAATACGCTGTTGTTTGTCGTGTATGAAGATGTGATTCTTTTGATAAACGAAATATATGGGGTAAATCTTTTGAAAAGAGAAATAAAGCAAAGGGGAAAAATATGAAAGAAGAAATTAAATTTACAGGAAATATTAACTGGGACAGGGTACGTCTCTTCCTGAAAATAGGTATTGTTGGGGCTATTATTATCTTTATAGGCGACTTGTTTATGGGCTGGGGTATTAAGGATATGAGTTTGTCCGGATTAGAGCGACAGGTCTCTCAATATCTTACGGTGTCCGACAGTAGAATGTTCTGGTCGTCACTTTTGGGGTTGCTTGGCGTTCCCATCGCCTGCGTTGGACATTTCGGCGTTTATAAGCTACTCAAACCCTATTCGCTGAAATATGCCAAGTTGTACCTGATAGGAATTTTAGGGTTTTTAGCTTTTGGAGGTGCCGGTGTCCACGTTTCTTCCGTGGAGTCCGCCTTTTTGTATAAGTATATGACAGCGACTGATCCGAGCACCGCTTTGGCTACTTCTATGAAATTCGCGTCTTATTTCCTCTTGCCTCTTTACATAGCTCTTGTGAGCTGCTGGATTATAATGGTTTATGCACATATAAAGGCTGTTGCAAAGGGTTTCAGCCCTTATCCCCGTTGGTGCTGGGTTTTTTCTATGCCGGTGGGTACGCTGCTTTTCAGCCTTATTGCTGTTTTCGGTAACCACGCGATAGTAAACGCCATAATGGTCGGCGCCTTTAGCCTGGGCAATATATGGGCGTTAAGTGGTGCTTTGTTGATGCTGGGCAAGGCAAAAGAGAACCGGGATAAATCTATCTGTATGACGAAACAAACAATTTAAAAAAACAGAGAGATGATACATGTTGATACGGGCAAAGTCACGATAAAGAAGAATACCGTACAGGATTAGTTATGGAAATAAACGATAGAATACGCAACGCTTACCGGCTTACAGGCAGCAATAGCTTTTATGACGGTATGATTACTTGTTCTACAATTCTTGGCAGGTTAGTCAGTCGTATCGTGTGGGATATGAATAAAGAGGATAGCGCTGGCTATCAAACGCGGGCGCTATCCGGTATACCGGAAGACTTTTCAGGGCATCTGCTGGAAGTTCCGGTTGGAACGGGGGTGTTGACAATGCCTGTTTATCAAACAACACCTAATGCCCTGATTACCTGCCTTGACTATTCACCGGACATGATGGTTCAAGCGCGGAGAAAAGCGGACAATTTGGGGCTTGACAATATCGTTTTTCAACAGGGCGATGTGGGTGCCTTGCCTTTCAAGGAGAATAGTTTTGACACTGTACTTTCACTTAATGGTTTCCACGCTTTTCCAAATAAACATGCGGCATATCAAGAGATCTTTCGGGTACTCAAAAGCGCAGGTGTGTTCTGTGGCTGCTTCTACGTTACCGGTATTTGCAAACGAACCGACTGGTTTATCCGCCATATTTATCAGCCGCTTAAATTCTTCACCCCGCCATATGAAACCATGGACAGCTTGAACGCGCGTCTCAAATGCATGTACAGCCAAGTGAAATTGGGTCACGTAAAGTCTATCGCTTGGTTTATTTGCAAAAAACAACATCTGCAAGTAAGCCTTAAATAGCGATTATTAACGATAAAGGAGAATATTACATGTCAAAAAAGGCTACGAATTTTCAAAAGAAATTCATGAGCAGGGTGTTCAGGGACAAGGGGATTTTCAAGCCCCTTAACACTGGCTTTATAGATGAACACGTGGCATCCATCAGGGAGTGGGTTGCCAATATTTTCTTTTATACCAAAAACGGGCACACCATTATGGTTGATGCCGGCTATAACTATGATCGTCTGGAAGAAAAAATGTCGTGGCTAAGCCTTAACCCCAAAGACATCAAGCATATTTTAATCACTCATCAGGACACGGACCATATGGGGGCGGTAGAAAGGGATAGTAAGCTTTTATTCAAACATGCAACGCTTTATGTTGGTGAAATAGAAAACAGGTATCTCACGGGAGAAGTGCGACGAAAGGTTTTCCGGGGTCTTTACAAGCTTCCAAAAGTGCAAACGGATAACAAGAAAGTACTTTTAAAAGATGGACAAATTGTTTATATTCACGACATAAAAATAGAGTGCATCCTTGTTCCCGGGCATACATGGGGACATATGGTCTTTTTAATTGATGATAAGTATCTGTTTACAGGAGATACAATCTGGTTGGGAGCGGATGGCGGGTATAGTTTTTTATCAACATTAGCAGAAGATAATAAGCTTTCGGTGCAATCTCTCGTCCGATTAGAACAAATAGTAAAGGGAAAGCAGAGAAGCATAAAGGTAATAACGGGTCATACGGGATATAGTGACGATTTGGATTTCGCTTTTAAACTTATCGATACAGTGTGTAAACCTTTTTCCAAGAAGTTTTATAACCCTAGTGCTCCTTACGATGGATACGACGAGTCTGATGATACAGAAGAGCATGCACGGAAAAAGCTTTTGCAATCCGATAGTTTAAAAGCATAAAACAGAACGATACGTTTTTTGAGATTGGCTTTACATATGGCTCCGTCGGTTTTTATAAACTTCTTTGTGCTCTCCCCAATCGCTATATTGGAAAAGGGAGTAAAATATGCAACGCGTTTTATGATGACTATAACGAAAGTGCTAATACAGAAGTAAATGCAAAGGGATTCAAGGTTCGATATGAAAGGTAAAATCAGCCATAAAATGATTGTGGGAGCTATGAGATTGCTTTCGTTTTTCTGTTTTCCGGATAAAGATGTATATGAAATCTTTGCTCATGCTAAGGCACACAATGAGAAACAGAGCTTCAAACTTCCAAAGGATAGAAAAATAGAATATGAAGACCTGAAAATCTATACCGAAAGCGGCACCTATCACTGCCTTCGTATGAAAAAGAAAGGACTAAAAGCGAAGCGGGCTCTACTCTATATTTGCGGTGGTGGTGGAGTTTACGACTACTGCCAGCATCAACTTTCCCTTGCCAAGAAACTTTTAAATAGGGTGGACTGTGAAATTTATTATCCATTTTATCCACCCGCAACTAATAAGCCTATCAACGAGGCTTACCGAATGATCTTTGAAACCTATAGGCTTATGTTGAATAATTATAATCATAAAAAAATAGGTATGTTGGGCGTGTCCTTTGGAGCAACAGCGGCGATGACGATGATTTCTTGGAATAATTATTACAGTGAAAATCTTCCCATGCCGGCACTAACTGTCGGCTTATCTCCCGGGCATGTGCCGGCAGACTCAGCTGAAAGAGAAATGCTTAAAGCCTATAGAGGCATAGATCCTCTCATTTCTGTAGACATGGTAGAAGCTTATGGGCATATCCATAAAAAAGGAGCCGGCTTAGAGGATTGGCTTATATATACCGCCCATGGCGATTTCCGAAATGCGGAGAAAATATTCCTCTATTTTGGCGAAAAAGAGAGCTTAGCATTCGCAGCCCCCATCTATCAGCAATCACTGGAAAAGGCCGGGGCAGATTACCAAATTCATATAGAACCGGGTATGCCTCATTGCTATGGAGCTACGCGAATAAACAAAGCCTGCAGAAAAACTTATGATGAATATGCAACACTTATAAATGAGCTTTAGGACAATTAAATAATAATCAGAAACTATGAGTCTATTTAAGAAGTTTATAAAAAATACGAGTAACCCCTCCAATACCCTTGCAGGCAGGCTAATGCTTTCCGGTATGAACTATGGCCATCAAAAAATGGCATTGTGGTGCATTGATAACTATATAAAACTCTCTGGGAGTGAAGATGTTTTAGACATTGGTTGTGGTGGTGGGCGAAATATTGCCAACTTTTTGAAACGTACTAACGGTAAAGTCTGTGGCATTGATTATTCGGCTGCAAGCGTATCCAAATCATTGAAAAAGAACAAAAAAGCCGTACTCGAAAAGCGTTCTCTTATCGTGCAAGCCAACGTTTCGGCTATTCCGTTTGAAGATGAAACTTTCGATTTGATAACTGCCTTTGAAACTACCTATTTTTGGGAAAGTATCATCAATGACTTCATGGAAATAAAGCGAGTATTAAAACCTAACGGTAAATTTGTTGTGTGCAACGAATCATCAAAAATGGAAGGGAATGAACGTTGGACAAACATTTTGGATATGAACATTTATACTGCGGAAGAAATCGTTGACACTATGCACCAGGCAGGTTTTATTGATATAAAAACGTATAGAAAGGATAAAACGCAGCACATATGTGTAATAGGAATTAAGGGTTAAAGTTGGAAGTTGGAAGTTAGTGGTTGAAGTATTATGGAGTTCTTGCCTATCGAAACTCAAACTGTTCGCCATGATGTAGAACCCTATTGAGGGATAAATTTGGCGTTATCCATATTACCTTACAGGTTGAGCATAAAGGATGCAAAGGTAACAACGAACTGATTCTCAATTGAAAAAAAGAACAATCGAAGAAAAATTTAAGTCAATCATGATAAAAGATTCATTGGAAATTCCTAAATTTGAAAAATGCCGTTGGAATTTGGGCTATTTCTAATTTCGCCCCAGTAAAATGGGGAATCATGTAAGGGAAACTTCTACGAAGCCTAATTAATAACTTGACAAAAAATTGTAATTATGAAGTCAAAAAACGATATTCATCGTGATAGCAAATTGGCTGAGATTATTATTAGCCAACCATACATCATTTTAATGTTGGAGCATTTTGAGGTTTCGCTTCCGGTGCAGGATATAACCATCAGTCAGATTTGCGAAAAGCACCACATCAACGAAGCACTTTTTATTGCTTTTGCTAATCTCTACTGTGGCAAAAAAGGTATTCCATCCCTAAGACTTACAGCCGATGATGCCATAACAATTACGCGTTTCTTGGCAACTTCACATCACTACTACTTGGAGCAAATTTATCCGGAAATCATGCAGTTGATTGAGCAAATGAGAGAACAGAATAAGCACCACGAAATGAAGTTGGTTTCGCTCTTTTTCACCGATTATTTCAAAGAAGTAACCACCCATTTGGATTATGAAAATCAAGTTTTCCATCCCTATGTAGAGTGCTTAGTGACAGAAAGCAAGGGTGCTACGTGCAAAGATAATTACATAGATTATTCCGTATCACAGTATCAAGATCACCACGATGATATCGAAATGAAACTTACGGACCTGAAAAACTTGCTGATTAAGTATCTACCTACCTATAACGACCATATTATTCGTAGAAAACTACTTTTTTTGCTTTCGGAGTTGGAATTTGACTTGAAAATACATTCCGAAATTGAAGAGCTTATCCTTATCCCACTGGCTATCGATTTGGAAAACAAAGACAAAACTTCCCGCCAATGAAACATGCACATATACTAATATTGGAAGATGCGCCCGTGGTGCGTGAAGGGCTGAAATCTATCTTAGAAAGTCTGCGAAACATTGATTATGTAGCCACGGCGGGGACATTTGAGGAACTGACACATCTGATGAAACGCAAGACTTGCCAAATGGTGCTTATTAGTCCGCACTATTTGCATAGCCATCAAAAACAACTTCAGCAACTGCGCAGTCAGTATAGTAACGTAAAATGGATTGGAGTACAGTACACCCTGTTTTCGGAAGACTTGATGGGTAAATTAGACGGAGTGGTGGATGTGTTCGACAATCAAGATACACTCTCTACAAAATTGAGTAAATGGCTGGAGACTAATCCTGACGAAATTTCGCAAGGTAAAGAAAGCCTTACCGAACGGGAAACGGAGGTTTTGAAACTACTGGCAGCGGGAAAATCCAACAAAGATATTGCAGACGAACTGAATATTAGTATTAACACTGTAATCACGCACCGCAAAAATATTTCACAGAAAACCGGCATCAAATCGGTTTCTGGACTAACAATTTATGCCGTAGTGCAAAACTTAATTTCGTTGGATAATTATTGATAGAGTTTTGATTGAAAAGTCTTTATCTGTCAAGTTGTGTTTCTAAGTAAAAATCAATAAGTCAAGAATAAATTCACGAAAATGATTATTAATAAAATAAACGTCAATTATTTGCCCTAATTGTAAAACAGAAATATTTATTGATGTCAAGAATTCACAACCTTAAAAAACGAATGCCGTTAATCCTATATCATGAAGATATTGCCGACTGTATTAAATTGGAAACATTCGTAAAAACCTATTGATTCGAGTATGATTTATGAAAGTTAATTGCGTAAATAACACGTTTAGCTGCAAACGGAAATCACGTAATATTATTCCCAACTTGTTACGTATATTAAAATAATTACGTATATTTGCAGTAAGTAAATTACGTAGAGATGAACACAAAACTTACACTCAATGTAGACAGCGTATTAGTCCAGAAGGCTAAATCGTACGCAAAAGATAAAGGGCGGAGCCTTTCTGACCTGGTAGAATCGTATTTTAAAGCTTTAACACATAGAAAAGCTATCAGTGATAATGAGTTGACTCCAAAAGTAAGATCATTACACGGCTCATTTAAGGTGCCTCAAAACTTTGATTATAAGAAAGAATTATCAAATCAACTGACCAATAAATACCTCTAGAATGGAAAATGTATTTATTGACACAGATGTCATTGTTGACTTTCTCACTGACAGAAAGCCCTTTTCACTTGAATCTGCAAAAATATTTTCATTAATAGATCAGAAGAAAATCAGGGGTTGTGTTTCGGCACTCTCATTCAGCAACCTCTATTATGTTCTCAGGAAATTTGGATCCCGCAAAAAAGTGATTAGCAGCCTTCAGGAATTATCCGAACTGGTTGATATTTTGAAAGTTGATAGTAACATAATAAAGTCTGCTCTTATCTCAGATTTTAAAGACTTTGAGGATTCCATTCAATATTTTGCAGCTCAAGAACATAAAAAGATAGACAGCATAATCACAAGAAATATTAAAGACTACAAAGATAGTTCTCTGCCAGTAATGACACCTGAAATATTCCTAGTCACATATGAAAACACCGCCAACAGCTAACAAGTCGGTATATTTCATTTGCTTGTCATGGTTTTTGTTCCTTACCTATAACATGATGTATAAAAAGATAAATTACTAATCCCCAGTATGTTTTGTTCTGCTCCGTGAAAGCAAAAACCACGCCAGCCCTCCTGGCGTCGGGCACACAAACAAAACATACCGCCGAACCGTTAGCATAAATTGTAATAAAAAGACGGTCATCTACTTAATTAAATTTTGTATATTTGCACCATGTCAAGTGTTGAAATAAAAAATATTGTTTTAGAGTCCTTAAAACAGTATAACCCGCTGTTTATTGGCTTGTTTGGTTCCTATGCAAGAAACGAACAAACTGATAATAGTGATATTGACATCCTTGTATCTTTCCAAAACGGTATTTCTTTGCTGAAACTTATTCGATTAGAAAATGAACTATCTGCTAGGCTTGGACACAAGGTTGATCTGATTACTGTAGGATCGATTAAGAACAAACGTGTAAAAAACAATATTTTAAATGATCTTCAAATAATCTTTCAGGCATGAAGGATGATCTAGCATTCATTGAACACATTTTGTTCTGTATTGACAAAATTCAGGGGTACACGAAAGACCTGACTGGTGAAGGTTTCAATAATAGCGAGCTAATTCAAGACGCTGTTATTCGGAATATTGAAATAATTGGAGAGGCCACCAAGAAAATTTCAAAGGATTTAAAATCACAATATCATGACATTCCATGGAAAGAGATGTCTGGAATGAGAGATAAATTGATTCATGATTACTTCGGAGTTGACGTTGATGTTGTATGGAAGACAGTCAATGAAGATATTCCATATCTCAAATCACTTATTGAAAACATTGATAAATAAGCAACTCACGCTAACATGCGGTATACGCCATTTCCGCCTTAACATTCTGATAATATACAAGTTGATAATAAAACTTGTATCTTTATCGAACGACAATGAAAATAGAAGACATTTCAATATTTGAAAAACCTAAAATACTACTAGTACCTTCATTGGATTGGAAAGAACCAAATTCATTATTGGTTAGCCGAGATTATGAAGAGAAAAAAAGCAAACCAGAATGGGGCTTCAGTATAACTAAAAACAATAGAGAACTATTAACGCGATATCAATTTGGCAAAGTTGTCAAAGGAATAATAAATAATAACGGTACATAACAGGTCAGTAAAGTCAAGTTCCAAAAACGATATCCTCCACTAAAAACTGATCATCCGATTATGACCAGGTGGTTATTAACAAGGGTAGCTTTAAACGGCTACCCTTTATTTTTTACAGGGGTTATTATTGTGATATTAAAAGAATAATGATATTTTTGCTGAACGTAAAACATTCGTAAACACCTATTGATTCGGATGTGTTTTACGAACTATTTCGTTAAGCCAAACGAGCAGAGGACAAATCCATTTGGACTATGCCGTGGCGAGAAATAGTCTAACTTTAGTGAACTATTTCGTTAAGCCAAACGAGCAGAGGACAAATCCATTTGGACTATGCCGTGGCGAGAAATAGTCTAACTTTAGTGAACTATTTCGTTAAGCCAAACGAGCAGAGGACAAATCCATTTGGACTATGCCGTGGCGAGAAATAGTCTAACTTTAGTGAACTATTTCGTTAAGCCAAACGAGCAGAGGACAAATCCATTTGGACTATGCCGTGGCGAGAAATAGTCTATTTTTAATGAAAGTTAATGGCGTAAATAACACGTTAGTGCCATATTTAAAAAGGTACAACTGACGAGTAATTAGAATGACAAAAAAGCTTAAAAAAATCATTGCACTGACATTGGTGTTCATTTTTATGACACCTATGACAATTAAGCTTTTAGACGGACTTTTTCACCATCACGACCATTTTCATTGTACTGCAAAGAATGAGAAACATTTTCATGAACATCACAAAAAATGTTCGATTCTAAATTTTGAACTGTCAATTTTTTCAGTTGAAAAGCACATACAAACTACACAAAAACACTATTACCGTGTAGAACAAAATGATAATTACAATTTTGTATATTGTTGTAATCATTCCAAGTATTCGTTCTTATTACGATCACCACCAATTTTTACAGGTAAAATGATGACATCCAAAATGATGTAATAAACTTATTTGTAAATTTTAAAATCGTAATAAAATGAAGAAAATCGTTTTAATTTTCTTTGTGTTGTTTCTTCATATCATAAAAGTAAACGCTCAAAATCAAATAAAAGGCAAAGTAACAGATGTTAATAATGAACCCTTGATAGGTGCATCAGTTTTTTTGCCTGAACTTAATAAAGGAACAATAACTAATCAAGCAGGAGAATATTTGATTAGTAATATTCCAAACGGAAAAATTAAAATTCAATTTTCATTTGTGGGGTATAATACCGAAATGAAAACAATTGACATTACCCAACCTGAAAATAAAGTAAATACTACATTGACAATAGCGATTATTCAGTCGCAGGAAGTAGTGATTACGGGGGCTATGTCAATTCTCAACATGAAAATGCTGTAAAAATTGATGTATTAAAAAACAAGGATATTACTTTATCAGGCACACCTAATTTCATGGAATCATTAACTAAAGTTCCGGGTGTTGATATGATAGCCAAAGGACAAGGCGTTTCAAAACCTGTAATACGTGGTCTTTCAATGAATGACGTTTTGGTTATGAATAATGGTGTGCGAATTGAAAACTACCAATTTAGTGAAAACCACCCATTAGGTATAGATGACAACGATGTAGAAAGAGTGGAAATTATTAAGGGTCCTGCTTCTTTGCTTTATGGTTCGGACGCAATAGGTGGAGTAATAAATTTTATAAAAGAAAAACCTGCACCTGTAGGCAAAATACTTGGAGACTACCGAATGCAATTACATTCTAATACACTTGGGATGAACAATAGCATCGGATTGAAAGGTGCTTCTAAAAATCTTTTTGCTGGGTTTCGTTTTGGAAATAAAACACATGCTGATTATATACAAGGTGATGGTGATTATGTCCCAAATTCTCGGTTCAACGAAATGACATTTAATGCCAATACGGGATATACAGGAAAGATTGGAACTTTTAAACTCTTTTACGACTATTTTAAACAAGATTTAGGAATGACTGTACCTGCTGTAAAGCCATTGATAACAAAGCAAGGACGGAAAAATGAAATCTGGTTTCAGGATTTGGAGCATCAATTGCTTTCATCTCAAAACAGCCTTTACTTAGGCAAATTCAAATGGGATATTAATGTCGCTTATCAAAATGCACTGAGAAAACTTCAAACAACACTTGATGTTCCTTTTGTTGAAATGAATTTGAATACCATTACCTATGAAGCTAAATTATATTTTCCTTCCAACGATAAGTCGGAATATATTATTGGATTGCAAGGGATGTTGCAAAATAACAGAAACCTTAACAATCGAGCTTCTCAATTTTTGCCTGATGCCAATATAAATAATATAGGTTTTTTAGGATTGGCACAATATACTTTTTTCAGAAAACTAAAAGTACAGGGTGGTTTGAGATTCGATATGTATAAAACTGAAACTTTAGTATTGGGAATAGAAGGGACAAGTGGTTATCATGCACCGGTAAATAAAGAATTCTCAAACCTTAACGGGTCAATTGGTGCAACTTATAGTGTTAATAAAAAAACAATGTTTAGGGCTAATTTTGCAAAAGGCTATCGTGTACCGCATTTGTCCGAACTTACTTCAAATGGAATGCATGGAAACAGATATGAGATTGGGAATGAAAATTTATCCCCGGAAAATTCATATGAAACAGATTTAAGTATGCATTATCACGGTGAGTTTTTATCCTTTGATTTGGCCGGTTTTTATAATCACATTAATGACTATATTTTTATTTCACCAACTACAGAGACAACATCAAGTGGTGTTGGTATTTATCGTTTCTCGCAAACAAATGCAGCTCTGTACGGTGGTGAAGCCGGAATCCATTTTCATCCTAAATCATTACCGTGGTTGCATATTGAAGGAACTTATTCCTCGGTCATTGGTAAACAAGAAAATGGTAATTATTTGCCCTTTATTCCTGCTCAAAAGTTTCGTTATGAAATAAGAGCTGAACGTGAAAAAATTGGTTTTTTGAAGAAGCCGTCAATCAAAATTTCCGCGTTAACTGCATTAAAACAAAGCAATCCATCTCCATATGAGACAGAAACGAATGGATATACGCTTGTTAACTTTAGTATTAATACTGACATTCATGTATTACGCCAAGTTTTAAGTTTTGGAATATCTGTAAACAATATTTTCGACACTCAGTATTTTGACCATCTTTCGACATTACAACCGTTGAATTATTATAATCAAGGAAGAAATATTAGTGTGTCTTTGATAGTTCCATTTGGTATAAAATAAACAGTTGAAAATGACATGATTAGACAAATAAACGCGCCATAACATCGTGTATAAAACATTGGGGGTTAAATGGTTATATAAAAGCTTCTGCCCTGCTTCAGCATTCGTGTCGGTAGACGCTGATTAAACCTTCAATCCCCAACGTTTCATACACGCAACCATTCAGGCACATTCAGCTAAAGCTGACCAAAATCCCTACGTGCTTCGCACTTTCGGTCTTTTGGAAATGTGCCTGAACCACCCGCTAAACCAAATTGCTTGCTGTTGAGTATTATTACAACAGCTTTAACTGGGCTTCGAGCCAAAACGTGCCCGAACGTTTGCTAAACGCAATTTGGCTCCGCACCTGCGGGCTTTACAGTCTAATCGAGCAAGCTCATTAGACTTCGCCCTCGTTGCGGAACTCCGTTTAGCGGGTGGTTAGCATAAATTGTAATAAAAAGACAGTCATCTACTTAATTAAATTTTGTATGTTTGCACCATGTCAAGTGTTGAGATAAAAAATCACTACTGACCGACTAAAATATCAGGAAAAATAAAGGGGATTGGCCGAAGCTTCCCCTTTAAGTTGTAAATTTGTGTGTGCAAAGCAAATTTTCAACCATGGGCAAAGATAAAACAAAAAATTTAGTCGGTCAGCCGATTTTCAAACAAATCGTGAAAATGCTTCCACGCGAGCAGTTTGACATACTAGTAAAGCAACAAAAAAGCGACCGTTATTACAAGACTTTTTTTTCATGGGATCAGCTTATCGTCATGCTGTTCGGGATATTGAGTAGATGTGATTCAATGGGCGAGGTTTGCGACAGCATGCGGGCGTTAGGGGGCAAGCTCAACTACCTTAACATGGATCGCGCGCCGGCTAAAAGCACCGCGGGCGATGCCTTGCGTGATAGAAGCGAAGAGTTATTCAAGTTGTATTACTTTGCCTTGATCGAGTATTTTCGTCCACTTTTGTCGGTCAGCCGAAAAAATGACGTCAGTTTCAAGGAGTTTTACGCTTTCGATTCCACGACGGTTTCCCTGTTTTCCGACATCATGAAGGGCGTTGGCCGCGATCGAAAAGACGACGGGAAGAAGAAAGGAGGGCTTAAGGTACACATGCTGACCGACGTGCACGCTGAAACGACGGTTTTCGCCACTATCAGCGAGGCCAAAATGCACGACAAGAAGTTCCTGTCTCACCTGAATCCCGCGAAAGGGAGCATGTTGGTTTTCGACAGGGCGTACAATTACTATCAACAATTCGCGGACTGGACACGCGAGGGCGTGAATTTCGTTTGTCGCTTGAAAGAGAATGCCAAGGTAATGGTGCAAGAAGTCCTGTTTGAAAAAACACTCGCGGGTGATGAATTCGGGGTTTACAAGGTAGAACACCTTCACTTGGACTACAAGCGAGAAAAGAAGCCCGAAACCCTCTGCCTGAGATTAGTGTATTACAAGGATGAAAAAGGGAGAAAGTACAAGTTCATAACCAATAACTGGGAAATCACGCCTGAAGAGGTGGCTTTGATTTATAAATACCGTTGGACGATCGAGTTGACTTTCAAAAAGCTGAAACAAAACTTTCAATTGCATTATTTCTATTCAGACACGGGAAACGGGATTAAAACACAGGTTTGGTGCACGCTAATAGCTCATTTGTTGTTAAACGTGATACGAGTTTTATCGAAGAGTCAAAAAGCATTTTCAACCATCGCGGCGTTAATCAGGATACACCTGATAAGTCATCTGGATTTGAACTGGGTGGTAACAGAAGGAAGGAAAGCGTACGCTAAACGACGAAAAAGCAGGAACAAAAGTCCTACAATCATTCAGATGTCATTGTTTTGATAAGGGGGTCGCTTTTCATGAAACTGAAAATGAAAAAATATACATCTATCAATCAATTGATTGGTGAAAAATATCGACTGATTTTGAATTTAGTCGGTCAATAGTGATAAAAAATATTATTTTAAAGTCTTTAAAACAGTATAACCCGCTGTTTATTGGCTTGTTTGGTTCCTATGCAAGAAACGAACAAACTGATAATAGTGATATGACATCCTTGTATCTTTCCAAAACGGAATTTCTTTGCTGAAACTTATTCGATTAGAAAATGAACTATCTGCTAGGCTTGGACACAAGGTTGATCTGATTACTGTAGGAGCGATTAAGAACAAACGTGTAAAAAACAATATTTTAAATGATCTTCAAATATTCTTTCAGGCATGAAGGATGATCTAGCATTCATTGAATGCATTTTGTTTTGTATTGACAAAATTCAGGAATACACGAAAGACCTGACTGGTGAAGGTTTCAATAATAGTGAGCTAATTCAGGACGCTGTTATTCGAATATTGAAATAATTGGAGAGGCATAAACCACCAAAATAATATACAAATATGCTGCCTGGACCAAATTATGTTTACAAGTGCCCCAATTGTAGCAACCTTTTGAGAAAAGGAAGTTTAATGAGTGGAAATACTTTTGGTGCAGAAATATTCTCTGACGGTAAGAGGATTACCCCTATGCTTCCAGAATTTCCTGAACTAACTAAGTGTAAAAAATGTAATACAATCTTCTGGTTGAGTAAATTGAAAGAAATTGGGACGTATCTATGGGGAGACAAGAAAAATTCACATTGGGAAAATGCGGATAATGCTGAATTTCTAAATATTGAAGACTACTTTAGAGCTCTTAATGAAGGACTTGCGGATAACATGCAGGAAGAATTATTTTTACGTCAACGAAATTGGTGGACGTATAATGACAGGGTAAGAAATGGCAATATCCCGTTTTGTGATGTAAATGATGAAATCATGTGGAGAGAAAACTATATTAAACTAATCTCGCTTCTTGATGCATCCGATTTGAGCCAAAGAATTATGATTGCAGAATTAAAAAGAAATTTAGGCGACTTTGAAAGTTGTCTTGAAATAATTAAAAAGATTGACAACGTCGAATTAAACTGGTTGAAAAAGACATTCATTAGTGAATGTGAAAAAAGGAATAAATGGGTAGTAAAGTTAAATTAACAGTTTATAACAAGTGGTTAGTGTCAGGTATGGTGACGTCCAAATTTGGAATTTCGTGTTTCTATTCAAGTTCAGTACTTTTTGACAGTTTTGTATTCCGAAACCAGCCTTAACGCAAACCCCGAACCGTTGGGCATAATATTACAACACGGCAATGACAAAGAAAAAGAGCATCATATCAGAATGGGGTGAAAAGATAAATTGGACTCAGAGAGTTAAAGCAATTTGTAAACCTTGTTGGGAACTAAAGTATTGTCCCTATGGTCATCTTGTGGAAGATTTTCCATTAAAAAATGAGAATGATGACCAGAGTTGTCGGATTTTTGGTCATGATTGTCCCGTGTTTTATGTTGCAGAACCATTGACTGAAACCAAAGAATTAAGAAAAATTTCCCGTACAATACCTCGGACAATTCAATTTAAAGTAATAAAAAGGGAGAATCAGATTTGCAGAGAATGTGGTAAACCGGTATTGGAAGAGGATATCAATTTTGACCATATAATTCCTTGGTCAAAGGGAGGACCGACCGAAGAACATAATATTCGATTATTGTGTTCAGAGTGTAATAAAAAAAGAGGCAATAGATTTGAGGATGAATATTTGGTTAAGAATTTTACAGACCATGTTGTTGAACCTTTAAACGTCGATTACATAGAAATCGTGATGATGACTATTCATTTCGGATTATATTATCTGACTGAAAACAAGGAAATGCCAAATGCTCAAAATTATGCTGATGAATTTACTGATGGTGAAGTTTCGCCGTTTGAACATAAAGCTGTAGAAGTTTTTTCTAATTTCCATGAGTTCTTTTCAGGTAAAAAACCAAGTAATATTACGGATAAAAAATTTAAGTTTCTTAAAAAAAGATGGGGTTTTATGGATAATCATATATATAAATTAGCTGATTTGATTGATGAATTCAACTATGAAATTTCAGAAGCCGTAAAACTTGATAAATTGCTTATTAACAGGATGGGAATAAGAATAAAGGATAAGAAATCTGACCTGAAAAAATGGGAGAATTACTAAAGATACTATACCCAACATACAATATAAAACAGTTGGGATTCAATGGTTTGCGGGGCTTTTGTTCTCACGTCAGCTTTTTCTTTGATGGATACGAATACGTCCCGTAAACCCGATCATTTCATATTGCCAAACGTTAGGCACAATAAAATATCAACATGAAAAATTCAAAAAAAATATCAGCACAAGCAGTAATTGCCTTAAAAGAGGCTTTAACAAACATTTACTGGAGAAGACAAGATATACGGCAATTTATTTATCTCACCATCAAGAACAATTTAATTGTTTCCACGATCGATTGGGACAATAATATAAAATATGAAAGTGTTTCTCAGCTAATTGATCGTATGATGGCTAGGCCTGATATGTACTTTGAAGACCTTATGCTTTTGCTGCAAGAAACCTCTAATTTCAATGACTTCAGCCATCTTAAAAAGTGGGATGACTCAGAAAAGAAAATTCAAAAAGCAAAAGATGCTGTATTTAAATTAAGACAACAAACCAAAGGGCACTTTGATATAATAACCGAATTAAAAGAGACAGAGAAGAGAAGAGAGACCAATATCCAAAAAATAAGATCAAGTATAGCCTTTTCTGAAAAACTTGAAGATCTCAAAGCAAGGTTTTTATCAATTGCAACTAACGAAAATCATCAAGCGAGAGGATATGACCTTGAAAAATTGCTTAATGATTTATTCATCCTATTTGATCTCGATCCAAAATCTTCGTTTAAAATAACAGGGGAACAAATTGACGGTGCATTTACTTTTGATAATCAAGACTATCTTCTTGAATCCAAATGGCAGAAGAAACAATCAAGTGCTTCCGACCTATATGAATTTGGTGGAAAAATTTCCGGAAAACTTAAGAACACCTTAGGCCTGTATATATCACTTGAAGGTTTTTCTAAAGATTGTTTAAAAGTCGAGAACCAAATACTTAAGTCAATGATTCTTATGGACGGTCTGGATCTAATGATGGTGCTTGATGGTAGAATCAAACTTAATGATCTAATATATCTTAAAAGAAGGCATGCCTCCCAAACGGGAGAAATATTCTATAGAATTAGTGGGGTATAATTTTACTATGCCTAACAAGTCGGAATATTTCATTTGCTAGTCATGGTTTTTGCCTGATACCTAGATGACAATATATTAAAAGAAATAATTGTAATACTCAGCATGTTTTGTTCTGAACCATGAAAGCAAAAAACCACTTCAGCCCCTCTTAAGGTCGGGGCATGCAAACAAAACATACTGCTGAACCATTCATAAAAGAAAAAAATATAGTATCACATTTTAAATTAATTCATACTTTTATGTTCAAAATTGATGTACAAAAAATACTATGATTAGAATTGAGACAACTTTTGAACTACCTTTTGGGATTCCTTGTTGTGTTGATGTCTTAGGAGAGGAATTTCCAATTATTATTGGATCTAATAAAGGAACTCTAGCATTTCCTTTAATCCCTGAGGATTATAAAGAAAGATTTGGTTTTGGACCAGTAGATAGAAAGTTAAAAGCTCCTAAAAATGCTGATATGCGATTATCGTTTGACAAGCATGTTGATTGGGGATATTTTTCAAATTCAATGGGAGGTTCATGTGTAAAAAAGCTAAGAATTTGGTTTTATTGTAGTGAAAAAATAGAAAAAAGATAGCAAATGAATTGACTGTTAAAACAAATGAATATATAAGCAAAGTAATTTTATTTATAGAGATATTATCAAATAAGGCTCTTGATTCTTTTTCCTGTGGTGGTACTGAAAAAGAAGATATAACCCAATATTGGATGTGGGATGAAAACGGGATAATGGATAATGCTGAAGATAGCTCTTTTTGTTTTAAAATAACCTCGACAATATTAGATTTTAACGATTATTTGTCAAAAGAAATAATATCAAGAGCAATTGAATACTCAAATAAAGATTTAAAGCCAGCAGCAGCTTATTTGTTTATACGGGATGCTATTTTTCATTATAATAATAAAGAATATAGACGGTCTATTTTAGATGCTTCAACAGCAATTGAGATTGCTTTAACCGAGAGATTATTGGAAGAGTTTTCAAATAGAAATATTAAAGACAAAAAGTTTATAAATTCTTTATTAAAGAAATACCACAGTTTGGGAGGCCGAATAGATCTTATAATTGCACTTGATATTGGATTACCTAGATCGCCAAGTGAATATACAAACTTTTTATCCAGAATTAGAAATAGAGCAATTCATGGCGGCTATAAATCAGACCGTATAGAGGCTAAAAAGGTAATTGATATAGCGCGTGCAACTGTTGAAAAATATTGTAAAATAGCAAACTAAGATTAAAATTATATAGTAAACACAGCAGGTAACACCCGATCATACTTCATGTTGGATTTAGTGAGTTACAAAAGTCTATTCTTTCTATTTCATTTGTTTGGTTGTGAGGTCGACGGCTCCGAAAACCAGCATATCACATAGCAGAGAGACGTTTAATTGTGCGAATTTTTAAAATCAAAAAAAATGACGACCTTTGTAGGAAATAAATTTGATTTACAAAATGGAAGATATTACAGTAGAAATAAACACTAAAAAAGAAAGCAAAAAAATTGAATTAAATTTCAAAAGAACATGTGATTGTGGCCCGACACATATTAACTGCATGACAGCAAAAGAATGGTTAAAATCACAATTAGGAGTTTGGGAGTTTTATTATGAAAGCAGGGACATCCGAGATAAAAAACTCCATCCTGCAACATTTCCAATATCATTAGCTAGGAAAGTAATAGAATTATTGTCTCATGAAGGAGAAATTGTGCTTGACCCATTTGTTGGTAGCGGGACAACACTTGTTGCAGCACAAGATACAAATAGAAATGCAGTAGGCTTTGACTTAAATCCTGATTACATCGAACTCTGCCAGTCTCGACTAGCAAATCAAAATATATTTAATAATTCCAAACAGTTAGCAATTCAAGACGATGCAAGGAATATTGATGAATACTTAGATAAAGAAACTGTCAGTTTAATTTGGACTTCACCACCTTATGCTAATCTACTTAACAGAAAAAGGAAAAACAAATCAAGGCGAGACAGACAAAATGACCAATACCTTAAAGTTGAGCAGTATTCTCAAGACGAAAGAGACTTAGGTACTTATGAAATTAATAAGTGGGCAGAGGCAATGGGAGATATATATGAAAATTTACTTCCATTGCTAAAAGAGAAGGGACACTGTGTTATCAATGTACCTGATATGTGGTGGGAAAACCAAAGAATTACACTACATATTGCTCTTGTAGAAGAATTACGTAAAAGAGGATATGAACTGCGTAATACTATTATTTGGGATAGAAGAAATATTGTAAATAATATTGGCATTTTCGGGTGGCCAAGCAATTATATAACAATGGGGACAACATTTGAATATCTTTTAGATTTCTGGAAACCACCAGTTAAGAAAAAATAAGAATGAAAATTTACACAAAGGAGGAACTCATAAATGAGTTGAAAAAAATTAGAGCGATGGGCTGGGTGAAAAACGCTCGGCCAGGAAATGCTGGTGGAGTTGGAAACACACTTGAAGATTTACTTGGTATTGAGGAAAACAATTTGCCAGTCCCAAATGCGGCAGAGTGGGAGTTAAAATGCCAAAGAGGAAATACATCTTCACTCACTACTTTATTTCATATGGAGCCATCTCCAAGAGCTTTAAAATTTGTTCCTCAAATATTTTTACTTAAATATGGTTGGAAACATCAAAATGCAGGTTCAAAATATCCTGCTAATGAAATGAGTTTTAGACAAACCATTGGTTGTCACAACAGAAGTGATAGAGGTTTTACCGTTATTGTTGATAGAAAACAGGAAAAAGTGCTCATTTCATTTGATGCCACTGCTGTATCAGAAAAACATGCTAGATGGTTAAAAACAGTTGAAAAAAGAGTTGGACTCGAAGAACTTGACCCACAACCCTACTGGGGCTTTGACGATTTATTACACCAAGCTGGAACAAAGCTGCACAACTGTTTTTACGTTCAAGCTCAGGTGAAAAGAATTGCCGGAGAAGAATACTTCTGTTATGACAAAATTCTAATGCTTAAAAAATTGACTATTGATAAGTTTCTAAAAGCAATAGAGAATAATGATATTTTAGTGGATTTTGATGCACGGACAGGTCACAATCACGGAACAAAATTCAGACTTAGACAAAATAAATTGCCAAATTTGTACGAAGAAGTAACAGAAATCAAGTAACTAAAAAGAAGCGCCACAAAAAAACAAAGTGTATATAGGGATATTCAACAATCCCCAAAATAAAGCCAACTAAATCATTGCGAGATAGTTGGCTTTTTTGTATCTTTGGTTATTACCCCGTATTTACAGTTAGAAGCTCAAAACGGGGGTAACCAATCACCAAGGATATGGCAAAAGTACAAAAAATTTCTCAATTACAACCAACGTTAGGTTTTACAGAATTTGACATTCTTGAAAGCTACCGGGAAAGTTTCAACTCTAGCGAACTGGGCAAGCTACATCAAGCGTTTCCATTCTCCGATTTCTGCAAAAGCATCGGGTTGAAAGAAAACAGGCGCGGGCGTAAAAGCTACTTTTCTCCCGAGGGAAAGGTGGCACTGATGCTGCTGAAAGCTTACACCAACTTTTCTGACGCCGAACTCATCGAACACCTGAACGGCAACATCCATTACCAACTATTTTGTGGAGTGAGCATCCACCCCTCAGTCCCATTGACCAATTACAAGATAGTAAGCGATATACGCATTGAGATAGCCGCTCTGTTGGATATAGATGTCGCGCAACAAGTTCTTGCCACCTATTGGAAGCCCTATCTTGAGGACATTCATGTGTGCATGATGGACGCAACTTGCTACGAGACTCACATGCGTTATCCCACGGATGTGAAACTAATGTGGGAGTGTGTTCACTGGCTTCATTCACATATAGTTGATTTTTGCAGAGAACTTGGAATTCGTCCTCCCCGCAACAAGTTCGCGGACGTGAGCAAGGCTTACCTCGCGTACAGTAAAAAGCGAAAGAAAAACATAAGGCGTTCGAAGAAGAAAGCTATTACGCGTCGATTGAAACAACTGCTGGTAAAGCTTTTGGGGCAAATGAACTCTCTGCTCAAGGAGTACGGCAAACAGCTGAAGCTGACCCCCGGTTTTCGCAGGCGCTTGTCGGTGATAGAATCCATCAGGGTGCAGCAGGAACGAGCGTTCGAGGGGAAAAAAGTTTCCAACCGTATCGTGAGCGTTGACAAGCCTTATATCCGCCCTATTGTTAGAGGTAAAGAAACTAAAACAGTTGAATTTGGTGCTAAATCCAACAACATCCAGATAGACGGCATATCATTTATAGAACACGTCTCTTTCGACGCGTTCAACGAGGGTACCCGGCTGAAGCAAAGCGTTTTCCTGCATCAAAGGCTGATGAAGACCCGCGTGAGGTCATTGGCGGCGGACGCCATCTACGCCACCAACGAGAACCGCCGGTTTTGTACCCGCAACCTCATCTACACCTCATTCGTGCGCAAGGGAAGGGCGGCGAAGGACGAGAAGGAGCGAGAACTCCTCAGGAAGGTGTTAAGCCGTGAACGGGCGACGAGGATGGAAGGCAGCTTCGGGACACAAAAGGTGCATTACTCCCTCCTAGAGATCAGGGCGCGCAAGCAGGAAACCGAGCTGCTTTGGATCTTCTTCGGGATCCACACGGCCAACGCCGTGAAGATGATCGAGAAGATGGAGAAGAAAAGCCTGAAGCAATCGGCTTGAGAAAACCCGAAAAACACTAAAGAAGGGCTATTTTACAGTTCTTCAGGGTACTCGTGTCCTTTTGTTTGACATTTATGGAAACGGGGAAAAATCCCGAAAAACATCAATGAAAAGCTAAAACTTCAAAAAAAGAAAAAGAGCAAGACCAATATTTCTACCAGTTATGCTCTTGAATTGGAATTAAACGAATGTCCCTATATATCATTGGAAAGGAAGTTCGGGTTATACGAGTGTTATATTTAATCAACTTAGTAGCAGTTTGACAATTAAATTTTTCGAAATGCCCAACGCTTTATACACCAACCGTCACGCACCATTAACAGCCTGATTCATGGAAAAATATATATGGTCATCATTAAATGCATTACAAATCGGTAAATATGCTGAGTATAGGTCAGTTTGCCCCCATCCATTGTACTACATCACTTTCCACGTTGTTTTCGCCCACGCACGTTACCGTGTATAGATAAACGGTTCCGTCAGAATTAACCGAATCGAAATAGGAGGTTTGGTCTGTTTTTAACGTTGTCAATAGTTTTGGCGGCTCATTCTCCTGTACCCGATAGAGGTTGTAGCCCGCGATATTTTCCTGTCCCGTTTTTTCCCATACCAACTGGTAGCCACCGGTAGTTTTATGTACTTGCAGCGAGTGAATGGAAATTGGCTTGACAACCGGCACATGGCAGGTAGAGCTTACCGAGGGGGCACTTTCCAACCCGTGCAACCCTCGCGAGATTACCCGGTACTCGTAGGTTTCGCCCTCTTTTACTTCCGTGTCTTCGTAGTAGTTGAGCAATACTTTATCCGTTTCGATGGGCAAGAATTGGACACTGTCGGTTGTTTCAGCGGCACTTAACACTCTTCGTTCCAACCGGTAACCAATCACGTTATCATCCACTTCATCCACCGTAGTCCACCTTACCCAAATCCGTCCATCTAAAAAGGTCGTATTCAGGTTGAGTGGTGTACTCAGGTTGATGTTCCTTTTCGGGTTCACATACACCGTGTCCGAAGGGGGGCTGATATCGAAACTGCTGTTTTCTGATTTCACGGCATAGGCCAATGTCGTACTGTTTACATTGTCTACCGAATCGGTATAGGCAACCAAGACACTGTCAGAAACAAACACCTCGCCGACCTGCCGCAAATCCACGCTGTCCGCATCGGAACGCAGAATATAGTAGGCCTTGGTATCATCATCGGGCTTAGACCAGGTCAGATGAACTACCCCATCGCCTATTTCGGCTTTCAAATCATAAGGGGCAGAAGCTTTTTTCGTTCCAACCAACCAACCCATCACGTTTACACTCTGGGGACTTTTGCCGTAGGCGTTATTGATAACCACTTTATAGTAGTAGATGATGTTTGGCTCCACATCTTCGTCGATAAAGCAGGTATCATTCGGCGAAACGCTGATCAGGTAGTCATGTTCTGCCTTTTCTTCATCGCTCTTATAAATGTCGATGCTTCGCAGGTACTCCGGCTTTTCGAACTTCCACGAGAGTTTTATGCCGTTTTCCACTCCCCTGGCTTTTAATCCTTCCAATACGGTTTCGGATGTATTGATCAGGTTGGTAACGCGAATAGTATCGGAGGTGTGCCCGGGATTTCCATACACGTCGTAGGGCTGTAGGTAGTACAGCACGATACCTTTTTTCAACACGGTCTTATCCGCGGCTATGGCTTCAAACGAGCCGTCATCGTTACCTATGAAACCGATCGATTCTGTCAGTGGAGCGAAATCCGACTGCAGGTAATAGCTTCGGAAAATCTTGGCAGCATACATATCCTGTCTGTCACCAATGGTGTAAGCTATATTTACACGCTCATCTTTCGCTTCGTACTCTTTGGTTTGAATCAGGTAGTCCGTTTTTCGTGCAGACGGGTACTTGATTGACGGTACAAGTTGCTCCACCGGCTTCTGATTGGCCTTTAGCATAACCACCTTGTATTCATACTGTTTTCCTTTTTCAGCCGTATCGTCGTACCAGGTTACGCCAAGCGCTTCGCGATACATGGGCAGCATACCGTAGAGGGGAATAGAATCACAATTGCCATATTGATTGATGATCCCCCAAATCGCCATTTTTATCGAATCGGCAGGGAACTCATATACAGGATTATGGGCGTTGGCTTCTTTTACTTTATTGAAAAACCGGTCAAACTGGTTTTCTGCTGAAATAAGCGCTTTCTCTTCCCACGCTTTGGCGCCTGACGCCCGGCGGTATACCTGATAGGCAAAATCTCGCGGAATCTGATTGCCGCAGTTGATGTAAATCCCTTCGGGTCCGGCTACCGCGTTGGGATATGGTTGCTGTCCCCACAGCAGCGGCTGGCAGCATAACAGGGCAATAGATGCAAGTAGTATATGTTTCATACGATTATTTTATTTTTTACATTTCGGTGTATGGAATCATGTCGATTTCATACGTATCATCATTTTATATCGTTTTAATCACAAGGATCGTCTTTCACCGTTTCCATTTGGCAACTCGACTTCATCTTACACAGACCTGTACCAATTGAAGCATCGGTAATGCGCGGCTTCATTGATGAGCCTTTCAGGTCAATTTCCCCGGTTAACCCGGCATGAAATTCAAACGATTTGCCTATCTCGAGAAGCGGTTCGCATTCAAATGTAAAGGGATTAGGAATTCCTTGTTTTATACACCCTCCAAAGGCAATATCACCACAAACCGTTAACCGGGCAGTGTATGGAGCATTGAGTTTCAAAGCGGTCTCTCCTTTAATGGTAGCCTTGGCATGCGCACTGATACTGGTACAGGTAATGGCATCAAGGTAAGCAGCCGCTTCGGCATATACCATAGCAGAGAAACCGAGCTCGTTGTTGCCGGGCTGGAACGTGCCAAAGACACTTGCTTCGGCAGACACGTCAAGCTTAAGCCCCCCGCTGGCAATTCCCGGTACATCGAAACGATAATCGAATGTTACAAACGGTACCGCGATAGCTCCCAACGCGTAGAATCCGCGGAACGAATCGCCCGTGAAGCCGCAGGGTACCTCTTTGCGTGCCGAGTACTGCAGGATACCCTGCCAAACATGGTCCGGAATTTTCTTATCGTAGTAGCCAAGCAGGAATCCGGCGTTGATCTTCCCGAACGGGGAGGTCTGCATGGTTCCCGCGGCCGAGAAATAGAATCCCGGTCGCCCGACCGCCATCTTTAATACACCACCGAACTTCACGCCGGCAATGTTTTGGTCGACCAATGTCATATCGCCGACCAGTTCCTGGCTGGTATAGTCGTACTTGAAGACGAATCCGGTTAAACCCTGATTTTTTTGCCCCCCGGTTTGCGGATCTATGTTGGTACCCACCAAATCGATGCTTTGATCGGATACACTCAGGTCGGTTCGCAATTCTCCGCGCAACTCGAAGTAGAGGGGGTTGGAACCAAACCCGCTGTTTTTGCCATACGTGTCGGAGGGAATCAGTTTCAGCCGCAACAAATCCCAATCGTTGTTGATGATTTTCATATCGGCTTTATCCACCAGAAACTCGGGTTCGCCAGGTGTAGTGCCACCAAGACGAATAGATTGGGCTTTTTTAGGATCTTCGCGCTCCATCCAGATGCGGTAGTTGTTCACGCTTTCGCGTTGCTTGGTAACGACTACACGAATAGGTTCCAGATGCCCGGGTTCTTCGATGGTGCCGTACAGTTTCACAAGCCCGTCAGTAACTTTCTGAATGTCTTTACGTGACATCAAAGATTTAAAAGTACCCACCTGCGTGAAACTCACATCGCTTGTTCCGAGCTCCAATTTGAGCTTTCCTCCCTTTTTCTTGTAAATCAACTTGTAATTGATATTGGAGGCAACACGCGGGATGCCGTAATCAATGGCTCCGTCAATGTTAAATTCATCGTCGTACGAGTTGATGGTGTACGGCAGAAAATCTACCACATCATACAAGCGCATTTTTTTGCTGTTGGGCGCGAAAGAGATAATATCTTCACCGTTACTAATCTGCTTTATGGCCTGAAACTCCAGCGGATGGGCAAAGCCCGGCAAGTTCTTGATACTTCCCACGGGCTTGCTTCCCCCATCATTTACCAGGCTGAGCATCAGGTGTGGTTTCAGATCCATTCCGCACTTGGGGTCAACCCCGAACTGAACGGTAGTCCCCGGTGCAATATCTATGTATGCCATTCCTTTACCCAACGGCAATTTAGTTACATCAAAATCGTTCAGCACGAACAAATCCTTGCTCAAAATAAAGCTTTTCGCCGGAATGTCTAACCTGCCTGTACGGACGGTAACGTCTTTGGAGCTGATCCCGCCTTTCTTCGCGTCTATGATGCAATTATTTACATCGATGGTCCAGTTTTCGAACTTAACGGAAAGATTTTTCAAGGTTATTCCTTCTTCGTTTATCTTATCGGGAGTTATCTTGATATCGGGCAGGTCTATCCGTATGGTATCCTGACGTATACTCTTGAGCAGCGGGTTGATAAACCAAACGTCAGGTTTTAAGGTGATGACCCCATCCGGCAACAACCGGCTGGAAGCCAGGGGCGACACCGCATCGAATTCGATAAACGAGAATTTCAACGGGTTCCCGTTCGTATCGTGAATCCCGTACGTATCTCCTTTACCCGATTCTACCGATTTCCGCCAATCTTCCATCTTGGCTTTATCCAGATAGCTCTTGATGGAGGTAACTTTTCCGCTTGACTGGTTACCTTCTAAGTCACTGAAAAAGAATTGATCTTTATCGAACGTGAAGTTAACACTCGAGAAGCTGAACGAGGAGGCCTCTATCTTTGCTTTGGAGCGGATGAAACCACCGGTAACACCATCTTTTGCAATTTTGAGGAACTCTTCACCATCGTTTTCCAAGCGCACGGCATAATGGTTTTCACCGGCGTTGAGCTTCGCGTTCATCCATTTCATATCCACGCTGAAAGCTGGATCGGCCGCTTCGAAGTAGGGTCTCCCTTTTTCATCTTTTTCCGAATCATTGATTTTGACCTTCAAATCGGTGAAAGCGGGATTTTGATCTATACTTTCTTTCATTTCAAACTTGCCAGGCGCCTCTTCCAGATGCAGCTTACCGGTAATCCTGAACGCTCCCCCGCCATCCTCTTTCACGTCGGTAACGGTGATTTTGAAACCGTGCAGCGATTTGATGTTGGCTTTGTCGAACCATTCAAGGTCGAAGTCGGCAACACCGCTCCCATCCATCGCCTCAAACGACAACTCCCTATCCTGGCCTATCAGGTTGTTAAACTCAGAGTCATCGTTAGGCGCACCGCAATACACGGTAGCGTTGTACTTTTTGGCGGGTGTTTCCACCGGTTTTATCCCCCGCAGGGTATATTTCCCGTCGCTATCGGTTTTTGTTTCGCGCTTGTTGCTCCCGTTCATCACCCACAGTTGCGCGTTGGGCACCGGTTTGCCGTCGGTCGTCACCTCTCCGGTTACCGTAGCGCCTTTCGGCAGCCTTACGGTATAGGTAATCATCTCCTTGCTGTCCCGGTTGGTCAACTCGCCAGCGGTAGCTATGTAATCGGAGTCGTCGGGCGGGATCACCTCGAAGTGAAAATTGTGACCCGCGTTTTTGAACAGAAATTCGGCAACGCCCTTCTCGTCGGTTATCACTTCATTCTTGCTGCCGGGAATGTCAAGTTTCACCGTTACACCGGGAATTCCGGGAGGAGCCGACGTCAGATACTCGCCCACGTTAGAACGTACCACGATACGAACGCGGTGCAGGCGCTCTTTCACCACCACTTTACCCAGTTTGTACTCGCCTTCGGGCATTGCCGGTAGCAAGATGGTGTCAGGGAAGAAGTTCAGGTCCCTGGGTATCACGAACAGCGTATCGGTATAACCCGAGGGAGCATGAACTTTAAACCAGTTATTGCCTACATGACTTAACGTAGCCGTTTTCTTGTCAAAGGAGTGTTGAATTTTCATGACACCGCACTCTGAACCTAACGGCGGCGATATGGTCTCAACTTCCCTGCTGCGTGTTGTTCGGACGATGGCTGCCTGTCCATTATCATGTTCATCCATCACGCAGCCCGTAACCCACCCGTTGGGACGCATCAAAATTTGCGGGAAATTAAACTGCTGTCCCATCTTGGGTTTCATAGGCTCGGCTGGGAACCAGATATTGGATTGTATATTTTCTACTTTAGCTTTCCCTTCTTGTTGGAATAAGGAGAGGGTATAACCTTTTGCTATTACATAAAGTTGGTAATCGGATGAAGAATAATACCTGTTGAAATCATCTTTTTTCCCGTTATCGAACTCATAATTAGGAACAAGGTCTGTAAAAACGAAGTAGCCATTCCCTTTTGCTTGAGAAATTTTTCGCTGCTGAATTTCTGTACCTTTGGCTCCTTGTTGTTTTAATACTCCTGTCATTTCACGGAAAACGTCCACCCTCCCGGATAACCTCACCTCACCCTGCTCTACCGAACGCGCGGTATTTTCAGCATCCAATACCCGACCTGATATGATTGGATTTTTCGGGGTTAAACGGAAATAGATTTCGCAAGTAACATCCTTGAAATCATCTATAAACCGGTAGCCTTCCGTGTTGCTTTTAAAAGAGGGAAGACATGGTTCGGAAAACCATTCTGTCTTATTTAGCAATGTGGGGTCTGTACTTTTTAATTGTTTATCTTTTTTAAAGTAGTCACGTGGGAATAATATTTTTTGAGGATGAAAAGCATGTTCACCCACCGTATCTTTTGTAAACACATGAATATGTATCCAATTCATCATATAATCTGTATTTATTTCCAAACCGACAGGTGTATTCGTCTGAAGTAAATGTCTGGGAACAACAAACAGAGAACCGTTATCACCCACCATTTTTTCTTCGGGAGAGAAAACGTCTTCGGGTTCTCCCGGATACATGGGATCTCTCTTTATTTTCACAAACGACCCTTTAAGCACCTTCCCTTTTTTGTTCTCATCGGTTAATCTGTCATAAGGATCACCCACGGGTTTCACTCTCAATTTATAGGTGTCAAGGTAGGCTTTAAGCGTTTTAACATCCACTTCGGCATTGGGTTGCACATCTATATCATTATCCGGGTTGAGCCAGAAGTGCTTCTTGCTGTTGTTTACCACCACGCGTACGGTACGTTTGAGTTTTCCATCTACAATAAAGTTACCACTAAATTCACCACCTCCCCCTACATTGGTATATTCATTGTAAGATGTCGTGGTTAATGAATCTATATGCGCGAAATTCTTAAATTCAAAATTGCCGTTCGCATCGGTGCGGGTAGTTGCTAGAATTGTATTGCGGTCTTCCAATTTACTAAGTCCCGCATCAACTGCATTACCTACATTTTCACCGGCTCCCGTAATGGCAAAAGCATCGTTGGTTTTATCTTCATTATAGAGATGCGCCTTATCCATTACCGTTGTATTGCCTTTCTTGTCGGTGAGCAGATAGGTTACCACCAGCGCGATATCAGTATTTGCCAGGGGTTGGGTTTCATTTTTATTCACGCACGGGTCGGCAAACACCAATTTTCCTTTTACCGTTGACTTGGGTGGTGTGCGGTCAATTAAAGTGGCTTTCCGTTTGACCAGGAAATTTGATTTATAGCTGTTTAATGCTTCTGACACCTCTTTGTTCTCGGGGCGATACTGAAACTTATCATGATTGAACTCGTTGGTAACATACTCCTCTTTCTTCCCGTTCACCTCGAGCGTCTGATTCACGTCAATAAAATAGAAGTCGTTACTTTGGTAATTGCATATCAGTTTATCGAAGGTTACATAGGTACGCGTCACCCCGTTGGCATCTTTTTTACTCTCTACCTTACCGGCAGCTATTTCGCCTTTCCCCCATTTGCTGATGGGGGTTGAGGCGGGTATATCCCCTTCGTAGTAGGGCATATCTTCAAAGCCCTCCATCCCGAACATCAGTCGGGACGCCTTACCGGTTACATGTTGGGGATTGTTTTCACGGTATGAACCGGTTAGCTCTCCCGAAACCCACTTGCTGTATCCTTTCGTTACCTCTATTTCAAGGGTATAACTCCAAACGTTAAAGGTAATCTCACCCACGTCAATAACCTTATCGGTTAAATTCACGATGGTTTTCGTGGGCTTTTCACCCCTCTTTTCGAGTGGGCGGTAGTAGGGAGAATTGAGTTCGATATTGAAAAACTCCCTTATCTCCATGATACCGGCCACGCCTATTATTTCCTCTTCCGCGCTGATTAACCCGTTGTTGGAATAGGCGTAAAAAGTGGTTTCAAATGTTCCATCATCGTTTATGGTAATGGGTATGGAGTGGCGGTCATCGCGTGGCGTGAGATTCATGTCGTGAATCACCTTTTTCGTGGCCGCATCAGAGATAGAGGTATACCGCGTAAGGGTTGCCGTACGGGTAGTGATCGGGTATTTTTCGGGATGGTGTTCAAACTTGTAGGACAGTTTCCCTTTCACGGTGTACTCTTCCAGGTCGGGCAGATCGGGTAGCAGTATAAAGGTGAAGGTACATTCGTTGGAAGAGGCGAGCGCTATGGGTTTTCCCGTGACATCTTTGGCAATGTCAAACCCGTTTATCGTAACCGTGCCTTTCAAAGCGGCAATCTGCAGGATATACTCTTGCCCGTCCACGAACGGGAGCCCGTTTTTGGTCTGTTCGTACGAAGTGTTGTTCCACACCATTTTCTCCCACACCAACTTTTTACTTACCGCATCCCGCACCTGCAGCTGATACACGATTCCCTCTCCAGACCGTGTGTTATCTGCATTTAACAGGCTACTTTTGTCTTCCCAGCGCAGGTGAAAATTCTTGGCGTTGCTCACGGCCACGGCGTTCGCAGGGATATCGATGGAGACAGGTGTCTGGTTGGGCGCTCCTTGCGCGTTAGGTCCCGATACAATAAGATTGGGATTGAGCGTGTTGCCCAATAGTCGGTAGGTGCTGCCTGAAGGCTGGCCAACTCTCTCCAAATCGGGCTGGCAGTTGCTGCAATAGGGTACAAATATGGCCAGATTTTCTTCCGCGACTACCTGATGTGAATCTTCCGGTGGTTTTTGTGCTATCACAGGGGTGGCGTCCTTAAAGCTAAAGGTGTTTATCTCGCTATACCCATCGTTCTTATAATTTACCGTGGCGGTGCCTATGGCGTTGAATGCCCGCACCACGAATGCGTAGGTTTTATCTTCCTTGAAAGGCGGGTTTGCCGCGGTATAAAGGTACATAGGCGCGGTGGAAACGGTGGTTTCAAAGAAGGCGGGGTATCGGTCGTTGTGCAGCATATCGCGGTAGTTCATGCCGGGGTCGCTGACTTCGATGATCCTCAACTTGTACTGTGTTCCGGCCGCGGCACCCCCCGGCATCGTCCAGTTGAACTGCAGGCTCTGCTTCTGCTCAGGATTCAACCGGCTGTTGTTGGCGGGGTTGATAACGATGGGCGGCTCGGCTGCGCCGGACATGGCGGGAGAGATGGTAAAAGGTGGGCTGTATTTAGAGCCAATCTCCATGAAACCATTCCACCCGTTCGGGAATACGAACAGCGTGAGCTTGATCACGTATTGCCCCGGCGGCAACCCTTCGCGCGCTAACTGTTCGCGGGTAAACCCGGAGTACTCGAGGTTTTGCTCGCTCATCGCCTGCTGCAAATCGCCATACTGGATAAGCGTGGTATTGGGGATGACGGAAAGGTCCACCTCCCGCGGGTTGCTGGGCACGAAAGCCCTTCTCGTGCGCACGGAGGCTTCCGTCTCCATGTTGATGATGGCGACGTGGAGGTAAAACCGGTATGACCTGGCGTCGATCTGACCTTTCACCAAGATTGAGCCTCCGATCTTCCCGGGCGTGTTGAAGTAATCCGACAACTTACCTGTATAAGGCGGCATCACCGGGTTGACCGTCAGCGAGAACCTGTTGTTAAAAAAATCGTCTTGTGCCTTTACGCTCCCTATTGCCATCAACGCGGCCAAGGCTGCCCATAGCAGCCTTGCCGCAGCCTGTTTTATCGCACGCCTGGTCATGACTTATTCCTCCCCTGTTTTTTGAGGCAGTATATAACTTCTCAACGACTCTAAAATACGGTTCATTACCGATACTTTTTTCTTGAAAATCGCCACTTCGCTGTAGCCCCCGTTCTTGAAGTTCGTCTTTCCAAACGGGTCTATTGCCCTTACCACGAAAGCGTACGACTTACCCTCGGTAAACGCCGGGTTGGCAATGGTGTAGAGGTAGAGTGGCATACCGGTCACCGTGGTCTCGAAAAACGCCGGGTAGGCTTCGGTACGCAGCAGGTCGCGGTAATTGAGCCCGGGATCGTTGATCTCGATGATCTTCAACTTGTACCGCGTGCTGGATGGTGCGCCCGGGGGCATCGTCCAGGTGAACTGCAAAGATTGAGTAAGTTCTGCAGGAATCTCGGCGCCATCGTAGGGCTGGATGATGATGGGCGGCTCAACGGCAATGGGCATAATGGTGAAGGGGGGGCTGTATTTAGAGCCGAGCTCCATGAAACCATTCCACCCGTTCGGGAAGACGAACAGCGTGAGCTTGATCCTGTATTGACCCGGCGGCAGCCCTTCCCGCGCCACCTGTTCGCGTGTAAACCCGGAGTACTCGAGGTTTTGTTCGCTCATCGCCTGCTGTAAATCGCCATACTGGATAAGCGTGTTATTAGGGATGACGGACAGGTCCACCGTCCGCGGGTTGCTGGGCACGAAACCCATTCTCGTGCGCACGGAGGCTTCCGTCTCCACGTTGATAATGGCGACGTGGAGGTAAAACTGGTAGGAGGTGGCGTCGATCTGACTATTCACCATGATGGAGCCTCCTATCTTCCCGGGCGTGTTGAAGTAATCCGACAGCTTGGTGGTGTAAGGCGGCATCACCGGATTTACCGTCAACGAGATCTTATTGTTAAAAAAATCGCCTTGCGCCTTTACATTACCCGATGACGCCAACGCGACGAAGGCTATCGCTAGCAACAGCCTCGTTATGCTTTTGTTGTTAGAATGTGAATACATAGCCTATGTCTCCTCTTATTTCGTTATACGATGGAACGGTTGCTCCCTCGGCGAACCGGTTGTTGATCACGTTGAAATTCAACGACAGCGAGTGTTTGGGATGAAAGCGGTAAGCGGCGTTGAGCGCCGAGTTGATGATCAGCCCGCTGTCATCGTTGATCGTGTTGCTCATCACGTTGTTACCCCAGTTAAGCGAGAGCTTGTCCTCGAGAAACGTCTTGGAAACGTTGAGGTTGCCACCCGCGAGCACGTTCTCGAAGTGCTTGTTGGTCATCATCGTGTAGTTCAAACCTGCCGAAACGTTCATCCGAAGCGCCGGCAAGCCGAGGTTGTACATCAGCATGGCCATATAGGTGTCCGTATCGGTCATGTCGGCTGTGTGCTTGTTCTTGTCGTCCAGGGTGCTCATGTTGAGGTTGAGCATAACCATGTGCGACAGCTTCTCGGTAGCCTTCATGTACCTCGGCGACAGGCTGATGGTGCGGTTCACCTGGAAGATGCGCAGCGTGTCGGTAACCGATTGCCTGTAAGCCTGCTGGTTGGTGGAGAAGTTACTGAACGAGCCGTCGATCCCCCAATTTTGGTCAATGTTGTAACTACCCGACAGGGAGCCTATAACACGCTTGGCGGTATTTGCCTTTTCTCCGTTGAGGTTGTCGCTCTGTATGCCGAGCGAGCCGCGCAGGTTGAGCTTGTTCTCCAGTAGCCCTAGCGTTTGGTTGAAGGTGACGTGTTGCACGTCGTTGTTGAAAAAGTAACTCCCCATGGAACGGAAGCCGGGGTCGACGCGGCGGAACTCGATGCCCGACACGATGGTGGGCGTGAAGCGGTAGTTCAGTCCCGTTTTAAATGCCTTGAAGTAGGCGCTCGTGTTGTTCACGGTAATGAAGTTACCCGCGAACTTGAGCATGGAGTCACCGATCGAGTCCGATTCGGCCACGGTGCGGTCGTTCGTGTAAAAACTGTACGAGCCGTCGAAGGTGAACATCAGTTGCGGTATTATCTCGAAGCGCGAGGTCAACCCGAAGGCGATGTTCTGCTCGGGCGTACCCCCGCCGGCCTTTATTTTAGACGGGTCAAAGTTCTTGGGGTCATCCCCTATGCGCAGCACCGACAGGTCCACAAACCGGTTGTCGGTCCCGTAGCCCACTTTAGTGGCCCATCCCATGCGGGTCATCTTGGGGATGGAGTCCGCCATGGCGAGGTTAAAGGTGGAGTTCTGGTTGAACTTGCCGTACACGGCGCCCAGCCTGAATTTACCCGGCTTGGCTTCCACCCCCGCGCCGAGGAACGTGTAGCCGTTGAGGGTGAACTCCGAGAACGACAGGTTGCGGTAACCCAGGTGCACCGTCAGCCACTTGTAGGTGGGGCTGATACCGAACTGGTTGAACGGCTGGCTGAAGTTGCCTTTCTTGTTGTTATTGAACCACGTAAACGAGAACGGCATGGATATACCGTAAACCGTGAGCGTGGCGTTGGCGTTGATGCCGTAGGCGAACGGGGCTTGGCGCTCGGGGATGCCCGACACGTTGTAGAAAGACGAGGTCAGCCCGATGCTGCCGCTGATGTCGAGCGGCTTCGCGTTTTTCAAGTCGGACAACTCTTGCCCCTGCAGCGCGTAAGCGGCGAGCAGGAGAAAGAGTGTCGCGAGAATTTTTATTGTACGGTTGATTTTCATGACGTTTCAGGGTTGATGGTTGTACGTGATGAAATGCTTGGTGTCGATTATCCAAATCACATTTGCCCTATTACAGAATAGATGATTTCTTTTTAAAAACGGCCCTCACGCTCAACGGCCCTTTTACCTTTATGGTAATGGTTTTGGGAGCGCCTGCTGGGGCTTCGGCACCGGTAACTTCCCATTTATCCAATTCTCTGGCCTTGAGCAATATCGTGGCTGTAAAGACAACGTCTTTACCTTCTTCCACTTCATCGCCCGAGTTAATTGCCTCACCGTCAACCGTGGCTGTTACATAATCTGTTAACATTCCACTCCTAACAGGGCTAAATTCCACCTTGTGCTTGGCAAGGATATCGTCTTCTTTTTTGCTGCAGGAGTTCAGCAGCAGCGCGGCCAATACCAGTAACGCGAAAATTTTAATCGTTGTTTTCATTGTTTTGATTGTTTTAATTGTTTAATTGTTTAATTGTTTAATTGTTTGATTGTTTTAATTGCTTTGATTGTTTTAATTGCTTTGATTGTTTTAATTGCTTTGATTGTTTTGATTGTTATTAATTATTAAATGTTTGCGCTTTTCAGTTCACCTCCATCCAGTTGCTTTCTATTACCCTTTCTTCCATATCGTTGTCATCATACACGGCTTGGATACCGTAACGGGTCTTACCTGCAATGGTTTCGCTAAAAGAAAACTCGTTATTGTTAAACGATTTATACTGCATCAATCCTTTTCCGCTATCTTTATAGAGGATATAGAAACTCACCGGTTCTTTGGGTTTTACCCAATTCAGTTTAGCCGTGTTTTTATCCAAAGAGACTTTGAATACAATGTCCGGCGCATTTTTCGCAAGTCGATACACGTATACTTCGAGCGGGAAACTCTCGTGAGAGTACATGTTAAAGATATCTTTGGTGCGCAACATGTACTGATACGTTTTCCCTGCCTCCACGGTATTATCGGTATAACTGGTCCGATTGGGAGGGATAGAGTCTATCGGCACCCATTTTTCCTCGTCAACCTCTTTCCGGAAGATATAAATGGCCACATTCTCCTCGTCGGGATAGACCGACATATCGAACGACACCTCTTCATCGCGAATGGTGAACAGGCCTATCACGGGCGCGGGCGATGGCGCAAATTTGGGGCGTTTCAGCACCAGTATGTTGCTCATCGGACTCTGGTTATTGTTCCCGTCTATGGCAAGTACGCGGTAGTAAATCTCGCGGTTGGTGAGTGTTCGGCTGATGGAGTCAACAAAAACAGTATCCTCGACGAGCGCGCTGCTTGCCGGTGAGAAGGAAGTCCCGATATTGTTCGACACGAACACGCGATAGGCGTACACATTGTCATCATAATCCAAATTCCATGACAGACGCACTACACCGGTAGTATCAATTGATCCTTTGAGTCCGGTAGGCGGCAAAGGTGGGATGGTGTCGTGCACGAAAAAATAGGGAATATTCGAGTATGAATAGTTAAGTGCCGTATCCACGGCGAGCAACTGATAGTACACGCCTTCCACCAAATCGTCGGGCTTGTCGGTGTATGTTGTCGTGGTTGGCGGGAGCATTGTTGGCGTAACGGCTTCATCTAATACTTCACGGCTACGCCCCCTTCGTATGACATACCCTTTCAGGTCCTCATCGGGTGGTGTTTGCCATTTGAGTTGGACAACGCCATCAGTTTTGTCAATAGTACCTGAAAGAAACACGGGAGTGGGTGGAGTCAGGTTTCGTCCCATCGCCCAAACGGTGGGGCACCAATAGCTCTCGTCGCCAAAAGCGTCGATGCCGTTTACGCGGTAATACCATGTTTTATAATTTTGCACACTGTCGGCATATACAAACTCATTGATTACATCCATGTTGAACACCAACGGTTTTTCGTGTATTTTATGGAATGTTTTTCCATCTTCCGACCGTTCCACGTTGTAATAGGTGAAGTTGTTCCTGCCCGTTCCTTTGGGCCAATAGATCTCGATGTACCCGTCTTTACCTCTCGCCTGCACCAAACTTGGGGCACGTACATCGTTTATCGCTCCCCCCGGGTAAAGGTAGTAAGCGGTATCTACTTCGAATAGCGGGTGAGTACCTGCCGGATAGATACGATAACCATATTTATAGTCGCTGTTTATATCCACCTTGTACTCGTAGCGCAGACCGAGCACGTCGGCAGCCTGGGGAAGCCTGTCGGCCGCCAGCATAGCCAGTGAAATAATGTTCGAGTACGCCATCTCGCCCTCCATGATTCCGCCCATATTTGTATCGTCGGTATCAGCGCCGATGGAGCCGTAGAGCGCTTGCGCGGCTATAAGCAGGTTCTCGTCGCTTTGTGGTGTAACGAGCTGTTTCAATTTATCGGCAGGCCATGCCATTACCGGCTCGGGGTTGAGCCGGGTCCAACTATCGCCGATATATTTGTTGTTTTCATCGAGTACAACGTAGTCAATCCACACCCCCGTGTGCTGCATAAAGGGCCACGCGGCCGTTTCGTCAACGCTCCAACGCAACACCATTCGGTTATCTTTATAACCTTTTACCATCATTTTGATGGATGCTTTTATGATGCCTTCCGTCTCTTCGGCGGCTGTTTTTTGTTCTTGTGCCACAAGCGATATCGCGCAGGCAATAAGCGCCGCTGTTACTATTATTCTTTTCATGTTACTTCTGTTTTTGCTTGTTGTTAAGCTTCACCCTTGCCCTTATCCCCCCAAAAAACCAGGGGGATAAGGGAGCGGAGTAGGCACGTTGAGTCATCACCTTTTATTTTTACCTTTCGTCTTTTTGCTTCCCGTGTCAAAGATAACCTTAGGTCCTTCCAAGCCTTCGGGTAAAGTAAAGGTGGTATTTATCTCTACCAACAGTTCATGTATTTTGTCCATTAGTTTTCCCCGTGCCGCCATTTTCCGGTCGAGGCGCATGGGGTTGGCATCGGGTACGGCGGGCTGTGGTGCAGCCGTTTGTTCCTTATATCCTTCGGACGAGGCCCGCGGACCGTGGGCGGCAGGCTCCAACGACGCGTAGTAAACAACATTGTCAAAAACAATGGGAACGTAGCCGACATTAGCATATTGTATGATTGCATCTATCTTATCGGCAATCGGGTTGGTTAGTTCCGACGTAGCCTCCAGTCCCCCCGAGTCACCACCTGTTCTGTATTCACGGGCAATCACGTAATCATACTCACCCTCCATTTTTAAAGATTGACTCGTGTTTATCTCCATCGACCCCAAGTTTACCTCATAGCCGTTATAGGTATAAGTAGAACCAGGTGTGGTAGTTGTGGAACCAGTGGATATTTCACGCTCTTTCTTTTCACCCCTGTATTCCCCGTATTGCCCTATCAGCACGCCCATGTTGACGAGTTCCTCGTCTGTCATATCTGCACTCATCATCTCGGTTAACGACGGGAAGGACTCATCTGCCATATAACCCATTGATAAACCTCTCCATATCTTTTCATACTCATCATCGTCCGTTATATCTAATATCAGCACTTTATCGCTCCCGAAAGCTTCTTTCGAGAATTCATTCAACATGTTTTGGAACCTGTTTTTATCATCATACAATTGCCTAATACCAAGATAGTCTCTCATTCTTTGGGGCCAACTTGCATTACCTTGCATTCTTGAGACAGGTTTAAGCACGCTGTTTCGATGTTTATTGTATATATCAAACTCATTAAACGCCTCATGCTGTGGGGATACATGATAATACAACCGGAAACCCTTGACGCTTATCGTCTTTGTATCTTCATTGTTTTCCCAATCAAGTTTTCCCAAGTTAACAGTTTTACTATCCTCCGGCCAGATAGTTTTTTCCACCTCATGGATATCTTTACCTCCCTTCGAGTTTGGCTCCCCAAGTATCTCTATCTTTTTAATTTTCATTCCTCTAAACTTATCCACGTAGTTATCGGCACCGCTCGTGGTGAAATACCATTTGTACACCTCCTTTTCCTTCGCGTCGGATATTTGCAGGTGTTTCAACGCGGACAACCGTCGTTCCTTCACTTGTGTTTCTTTCTGATTTGGCAACCACCACCCCCAAAGCGTACTATTCTCCCGATACCTTTTAATTGTTTTCAGTACCGTAGAGGGAGTTTCTTCGTCGCTTTGTCCTGCCGCCTTGTTGATCAAGTATATCTTCACCACGTAGAGCGACCGGCGTTGGAGCTTAGGCATCGCGAATGTCCAAACATGGCCGTTGCATGTTATCTTATTGTCTACACTCGCGCCAGTGGATGCATTAACAACACGCGCCCAGAGTTCCAGATCATTACCCGTATCTTTCGTGATAAAGCTTTTCTCATCTATAGGATTTTCAAGTGGTGTAAACTTGATTTGTCCCCTGCTCGTTGGTAAATAGAGGGTTGTCAATGGACTCGATGCTGATACTCTCGAACGACTGCGGGGATAGGGTGTTATTTCCGTTACAAGTTCTTCCGGCAACACTTTATATCCTTCGCCCGTTTCAAATGTGACGGTCCTTTTGTCCACGTAATGCTGCCTTGTATCTTCAGCAATCACGTAGTTATAACCCAATTCCTTCTTACTGGTACCTATATTAATAGCTCCGGCTCCAGCAGCCATATCAGCTGCATTTTTACTCTCAAAAGAGAGGTCTGCTATTTTAACTTTCGACTCTACATGAAACGTATATGTCGTAAGAGGCGTAAGCAAGGTTTGGGCATCAAACAGGTAACCATAATCGCGCGATAATGGGCCTCCTAAGCGTTTGAAATCTGCTCCTGTGAAATTGTGGGTGCCACCACTTAGGCTGATGCTGGTACATTCAGAGTCGATAAGGAAAATCCGGTATCTCGTCTTAAAATCCTCGCCCTCTTGGTAATCAATCGGCAATACAAAGGGCTTGCCAACCGGGAAGTTGAACACTACCGCCGGACGGGCGCTCATGCTCACCTCTGTCTCCCCTTTTTCGGGTTGCATATCGCTTATAAGCTTCAACTCTTCCGGGTTTCCTGCCAGTTGGCATACCTCACCAAGCGAAAACGATATCCTGAAGTTTTTCTGTAGCAAGCCACCCAGCACCGAGAAGTAACCTCCCAGTTTCCCTTGCGCGAATACCGGATCGGGCATTCCCGCTTTCACGGTTGCCGCCAAACCGGCACTCAAAAATTCAATATCTTTACGTATTCCGAAAACGTTTACTTTCACCCCGCATGCAGCTTCGGCACCCATAAACGCCTGACCGAGCGCGTACCAATTGCTGCCGCTGCTGTTTTCACATAAAGGTTTTTCACTGAACATCAAGCTGAAGTCGAAACCCAAGCCGGCACGCAAGTGGGCGTAGAAAATAAGGAACTCCGGGTCAAGTTTAAACTCCAGTGCCGAGCCAAAAATAACACCCTTGCCGGTATCGCTTCTTGAAACACCGGGAACGTGATTCTGGGGAATTTGCCTACTAGCAGTGTTATCGAAACGGCTGCTCTCCTCCGATCTACTTTCACCGCCATCAATTATACTTATTATCCAACCCGGCACGGGCGGCATCGGGTCTATCTTATGGTTGCCGCATTGGAAGTAAGAACCAAATTCGACTTCTGCTACTCCCTTAAAACCAATTTTAACGCCTACTCTTTCGTTTTCGTTCGGCTTTCCTATCTTGATAAACCATTGATTTCCGCTGTTGACATGAAAATGGAAATCGGCATTTGCCGTGAGTATGCTGTTTGTATTCGGATATTGGATATTTACTTTGCTGGTTAAATCAAATTGTTTGAAAGTGCCTTCATCAAATTGCACGTCAATTTTCACCTCCGCTCTTCCTAACGCGTTCACGTATTTTTCATTGAATGTACTTTCGCCACTATTGACAAACGCTCCACGCCCCTCTAACCATATTTGATTGAAACAGCCATTGGAAAACCCCATACCCATCGAAGCCTCCGCCTCAAATACTTTCCTTTCGGTCAACCCTATATATACGCCGGCTAAAAAGCCCAATGTACGGTCATTGGAATTGATGGGTTCGTACTCAACACCTGAAAAACTGGTCATACTATTATATTCCCGTTTTTCGTCATCTTCTACTTTTATGTCAGAGAGTAGGTCTGTTGGATTTTTGGGTATTTTTTGTGTCATATTGTAATACGCGCCACCGGCAAAACCGTAGAGCTTAACCCCGGTAAATATGGGAATGGCGGCAGCGCCTAAATCTACCGCGCCATCGATATAGAAATATTGTATGTATTTTTGCTCTACAATTCGGGTGCCGAACAACCCTTTCATACTTATACCCAAGCCCTCCATACTAGGCAAAAGAACGGATAGCTCTCCGCTGAAACCCCGGTCTTTGTGTTTAGTCCCTAAATCGAAATAGGTTATAGACCCGCTAATTTTCATTCCCGCCAAGTTAGCATCGGCTTCCAATTTCACCCCTTTAAGATCAGCGCCACCGGACGACCACCATTTTCTGCCATCCTTTCCTATCTGACTCATGTCAGCATATATGGCAAACTGCAAGTCAGCTTTGGGAATGAATTTGGCGTTATTTACCAATTGCATTCTCGTGTTAAATTGAAGCCCCACTTTGCCATCATCATTGACATACGGTACTACCCCATCTACATTAAAGTTAAACCCCATAAGCGATGATTGGCTGTTTTCACCTGTCTGTGCCGTTTCCGCCGTTTCTGCCATTTCTGCCATTTCTGCCGTGTAGTAAGCCGACGGGTTGGGACCGCCTTGGGCTGTCGCGTACGCGTACAGCGCATCGGTATCGTTGTTTTCGGGGATGAGTTGCGCCTGGTCTCCTCCTCCGAGGCCAGTACTAAACAGCCCGGGTGTGAAACCCTCTTGCGAAGATATTTCCATTCCGGTAAAAGTGAGGTGCGCCAAGGTTAAATCGGGCAGATTAGGGATATCGGATTTTATATACAGCGCGCCGTTAAGCGTGGCTGACGCCTCGAAACCGCCACCTTTATTTGAAATTAAAATATTAGAGCCATTTTTAAGAGCACCTTCTGCCCACCAGGCCGAAAAGTCCAAATCATCTTTTAGTTTTATCGAGAAACTATACTGCAAACTTCCTGCATTACTTGGCTTGCTTAGGTTGCAAGAATAGGCTATCTCTTTTTTGCTGTTATCACCTTCTTCCCGTTTACCAGAAATCGGCAGCATCACTTTACCTTTCATTTCACCCCCTATCATAGAGGATCTGAAGAAGTTGACCGATATATTGTCCACCGAAAAATACCAACCGTCCAGGCTGCCGTCATCAATATTCAACACATCAAATGCCCCTATTTTGGCAGAAAAACCTCGCGAGTCATAAATAAGATGTTGTACGCCCACGGTGATAGGGGTATTTTTTATGTTTTTAATTGCCGCCGGCAGTTCCATCGTCATTTCAGGGATATAAAAGCCTTTCCAGTTATTATTGAAAGTCAGGCTTTGTCCCCCGCCAAAATCCAACCCACCCGGCATTCCCGTGCTGTTGTGTACGTCAGAGTGGTCGTAAATTATTTTCCCCCCGTCACCCCCGCCTGGAAGTGAAAATTTAAAATCGGGTATTCCCTCCACGTAAAACGGCGTTATTTCGCCTTCGGCTATCCAGTTTCCCCACCCTTCCTTAGTTTTGGCAAACAGGGTGGCCGTGGCGGGAGTATTGGGGTTGTCTACCTGTATCAAACGGTCGAACGTGTATTCGGCTTTGATGCCCAATTCCTTAAACCCATCACCGTTGAATGCAATGTAGGTGCCTTCGGTAAGATCATCAGACCCGGAAGCTTTCAGTTTCAAGTTTATCTTGTCGATATTGAAATCTTCTTTTAACGCCAGTATGCCATCTTTGCAGAATCCATCCTTTTCGGAAATACAAAATCCTTTTCCTGCCAGCGCCAAACGGGTGTTGCCATCGGATATGTCCATAACTCCCGAGGAGTTGAACCATGCTTGCTTCGAAGTGAAATAGATCTCGGTCACGGCAATGGTTACCGATCCTTGATCCAATCCCAAAGGCAGTTCAAACCCGATGCTACTAACCGATTTTTTGATATTGGAGATAAGTTGCTCTCCTTGCTTTTTCAGATATGTGTCTACCTCCTTTATATTGTCGCTGTTTAGCACAACGTTCGGCATATCCGGTTTATCGGTGGTGGGGATGCAGCTTGGTGCATCGTTTTTACGGATTCCCCTTACTAACCCTTGGTACATTCTCTTATTGCCGTGCACTTTGAGATTAAAAAAGTTTACACGCAGTTTCAGTCCGGGCACGTTGCCTATCATCGGGATAGGTACCGTCCCTTTTCCATTGTACCCTCCGGAGCCATCGGGTTTCACTTCCGATATCGTCATTGGGAACCCTCCCCCGATTGTCACAACGTCACCCTCCTTTATTTCCGCTTCGCCCGTACCGGAAGGCTCTTCCTTACAACTACAATTAACCGGTACCTCTCCGCTCGTGTACACGATGGTGGAAGAATCAAAAGGAGGTGCCGTCTCATCTTCTTTAAATCCAAACATGGCTACCTCACTGTAGCCGTTATTCTTGAAGTTCACCGGTGTTGTTCCTATAGCGCTAAACGCCTGCACCACGAACGCGTAAGTTTTATCTTCCTTGAAAGGCGGGTTTGCCGTGGTGTAAAGGTACATGGGCGCGGCACCAACGGTGGTTTCAAAGAAGGCGGGGTAGCGGTCGTCGTGCAACATATCGCGGTAGTTCATGCCGGGGTCGCTTACCTCGATGATCCTCAACTTGTAATGTGTCCCGGCGGCAGCACCCCCCGGCATCGTCCAGTTGAACTGCAGGCTCTGCTTCTGCTCAGGATTCAACCGGCTGTTGTTGGCGGGGTTGATGATGATGGGCGGCTCGGCCGCGCCGGCCATGGCGGGAGTGATGGTAAAGGGCGCGCTGCAGAACGGGCCGTAACTACCTTGACCTGCGGGTTGGGGCCTGGTAAAGTTTGTATCTGAAGCCCTATAGACATCGTCCGTGATTTCAAAACATATCCTATACATCCCGGCAGGCAAGCCATCGCGCATTACCTGTTCACGGGTAATGCCTTGATACGAAAGGGCTCGTTCAGTGAAAATGCCTTGTATGTCATGATAGGTAAGCGTGTAAGGGGGGAACGTTCCCGGCGCACCCGTGGGCGGGACGGTTCCCCGGATAATCACGCGGTGTCCCATCTGCTCATTCGTTCCAACCTGTATAGCCCCATCATTATCCACGCTTTGAATATAGCCCCTGATCGCTAACCTGGCTTCAGGTCTATTATGGGAAGCGGCGTCAGAAATCGTGATGGTGCTTATTATCTTACCGGGTGCAAAGTAATCCGAAAGTTTGTTGGTGTAAGGGGGTAATACCTGCACGCTCTGGTTTAACGTGTATGTTTGTGCCCTTACCGGCCCTATAGCCATCATCGCGGCCAAGGCTGCCAAGAGCAGCCTTGCCGCGACCTGCTTTATCTTGTGTGTGGTCATAACTTATTCCTCCCCTGTTTTTTGAGGCAGTAAATAACTTCTCAACGACTCTATGATACGGTTCATCACCGATTCCTTTTTCTTGAAAATCGTTGCTTTCTTTGTTGTAATTATTTTCATTTTGATACTTCACCGGCAATTTTCTCATTTATTAAATAGCACGGCGAGCGATACGATAATTTGATTTTTATGCTGTGTACTGGGGTCTAACCATCTCCCGACTCCCCACGTATCGCTAACGATATAGCGGTAGGTTACTCCCAGTTCGAAATAAGAAAATAAATTCACACCCGCTCCCACGTTTAAACCATGTTCTACCTCGTACGATTTTAACGGTTTGCTCTGAACTTCCGGGTCTTTTTCGGTAAAACGGGAAAGAGGTAGTTTTATGTAATACCCCGCTGTAATCATCGGTTTTAGCGGTACATTTTCGATGGAAAATCTTTTTTTCACGGCAAGGGGTATCTCCACCGACATATTCGAAGCATCCATTGTTTTAGTCCACACACCTTCATACTCTTGATCCCATTGGAGTCGCTCAAATCCGATCAGCGCCCCCGCTTCAAGGGACAAATCGATATTGTCGAACGTTCTTCCGCCCACTGCTCCCAATTTAAAGATAGGGCTGTTTGTTATTATTAGATCCTCAGTTGTGTATGTAGGGTTATTTACCGTTATTTCCGTTCTTCCGCCGTAAAAAGCGGTTTGAGAAAACATTACCGATGCCGTCAAAAAAAAGGAAACAGCCGTGAAAATCTTAATAAAGTTTACTCTTCTCATACTTTTTGAATTTTATATTTTGAATTAAAACTCGGAGCTCTTTCCGTTTTTATGTGAAACGGTACTTAGAAGCTCGGTTCGCAGATTATTGTTTCCCTTTCAATTCAACATAGACGCCTTTTTACGGAGCTGTGATCAGGAATAATAGTTTTAGTTTTTTCATTGTTTTTTATACCGATTTAAACCACTCTTCATATTGTTTGCCCAGAATGGGGAGCGGTTTTTCTTTTCTGTTCACGGCATTTATAATCCCCATGATGTTCATGTATAACAGAACAAATATCCCGATAAAGCAGATAATCCATCCTAAAAAAGGAATTACGTTCACCAATCCCAATGCAATTCCGGTTACATTTAATCCTAGTGATTGGCGAATGTGGTAACGCGCAAAAGGTTGTTTTTTCTCGTTATTCATCACAAAAGCTATTACTAACCCGATAAGGGTCAGGTAAGAAATAATCGCAATACTATTGTCTTGTTCGTTGTTAACGGATTCTTCCGCTTCTGGTCCGGAAAAGTCTTCCGGTACTTCGGGAGGAGTAACCAAAGGTTGTTTTTTTTCTTCCATAATCATTTGTTTTTGAAAAATTTATTCACGATTCCAACTTATTTTATCATCTTTATCTCGGTACGGCGGTTGAGCTACTGTTCCTCTTCGCTGCACTCAACACCGTCGGCAGTTTCGTCTCCCAACGGTTCGTCGGGTTGCAACTGTTTTGCCAAATCGATATCGACGTAGTCACTCCGTCCTTCCAGGATAAGGTCGAATACCAACGAGGCGCTATCTCCCTTTTTAACGGACTTCACCAGTAAAATGCCTCTAACCAGGTTGTTGAACTGCACCAGGTAAATTTGTCCACCGGTGGGATTCATGGCATACTCCATCTTGAATTGAAGTTTTTCATCACCGCTATTGCATTGCCTGAACCATTGGTCGAAATGGGCGGGGTCTTTCGATTTGGCAAGTTTGTTGAACTCCACGGCATCCAATCCTTTTGCCTCATACAACATGCCGCTATTCATTTTTTCGGCGGGCCACGATTGAAGTCCTCCCGGTTGTTGGCTGAACAAGGGGTTTTTGTCAAACTCCTTGTATGCAGATGCCTTTTCCGCGTCGGCCGGGAAGGTAAGTTTCATGTAACCTTTTTCGGTAAAAAAGAGCATGGCCAAAAACTCTTCTTGTCCTTTTGTTTCGTCCACCTTCACGGATTCACCGGTTTTAGGTTTCAGGAAATGCCCAAGGGTGTTGTTGCCTTGGTTTCCCAATGCGATGCCAGCGTAATATACAATCCAACGTTTATCGCCGGTTGCTTCTTTCACGTTACCAGTGGTTGCCTCTTCCAGTTTCAACGCTTCGGTTATCTTCAACATCATTTCGTCCAGCAGGTTAGGTTTCGACACTGTAGCCCAACGGGCGGTAAGCGCTACCAGTTTCACCCTGTCGACAACACCAAGCTTTCCGTTAGCGGCGGCTTCATTGGCAACCTTTTCATATTCTTCAAACGAGACAACCAGTTCTTTCCATTCATCAGCCGTAAGTTCATTTTTACTTTTTTCGGCTTTTTCCACTATTTTCTCCATTTCGGCGAGAGCCTTCTCGCCTTCGTTACGTCCGCAGGAGGTTAACACCGTTATGGCGAACGCGAAAAGGAGTACATGCACTATTATTTTCATCGGGTTCATTTTGAAATTGTTTGCAGTTCAACGCCTGCTACCTGTAATCTTTCAACGTGTTTGTTCTCTTTACTCAAGTGTAACTGCTTCGACCGATCAGATTCCCTTCATTGTCAAAATAGCATTTCGATCACTTCGGTGTTTTCAACAAGCCAGTCTATTCCAAGCCGGTTAAAAGCATCCGGCTCTGCAGTTTTCCTTTATTATCGTACGCTTCCGTTTTGATGACGCCCAGCCCCTTGCCTATCCAGGTAATGGACGTGGATGCCTGTTTGCCGATAAGGGGGTAGTCGGCTTCCACGGTTTGGATGATTTTAAAGCAGATGAATTTCCCGATGGGTGTCTCCACGCTTTCGGCTTGTACCGCTCTGCGGTTGAAAATAAGGAAAGTCAATGGAGGCATGTCGAACGCCGCTTCACTTGACTTCACCTTCATCTTGAATGTAGCCTGGGCGTCGGGCAATATTTGCCCGGGGGTAAGTTTACCTGGGATAATCATATCCTGTCCCGATACCTCTGCATCCACATCGATACCTTGCATCTCTTGTGGCAGCATGATGCTGAGCAAATCCACGTGAAAACTGCCGTCGTGGTAGCGCAGGGCGACAGTAGCGGAATTTTCAACCTTGCCTTTACTATTGGTTTGCGTGCCGGAGACCACGGCGTGCACGTTGTTTCCCGCACGCGTTATCTCGATGATTTCTTGTCGGTTGTAGCCTTGTACCCGGCCTTTTCCGTCATAGAAGGTATAGACGATTCGGGCGCCTTTCTTCAGGGCGTGGTAGGGCTCGCCGTCATCCCAATCGGTCGGGTCTTGAGGTGTGCCGGTTTCAGGCGGTTCCACCAACGAGGTGGTGCCAGGACTCTTTTCTTGTTGTGCTTTCTCCTCCGCTTTATCGAAGGCGTTGTCCACAGCTTTGTCCACCTTTTCCTCCACTTTACGTTCTACCTTGCGTTTCGCGGTTTGTTCCGCTCTTTTCCCCAACTGCTCCAGCCAACTTTGGGCAACGGCATCTGCGATGTTTCCAGCCGCGAAAAGCAGGATGAGGAGAAGGGTTATTTTTGTCGTTTTCATTGTTTTCATTGTTTTTATTATTTAAATACTATGTACAGGGTCACACAGAAAACTTCACTGCTTACTATCAACTACTAACTGTCAATAGCCAACTATATTAACTGCCCGGATAGGGGTCACCATCACTATTCAATACCTTCCAGTTTTTACCGGTTGCGATGCCTACCTGCGTAATGGTGCAAACGTTATGTTCATCGGGATTTCCAAGGGCGATTACACGAAAAATCCCTTCATCACCTGCCGTGCGTATGGGCAGGTTGTTTACCAACGCGGTCATGTTGTCACCGGATATTTTATTCAAGAAACACTTCAACTCCGTCAACGCGGTATTGTGGCTCACGTCAAGTGCGGTGAGTTGGTTGTTGGAACAGTCCAGATCCGTCAACGCGGTATTGTGGCTCACGTCAAGTGCGGTGAGTTGGTTGTTGGAACAGTCTAGATCCGTCAACGCGGTATTCTCACTTACATCAAGCGAGGTAAGTTGGTTATCGTGGCAGAACAAATGAGTCAACGCTGTGTTATGGCTCACATCAAGCGCCTTGAGAGGGTTGAAGGCACAGATCAGGCGCGTCAATGCGGTATTCTCACTTACATCAAGCGAAGTAAGTTGGTTACCGTAGCAGAACAACTCCGTCAACGCGGTATTCTTGCTTACATCAAGCGAGGTGAGTTGGTTATCGTGGCAGAGCAACTGAGTCAACGCGGTATTCTTGCTTACATCAAGCGAAGTAAGTTGGTTACCGTAGCAGAACAAATGAGTCAACGCGGTATTCTTGCTTACATCAAGCGAGGTAAGTTGGTTAAAGAAGCAGAACAGAATCGTCAACGCCGTGTTGTGCCTCACATCAAGTGAGGTGAGGTTGTTTGAACTGCAACGTAGCTCCGTTACTTTCCCGTAAATGGTAACGGTTTGTGCTCCAAGGGTGTATTGCACATAGCTGCCAAACGTGGTAACGGCTTCGCCGTTATCTTTATTGCCGTTGTTGTTGAGGTCTATCCACACATCGGCTCGGTCGGCAGGGGCGGCGTCAATCCATAGCTCTATTTTTTCTCCCACGTTTTTAGCGGTGGTGAGGGTCATGTAGTGCCCGGGGGGTGGGGCTCCGCTACCCCCATAGGGGTCACCATCACTATTCAATACCTTCCAGTTTTTACCGGTGGCGATGCCAACTTGTGTAACGGTGCACATGTTTTGTTCTTCGGGATTTGTAAGGTCGATCACACGAAAACTTCCTCCATCATCTGCCGTAAGCGTGGGCAGGCTGTTGACCAACGCGGTCATATTGTCGCCGGATATTTTATTGTTGTAACAGCGCAGATTACACAAATTGGGATTATTGCTTACGTCAAGCGCGGTGAGTTGGTTATTGTTGCAGAACAACATCCTCAACTTTATATTTTCAATTACGCTAAGCTTTTGGAGTTGATTGTTGGAGCAGAAAAGATCTTCTAAGGCGGCATTATGGCTCACGTCAAGCTCGGTGAGCAGGTTGCCGTTGCAGCCCAGCGACGTCAAGGCGGCATTATTGCCCACGTTAAGCGCCGGGAGTTGGTTGTTGTAACAGTACAGCTCCGTCAACGAGGTATTGTTGCTTACGTCAAGCAGTTTTAGATTATTGTCGGAACAGTTCAGCCACGTCAACGAGGTATTGTTGCTTACGTCAAGTACTTTTAGATCGTTGTCGGAGCAGTCCAGCCACGTCAACGAGGTATTGTTGCTTACGTCAAGTACTTTTAGATCGTTGTCGGAACACTCCAGCCACGTTATCTTACCGTAAATGGTTACGGTTTGCGTACCAATGGTGTAAGCACGATAATCGCCAAAGTAAACAGCTTCGCCGCTCTCTTTTATACCGTTATTGTTAAGGTCTATCCACACGTGGGGTTGGTCTTCATCGGCGGCGTCAATCCATAGCTCTATTTTTTCTCCCACGTTTTTAGCGGTGGTGAGGATCATCATTACAGGCGCTTCGCCCTTGGGCAAGGTGTAGGTAACGCCCTTGTAGGTGATGATGATTACATCGCCGACTTCGGTGATGGTGAGGTCGGCGTCACCGTCGTCGCCCTTGGGACCCTGAGCCAGTACCGAGTTACCCTTGTCATCCTTCACCAGCTGCCACGTTGTTCCGCCATCGAGGCTCATCTCCCAATGGAACTCGGAGTTGACCCTGAGCTGCGGCGTGAAGCCCTGTGCCACTACCTTATTGCCATTACTATCGAACAGGAAATTGCCGTTGATGGTCCAGTAGAGCAGACCATCGCTATGCTGCTTCACGTTGATCTCCGGCGTGATGCCATCATCGCCCTTGGCGCCATGCTTCAGGGTAATCTTGCCACCATCGCTTAGGGTAAGCTCGTAGCCGCTCTTGTCGGCCAGCTCCTTGTACGATACCACGCTCAACTTTTTATTCACGGCGTCTATCAATGCCCTGATGGAAGTAATCTCCGAGTTGGCGTTACTCGTAAGCTGCTCCACGCTCTTCAGCCGTGCCTTGAGTTCGTCGATCTGACGCTGCACGTCATCGAGGTCAGTACAGCCGGCAATAATGATCATTGCTACCAGCCCGATGGTTGTAAATAATCTTTTCATGTTTTTTATTGTTTATGCCTCCCGTTAATCTCCCCAAAGGGGAAGGCGGGGTGCGAGTTATCAGGTTCAAGTTCTTTCCTGTCTTTTGATTGAAAACTAAAAAAGTACCTGTCCTTATATCCTGTATCTTAATCTTGTATCTTGGTTTGCTTCGCGAGTACCGTTCGCGGGATGGCTCGAACGAAAGGGCCAAGCAGATCCCGCGAGATAGTACAAAATCACCTAGGGTGGTGGCAGCATACCACTACCCGGATAGGGATTATCATCAGCGTCCCTCACTATCCAGTTTTTACTGGTGGCGATGCCTACCTGTGCAGTGGTGCAGACGTTTTGTTCTTCGGGATTTAAAAGGTCGATTACTCTAAATATTCCTTCACTATTTCCCGTGCGGTTATGCAGGCTGTTGACCAACGCGGTCATATTGTCGCCCGATATTTTATTGTTGTAGCAATAGAGATTTCTTAACGCTTCGTTATTGTTCACGTTAAGCGTTTGAAGTTGGTTTTTGTGGCACCATAGGAACTCCAACGTGGTATTGTTGCTTACGTCAAGCGCGGTGAGGTCGTTGTTGGAGCAATCCAGAAGATCCAATGCTGCATTATTGGCTACATCAAGTACTTTTAGATCGTTGTTGGAGCAAACCAGCCACATTACCTTACCGTAAATGGTTATGGTTTGTGCGCCAAGGGTGTAATAAGCATCAACATCGGACGGGGTAACGGTTTCGCCGCTCTCTTTTATACCGTTGTTGTTAAGGTCTATCCACACATCGGCTGCGTCGGCCGAGGCGGCGTTAATCGTTAGTTTTATTTCATCTCCCACGTTTTTGGTGGTGGTGAGGATCATGTAGTCCCCACTACCTTTGTAGGGGTTCCCGTTATAGTTCATCACTTCCCAATGTTTACTGGTGGCGATGACAACCTGCTGGCGGGTACACTCGTTTTGTTCGGTGAGACCTGAACCGAACACGTAAAATTTTCCTTTACTACCTGCCGTGCGGTTTGGGAGGCTGTTTACCAACGCGGTCATGTTGTCGCCCGATATTTTATTTGAGAAGCACTTCAACTCCATCAACGCGTTGTTTTTGCTCAGGTCAAGCGTGGTGAACTGGTTGCCTTGGCACCACAATGTTTTCAATGCGGTGTTTTTGCTCAAGTCAAGCGTGATGAGTTCGTTTTTGTTGCACCACAACTCTGTCAACGCGGCATTATTGGTTACGTCAAGCTCTTCAAGATCATTGTTGCCGCATATCAGCTCCGTCAATATGGCGTTTTTACTCAGGTCAAGCTCGGCAAGTTTGTTATCGCGACAAGTTAGCTCCTTCAACGCGCTGTTATTGGTTACGTCAAGTTCGCTGAGTGAATTGGCGGAGCAGTCCAGCAACGTTACTTTCCCGTAAATGGTTACGGTTTTCCCTCTAAGGGGGTATTGCACAGGGCTGTTGAAGGTAGTAACCTCTTCTCCGTTATCTTTTATGTCGTTGTTGTTTAGGTCTATCCACACATCGGCTCGGTCGGCAGGTGCGGCATCAATCGTCAGCTTTATTTTTTGTCCTTTTATCAGTTTTTTCGTGGTGGTGAACGTTATGGAGTACACGGAGGGCGGGGTGACACCTCCGCTTTTTTGCAACGTGTAGGTAACGCCCTTGTAAACGATGATGATGACATCGTCGGTTTCGGTGATGGTGAGGTCGACGTCGCCGTCGTCGCCCTTGGGACCCTGAGCCGGTACCGGCTTACCCTCGTTATCCTTCACCAGTTGCCACGTTGTTCCGCCATCGAGGCTCATCTCCCAATGGAACTCGGAGTTGACCCTGAGCTGAGGCGTGAAGCCCTGTGCCACTACCTTATTGCCATTGCTATCGAGCAGGAAATTGCCGTTGATGGTCCAGTAGAGCAGGCCATCGCTATGCTGCTTCACGTTGATCTCCGGCGTGATGCCATCATCGCCCTTGGCGCCATGCTTCAGGGTAATCTTGCCGCCATCGCTTAGGGTAAGCTCGTAGCCGCTCTTGTCGGCCAGCTCCTTGTACGACACCATGCTCACCTTTTCATTCATGGCGTCTATCAACCCCCTGATGGATGCAATCTCCGAGTTGACGTTATTCGCGAGCTGCTCCGCGCTCTTCAACCGATCCTTGAGCTCGTCGAGCTGACGCTGCACGTCGTCAAGGTCGGTACAGCCGGCAAGAATGATCATCGCTGCCAGCACGATGGTTGTAAAAAATCTTTTCATGTTTTTTATTGCTTATGCTCCCTCAGTCCCCCAAGGGGGCAAATAATAAATTATAAGTTGTGAATTGCGCGCTACGGGGAGACTGCTCCACAAAGTTCACAGAGCTATTCACAATTATGCAGAAAACTTCACTGACAAAAGCTGACATCCAACATCCATTACCCAACTTATTTAATCAGGCTTACCTTCGCCTTGTAGTCCATAGTCAATTTCATCCGCAGGTTCTTGGTAGGACGGACACCCACCAGTATGACGTGAAGTTTATCATCCTTTAATTGATTCAACAACTCGCCGTTGACGATGGTAAAGTGCACTTTGTTGTTTTTCACTTTATCGGCTCTTGCCACCAATTTACTCGTGTTGTCGAAATAGAGTTTGGCTCCCACGAAACCCTGCAGGTCATATCCCTTGGGGATCTCCTCTTCAAGTGTTCCCTGCGTGATGAGGAACGATTTGATGTTTTCGAACGAAAAGCCCTGTTTTTCCAGTTCCTGGGCGATGTTGATATTCAACACGCCGTCGTAAAGCGTTACCTCGGATGCACCGGCACGGGTTGCGGTGGCTTCCGCCGATTTAGTCGCAGCGTATACATCAAATACGATAGTCCGGTTATTAATCGCGATTTCAGTACTCAATGCATCCTCGAGTACTTCTTTGCACGACGTGGCTACCAACAATAGTGATAGCAGGCAAGCCATCTGAATAATTTTTGTTGTCTTCATAAATTTGTCATTATATAATTATTGGTTATAATTTTCCCTCGGAAGGTGTCTGTTTGCCCAGCTAATTATATTCATTTATGGTTCAATGCCGTAGCGTTGACACACTTCCTCGTAGCTTAATTGTTGCAATTCTTCTTTAAAGGCGTTGGAAGAAACAGTACTCTTTAACACACCACCATCCGCTCTAATAAACAGAAGCTGATAATACCAATTCCCTTGGGCTCCTGTTACTGCTGTGCCGTCAGTAGAGGTAACGTTTATTTCACAACAGAAATTAGTTCCGTCGGCATAAGTAGCGTAATTCACCATCTTACGTCCGGGTCCGAACTCAGTAAAGTCGCTTACCGCGAGAAATGCAGGTAAATTCCAAGTATAATAATAATTTGTATTTTTGATATAACAGAGCGAAACGTATTTTCCGTCCGTTATATCTTTAATTGTTTGAGCTGAAAATTGAAAAATGTCGTTGCAATGTAAAAATAAAGCGAAATCAGGTCTACGTTGTGCCCAATTTACTTGTGTTGCGAAAGCAATCCACTCTGTATATTTCACATTGGCATTTCCCATTTCACCTTTGTCGCCTTTATCACCTTTATCGCCTTGTTCACCTTTATCACCTTGTTCACCCTTAATACCTTGTTCACCCTGAGGTCCTGCCGGTCCCATGGGTCCTTCATCGCCCTTGCACGATACGGCTACTATCATTATTGCCGTGAGTAGCACGACAAACCATTTTGTTTTTGTTACTTTTGTTTTCATAATTGACCGTTTTTAAAGATGAATAAATCTGTAATTTTGGAATCAATTCTCAATCAAAAATATCTTATTCATTTATTCAATAATTGCATTATTTTCGCATGAATTTGCCGGATTCTCGCATTAACCTTTAAGGGCAGTTGTATTATTTCCGCGTTCACATGGTATATATATTTGACAACCAGCGTGAAAAGAGTACAAAAAGTAGGTGATTAGTAAAAACAATATAAGATGACAAAAGCGTCAATAATCCATTATTCAATGGGGTAAACGGCGGTATTGCGATGGTGTTACGCCAGTCTGTTTCTTGAAAGTACGTGAAAAATAGGGGAGATCGTAAAATCCGCATTCATCGGCAACCTGGGTGATGGACATGTTTTCCGTGGCCAATAACTTCTTGGCTTTGTTTATACGTAAACTTAAGATATAGGCCGATGGATTATACCCGGAAATGGCTATCATTTTACGGTTGAGTTGCGATATACTCAGGCATAATTTGTCGGCAAGTGTAGATGAGGAAAAATCGGGTTGACGCATGTCACGGTAAACAATGTCAGTAACATGTTGCAGGAAATTCATGTTTTTGTCGTTACTGTTTCTGTTGTCGGCTTTAAACACAGCACGTAGGTATTTTTCTTTTAAAACGCGCCTGTTTTCGAGCAGTTTATCCATCCTGATTAATAACTCGTCAGGGTTGAACGGCTTGGGAATATAGGCATCAGCACCACACTCCAATCCCGTCAACCGATCTTCCATGTTACTTTTTGCCGTTAACAGGATAACCGGGATGTGGTTTAACAGTTCCGACGATTTTACTTCTTGGCACAATGCAAAACCATCCTTTTTGGGCATCATGACGTCTGAGATAATTAAATCAGGTATTAATTCGTTAGCCAAATCAATACCTTCTTGCCCATCGATGGCATGAAACACCTTGAATATTGAAGGAATGATCGATTTAATATATAGTACGATATCTTTATTGTCCTCCACAACTAGAATGGAAATATCCGTGTCACTATTCTCCCCGTTACTGTTTTCTTTTTTCTCGGGAGCCTGATGTTCCTGTTTTGCCTCGTTTCGGGTAAATGACAGCACTTTAAGCATTTCATCCATATTGAAACTAGGAAAAAGGGTGTCACCGGGTTGTTTTACCGGAAGCGTTACGCTGAACACCGAACCTTCGCCCAATTTGCTCTCTGCCGAAATTTTCCCGGACATCGCTTCTGTCAACTGTTTGGTATAATGCAAGCCGATTCCGCTTCCGGTTTTGATGTCAACATAAGAAGACTGGTAAAAAGGTTCGAAAATCAACTTTAACTCTTCCGACGAAATCCCTTTCCCGTTGTCCCTTACTTTAATCGTTACCTCGTTGTTTTTGTGGGGCAAAACAGAAAGCGTGATAGCGCCCCCGGCAGGTGTGAATTTAATGGCATTCGATAACAAGTTACGGGCGATCTCTTCAATGTAATGCGGCACGAAATCGATTTCGAGAGAAGATTCCTCGGCATAAAAATTGAGGTAGATTTTCTTCTCGTCAGCAAACAAGCGGTAAGCCTCCACGATCATTTGGAGGTAAGCGATGATATTGCCGTTTTTCCACTCCGGCTTTTCTACTCCGGCTTCCATTTTCGCCATATTCAGCATCCGGTTAACCAACTCCAGCAAGTTGTTCCCCTGCCGTTCAATGGAATTAAGATAGGGTACAACAGCAGGGTTGATCATGTTTTTTTGCCCTCTTATATGAGAAACAAATCCCAGGATAATGGTAAGCGGAGTGCGAAACTCGTGCGTCACGTTGGTGAAGAAATCGGAGCGCATTTTATCAACGTTTTTCAGGATCTTGTTACTGCGGTTGCGGTTCGCATACGCGTAACCCAGCGTTGCAAGGAACAAAATCATGAAGAAAATAATAATGACGGCTGAAACAGTGATTATTTTTTTCTCACGTTTCTGGGCCTCATATTCGGCGCTCAACTGGTCAATGCGCAAGGTGCTTTTTTCGCGTTCGTAATTGATACGCATATCGAGTGCCTGATTCACCTTGCTGATGTTCCTAACACTGTCCTGATAAGCTTGGCTTATTTTATAGACGTTCAACGCCTGTCGGTAATTGCCTCTTCGTTCGTGGAGTTGGTGCAACAGGTCATATACTTCCGACAATTGTTCGGGAGTATCAATCCTTTCTGCTTGGTCTTTCGCCAGCAGAATGTACTGCTGCGCCTTCTGGTCATCACCTTGCAGCAGGTTTATCCGTCCCAGCGAGAGACACGCCCTTAACCAGTGCCACGTATCGGAAATGTTCTCCATGATATGGTATGCCTCTTGATACTCGGCTTCGGCTTTATCGTACTCCTTTTGCCGCTCGTATATTTCACCGAAATGGATGTGGCACAAACCGACTCCCAACTTCGACTTTGCCACGGTATTCTGTTCCATGGAATGACGGTAATAGACGAAGGCCGAATCGTATTGCTGCATCATTTTATACACGTTGCCGATATTGGCATAATTGATAGCCTGTCCCAACGGGCTACGCAACTCTTTTTCACTTGCTAGGGCTTCGTGGAAGTAGCGGAGGGCTTCAGGCAGGTTCTCCAGAGAGAGGTAAATGTTGCCGATGCCGTTGAGGGCCATGACCTTGTTTTTCCTCCCGGCATAAACGTCTCTTCTGGAATAGGTTTCCGATAGACGCAATGCCCTGAAATGATAATCGGATGCTTCGGGGAACGCACCGATTCGCCTGAAGTCGGTTCCTAACTGGTTTAGCAACTGTGCGATGTTAATGGTATCTTTGGTCCTGAGGGCAGCATTCAACCCATTTTGATGATAGATAATGGCTTGCGAAAAGTTGGAATGGTCACGCAATCTTTGCCCTATCACTTTACAAACCGCCGCGAGGGTACGGTCGTCCTTTTTTTTCTCGCTCTCCGAGAGCAGTATCAATAAAGAATCGACTGGAAAAGAGGGGTGCGAAATCCTTTTTTCCAACTCAATAAATTTTTGCAGGGCAATGGGATCTGGCATTGCTTTTTTACAAGCTGCCACAAAGGGTAGAAACAAAACAACAAACAAACAGGCATACACAAATAAGTGCCTTGTTTCGTTTGCATGCATCATATCTGTTTCAAGCCTTAACATCGTTTTTCTCTTTCCAACTACAACAGCTAACAAGCTGACAAATGTTAGCTGTTTGTCATTTTCTTTCAAAAATATGGGAAAATAAAACAGGTGTCAATCATAGGAATATATGGTTTTTGTGAAAAGAAGGAGAAAGATTTAAGGAGGCAAGTTATAGAAAGGCTACTAGTTAGGCAGGAAGGTGGGCAAGCAGGCGCAACAATCATACCAACCGCTCTTTTATGGCTTTCACGGCAGCTTCTGATTTAGAGTTGACGGCAAGTTTCCGATAGATGCTGTTGATGTGCCCACAAACCGTGCCGATGGAGATGTTGCAGTGGTCGGCAATCATCTTGTAGCTGTCACCGGCTACAAGCCGTTTCAACACATCGAGTTCGCGTGCCGAAAGGGCATACTTGTTCTCAATCTTATGACTCGGCGAAGTGAAAAATTGGAGTACCTTACGTGCTATTTCACTCGACATGGGCGAACCGCCATTTGCCAACTCGGTAACCGCTTCAATGATTTGTATCGCGGATGCCTTTTTGAGCAGGTAGCCGGTAGCGCCGGCACGCAGTGCATCGAAAATTTTGTCGCGATCCTCAATCACGGTGAGCATCATCACGTTGATATCGGGAAATTTGTCCTTTACCAGTCGGGTAGCATCGATACCCGAAAGGTAAGGCATATCGATATCCATCAGAATAACATCGGGCTGTTCTGTATCGCAATTTTCAAGAATATGACGACAATCGGGGTAGGCTCCGGCAAAGCGCAGTAACCCCGAACCTTTTACCAGGAAGGAGAGGCTTTCGCGCAGCGCGTCATTGTCCTCGTATATGGCGACTTTTATCTCAAGTTTCATACGATTGTTTCATCTTTTTCTAAAGAACTCGGCATTACATCGTTCTAAACATGGGATTCTTTTTAAATCAACTGCAATTTTACAGATTACAAGAACGCTTGTCAATCATAGGAATATATGGTTTCGTACCACAATGGGTGACAGCCATTTTCACCCCACCTTAGTCACGAAAGCAACCGTTGTCCCTTGCCCAATCGTGGAGCGAATGGTAACCTTTCCTCCAATTTTATCACCGCGATACTGCATATTGCGTAACCCGTTTCGCCCATAATCTTTCGATGTGTCAAAACCTATTCCATTATCGGTTATCGTCATTTTTAAAATGGAGTGAGAGTAGGCAAAGTCAATGATGGCTTCCACACACTTGGAATATTTTGCCGCATTGTTCATGGCTTCTTTAGCAATTAAAAACAGGTTTCGACGTACATCCATCGGAACTTGTAAAGAGCCAATGTTTTCGGGGACTTTAATCGTGAACGCTATATCAAGCGGCTCGAAAAGGGTTACGGCATACTCTCTGATACGTACGACAATGTTATTAAAATCATCATTTTGCGGGTTAACCGACCAAATAATGTCGTCCATAGACTCAAGCATATTTCGGGCATTTTTCCCGATTTTTCGCAGCATCTCTTCAGCATTGGGACTGTCATCCAACCGTGATTGCAACAAGTCGCTCATAATGGAGATACTGCTTAACGTTGAACCGATATCGTCGTGCAAATCGGAGGCTATTCTCGTACGAATTTGCAGTTGTTTTTCCTTCTGTTTCTTTCGGTTTACATAAAGGGAGTAAAAAATCACTGTAATTACCATGGTAGAAAGCAATAAAAACCACCATGTCTTCCAAAATGCCTGCCTTACACTAAACTCAACGGATCGATTATATCCCAACCAAACACCTTTGTACGAGACATCTACTACGAAGCGATATTTTCCCGGCTTTAAATTGGTGTAACGGGCTTCCAAAATACTTGTTGGTGGGTTCCAATCATTTTCCAAGCCTTCCAATTTATAGCGATAGCGCACTTGGCTGTAGTCTTCAAAACAGATTGCCGTATAGCCGAAAGTAAGGTTATTTTGATTGTGCTTCGCAGTACGCGGAGTCCCGGTTTCGTCATAAGGGTTCCAATCGAGAACCGGTTGACTGTTAATACTTATATTTTCAATAATTAAATTAGATACGCTTAATTGTGAGTATTTTTCCGCTTCATCGAGCCATCCCACGCCCACCTGTGAGGCACAAAAAACATTTCCGTATCGGTCTACCATGATTTTGGCATCTACACCAACGTACTCTAACAGACCGTTCCGCTCATCTGTTAGCATAAAGGAGTTGTTGTAGGGATTGAGGTAAAGCAGCCCGTTGTTTACTATCCATAGCCCGCCATGCTTGTCGGAAGTCATATAAAAAACGGTAAGATCTTTCAGCCCATCGTCTGTTTGATATATATTGAAATTGAAATTATCTTTGGTTTGCTCTTCAATTTTAACCAATCCTTGTCCTTCTATGGTAAGCCACATAACATTTGTCGTATCTTTCAGGATTGAATAGGTGTAGCCGTCTCTTATACCGGTTTTTTGTAATTTTAAAAGGATTTCGTGAGAAAAAGTTTCTGTTTCAGGGTCAAACGTGCAAAAACCGGTACGGCTACCTATCCAAATCCGTCCATATTGGTCTTCTTCTATCGCCCTAAAATAAGTAGTGCCGTATAACGAATTGAGATCTTTAGCATTATTTATAAAGTAATCTGCTTTTGTTCGATCGGGATTTAGGCGTGCAACACCAAACTTACCTGTTCCCAGCCATAAGTTATTTTGACTGTCTTCGAATACTTTATAAATCGTATTGGTCCAAAAATGGTTGAAATTCTTATCCGGCATCGAAAATGATTTCAACGTTTTACTTTGTTTATCAATGTACCAAAGTCCTCGTTGCGAGGTAGCTACCCAAATAACACCGCGACTATCCTTAAAAATATCATTGGTGTTGAACATCTCATCTTTATCGCTCTCTGGTTGGTAATAGGTCCATTGCCGTGTGAAGCTATTCCAGCAAGCCACCCCGTAACTTTCCCAGTGCAATCCAAAATAGTATTCGTCAGTCTCCTCGTCGTGTAAAGTTGCCGAAACCCAACCATGAGGGAATGGAATATCAAGTAGTTCAAACTGCTTTGCCCTTAAGTTTTGCCGCCAGAGTCCATCATCGCAACTTAACCAAAGCGCCCCATCTTTTAGTTTGAAAATTTTCATGTATGGCTTGTTAAGCACATTGTAGGTTTGTTCTTGATTAAATGGGAATGATTTTCCGCTGTTTTTATTGAAAATATAAAGACCTCTATCCCAGTCGGTCACCCAAAATTCATCTTTGTTTTTCAACATCAAGTCGTTTGCCGACCATATATTAGTAGTAGTTTCTAAACGATCACCTGCTTTTGGATATCCAAAGTTCTTCCAGGTTTCAGTTGCCATATCGAAACGTGGAATTCCTGAAATCCAGCATATACACCACAAATAATTTCCTTCTTGGATGAATTTTTTCACAGCTGGATGCGAACGCCAAAATGTAGCTTCTCTGTTTGGATAGACTTTGTATATAGCATTTCTTTTTTTATCAAAGCTTATCAATCCACATTCGGCTCCCAACATTAATAGGCTTTTATCTATGCTGTGTTGAATTATACAGTACACACTTTTGGCAAATGCAGGGTTCCCTTTGGTAATGGATGGCGTATCAAGATAATGATTTATGATGCCCGATAAATCCGGTTTAAAACTATAAAGTCCGTTAAGAGCAGCTATCCATATAGTTCCATCTTCATCCGGGTAAAAATAATTGACCCATTCTACCGGATTTCCATCTTGGTCTTTTTCCAGATTGGTGATTTTTTCGGTGCGGATGTCCATCAATGAAACCCCGTGTTTACCACCTATGCATAAAATTGTGTCGCCAAGCAAATAAAGCGATAGCACATCGGTATCGATAATCGAAGTTGTGTCACCGGGTATGTTATGAAAGATTTTGAAATCATGCCCATCGTAGCGCATTAAACCGTGCCTACTCGCCATCCAAACGAATCCGAGACTATCTTCCAAAATATCTGAAATATTGCGAATAGGTTCATCACCGGGAAGCGCAATTTCCTTGAAAACGTACTCTTCAGAGCGTAATTGTAGTGGTAGTGTAGGTGTTTGTGCGGGAGTAGTTAAATGGATAAAAAGGAGCGAAGCCATTATGCCTATTAAGCGAAAAAGATGCAGCCTTGTCCCGCTTAGTTTTAATTCTCGAATCTCGTGTACACGGCACATGATTTATTATTTGGTTATCAGTAAATTAAAAGTAGCATAACCCCCACCATAAACATTGGTGAAGTATGAGCACAATGACAAAGTCGTTATTTAGCAATATTTAATACAAATATAGTAAGTTACAGCTTAAAAAGTCTCCCTCTTTGAATTTATTTTTAGCAAACGACAATTTCTATTGAAATTCTATTACCACAAACATTATATCTAAATAACCATTGGCACTAAACATTTTAAAGGCAAAAGCGTTTTAACAGCTAAACAGAACAATTAAAAAGGATAACATTATGGTAAGTAAAAAATTAGAAGCAGCTATCAACAAGCAGATTAACGCTGAGTTATGGTCGGCATACTTGTATTTATCCATGTCGATGCACTTCAACAACGAAGGGTTGCCCGGTGTGGCTAACTGGTTCTTGAACCAATTTAAAGAAGAGCAGGACCACGCGCATAAGTTCATGAACTACATGAACGCGAAAGGAAACAGGGTGATGTTAACCCCTATTGATAAAGTGGACACTTCCTGGAAAAGCGTTTTGCATGCTTTTGAAGAGACATTGAAGCACGAAAGAGTGGTAACCCAACTCATTAACGACTTGGTTACCATCGCGAAAGAAGAAAAGGATTACGCTTCGGACAACTTCCTTCAATGGTTCGTGAACGAACAGGTGGAAGAGGAAGAGACGGCGCAAGGCATTATCGACAGCCTGAGACTGATTGGCGACAACGGTTTCGGTATTTACTCACTGGATAAAGAGCTTGGCACACGCACCTACACGGCTACCGATGTTTCCGCGACCAGCGAGGAATAATAAAGAGTTCACCTGCCTCTCGATCCGTGAGGTGTTTAATTGAAAATTTTGCCCCATGACTTGAATAACACGATGGCCGATATCACGGTAACAACCAGCAGTATCACGAAACCGATGATATTACCGTAAATCAGGTATCCCATCGAGAAAAGCATGCTTAATATCCCGATGCAGCTAACGCTCATGCACCATAACCCGGCGGGAACGTTCCAATCTTTCGTCATGCGGGTTCTTTCCAACTCGACGTGTTTTCGGGTGATTTTCTTCCAGCCAGGGCCACCCGGCCTGATTTTCTCGTAAAAATTCACCAGTACTTTTTCTTTCGTGGGCCTGGTGCATAACGTAACGGTGATCCACAATATACTGTTGAACACAACCACGAAAACGAACTTCATCGTATCCCAGAATCCCTTTTGAATCTCGAGCCCATGAAACATAACCGTTTGATCATCAAGGCACACGAGGCTTGTCTTTTCTAAAACGATGACTATCAAAGAAAATACCATGGCACCTATCATGGCCGATATTTCCGACCAAGCGTTAATCCTCCACCAGAACCATCTCAACAGGTATATGAGTCCCGTACCCGCACCGATTAACAACATGTATTGGAATACCTGCAACGCGCTTTCTAGATAGAGTGCTAAAATGATAGAGAGTACGATTAATGAAATCGTCCATATCCTCCCGACCAGCACCTTCTTTTTTTCCGACGCGTTTGGATTGATAAACCGGGAATAAAAATCATTCACCAGGTATGAAGCCCCCCAGTTAATTTGGGTGGATACAGTGGACATATACGCTGCGATTAACGATGCCAAAACTATACCCAGTACCCCGTGGGGAAGAAATTGCCTGAGCATGGCGGAATAGGCGATATCATTTTGTATGTACTTGGGGTCTACATCATTAAACAGTTGAACCATCGAGTCCAAGTTCGGGAATATGATCAATGAAGCCAAGCCCACCATTATCCAGGGCCAGGGCCTCACGGCAAAGTGCATGACGTTAAAGAGGAGGGTGCCTTTAACGGCATCCTTTTCCGATTTCGCGGATAAAATTCGTTGCGTTACGTAACCTCCCCCACCCGGTTCAGAACCCGGGTACCAGGAAGCCCACCACTGTATGGTTATCGGGATGAGGAATATCGTCAACGCCGTTTGCGCATTCGTGAAATCCGGGAAAAAACCAAGGTTGTTTGCAATGATATCATTCGTGAGGAAGTTTTCCAATCCACCTATCTGGGGTGAATTGATGATATAAAACGGGGGAACAAATGCACCCGCCATGGCAACGATGAACAGGAAAAAATCTGTCCATAAAATAGATTTTAGTCCGCCAATCGTACTGTATGCAAGGATTATCGCCGAAATAATTACCAACGCAAGTACAGGGTTTATTCCCAACATCATGGCGGCAAATTTCAGCAAAGCCAGCGCGGCACTGGCCAATATGAAGATGTTGAAGAAAAATCCCAGGTAGACTGATCTGAACCCGCGTAAAAAGGCGGCTTCTTTCCCGCTGTACCGAACTTCGTAAAATTCAAGATCGGTCATGATCTTCGATCTGTTCCATAACTTGGAATAGACAAACACCGTCAACATTCCCGACAGTAAAAAACACCACCACTGCCAATTTTGTGCCACCCCCCCGGCACGAACCATATCGGTTATGAGGTTTGGGGTACCCAGGGAGAACGTGGTAGCAACCATTGAAATTCCCAACAACCACCACGGCATATTCCGTTTAGAAAGGAAGTAACTGGTTGAATCATCCGCGCCGCCTCTGCTCGAGATCAATCCAATCACGGTTAGTAGCAGCAAGAAAACTATGATTATTACCCAATCAACATAATTAATGATCATAAACAGGGTGTGTTTTATTCGATTACCTATTCTTTAACAAAAAGGGGGTACAGTATTTACCGCGACAGTTTTAATAGATGAAAAGATTTTCCGGATTACTTAAAAAAGCATCTACACCCGGGTCGTAATACCAGGGTTCCGACTGAAGGGTCAAGAGGGAAACGCTTTTAAGCCAATCCTTGAAGTTTCTCATGTCGGGTAAATTCCCTACCCGGATGACTTCCATCTCTTTTGCTATCCTCACCGTTTCGGCCAGGCGCTTGGCATGTTCCGGTATACTCACGGTTAGTCGGTCATTTCTCGTGTTTCGTTGGTTCACGTCAGAAAACAGCAGGCAGAACTTTTCCAACTCGGCACGCCGTAAAGACGTAGGGTCATCTGCCACCGCTTTTTGTGCCTTGTCGAACATTTCTAATGCTTTGGCTGCATACTCCGCGGTTACCAGTTCAGGGTTTGGGCTTTCACATTGTTGATGAACAGGTCGGTTTTTAACCTCATCGTGCATGAAGTTGAAGTATTCCCTCACGTGTGGTGACGCTTTCCCGTAATAGGCATCCATGAATTCATCGATAAGCTTCTCTACATCGGCATCAGGATCCCAAAACAATTGACCCTGCACGAAAACGAACAGGTCGGTAAAGCTGGTTGGGACCACGCATTGAATGATGCCTTTGATCCCGTTAGCCGCGTAGAAGTTCATCTTGTCCACCATGGCGTAAAAGCTGCCAAAGGGTTCGTACCAAACCCTGTAACCCCTTGGATAATCAAAGATGTACATGTTATCGGGACACTTTTCAATCCAACCTTGCAGTTCTTCGAACCCCGTTTTGTTTTCCGGGCAGTCCAAGCCATGACTCTGGCACATCGTTTGAGGGGGATAGGGACAATACATGATCCCAACGTTATCATCGGGCATGACCCTTTCCGGTGGGCGAGCGGTAGCCTCGGTGTAAGCCAGGGTGAGCACCTTTTTCCCGGGGTATTTCTCGTTTACCTTACGCGCGTTGTAATTCACGTACTCCAGCAGCCTATCCGTCATATGATCACCGGGTATGGCGTCAAGCGCCTTGCAATGGTCACACTGACACCAGTTCTTGGATCTCCCGTCTCCTTGTGTAACCACGAAATAGGTTCTGTTTTCCTGTTTTTCCACAAGGTGCAGCAGCCTCTGAACCCCCGCTTCGCGCATCTTTTCGTTCGACAGGCATAAATGCCCGGGAGGTCCATCACCCGGTTTAAACCGCTCTCCGTTTTCCAGTAGGGCAAAATATTCGGGATGCTCTTTTCCAAATACTCGATAGGGCATTAAAAAGCTCGCGGAATGTACCCAATTCCTCTCTTCAGGTGCGCTCAGATCCCCGTGATATCCCAGGTCATCGTAGGGCGTGTACCCCAGCTTCATACTGGGTGTAATTCCCTTAAAGTAAACATCATACTTGAATATCGTCCTTAAGTCGTAATGAGGTTTAATGGCGAGCGTTGTTTCAGGGATGGTCAAGTTGGACACCTTTGGAATCACCTCGCAATCCTGTGCGTAAAACTTAACCCCAACCTGTTTTAAAAGTTCATATACCCCATATATTGTCCCTAAATCTCTCCACCCGCATATGGCCCCTTTAGTTCCATCAATTTTCACGATGAAACCGTCTCGCGCGAGATTATCGAGTTCTTCTTTCGCGATGATGCCGGAGGTTATAGCCAAGTTGCCGATGGCAATCTGCCCTTCGGTAACCTCCTTTTTATTCGATTTAATGACCGGGAGTTTCTTGCCGGTGATCTTATGCAGGTACTCGATAAATTCATTAGCCGCGAACAGTTCTCGTTCCGATGGTTGTGAATCTAAGACAACGGCTTTAAGTTCCGTTGCATCTAGTTTAATGGAATAGTTCCCGTTGCCTGTTTGAGAAGTACAGGAAAAAAATGCCACGAGAATAGCCGGAAAAATCGTTAGGATTTTTCGATCAATGACTGAAAATTTCATGTTAAATATTTTTTTGATTTAATATGCATGTATGGAACAAGATATGCATGTCGATTCCCGTTTTATATAAAAATTTGCACCTGAGCTTTTTTACCAGGAAGTAAAAAAACATTCTCAGAGACTTACATGGAATATTAGTAATACGCTTTTTTTGCTTTTCCCAATAACTCGATACCCCCGATGATCCTGTCCCTGTTCTCTTCGATTGTTGGCCTCCAGAAAGTTTGTAAAAAACCGAGCAGTCGCGTGTCATCGATATGTTTTTTCGCGAAAGAGACCGTGCCCCCGATACTCTCGGTGTTGTAGTTGTGGTAACTTCCGGTGGGTATCTGATCGAACCCATGCTTTTCAAGATCAAGGTATGCTTTTACATATTTATTTTCTAGGTCATGTTTTTCCCCGTAGAACCAATTTCCCTGAACAACGGACTTGGGCATATTATTAAAAAATTGCTCGGGCTCATTCCACAACATGTAATCCGGCCAAATCCACGCGCGTGAACCGTTTTTTTCCACCTCTTCAACCAAGAAAAGGAAATCATCCCACCACGCCTTGTTTTTTCGTATTACGATATATTTTTGATGCTTTTGATGTCCCGCACCCTCTTCATCCATGCCAAGATGGAACAGTGGAGGGGTGTCAAACAGCATCGAGACCTCTTGTATCAGGTCTGAACAGACTTGATAGTACGTTTCCGTGGAGACCATCCTAGAGTACTCTTTCAGCCAAGTGTCGTGACCAGCGGAAAAGTTCAATTTCGGGACGGGCACCATGCCCAGCGTCCTTATCCTTTCCAGCTCCTGTTTCAGTCGGGTGGTGCTCCAAGCGTTGTTCACCGCGATTTCAGGGTGACTTTCGTACTTCACGGCATCCCCCAAGTCTATCACCACCATGTTTACACCCTCTTTAGCCATTAAATCGATAGCGTCATTCCATAGAGGTTCGTCTAATTCCAGGTTTGGCCTGAAACCGCGAAAGGGCCTATGGGGTGAGATAAACTCCTCCCACATGTTGAAGCTGAGGTGCAACAAACAGGCCCAAATTTTATCGTCCTTACCCATATTAATCATAATGCTTTTTTGTTAAATGATAGCTATAAAAAGACAGGCTGACCTGTTTCGATACTCTCGTAACACGCATTCATGGCCTCTATTGTTTTTCTATGCCACCTTAAATTTATCATAGGAGTATTGTTCTCTCTTACACAACGGATAAATTCATCCATCATCCCAATCCACTCGTCAAAATAGGTGTACTGAACGGTATACCTGTCGTTGGGTGCCCCGTTGTGATAGACGTTAGGACCAAAACAATCGGCCAGCAACACCCCTTTCTCCCCGGAGATGTTGAAATTCACCTCCATCCGTTTTGGGAACACCTCCCAACCGGGCCCCGGCACTTCCAGTCGCTCTTCCAACCTTGACCACGAGGGATCAAGGAGGAAACTGACGCCATTTTTCATTTTGCCGTTGACCAAGATGATATCCTCCACCTCCAGATCCTCCCGGATATTTGGACCAATTTCCGCGAAGATGTAATCAAATTCACTTTTGGTAAGCCATCGAATCATATCAAACAGGTGCGGGTGATCGCACAGTGCACCACCCCTGAATCGTGTGCTGGTTGGACTTAGCGGCACCCTTTCCCCGTAACTTTCTTCCGGCACACCTTGCCATGGAAACGCCCAAACGGGAGAGAGTGTAATGTTGGTAGCATTGATCCCGGAGATTGCTCCCAATTGATTGTCCGATAAAAGCTTCTTCATCCGGTTTACCACGGGGTTGTAGTGCAACTCGAGTTCAACCTGACATACAATTCCCGATTCTTCAACGAGTTGTATCATCTCGTCATATTCATCCATATCGAATGTAGGTATCTTCATTGACAAAATATGAATACCCCTTTCAGCACACATCCTGAATTGTTCCAAATGCCTGCTGTTCCCGGAGGCCATCACTACCGCCTCTATATCCGGGTGTTTATCAAACATCTCTTCATCACTCATGTAGCAGGGAACATCATAACCGTAATGGTAAAATATATCCCGTACTTTTTTTGATTCAGCGGAAACGGCTACCCATTCAAACCCCGGGTTATCGTTGAGTGTTTGAAAATATTTACGTGTATGACCGTGTGTTAAGGAGAGTATGGCAATTTTAATCGGCTTCATATGATTTTAATTTAGGCGACTTTCACGTTCAATTTATTGAGATTTGATTCAATAGCTTTTTCCACCAATCGGGATAGATGGTCGTGTTGTTTCATTAAACTTTCTGACCGGGTCGGATCTTTCAGGTGTTGAAAGGCTGCACGAGCCCACTCCACTTGAAATTCATCCATGCCGAACAGCTCGTTATCTACATCTTTATACCCAATGTCTCCATCCTCCGTGAAGGTGTAGATTGAACTTTGAGGAACCTGTGTATCCACGACAATGTCGCTGGCCACGCCCCTGCGGGCAATAATCTCGTGTCTCTCGATCAGGGGCTTACCAGCCGGTACTTGCACACCTACCTCGATACTGCCTATAACCCCGCTATCCAACTTCACGATGATATTCCCTGCCACGCCGTGGCTTAGGGTAGCATGAAGATGCGTTATCCTGCTGCCTGTAATAAATTCGCAAAGGTCAAACTCGCGATACATTAACGCGTTCAAGCTCCATACATTCGGATCACCCAAGCTGCAAAAACGCAACATGCTGACATTTTCGACAACATTATCCGAGATGATTTTCTTTAGCTCTAGAAACTTCCTGTTAAAACGCCAGGTGAGCAGAGGGATATCGTTGTCACCCAGCTCTTCATTCAAAAAGCTCCATCCCGGCAACAAATTTAGTTCGGTGTTAGCCACAACACCGTACTTACGCGCTAATTCTTTTACCGCGTACTTTATATTACTTACCATTTTTTTTAATTTAAAAGCACTACAGGCATTTAATTCGAGGCTTGTATTTTTTGACATACCCCGCGTTAATCTCATCGCCGCCGGGAACGTTCGCGCTTGACCAAACCGGTGGCGTTATTCCCCTGTCCACGCACTTTTTGATGGTTATAATCTCGAGCAGGTGCGCGATGTAAAAATCGACCAGGTTGGACACCGGTCCAAATGGCGTGTCAAAGCCGTCAATTTTCAACAAGGCGTCCCCAATCGGGTTATAATCATCAATGCAGACATCGGCGATATCGAACAAGTTCTTTTTATTGGGATGGCGTATAACGTGATCTTCAGGCATTTCATCCTGCCAGTAAGAGGAGCTCACGGCAATGACCACGGCTCCCTTCTCCTTAGCTTCCAGCGCGGCATCGATGGTGGCCGGGTTAATCCCTATATTGTGGAAGATAATAAACGGCTCTCCCTCTTCTATGTCGTAATATTTCACGATAGCGCTCCCGTAATTCACGGTACGTTCCAGCTCCAGGTATTTCAGTGCCTGGTTAAACACCGATAGACCGGTTTCCATTATGGGATTGATGTTAGCCAGTCCACCGGCACGGAAGAACATCTCACCCATCACCAGCGTCGTGTGGCCTCCCCCACCGTAAACGTGGATTAACTGGTCACGTTCAATGGCAGCGACCATCAAGTCGGTTGCCTTGTCAACACTTTCCGATTGCGTCTCTTTCACCCTCTTTATCAGGTCAATTGCTTTCTGCAGAAAGCCTAAATCATTTATTTTCATATGCATATATTTTATAATTTAATTTTGTAAGCTTCATCAAGCACTTCTCCATACGCCTCGCCGAGCATGTCCCACATCTCGAGCGCGTGCGGCGCGGCCAAGACCGTCCCATGCCCCCCCCTGTAGGTCCAGGCAAAGAGACTTTCCACCCCCATATCCTTGTAGAGGTTGGCTATTTCCTTTATCTCCCCGATGTTTTCCGGTTCGTTGTAATAGTTCATGATCCACCGCTGTGATCCCTTGTTGTATTTTTTCGCGATGTCAACGGTGCGTTGTGTGATGATTTTAAAGTAGCTCCGCGGCAAGCTGTAGTTCAATATGGTCGTGCTGAACACGTCAAAGACATCCGTTTTGCCCACCTTGTCCCAGTTGTCGTAACCTCTTTTCTCTTTCACGTAGTAGGTATTTATCGTTGCGTGTACGCAGCAGGTGATCCGACTTTGGGGCCGTATATCCTTAATTATCCTCGACGCCTCCACCAGTATATCCAACGCGTTGTTTTCTCGGAACTCGCCGACCTCCGCGGTCATGATCTTGGGCATCTCGTACCCGTACAGCTCTTCAAACTCCTTTTTACACACCGGGCAACGGCATGCCCAGTCATCACCGGGTCCACCCGTGATGGAGGCGTAACTTTTGGGTAGGGCGTAGTGAGGCTCGTCCCAGAAAAAACCGTCCGCGTCCACCCCCGTTGCCAGCTTCTCGCAAATACCGTAGAAGTAATCCCTGAAGGCTTTCGTGTTAAAGCAGGCCGCGGGAAGCAGCTCGTCGGTAAAAGCCGAAACCTGACGGTTCCTCACGTTGTTGGTCAGGAAGTTGCTGGGTGGTTCGCCCCCGAACCATTTTCCTATACCCCAGGTATCCAGGTAAACCTTCATGCCCAAATCTTTAGCCACTTTGGCGACTTTCACGATATTCGGGAACCAGAAATCGATGTCGAATTCCGATAGAGCCAAAATCACGGCGTTGCAATTGTGTTGTATCATCTCCTTGAAATCCCTTTCCGCGTGCTCGGGATAACTTAACCCGTAATAACTTACACCTGTTTCTTTTACTGCCATTTAATTTGTTTTTTTAAAATTGTGAATATACTATTTTCTTTTTGTTTTTATCTCATTGTCAATTGCTTGTACATATCTCGATTTATTTTCCCGCGAAAGATCTCTTTGCTTCTCCCAGTAAATCGATAGCTTTCAAAATGGTAGGCTCGAACCTCTCAGTGGTGGGCATCCAGAACGTCTGCATGAAGCCCATTAGGCGAGCATCTGCAATATGCTTGGAGCAAAATCCCACCGTGTTGCCTATGTTTTTCGGGTTCAACGCCTCGAAGTTTTTACTTGGGACGGCATGAAAGCTACCCGTGGGGATTTGATCGTATCCCTCGGCTTCCAAGTCAAGGTACGCTTTAACGTAGGTGAGTTCCGGATCGAAGTTCTCCCCGTAATACCAGTTGCTCTGTATCACGGACTTGGGCATCATCTTGAAAAACTGTTCGGGGTGATGCCACACGTAATCCGACCAGACCCAGGGTCGAACGTTCTTTTTCATCGCTTCCGAGATGTAAAAATAGAGGTCACCCCACCAGAGCTCGTTCTGTCGGATAACAATGTAGTCAAAATGGCTTTGGTGATTGTAGTCCTCCTCGTCCATCCCGAAATGGATGAACCTGGGGTTGTCGAAAATCTCGATCGCCTCGGCGATCAGGTCTTTGCATACCCGGTAATAGGGAGGCGTGGATACCATCTTCGCGTATTTACCCAGCCATGCATCGTGCGTTGCGGCAAAGTTCAGCATGGGTATGGGCTCAATGCCTTGCTTCCGGATCTTTTCCAACTCTTCCCTTAATCGTTCCGGGGCCCACGAGTTTTCAAGCGATATCTCCGGGTGGCTCCTCCATAAAACGGAATCGTCCAGGTTAATCACGACCATGTTGATGCCATTGTTTGCCATGGATGTTATCGCGTTGTCCCAAACCGATTGGTCGGGTTCAAATTCCGTACGTAGGCCTCCCCAGCTTTTTATTCCCCCGGCGAAGTTAAACGAAAGGTGCATTAAGCACGCCCAAATTTTCTCACCGGCAAGTGATGTTGGGGTGTTTAACGTTTGTGTGGCAGTCGCCCGTGTGGCAGTCGTCCGAGATGTTATCGTGGTGGGGACTAAGCCTATCGCGGCCGTCGCTGATAGTTGCTTAAGAAAGTTTCGTCTGTTAATCATATGCTTAAATTAATGTAACGACAGTAATTTATTCACCTGCTTTTCCAGTTGAAGCAATGTCTCTGCCATGTTTTTCGCGTTTCTCGTTTTAACGGGAGCCATCTCTTTTAAAGGTCTTTCGTAAAAACGGTCTTCAATAATCTTCTCCTGCTCCGCGAACTCCTGAGGGCGCTTCCATTCAGAGCGGTTGCCCGATTTGATCTGCTTTAGGACCCAGTTCCAGTACACTTCCAGTTCGGGGCGGTAAACATGTTCGACCAACTCGTAATGATGGCTACGGCAATAATTGTTCTCCGCGTTTGCCTTGAGGGTTTGTTCCGCGTGCGGGTTTACCATTGGAGGCATTCCCTCGATATGTTTTGCGTCATAAAGCCTTTGCAGGCTAGCATACATCGAAAAATCATCGGACATTGCCAAAATATCGCTCAAGGTGGCTAACAGGTCTTGACTCAATTTGGCCATTACGCGGACATCAGATGCATTGGCTTCGTTCTGCCTCCACTTCTCCATCATCAGGGCCCCTTTTGCAAGAGATGTAAAATAAGCCCTGCTGGCCATGGTTCGGGCCATATCAAGCACATCACGACGCCACAACAGATTATCGTAGTTTGCATTTGCTATTTTAACTATACCGTTAATCACGTCAGGAGTAGACTTTAATCCTGCATATACATGATTACATTCAACTTCAAGCTTCTCAATAAGCTGTGGGGTCAGATTAATAAAAGAACCACTCGATAAAACACGGTATTGGGGTTCAGAAAATAACAATCCGTTTAAACTCCAGTGAAGTGTTTGCGATATATTTAAAAAGGAATTCCAAATATCCTGCATCTCCTGTGCAATGTCGTCTGGATACCTTGTTTCACAAAAATAGGATGTTTGGTTCTTGATATCCAGCCGATCGGGCTGCCAACTGTTGTTAGCGTGATACTCAATTAAATAAGTATCGCTATGTGAGGTTTCCGTCCAGGTTATCAATCCTTTGCATTTAGGGTCCTCGGCTGCTTCCCGGATCCTGGGAGCGAGCATATCGTAATTTTCGTGGATATCCGTGTTTTTGGCAAGTGAGTGGAATATTCCAAATATCCACGGAAACTTGTTGTATACATCCCAGTCACGATAAGTTACTTTATCTCCTTTATCAGCAGTATATTCCAGTAATATAGTACGCTCGGGATCAAATTTTTTCATCAAATTTTGTACACCTTGATCTGTCCAATTCCAGCCTATAAAATCCCAACTGGCAATCAGGAGAGGAACATCGGGATAAGTCTTGCGAAGCATCTGTTGCGTTTTATTATACACGTACAGCTTCATTTGTAAATTCTCGCGATCTGAACTTCCAAAAGTTCTCTCGGCCATCCCGATAGTATGAAACAACCTCGGGTAACCTCCTCCAAACTCTTTAATATGTGTTTGCGTAAGTTTCCAGTACGCGTCCCAAGTTTCCTGTTTCTCAATGTCCCAAATAGCGTGAGTGGGGAGGGAATAACCGGTTTTTTGATTTTTAATAACCGGGAAATCTGGTTTACTTTTATAAAATGAAGATGGCGTGTGCGAATACCAGTGGGTGATAGTCCCGACGTCCTCCGGATGAAGCAAGCCCCTGTCCCTCGCGTATTCCAAAACCTTTTCGCGTAATTCCCCGCGATATTTCAGGGGCCAGAACGAGGTGCGGTCGTTATAACTTCTCTGTTCCGCGTCCGGGTCTTGCCCGTCAACCGGTGGATAAGGAACATCACCCGGGAAAGCCCGCTGGAAAAGGTCATCGATCCCGGTTCGCAACATGAACAGGTTGAATCGTTTCTTCATCAACCAGTCGATTTCTTTTTTCCAGTCATCCAGGTCCCAGTGCTCCGCTTGAAACCGGTGAAGCCCCCGGTGTGCAAAATAGCGCAGCCCCCGGTATTCGAAACGGGGCTTTTCCAGCATATCGATCCCTGAAATATTCAAACTCTCTTGATGAGGTATTACATCGCCGTCCCAGAAATACTCGACACCCGCTTGTTGGCGGAAAAAATCATATACCGCGTAGATGGTTGAGCGGCCGCTGCCACCGGCGACGATAAGGCAGTTTTTACCCTGGTTACTTATTGACAGCAGTCGATAGTTGTCACCTCCATATTGAAGTCCCAGCCCGTCGATAGTGCCGACGCGTATGAGTTCATGAACGATAGGATTGACCGCGTCTGACCCGATAAGCACAACATTGCCATCCGGTAGTTCTTTCTCATCGGTTTCCATGTAGATAATTGAAGGCCTTTCGCTGGTAACCTTTTCCCACATATCGGCAAAAGCTTCACCGGCAATCGCGTAAGCTTTCTCTTTAGATAGAGGAATGAGAATCCTTATTGAGGATTTGTCAGGCTCAATAGAACTATTTGCAACTGTGAAAGTTGTCGTGAAAGCAAACAATAGTATGCTAAAAAGAATAATTTTTCTCATCATGTGTGAATTTATGTTAATCGTTATCAAATCAATAGCCTGGATTTTGAGTTAAATTTTCATTGATAATCATTTCTGAAGTCGGTATAGGCCACAAATATTGTCTTGCCTCGAATTTTCTTGCTGCCAATAACTTGATCAGGCCAGTATTATATAATGATGTAAAATCCGGTGTGCCATCTTCATCAATCTCAGGGATTCCTGGGAAAAACCATAATCCTTTATTTACAACCTTGTCGCGTAATTCTTGAGGATCTAACATGCCATAATCTGGTCTGTTTAATACTTTTTCTGCAAGCCTCCAACGAATAATATCATTATATCTCAAATCGTTCTCCCAGGCAAACTCCATTCTTCTTTCAATTCGCAATGCTTTTCTTAATTCAGACTGGTTTACTGTCGTTACAGCTGGATAATCAGAAGTTGCATTCACATCAACTTCGTACGCACGAGCCCTAACTTGATTAATCGCATTTAGAACAGTCTCGTCAATTTCTCCTAATTCAATTTTAGCTTCTGCATACATTAAGAGTACATCAGCGTAGCGCATTATTATTTGATCATTTTCTGCTTCAAATGAACCAAGCATACTTTCATCTAAAAATTTTTTGAGCATTAAACCGTTATAAGTTGCCCATTGATCAACGGCTCTGTTTTGAGTATTAGGCACTAAATCTCCGGTATTATAATTCATTACCTTCAATGTATCAGGATGAACCTCAAATTTATAACCCAACCAATTAGTTCCGAATTCAACAATAGTTGCCGTACATCTTGGATCCCGATTTTTAAAAGGGTTTCGAGGATCAAATAAAGGAGATTCATCAATTGGCAACCCATCTGTACATAAATATGAACATAAAAGTTCCCATGATGGGGTTGCGCTACCAAAACCACCGGCGGTTCTTACAATATAACTTTTCGGACCGAGAGACCATTTACTCTTTAAAGATACGGAATTTGCTATACAAAAAATAGTTTCACAAGAATTTTTAGTCGTTTGTAAAAATAACGTGGAGTATTTAGGAAAAAGTTTATAAATCCCCAAATCAATGCAAGCCTTTGCCGCGTTACGCGCTGTGATGTAATCTCCCATATATAGGGCGATACGGGCTTTCATTGCATAAGCCGCCCCTTTAGTCGCAAAATGATATTCGTTTGTACCGTAAATCTCAGGTAGAAATTGAGTCGCAAAGTCAAAATCAGCATAAATAGAATCTAATATCGCTTCTTTATTAGTTCTACCCATCGAAAAAGCCTCATCAACATTTAAAACAGTTGTATAATAAGGCACATCACCAAACAAAAAAATTAATTTTGAATATTGTGCAGCTCTAGCAAACTTTGCATTTGCGCGATAAAAATTCAATTTTTCTTCAGTTAAATTCTCAGAAGCTCTTGATGAATTAACTAATATTTGATTCGCGTTTGCAATACAGTTGTAAGCATCATTCCATGCTGCCGTGACAATACCTGTTGAACCAGTTAATGTTGAACCATTTATTACGCCCAGATTTGTCCTATAACTAAAATCATCAGTATGCCAAAAGAAATCGGCGGGTGAATGTCTCTTCCAAATTGATGTGTGAAAAATATAGGCAGTTGCCATTTGCAATTCTTCTTCACTAGAATACCAATTTTCACTTGAACCTTCGGATAGAGGATTCAAATCCAAATCAATACATGCATTTAGTAAAAAAATGCAGCTTAACAAGAAAGTTAATATTATATTTTTACTTTTCATTTTTGCTGGTTTTTAAAATTTTAGAGAAACACCGAAATTGTATGATCTTGTAATCCAGTAATTCGTAGTTTCTGGATCCCAACCTTTAGGGAAATTGTCAATGGAAAATAAATCATGGATACTTAAATAAAAGTAAATATCCTGAAGTTTCACTTTTGTACAAATATCATTTGGAATTTTATACCCTAATTGAATATTTTTAAGTCGAAAATACCCTCCATTGAAGAGCCAAAAATCAGAAGTTGTATAATTATTCCCCGTAGTATTTTCTGATAATCTTGGATATTTAATACTCAAATTTTGTTGTTCCGTGTTATATTTACTCCAATAATTGTTAAGAATAATTTTTGGCACATCCCTATAAAATGATTGTAAAGGCCTTACCATATTTTGCGTTATCATGCTATTTTGTTTACCAATACCTTGAAATACTAAAGAGAAATCCACGTTTTTGTACGTCATATCGATATTTCCCCCAAATAAATATCTTGGTAACGATCCACCAAGCAGGACTCTATCATAATCAGGAGTTATCTTCCCATCTGGTACTCCATCCTGTCCACTTATGTCAATATATTTTATATCACCAGGCCTAACTGCTTTACTTGTTAAGGCAGAATTAGCAACTTCTTCTTCCGTCTGAAATAACCCATCCGATTTATATCCATACCATTCATTAAATTCGCTACCTTTAAATTTCACTTGCGAACCAAGAAATTCTGTCCCACCTAAGTCTCCCATTATTGATTTAGAATCTGATAAATTAGCCGATAATGAGTATTTTAATTCACCTATGTTGCTAAACCATGAAACTTTGAATTCCCAGCCCTTGGTGTACATTTCACCGGTGTTTTTTTGAGGGTTACTGACTCCCATGAACTTTGGAATTTCAAGTGCCAATAACATATCTTTCGTGGTTTTTTTATAATAATCACCCTCTATTCTAAGTTTGTCATTCAAAAGATTTGCATCAAGCCCGATATTGAATACCTCTGTGGTCTCCCATGAAATATTTCGTATAGCATACTTTGAAATACTGGAAGTCTGTGCTGAAACAGCTTCATCGCCTTGATAAAGAATGGTATTCCCAAAACTTATAGTTGATTGATATGGGTAATTCCCGATTTTTTCGTTTCCTAAACTACCATATGAAGCTCTAATTTTTAAGAAAGAAAATGGAGAAATATTTTTCATAAAGGTTTCTTCAGTGAGAACCCATCCAATTGCAACTGACGGAAAAAATCCCCATCTATAATCTTTGTCAAATCTAGATGATCCATCGTAACGTGAATTAGCTTGTAAATAATATTTATTTCCATAATTGTACATAATACGACCAAAAAATGATCTATAGGCGTTTTCATAAGCTGACCCACTGTTAAACTGGTAATTTTCATTTCCGAGACTCAAATAAGGGAAATTTTTCAATAAATAGTGATCCCGTGATGCTCCCAATGATTCAGCATTATATTTGTATTCTTCAAATCCAACCATAATGTTTAGGTTGTGCTGATTAAAATTATTTATATAGTTAGAAAATAATTGATTGGTTATACTATAACTGTTAAATCTAGATTCGTTCAAGGAGGTTTTTTCAGCCCCTTCCAAAACTCCAATTATCAAATTAGGATCATCCCAGTTTGTATATGTAACTTGTTTTGAAAACCCTTTTCCTTTGTCATAGAATAGTTCGGGAGAGAAAGCTGCAGAAATTTTTAATTCTTTAATTGGTGTAAAATTCACTTGTATCTTTCCAGATAAAACATTGCTTTTAGATTCATTGAATCCAGCGTAGTGTAATAGTCCCCAATCATTTCTTCCGGTTTTTCCTGATGCTACACGACCATCTGACCATTGCGCCGCATAAATAGGTGCAGATAAAGGTGAAGGATCAACGCCATAATATCCATCCTTGTATTTTGGAGATTTATTTACAGAATATAAATTAGTTAAGTTAACTTCCGCCGATAAAAATTTGCTAATTGTGACATCATTATTTGCTCTGAATGTAATTCTATCATATTTACGTCCTTCAACTAGAGAGTTTGTCTTGTCATAAATCAAAGAGATATACGTTCTAACGCTTTCAGTACCGGCATTGAAATTCAGAGAATGATTTTCACGTTGCGCGTTGTCCTTTAGCATAATATCCATCCAATTAACATCTGGATACTTATCTGGGTTTTCCGCGTGTAAATTATGATAATTATCAATAAGATCTTTTGCAAAGATGGGATATTCTTTCCCTGGAATATTGTTATTGTCATTCCATGTTAATTCATTGAAAACTCTCATATAATCCTTTGCATTTGCATATTCGGCAACTCTTGTTGGTTCCTCCAAGGTGTATTGATAATTATAATTAATGTTGAATTGTCCAGATTTAGCTTTTTTAGTGGTGATAAGAATTACTCCGGCAGCTGCTCTAGCTCCATAAATAGAAGCTGATGCCGCATCTTTTAAAACGGAAATACTCTCAATGTCTTGAGGATTAACCCAATCAATATTTCCGGGAATTCCATCTATTAAAATTAATGGATTACTATCTCCAATAGTAGTTACTCCCCTAACTCTGATACTAGCAGAGACATCAGCTGCACTACTAGACCTGGTCACCATCAAACCTGGCATTGATCCCTGTAAGGCTTGTGAAACCCTGACTGTCCTTTTTTCTGCAAGTTTGTTTCCTTGAATAGATGCTATTGAACCTGTTAAATCGGATTTCTTAACCGTTCCGTATCCTATTACAACCAGTTCATCTAAAGTTTTCGCGTCTTCTAAAAGGGTAACGCTGAAAGTGGATTGTCCAGCTGTAGCAATATATTGATCCAAATATCCGATATATGAAATATGAATCGTGGCTTCAGCCCCTACGCTTAGTGAAAACATCCCGTCTACATCAGTAACCGTCCCGTTTGCAGTGCCTACTTCAACGATGTTGGCACCAATAACGGGAGTTCCGTTTACATCAGTAACCGTTCCGGTAATTCGTCTCTTTTGTTGTATCGCGTTCAGGATCTCCTCATTGTTTCGATCGAGAGAAAGTTCAACTCCTTGTGAATAATCGATGGCAGCTCGTGAGCATAGGACACTCAAAAACAGGAGGAACAAGGTTATTCTCACGATTTTAAAGGTGGGTTTTAAATTATTAAGGGATTTATCCCCTTCAATGGAACATTTATTCATACCTTTGTAATGATTTTAATTATTAATAAACCTGATAATTAGAATTCATGGCCGGGCGGTATTAGTGGTACCGTTTGGCCTTTTTCGTAAAGAGGATGGCGATCACGCCGTTTACTTGTTTTTTTAATGATTTTCATAGGCTTTTTGTTTACGTTGTTTTACTTTTTGTAGATGTATGTAATGAATCTGTATCTGTTTTCTCTCTTGTACTCCGTCCCCAAAATCAGCGAGAGGGTTGTCATAATTATAAATTAATGTAACAGTAGTAATTCATTTACCTGCTTTTCCAGTTGAAGCAATGTTGCTGCCATGTTTTTCGCGTTTCTCGTTTTAACGGGAGCCATCTCTTTTAAAGGTCTTTCGTAAAAACGGTCTTCAATGATTTTCTCCTGCTCAGCGAACTCCTGAGGGCGCTTCCATTCAGAGCGGTTGCCCGATTGAATCTGCTTTAGGGCCCAGTTCCAGTATACTTCCAGTTCGGGGCGGTAAACATGTTCAACCAACTCGTAATGATGGCTGCGGCAATAATTGTTCTCCGCGTTTGCCTTGAGGATTTGTTCCGCGTGCGGGTTTACCATTGGAGGCATTCCCTCGATAGGTTTTGCATCATAAAGCCTTTGCAGGCTAGCATACATTGAAAAGTCATCGGACATTGCCAATAAGTCACTTAAAGTTGCCAATAGTTCTTTACTTATTTTTGAATACGTTCGAATTTCAGACACGTCAGCTTTATCCTGTCGCCATGCATCCATTTGAACCGCACCTTTGGCAAGTGACAGGTATAATGCATTACTGACAATAGTCCTGGCCATGTCAATTGCATCACGCTGCCACAACGTATTTTTATAATAATCTTCTGTCATTTCAGCTAACTTTCCTAGTACCTTAACTGATTCTGTTAGTCCAGGAGGTAATCGCTGTAAATCAAAATTCAAATCATCAATGCGGTCCGGCGTGAGATTAATTAACTCTGTGCTGCCCAAAATACGGAATTGGGGTTCCCTGACTGTTCCCCCGGTACGGCCCCAATTATTACATTGGGAAAGGGTAAGGAAAGAGTTCCATAACGAATTCATTTCATTGACTGCTTCTGAAGGATAGCGTGACTTACAGTAACGTTGAGTGGCTTGCTCTGCCTCAACCCTCTCAGGCTGCCAGCTATTGTCGGCAAGATATTCTAAAAGATAGGTATCACTATGTGATGTCTCCGACCAAATTACAAAACCAACACACAAACTGTCTGATGAAGCTTCCTTTAAACGAGGGGTAATGATATCATCATAATTACCATGTATATCACTATTGTTTGCGAATGAATGTATTAGCCCAAATATCCATGGAAACTTTTTATACATTCCCCAATCACGATATGAAACAGCACTGATATTATCAGATGTGTAATCTAAAATAATTGTGCGTTCGGGGTCAAATTCTTCTAATAATGATTGAACATCTTCATTTTTCCACCGATCTAAAAAATCCCAACTGGCAATTAGCAGAGGTACGTCAGGATACTGATCACGAAACATATTCTGAGTTTTACGATAAACATACAGTTTACGCTGATAGTTATCTCTTCCACTGCCAAACATGCGTTCAGCTAGGCCAATAGTATGAAACATCCTTGGTAACCCTCCTCCGAATTCTTTAATATGAGTTTCGGTCAATTTCCAATATGCATCCCATGAAACCTGGTACTCGATATCCCAAATACCATGTTTCCTGAAACTATAGTTGCCCTTACCGGTTCCCATCAATGGGAAATCAGGTTTATCATTAAGGAAAGATAACGGCGTGTGTGAATACCAGTGGGTAATAGCTCCTACATCCTCCGGGTGAAGCAAGCCCCTGTCCCTCGCGTATTCCAAAACCTTTTCGCGTAATTCCCCGCGATATTTCAGGGGCCAGAACGAGGTGCGGTCATTATAACTTCTCTGTTCCGCGTCCGGGTCTTGCTCGTCAACCGGTGGATAAGGGACATCATCCGGGAATGCACGCTGGAAAAGGTCATCGATCCCGGTTCGCAGCATGAACAGGTTGAACCGTTTCTTCATCAGCCAGTCGATCTCCTTCTTCCAGTCATCCAAGTCCCAGTGCTCCGCTTGAAACCGGTGAAGTCCCCGGTGCGCGAAATAGCGCAGTCCCCGGTATTCGAAGCGGGGCTTTTCCAGGATATTGATTCCTGAAATATCAATACTCTCTTGATGAGGTATTACATCGCCATCCCAGAAATACTCGACACCCGCTTGTTGGCGGAAAAAATCATATACCGCGTAGATAGTCGAGCGGCCGCTGCCACCGGCGACGATAAGGCAGTTGTTCCCCTGGTTACTTATTGACAGCAGTCGGTAGTTGTCGCCTCCATATTGAAGTCCCAGCCCATCGATAGTGCCGACGCGTATGAGTTCATGAACGATAGGATTGACCGCGTCTGACCCGATAAGCACAACATTGGCATTCGGTAGTTCTTTCTCATCGGTTTCCATGTACATAATTGAAGGTCTTTCGCTGGTAACCTTCTCCCACATATCGGCAAAAGCTTCACCGGCAATCGCGTAAGCTTTTTCATTCGTACGCGGGATAAGCACTCTAATCGTGTTGTTGGCGCCAACAACCTGTGTTACAATCACAAACAATAAGACTAATTGAATGATTTTTTTCTCCATGGTCGTTTTTTGTATTGCCTGTTTAAGAAAAGATAGTTACCCATTCGCCATTCTACTCTTCCTGAAACTGCAAATATCAACTTTACAAAAAAACAACTTTATTTTTGTATAGACAAATATTATTCAATTAAATGCCGTTAAACAACGTTAATGCTACTCCATTTCCAAATGCGATAGGCATAATACATATTGATTAATTTCAAAAAAACAAAAAACAACCAAATTCGTTTTATAATATTGAACATAGTTTATATCTTTGTATATATTATTCAGAGTTCATATGTTTGAGTCATATAAAAATCTCAATGACAAGCGAATAGCATTATTTTTTATTATAATACATATGATACAAGTTGTACATCGGGCCCTTAATATTTTGGAACTGTTAGCTAAAGATAGAGATCGTGATTATTCTTTAAGTGAAATCTCTAATGGCTTGGGATTAAATCCCAGCACCTGTGCAAATATTATAAAAACATTGCTCAACAGGGGGTATATTGAACAACAGGCGAGAAAACAAGGATACAGGCTTGGTATTCAGGCTTATTACTTAACTGGTAACTATTCCAACAGGAAAGAATTAATTAAAGTTTCAATTGCCCCGATGAGAGAACTTCGGGATAAATTCAATGAAAGTTGTATCCTATCGATTATGAAAGAGAACATGAGGGTTACCTTGCATAAAGAATTAAGCAGTCAAGAGCTACAAGTTGTCAGTAATCAAGAAGAGAAAAATATTTATTTAACGGCAACAGGAAGGGTTATTCTTGCATTTAAAGAGACAGATGCACAGATGGAATTCATCAAGAAATATGGTTTACCCGGATCAATGTGGCCTGGAGTAAAAAATGAGAAGGATTTAATGGATGAATTGAATAAAGTTAAGCAAAAGCAACTATCCGTTCATTTTGATAACAACTATATCGCGGGTGTAGGAGCTCCAGTTTTTAAAAACAACGAAGTTATCGCTGCTATTGGAATTTATCTGCCAGAGGTGCGATTTAACTACACGATGCAAGAAAAAATCTTTACAGAATTAAGTAATACAGCCAAGATAATCACGGAAAGTTTGGAAATAATCGGTCAAACAAATTGAAACCAATGCAGATTATGGGATACTCCCTTATAACTCATTGGTTATTATTAGTTCAGCTGCCGTACATAATATCTCTTCAACGTTGAAAAATAACTTGTGGAAGTATTTGAGTCGTTCTGTTTTGGCATCTGATAACTACGGTTAAATGACGCTGCTTTGGCATTTAAAGCATTTGGGTGTTTGTGCCATATTATTTGTTTTTTATCGCGTTATATAATGTTTATTCCTTGCGCTTCGCACAGCTCCAGGGCCATCTCCCGAAGGCGGAACTTCTGTATCTTACCGCTACCGGTCATAGGGAACTCTTTCACGAAAAAGACGTAGCGCGGTATCTTGTACTTAGCGATCCTCCCCTTGCAGAAATCCCGCACATCCTCGGTTTCATAATGGTAACCCTCCTTTAGGATGATAAAAGCACCCACGTCCTCCCCATATCGTTCCGAAGCCACGGCCACCACCTGTACGTCCTGTACTCCCGGCATTCGGTAGAGGAAATCTTCCACTTCCTTGGGTGATATGTTCTCTCCTCCCCTAATGATCATATCCTTAATGCGTCCAGTGATGCGGTAGTTGCCATTCTCATCCTTAACCCCTAGGTCACCCGAGTGCAAAAAACCGTTCTTGTCGATTACCTCAAAAGTAGCCTCGGGGTTCTTGTAATAACCTTTCATCACGTTGTAACCGCGACAGCACATCTCACCCTCCACGCCCACGGGGCACTCCTTTCCTGTCTCGGGATCGAGCACATTCACCTCGGTGAATTCATACGCTCTTCCCACGGTAGAGCACCTCACCTCGAACGGGTCGTCTACCCTACTCTGCGTCATCCCGGGTGCGGTCTCGGTGAGCCCGTACACACTCGTCAGATCCATGTACATCTTCTCGTTCACCTCTTTCATCAGCTCCTCAGGACATAAGGCGCCGGCCATGATACCCGTTCGCAGCGAGCTCACATCGAACAGCTTGAACATCGGATGGTTCAACTGGGCAATAAACATCGTGGGCACCCCATGCAACACGGTGCATCGCTCCTTATGGACGGAAGCCAGCGTCACAAGCGGATCGAACCGCTCCACCATCACCTGCGTGCTCCCGTGCGTCAGGCAGCACATGGTGGCTAGCACCACCCCAAAACAGTGAAACAGGGGAACGCAAATGCAACACTTGTCGTCCGACGTGAACTTCATATGTACCCCCGTGAGGTAGCCGTTGTTCACGATGTTATAATGGGTGAGCATCACCCCTTTGGGGAAACCAGTTGTACCGGAAGTGTATTGCATATTTACCACATCGTGGCAGTTGGAAAGCGTGCGCAGGCGGTCAAACTCATCGTCGGCTACGTTACCACCCAGCAGCAGCAACTCTGCCGTATTATACATACCCCTGTACTTCTCTTGCCCGATATAGACCACGTTCTTGAGTTCAGGGAATCGCTCTGAATGAAACGTGCCCCTTCGGGTGCTTTTCAATTCCGGAATCAGACGGTAAATAATATCTGTGTAATTGCTTCCTGCCACGCCATCCGTCATGCAGAGCGTGTGCATATCCGAATCCTTCATCAGGAAGGCGATCTCCTCCGACTGGTAGTTGGTATTCACTGTAACCGCCACGGCGCCTATCTTGGCCGTCGCGTAGAGGAATGTAAGCCAGTCGGGCACGTTCTGCGCCCAGATGCCCACGTTGCTGCCACGGGTCACCCCTATCGCGATAAGCCCCTTGGCCATGTTATCGACCCGTTTGTTAAAGGTGTCCCACGTGAAGCGTAGGTCGCGATCGGAATAAACGATATACTCCTTGTCCGGCGTTTTCTCCGCCCAGTACTCCAGCCAATCGCCCACGGTTTTTTCAGAAAGGCTTAAGCTGCTTATGTTGCTCATATTCGTTGTCGTCATTATTGTTTTACGCGGGTGCGTAGACCACACCCAGTATTTTAGCCGTGGAGTCATCCCCGGCAGTCACCAGATGATCCACGATAGAGTCGTAATAGATGCTATCGCCTTGGTGCAACTCATACGTCTCTTTCCCGTAGTAGACCACGAGGGTACCTTCCAAGACGTACAGGAACTCTTCCCCCTCGTGCGAGGAGAAACTTATCTCGTCATCGATAGGTCGGATCTCGATCAGGAATGGTTCCATGTTTCTACCAGCCTTCTTGGCCGCTAACGAAGCAAAGTCCATGTGGGAGTGGTCATCGGTCAAGTGGCTCGTGAAGGTGACGGTAGGGAAGTTCTCAGTATGTCGCGTAACGACCGGCCCCATCGCCTCGGTATCATCGAGAAAGGTACCGGGACGTACTCCCAGCGCACGCGCTATCTTGATGATCGACGCAAGCGAAGGTATCCGCTCCTCTTCCAGTATCCGTTTCACCTGGGGTACCGTCAACCCGCTACCCTCGGCCAACTCTTTTGCCGAAATCTTTTTAGCGGCGCATAAATTTTTAATCTTTTCTGTAACAGCTGTCATCTTATAAAATTAAGTTTAACGCGCAAAAATAGGAAAATATAAACGACTTGTCAAATATTCATAGACGAACTCATCGTACCTTTTGCGAAACATGGCAGGAAAACCTCCATACCGTTAACTATTCATTGGCGAACCCTCAATACTTGATATTTTTGAACAGCACCCGGTTTTCACGCGCCTCGTTTAACCGGATCAGGATTTTCTCGCGGCTATAGTCGGAAAAATCGTTAGCATCATTCCCCATGGTCAGGCCTAGCAGCGAGCGAAGCTCTTTATCGGAGAACTGATTCATGATCTCATCGAAGGGCTCTTTCGAGCCGATCTCAAAACGAATAAAAGCCAGCCTCGACTTCGCGGTGGGGTAATTGGGTTCAAGCTCGAGGAGCTCCTCAAGGTACTGGGCCGCCTGCTCGAACTTCCCCTGAACCACACTGATGTTCGCCAACCTATCGAGTACATCCTCGTTCCCCTCGGAGACTAGGGCTGCCTTGATGTAAGCACCCTCGGCACGCGGGTAATCTTTCTGGTAAAAAGCCAACTCTGCCTCCAACATGAAATAATCGAGGGTCCCCCGCTCCTCTTCGGGAACCTGGTTAAACAGCTCGTTGGCCTTTTCATAATCGCCCGTGTACACACACACGAAAGCCCGTTTGATCACGATCCCCTTGCTCCCGAACAGTGCCTCTTTCCTATCGATCAGCCGTACTAACTCATCGTACCGCTCCATCGTCGCGTAGGACTCGAACAGGGAATCGTACACCGCCTCGTCGTCAGGAGAACGCTGCAAGCACTCCTCAAAGAGGGCGATGGATTCATCCACGTTTTCGTTCAGGAATAGCGACAAAGCCTTCATTTTCAGCACACTTATATCATCTTCATCGATAGTAAGCGCGAAGTCGAACGCATCAACCGCCCTATCATGCTGCTCATTCATGGAGAAGAGCTTGCCAATATTCACCCATCCCTCGAATGAGTAAGGGTCGATATCAAGAAGCTGGTTGTTGTAAACGATGGCCTTTTCGTAATCGCCTTTCATCTCGTACGCGTAAGCCAAGTCCACGATGGTATCGATGCTGGCGTTGTTAATCTGCATGCTCTCTTCGAGCAACTGGATGCCACGATCAAACTGGTCCACGTCATTGAGCAAATAGCCCACCTCAGTGATAAAGTAGTAGTAATCACCCGATGTCAAGTTTCTACCCAGTACATTGTCGATCAATTCGTTGGCTTCAGCGTCGTGTCCGAGGTAAAGCAGAGACTCGATCTTCAGCAACAGGAAATCGACATCCTCGTCATCCGAAACCCACTGCATATACTCGAGGGCCTCCTCGTACATCTCGGAGAACACCAGGACCTTTACCTTCATCAACATCAGCTCGTGGCTGCCGGGATGCATCTTCAGCCCCTCTTCAATAAGCCGTTCCGCTTCCTCGCTGTCACCCTCCGAGTTATAGTAATCGGCCAACGACGCAAATTCATCGGCATCGAAGTATATCGCCTTGCCAACCACGCGCGCCTGCTCGTACTTTTCCACCAATGATTTAATATCCAGCTCGCTATCTTCCATTTAAACGCTTCTTCACACTATTACCGTTTCCATCGGACTATCACAGTTCCCAGGCAAAACATGAGATGTTACTATTTAAAACAAACCATTACCGTTCCCCGCAAAAAATGACCGTAAAAGCCTTACCTGAACTACTTCGATCCCCTCTTCCAAGAATCCCTTAGGGCGACCGTCCGATTAAAGACCAGCGCCCCGCTCATGGAATCGAGATCCACGTTGAAGTACCCGATTCGCTGGAACTGGAAGTTCTCAAGCGGTTTAGCATCAGCGAGGTACTCCTCCACCTTGCACCCTTTTCTCACCACGAGTGATTCGGGGTTGATCAAATTTTTAAACTCCTTATCTTTTTCCGCCAGCGGGTCCTCCACCATGAAGAGGCGGTCATACAACCGCACCTCCGCTTCGAGGCTATGCGGCACGGAGACCCAATGGATGGTACCCCTCACCCTCCGGTTCGCCTCGGGCATACCACTCTTGGTCATCGGGTCGTATTCGGCATACACTTCCACCACGTTTCCCTCATCGTCCTTCTTACACCCGGTACATTTCACGATGTAACCGTTCTTGAGCCGTACCTCGTTGCCCGGCGTCAACCTGAAGTATTTCCTGGGTGCGTCCTCCATGAAGTCATCCCGCTCGATCCACAACTCTCGACTAAACTTCACCATCCGGCTACCCATGCTCTCATCCTCCGGATTATTGATCGCCTCCATTTCCTCCACATGCCCACCGGGATAATTCGTAAGGATCAGCTTCACGGGGTCAATTACCCCTGAAACCCTGACCACCCGTGCATTCAGGTCTTCCCTCACCGCAAACTCTAACAGTGAAATATCGTTCATCCCGTCGTACTTGGTATAGCCTATCTTGTCGATAAAACCGCGAATCGCCTCCGGCGTGTACCCCCTGCGGCGCATTCCCGCGAGCGTCGGCATCCTGGGGTCATCCCACCCGGAAACCAACCCATCCTGCACAAGCTCCAGTAGCCTACGCTTGCTCATCACCGTGTAGGTCAGGTTCAGGCGGTTAAACTCCGTCTGCCTCGGGCGGTAATCGCTGTCCGCCAGCTGGTCGATAAACCAGTCGTACAACGGCCGATGCACCTCGAACTCCAGCGTACAGAGCGAGTGCGTCACCCCCTCGAAGTAGTCGCACTGCCCATGCGCGAAGTCGTACATCGGGTAGGCCTTCCACTTCGTACCGGTTCGGTGGTGCGGCATATGGATAACCCGGTAGATGATCGGATCCCGCATGTGCATGTTGGGCGAAGCCATATCAATCTTGGCCCGAAGCACCATCTGTCCCTCGGGAATCTCACCGCTGTTCATCTTGTGAAACAGCTCCATCGACTCCTCAGCAGGTCGGTTCCTATAGGGACTGTCCGTTCCGGGAACGGTTGGTGTCCCTTTTTGACGGGCGATCTCCTCTGACGACTGCTCATCGACGTACGCTTTGCCCTCCCTGATTAGCTTCACCGCGAAATCCCACAGCTGTTGAAAGTAGTCGGAAGCGTAATAGACGTTATCCCAATGAAAGCCGAGCCACTCGATATCCTCCATAATGGAATCGACGTACTCCACCTCCTCCTTCACGGGGTTGGTATCGTCAAACCGAAGGTTGCACGTGCCGCCATATTTTTCAGCGATACCGAAGTCAATGCAGATCGCCTTGGCATGCCCGATGTGCAGGTAACCATTAGGCTCCGGCGGGAACCGCGTTTGCACGCGCCCGTCATCCCGGCCTTCCTTCAGGTCGTTCTCCACTATCTGCTCTATGAAATTTAAGCTCCTCTTGTTCTCTTCCACCGTAGGATTTTCAGTTGTCATATTGTTATTATTCATTAGTTCCTGATTACATGGAGACCCGTGCGAACGGCACCACGTCCGGTTCGCAAAAAAGGCCAGCCAAGTACTTGTAATACCCGGTTATCGCCACCATTGCCGCGTTATCGGTCGTGTACGCGAATTTGGGGATATGCATCTTCCACCCGTGCGTTTGGCCACACGCCTCCAACGCGTTTCTCAGTCCCGAGTTGGCCGATACTCCACCGGCCAGTGCCACCTCGTTCACGCCAAGCTCCTCCGCGGCCAGGCTAAGCTTATCCATCAAGATATCGCCAATCGTCTTCTGCAACGAAGCACAAAGGTCCTCCCTGTTCTTATCGATAAAACCCGGATCCTCTTTCAACTCATCGCGCAAGAAGTATAGAAACGACGTTTTTAGACCGCTAAAGCTGTAGTCATACCCGTCAATCCTTGGCTTGCTAAAGGTGAAACGCTCCGGGTCACCCTGTTTCGCCAAGCGGTCTACCACGGGGCCTCCGGGGTAGCCGAGTCCCATCACCTTCGCGCACTTGTCAAACGCTTCACCCGCCGCATCATCGATGGTCTGTCCGATGATCTCCATATCACTGATGGACTTCACCAAGATAATCTGCGAGTTCCCTCCCGATACCAACAGGCAGAGGAAAGGGAAATCGGGTTGATCCCTATCGTTTTCATCCTCCTTGATAAAGTGAGCCAACACGTGCGCTTTCAGGTGGTTCACCTCGATAAGCGGAATACCAAGAGCGGAAGTAAACCCCTTCGCGAAAGAGGTGCCCACCAGCAACGAACCCAGCAACCCCGGACCTCGAGTAAAAGCCACGGCCGACACCCCTTCTTTGGGTACGCCCGCCTGCTTGAGCGCGTCATGTACCACGGGAACGATGTTCTGCTGGTGCGCACGTGACGCTAATTCCGGCACCACGCCCCCGTACCGCTCGTGCACCGCTTGCTCGGCGATCACGTTCGATAGGATAACCCCGTCCCTCACTACCGCTGCCGACGTGTCGTCGCACGAGGATTCGATTCCCAAAATCGTTACCATCTAACCATCGGATTAGGGTACAAAGATAATATAAAAAAGCGTGTGATTTCAGCAAGTTCTATCGATTACCGGATTTTACCGAACTTACAACGTCACGTCAACCCTGACTGCCCCCAGCAGCGCATCGGGATGGTCGCGGTAGGTAAACCGGTGCACGTACTCCACCCTCAAAAGGCCCAGGATATTGGTAATGCCAAACGTTCCTTCCAGGTAAGGCATGTTATCGTAGTATCGCGATACCGGCGGCAGCAGGTAGGTTCCGGTGGCACCAGGTAGGTTCTTGTCGCTTAACCGTCCGTAGGCAGCCCTGACTGAAATCAACTCCCTTACCCTTAGTTTATTCAGCAGGTTGACCCGCGAGAGCAACAGCTCCTCCCCAACGAACGTCATCCGCAATGTCACCTGCTCATCCGCCACGAACTCAAGCGCACGGCTCAGGAAGAAAGCATTGTTTTCTATATGGTGACGAATACGTTGGTTAGGGTACACCAGCAACGGGAACGGCACCGCGTTCCATACCTTCATCGCTTCACCCACCACGTCGAGGCGGGCCGCGTTACCCAACAGGAACCGTTTTTGCGCCGACAGTTCCGTCCGGTGAAACGGAACCTCACCGCCCAGGAAGTTATCTATTCCCATGGAGTGCGAAAGGAAAAAGGTGGGACTTGTCATCTCCAGCGGTTTCCTCTTTCGCCTTTGCTGATCGTACGCCTCCCTTACGGAGTAACGCAGTTGGAGGCCTACTTCAGCGGTGTTCAACGCGTCAAATCGGGTTGCCACCCCACCCTTCGACCATTCAAACACCAACTCCCCTTGCGGCTGCAATCGGGAACGACGTACCCATAAGGTGTGAGCCAACCCGTTGCGGTATTCCCGCTCGTAATTCAGCTCCCCGAAGTCACGGTAAGTAGCTTCGTTGAGCGACCGCCGATAGGTAATCAACAGCTGGTTGTTGGGGGAACAGGGATGCATCTCACCGGGCGAGTAGAGGTCGTTCTCGTAAACCAGCCGCAGGTTATTTTTCGGGAACTCCTCCTCGTGGTACGTTTTGGGAGTGAACGAGTAAATCACCTCACCCCGGTACTTGAAGCGTTGGTCCTTAAAACCGTACGCCACGTATCCCTTCACGAAAAAGTGAGGGCTTAACCGCGAGTTGGAGGCGATACCCGCCCTTAACCGCACCCCCTCGATGGGGTTGTAGGTAGGAATCGCCTGTATCCTCCCGAAGTCAAACCGGTTCGTCTCTGAGTTGCCCAACGGTATCCAATTGCCTACAACGAAATTGACCGCCCGGTTAAAAAAACCGGGGGAACCTTTGGATTTTTCCGGGGATATCACTTGGGAGTGTGAAAGCGTCTCAGCATGTGAATCGTGAGAAGCCCGAGAAACTGGCACAGTACTCTTCGTATCATCTGCGAAAAGTAGACCACACAGCATCCATAATAGAAGGGGGATAACCGTTTTTTTCATTTGTATTCTATTTATAGTTTCCTGTACCGAACTCGCTTGGGTTCCACGTTACCGAGACGCATCTTCTTGTTCTCCTCGTACTCGCTGTAGGAGCCTTCAAAGTAGAACACCTCGGAGTTGCCTTCAAACGCCAGGATGTGGGTACAGATGCGGTCCAGGAACCAGCGGTCGTGTGATATCACCACGGCGCACCCCGCGAAAGTTTCCAACCCCTCTTCCAGCGCCCGCAACGTGTTGACGTCGATGTCGTTGGTCGGCTCGTCAAGCAACAGCACGTTGGCCCCCGCCTTAAGCGTCAACGCCAGGTGCAAGCGGTTCCGCTCCCCGCCCGATAGCACGCCACACAGCTTCTCTTGATCAGCGCCGGAAAAGTTGAAACGGGCAAGGTACGCACGCGCGTTGATATCCCTACCCCCTACTCTCACGAACTCCGATCCGCCGGAGACCACCTGGTAAACCGTCTTATCGGGATCGATAGCCGTGTGTTGCTGATCCACGTAAGCCGTCACCACGGTCTCTCCCACCTCGAACGTTCCGGCATCGGGTTGCTCCATCCCTTCAATCAACCGAAAGAGCGTGGTTTTACCTGCCCCGTTCGGGCCAATCACCCCCACGATCCCGTTGGGCGGGAGCATAAAGTTAAGGTCGTCAAACAACAGCTTATCCCCGTATGCCTTCTTCACCTGCTTCGCCTCGATGACCTTGTTACCGAGACGAGGCCCGTTCGGTATGAAAATCTCCAGCCTCTCCTCCCGCTCCTTCTGGTCTTGATTCAGCAGCTTCTCGTACGAATTGAGGCGCGCCTTCCCCTTCGCGTGGCGTGCCTTTGGTGCCATGTTGATCCACTCCAGTTCCCGCTCCAACGTCTTACGCCGCTTGCTGGCCTGTTTCTCCTCTTGTGCCATCCGCATGGTTTTTTGCTCCAGCCACGAGGTATAATTTCCTTTCCAAGGGATACCCTCGCCACGATCCAGCTCAAGTATCCAGCCTGCCACGTGATCCAGGAAGTAACGGTCGTGCGTGATACAGATTACCGTTCCCTTGTACTGCTGCAGGTGTTGTTCCATCCAGTCGATCGACTCCGCGTCAAGGTGGTTGGTCGGCTCGTCAAGCAGCAATACATCCGGCTCCTGCAAGAGGAGGCGACAAAGGGCCACGCGACGCCGCTCTCCACCCGATAACTCGTGAACCGGTTGATCTTCCGGGGGGCAACGCAAAGCATCCATCGCCCGCTCCAGCCGGTTATCGATACTCCACGCGTCGGAGGCATCCAGCTTATCTTGCAATACCGCCTGCCGAGCGAACAGCGAGTTCATCTTCTCCTCGTTCTCATAATACTCAGGTAGCCCGAACTTCTGGTTAATCTCCTCGTACTCGTTCAGCAAGTCCATCACCGGTTGCACCCCCTCCCGCACCACGTCGATTACCATCTTACCGGGATCCAGTTGCGGGTCTTGCTCCAGGTAACCCACCGTGAACTCTTTATCGGACACCACTTCACCTTGGTACTCCTTCTCGATCCCCGCGATAATCTTCAACAGCGTCGATTTACCCGAGCCGTTCAACCCGATGATCCCGATCTTGGCACCGTAGAAAAAGGAGAGGTATATATCTTTCAATACCTGCTTGTGTGGCGGGTACATCTTGCTCACCCCCACCATCGAAAAAATAATCTTCTTATCGTCTGACATACGCTTTTATATCATCAATATTATAACTCAATGGCCACAAAGATAGCGGTTATTTCTGGAAACTGCACTTGGAACGCAACACGCACTCCTCACAGAGAGGTTTACGCGCTTTGCACACCAGCGCCGAAAAATCGAGGATAGACCAGTTCAACTCCTTGCATGCTTTCACGTTGGTCACCTTTTTCGCCAACTCCTGGATCTCCTTATCGTTCCTCACGTCCTGAACCTCGCCCGGGATGAAGTAACGCTTCAGGAGCCTCGACATGTTGACGTCGAGCAGGGGAGCCCGCCGTTTCAGCACGAACAGCTCATAGGCGTTCGAGGTGTATAGCGAAGCGAAGCTCGAATCGCTCAACTCATCCCTGTTTTTGGGCAGTTCGCCGTTCTTCTGCTTGTACTCATCGATTATCTTGCGCATCCTCCTTGCCCGGTGCTTATAGAGTCCAAGTGGTTTGAACACCTCCTCCAGCTCTTGATCCGTGGCCTGTATCAAATGGTTCCAATCGGGGTAACGGCCAAAGAAAACCGGGTAGTATTGTGCGACGGTCTCTGCCCGGGTTCGCTGTAGCAACACCTCGCTAAAAACCAGCTCGAAGTTGGAAACCCCCTCCCTCCTCCATGGGAAGTCCCTACCATTAACCTCGAACCATTTCAACAAATGGTGCCGGAAGTACCTCGTTTTGTTTTTATCATCCATGAGGCGTAAAAATAGGATTAAACATCCGTATTTGCAATCTATTACGGTTTTTTGTCCCAATTTATTTCCACTTGACGAAAAGAAATTGTATTTTTGTCATTCAATTTAAAAGATAGTTTTTAGGGCTCTTTTCTACTTACGTGGTGAAACGGTTGCAGACGAGTGCATCGTTTTAAAATGCTCGGGAAGAGACTTATTCAATGACACTAATTAACAACTAAAATTCAATAAAGTATGATTAAAGTAGGTATTAATGGATTTGGCCGTATCGGACGCTTGGTGTTCCGTGCAGCTCAACAAAGGAACGACATTCAAATCGTGGGTATCAACGACTTGCTGGATGTAGACTACATCGCTTACATGCTTAAGTACGACACCATTCACGGTCAGTTCAATGGCGACATCAAGGTAAAAGATGGAAACCTCGTGGTGAACGGGAAGAAAGTACGCGTTACTTCGGAAAGAAACCCGGCAGACCTGAAATGGAACGAGGTGGGTGCCGAGTACGTGGTTGAGTCTACCGGTCTCTTCCTTACCAAGGATAAAGCGCAAGCTCACATTGACGCGGGTGCGAAATACGTGGTTATGTCCGGACCTTCAAAGGACGATACCCGGATGTACGTGGTTGGAGTAAACCAGAATACCTACACCAAGGGTGAGCAGTTTGTTTCCAACGCCTCTTGTACTACCAACTGCTTGGCTCCGATTGCCAAAGTATTGAACGACAAATTTGGTATCCTCGAAGGATTGATGACTACCGTGCACTCTACCACCGCTACCCAAAAGACGGTAGACGGACCTTCAGCGAAGGACTGGAGAGGCGGTCGCGCCGCTTCGGGCAACATCATCCCCTCCTCTACCGGGGCTGCCAAAGCCGTGGGTAAAGTAATCCCCGAACTGAACGGTAAGCTGACGGGTATGTCGATGCGTGTTCCCACGTTGAACGTATCAGTGGTCGACTTAACGGTTCGCTTGGCAAAGGAAGCCACCTACGAGGAGATTTGCGTCGCGATGAAAGAGGCCTCGGAAGGCGAATTGAAAGGCGTACTCGGGTACACCGACGAAGCGGTGGTATCGAGCGACTTCATTGGCGATCCCCACACCTCTATCTTCGACGAAAAGGCAGGTATTCAACTAAGCCCCACCTTCGTGAAGGTAGTATCATGGTACGACAACGAATGGGCGTTCTCCTTGAAGATGCTCGACCTGATCGCTCACATGGCAAAAGTAAATGGGTAAATCGATTCCCGTGTAATCGAGTAGGAGGAAGACAAGGTAGGTCTTTCTCCTACTCTTGTCTCCCGACCTCTCACACCACCGTACGTACGGGTCGCGTATACGGCGGTTCCTTATTTCACGATGTAAGCAAGTCATAACTATGTACTAACGAGGGGTAACCTTGTCGAGACAACGCGTCGTTGTTGAAGGCGTGGCTGAAAACACTCCTGACAGAAGTCTTTTCCTCGTTGACGCGCAAGCGAAGCTTCTCCTCGATGTAGCGGGTGATGCTCCCTCGAACACGCTCCGCCGCGCGTTTGCTCTTGGCAAATATCATGCAGTCATCGGAATAACGCACGAAGCGAAGTCCACGACGCTCCAACTCCTTGTCCAACTCATCTAAAACGATGTTCGAGAGAATGGGGCTGAGTGGCCAGCCTTGGGGTACGCCCCGCTCGGTCTTCTGCTTGACGCCATCCACCATCACACCCGCGTTCAGGTACTTGTGTACCAGGGAAATGACACGACCATCCTTGACCCTCTCGGACAGGCGGCGTACCAGGCGACTGTGGTTAACGGTATCGAAGAAACTTGCCAAGTCCAAATCTACCACGTAGCGGTATCCCTCATCGATGTAATCCTTAGCCTTACGAACAGCGTCATGAGCAGACCTACCCGGGCGAAAGCCGTAGCCGGTATCACTACTCGTTGTTACTACGGTTGCAAAACCGCTAGTGAGACCTCCCGTGGTAAGCACATCATCTTTCATCTCATCCCTCCGCAACATGTACATTGACACCCCCCGAGCGACTTTGAGACTTCAGTTTCTATCACAACCTTATCCCGAGTGCCCTTGCCTTGTATGTTGTTCTTGTTCATCGGGGCAAGATTTTGCACGCCGGCTTCCTTCAGATTTCACCTCGCGGTGAACACCCTTGCCCGGTGCTAATGGTTGGTAGTCGCTGACCCCCATGGTGGACTTGCACCACCTAGATGATACGCATGCACGGCACACGATAAAAAAGCGCCCCGATAGGGCGCTTTTTTTATTGCTTACAGGAAGTGTTTCAAAGAAAAGAGTGACTCCAAGAAAAAAAAGAGTGTCGTACAATACATGTAGCACAAGAAGTGTAACCTCGATGAAGATCGTAACACAAAAAAGAGACCATCCCATGTTGCAGGAGCAGTCTCTTTACACTCTTCTGAAAGTTTTCCGTATCTTAAGCCGGATGAATTGCTTCGGTAGGACAAACGTCGGCACAAGTGCCACAATCGGTACACACCTCAGGATCAATCACGTAAATATCACCTTCAGATATTGCTTCCACCGGACATTCATCGATACATGTACCACAAGCAATGCAATCTTCAGTAATCACGTAAGCCATAATAGATAAGTGAATTAGTTATTACAAAATATTCTGTTCCTCGCGCAAAGGTAATCACTATTTTCTAAATAAGAAAATTGATTCACATCACATCTATTATTTGGAATGTGTCTAAATTACAGGAGCAGTGGAGAGGCTGTCATTTTCGAAGACCAGGCTTGCACACAATAAGTGAGCGTGTGCTACGTTTGTTTATTAAGGCGTATACCAATTCCTAATGCGCCCTATTTTATGCGATAAAATGTATCCTTCACATACACACTTGTTGCTCACGAGACTGGTGATGCTGACATCGCTGGTGACGCTCTCGCTGTTCCTATGCAGCACGATGGCCTGGGGACAACACCAAAAGCTGCAACATCAGCCGTACGTCGACCAGCGGCTGTTTCACCTGGGGTTCACGATAGGTCTTCACACGCAAGACCTTATCCTAACACAATCGGGGTACGTGAGTGAAGACGGAGAGGCCTGGTTCTCTGAGATCCCACGCTATTCACCGGGCTTCACAGCCGGCCTTATCGCCGATCTCCACGTGACCAACCGCTTGAACCTGCGTGCCATACCCACATTGCAACTGGGCGAAAAGCGGTTCGTTTTCAAGGAGCAATCCACGGGCGAGGAGTACAAAACCCGCGTGCGCAACAACTACATCTCGCTACCCCTGCAGTTGAAACTTTCTGCCGATCGAATCGACAACTTCCGACCGTATGTACTCCTGGGGGGATACGGAAGCATCGAGCTGGCATCCCGTAAAGGCGAAGCGGTGCGGCTAAAACCGTACGACATGGGGATCGAGCTGGGCGTGGGATGGGATCTCTACTTACCCATGTTTAAACTGGCCCCGGAACTTAAACTGGGCCTTAGCCTTATCGACATCTTGGAAAAAGAGCGGTCCGACCTCACGGATGATAGCCTGCGGAGGTACGCTCTTTCCCTCTCCAAAGCCTCCCAGCGGATTGTCACGCTGAGCTTTCACTTCGAATAGAGCGACTGGTAGGTCTTTTTCCCGGTATAGAAACGTATCAAGATACTCTTGGGGTGCCGCGTGGGTATCTTCTCTATGAGGGTTTTAGCAAGGTTCTCCCGCCTGACCTGCTTGTAGGAAGGGCGCATCTTCAGAAAGTCGACGTACGCCTTCACCACGGCCCGGGCATTTTTAAAGTTCCCCTTTATCACCAGGTGAGCGAAGGCTAACAAGTCCATGAAATAACGAACGGTAAACGTGGTGAGGTAACGAGCGCGAGGCACGTTCTTGTACAACATCAGCAGGTTGTTGCGGAAGTTGAGGTACATCTTCTTCGGGTTCTCCTTGTCCAACGAGGCTCCCCCAACGTGATAAACGGTTGAAGAGGGCACGCACATCACCTTGCGGCCGCGTGCGTTCAGTCGCCAGCAGAGATCGATCTCCTCCATGTGCGCGAAGAAGCGGCCATCCAGTCCCCCATACTCAACGAAATCGCTCTTCCGAATCATCAGGCAAGCTCCTGTGGCCCAAAACAGGGGGATTACCGTATCGTACTGCCCACGATCTTCCTCCACTACCTCCAGGATACGTCCCCGGCAAAAGGGATACCCGTACCGGTCGATGAACCCTCCCGCTGCACCGGCGTACTCAAAGTGATTCCTCTGGTGGTAAGAGAGGAGCTTGGGTTGCACGGTCGCAACCTCGGGGTGATTATCCATGAAGGCAACCAACGGCTGCAACCAGTTGGGCGTGGTCTCCACGTCGGAGTTCAACAGCACCACGTATTCTGAACGTATCTGCGCCAACGCCCTGTTGTACCCCTCCGCGAAACCGTGGTTTTCATCAAAAAGGATCAACGGCACCTCCGGGAACCGAGTCTGCAAGAACTCCACAGAATCGTCCGTCGACCCGTTATCCGCTACCACCACGCTAAACGCATCGCTCACCGTGTGCTCCAGCACCAGGGGCAAAAACTGCTCCAGAAGTTTCCGACCGTTCCAATTCAGAATTACTACCGAAACCCTTGGATCGTCGCATTGGTTCTCCACGTGATGATTCATATGATTAGTTTTTATTGGGCAACTTGTTGTCACTCGGATTGTTTTCGTTGTTCGTATGATTGTCGCCGCCAAGACATGAGCCGTCACCTGATGACTTGTCGCCAGTCTGCTTCTCTTCTCTCTGGAACTTCCAGCGGTCATGCGTCCAGAGGTAGTAAGCTGGATCATTTAAAATGGTGCTCTCCAGCTTCCGGGCGTAACGCTCCGTAACAACATATTTAGGTTCAACGCTCGCATCGGGGGTAAGAACGAAAAAGCGACCGACGTAACGCCCCCGCTTCACCTTTTTTATATCGAGGTAGACCACGGGGAGAGCCATCGACCTTGCGATCCGCTCCATCCCGGTCTCTATCAACGTGTCCTGGTTCAGGAAGCGGGTCCAATACTCGGTCACGTGCCTCGGTGGACGCTGATCCAGCAGGAAGCCGACCACCACGGAGAGCTTTTCATCCCGTGCATTGATCATCGTTCGATACGTGCACCTTTTCTCGATGGGCAGCGAATCAAAACGGCTCCGTATTTTCAAGAAGAGCCGATCGAACGGCTCCGACTTTAATTGCTTGTAGATCAACCCCGTACTAATACCCTCCGTTAGGTGTAACCCGATGGAGGTTACCCACTCCCAGTTAGCGTAATGCCCTAAGCTAACCAGGCAGGAACCCGACTCTTTGACCAAACGGTTGACCATCTCAGGATTTTCGAACTTCATCCGCTTCCGGATCTCTACATCACTTATTCGAAGCGTTTTTATCGTCTCCACGAAGTAATCGCACAGGTGGCGATAAAACTTTCGTTCGACCTCCCCCCTCTCCTTGCCCGTTTTTTCGGGGAAAGCATTTTTCAAGTTCTTCCTCAGCAGCTTACGGCGATAACGCACCACGTGGTACGCGAACAGGTACAAGATATCCGACAGGATGTATAGCATCCAAAATGGCAACAGCGCGTGCAGGTAGACTATGCCGTACAGCAGCCGGTACCCGATACCTCCCTTTTTACCATCCTCCTCCATGTGTAGTTTTTATCGTTGTTACATAACTTTCGCTTTCGCCTCCACCTCTAATTTCTGCTTTTAAGTTCGCCTCCATCGCCATCTGTTCTTCATCGTAAGCCCCTACCTCCACCTCGATAACCCGGTTGATTAATGCCGGGTCGAAATCCACGTGTAACCTGACGTAGTTTTCGGTGAAGCCGTGCATCTTCCGTCCCCTCTTGGTATGCTCAAACAGCACTTCCCTTCGGCTCCCCTCTTGCGACTTGTAAAACGCGTGCAACTTCCGGTCCGACAACTCAAGCAGTACCTTGCTCCTGGCCTGCCTGGTTCTGGGGGGCACCACGTGGTCAACCTGCAACGCCCGCGTACCGGGGCGCTCGGAGTAGGTAAATACGTGAAGCCGCGAGAAATCAAGCGACTCGATAAACGCCCTACCCTCCTCGAAGTGGGCATCGGTCTCCCCTCGAACGCCCACGATCACATCCACCCCGATAAATGCGTGGGGTAGAACCGCCTTGATCCGCTCGATCTTTTGGCGGAACAGCGCCGTGTCGTACCGCCGTTCCATCAGCCGAAGCACCGCATCACTGCCCGCCTGCAGCGGTATATGGAAGTGAGGAGCAAAACGACGAGAATCGGCCACGAAGTCAATGATCTCATCCGACAACAGGTTGGGCTCGATGGAGGAGATACGATACCGCCCCACGCCTTCCACCCGATCGAGTTCTCGGATTAAATCTATAAATGTTTCCCCGGTCGTGCGCCCGAAATCCCCTATATTCACACCGGTCAGCACGATCTCTTTGCCTCCCTCCTCCACTACCCGCTCGGCCTGCCTCACCAGTTGGGCTATCGAACCGTTACGGCTGCGCCCCCGGGCAAAAGGGATGGTGCAATAGGAACAGAAGTAGTCGCACCCATCCTGCACCTTAAGGAAGTAACGCGTTCGATCATCAGCGGAAATCGAGTGTGCGAACGTGCGAATCTGGTTCGCTTTCGAAACCACCAACTCGCCTTTCTCCTTTTTTATGAGGTCACCTAAGTATTTTATCAGGTCAAGCTTCTGCTCAGTACCCAGCACCAAGTCCACACCCTCGATCGCAGCCAATTCGTCAGGTTTCAACTGCGCGTAACAGCCGGTGACCACCACGTATGCGTTCGGGTTCTCGTGAATCGCCCTGCGAATCATCTGACGACTTTTCTTATCGGCCAGCTCCGTCACCGTACAGGTATTGATCACGCAAATATCAGCCGATTGAGCCATACGGGCGCGGGTGACACCCGTATTCAGCAGCTGGCGACTTATTGCTGAGGTCTCGGCAAAGTTGAGCTTACACCCCAGCGTGTAATAAGCGGCTGTTTTATCGTGAAAAATGGTTCGATCGCTCATAAGTAGATCACAAAATTACACTTTTACGCTCAATTTCCTTCCCTTTTTCCTTTGATAATCGAATTGAAGCTATTACTTTTGCACATTATATCCAATTTTGTGCAAAATGATCGAACAAAACTTCATTAAACTGTACGAAGAGAACTTCCAAAAAAACTGGGAGCTGCCGGCCATTACCGATTACAAGGGCGATAACTCTTACACTTACGGCGAGTTAGCCTGTGAGATCGCGAAGCTTCACCTACTCTTCAAGGAACTGGGCATCCAGAAAGGTGATGCCATTGCGCTAATCGGCAGGAACCACTCTTCGTGGGCTACTGTCTTTATAGCGGCCATCACGCACGGGACCGTGATCGTCCCCATCCTTCACGAGTTCAACCCTGAGAGCATGGTGAACATCATCTCGCACTCCGACTCGAAGCTTCTGTTTGTTCACGAGGATCAGTGGAAAGCGATTGACACGGAAAAGGTTCATGTACCGGTAATCGATATACCCACCTTCTCGCTTATTCAGTGGAAGGATGAGGAGACGTTGCACGCTTTCGACAGGTGGGAGCAACGGTTCCACGAGACCTACCCCAACGGCTTCACGAAAGAGGATATCCATTATGCCGACGTGAGCAACGACGAGGTAGTATGCCTCAATTATACTTCCGGCACTACCGGTTTCAGCAAAGGAGTGATGATCACCGCGAACAACTTCGCGGGGAACGTGACCTACGCGCACCAATTGGAACTTCTTTTCACTGGTGATCGCCTCTTGGCCTTCCTCCCTATGGCACATGTGTATGGCTGTGCGTTTGACTTCCTATACTCCCTCTCGGCCGGCGTTCATGTCACCCTTCTCGGGGTAATCCCGACCCCACGGAATTTGCTTAACGCGTTGCAAGAGGTACGGCCACACCTCATCATCACCGTTCCCCTGATCTTCGAGAAGATATACAAGAGCAGAATTCTTCCGACAATCAACAAGCCACTCGTGAAAGGGTTAATGCGTATCCCGGGTGTCGAACGAATCATCCTGAACCAAATCAAGAAAAAGCTGATCAACGCGTTAGGTGGTCGCTTCCGACAGGTGATCATTGGTGGCGCTGCGCTGAGCGCAGAGGTAGAGACCTGCTTTTACAAGATGCAGTTCCCCTTCACGGTGGGCTACGGCATGACAGAGTGTGCCCCACTTATCTCGTACGACCACCATTACGAATTCGTACCTACCTCGTGCGGCTCCGTGCTGAAAGGGATTATGGAAGCACGAATCGACTCGTCCGACCCGGAGAACGTGCCCGGCGAAATCCAGGTACGCGGTGAAAACGTGATGAAAGGGTACTACAAGAACCCGGAGGCTACCCAAGCCGCCTTTACCGAAGATGGCTGGTTGAAAACGGGCGACTCGGGTGTAATGAAAGGCAAGCGCCTCTTCATCAAGGGACGCATCAAGACGATGCTCCTCTCGGCTAACGGGCAAAACATTTACCCGGAGGAGATTGAATCGCGGCTAAATAACCTGCGGTACGTTGCCGAGAGCTTGGTGGTACAGCGTGAAAACAGGCTGGTAGCGCTTGTCTACCCCGAGATGAATGCCATAGCCGCAGACGGTATCACACCGTGGGAGCTCGAAGAGATCATGGTCGAAAACAGAAACACCCTGAATCAATCGATCGCTCAATACGAACGAATCAGCGACATTGAAATCGTGGAGAAGGAGTTTGAGAAGACGCCGAAAAAAAGCATCAAACGTTTCCTTTACACTTGAAATAGACAGTTAATCAATTAATTATCAAGCTTAATCATCAAACGCAATCGTCAAGCACGATATCAGCATCATGAGAAAAATAGTTATTGCAATCCCTTTCTTGGTAGCGGCCACTACCGTTGGGTGCAACCAGCGTACCAGCAGCTATTTCGAGAAGGAGCTCACCTTCTCGGACATGCTTACTGCCGATCAGAAGGTAAAGCTCTCCGCGTACGTCGTGCCCACGCCACAACAACTGGAGTGGCAACAACTGGAGTTGACCGCTTTCATCCACTTCGGGATGAACACCTTCACGGGTCGTGAGTGGGGGGATGGCACGGAGGATCCTGCACTCTTTAACCCCACTGACTTCAATGCGGAGCAATGGGTTTCCAGCCTGCAGGAGGCCGGGTTCAACATGCTGATCCTGACGGCCAAGCACCACGATGGCTTCTGCTTGTGGCCCACTGCTACGACCCGGCATTCCGTGGCCTTCTCCCCATGGCGAGACGGTCAAGGCGATGTGGTGAAGGAGGTTAAATCAGCCTGCGACAAGTACCACATGAAGTTTGGCGTTTACTTATCGCCATGGGACAGGAACGCAGAGAGCTACGGCGATTCGCCGAGATACAATGCGTTGCTGACGGAACAACTGACCGAGCTGCTCACCCGCTACGGTGAAATACACGAGGTATGGTTTGACGGGGCGAACGGTGAAGGACCCAACGGCCGGGTTCAAGAGTACGATTGGCCACGCTTTTACCACGTGATCGACAGCCTTCAACCCTCGGCGGTGAAAGCGATCATGGGCAACGACGTGCGATGGGTAGGCAACGAGCAGGGACTTGGCAGGGAGACAGAGTGGAGTGTTACGCCCTTGCAACCGGACATCAACAAGCTGATTATCAGCGAGAACCGGCGACTCAACATCTCTCCCACCGCCAGTGACTTAGGGGGTCGGGAGCTCATAGCCAACGCGAAAACCATTTACTGGTATCCTTCAGAGGTAGATGTTTCCATTCGCCCGGGCTGGTTTTACCATCCCGAGGAAGACGAACGGGTGAAAACGTTGAAAGAACTGGTAGATATCTACTACCAATCGGTCGGCATGAACTCGGTCTTGCTCCTCAATATCCCGCCCGATACGCAGGGGCAACTACACGAGGTGGACGTGCAACGGCTAAAAGAGTTCGGCGCCTACATCCAGACCACCTTTCAAGGAGAAAAGCTGGTCGATGGTGAAGGGTTATGGGAAGCCCGTTCCGGGGACTCCAAGGAGTTTGCCCTGCTACCTGATGAGCCTATCAACACGGTTCTTCTACAAGAAGATATAACGAGGGGGCAACGAGTAGAAATGTTTAACGTGGAGGGACTGGTGAACGGTGAGTGGATGCTGCTGACCGAAGGGACCACCATCGGGTACAAACGACTGCTCCGGTTCAGCGACGTGACCCCTACCCGCTTGCGAATCAATATCACGAGCAGACGCGACGTGGCCAATATCGCCAAGGTGGGGGCTTACTATGCGCCCGAACTCGATAATTAAACGGCAACTAAACCAGAATACTAGACCAGACAATCAATCCAAGCAGTTGAACCCAACGATTCAAACAATGCTTTAACGGCGAAAATATAAAACCGACCCTATGAAAGCGATTCTTTTACTGCTTCTATGTTTCACAACCCTGGTAAACGGTCAGACCGTGGGCGACTTGTTCAAGGCGATGCCCCCGGAGCTGCTCCCCGGCCTGTTGGAAGGGAACAAAACCATGTTACTGGTTGATACCGGGGAAACCAGTGTACCTTACACTTTGGGTGAGATAAAAAAGAGGGTGTATAGCGATGACCACCTGCTGATTCAAACCTCTAACGTTGGCACCATCGAGCTGAAGTTGTTGCCGGTTGCCCAAGACTCCATGATCGTTTGCGTGATCAGGACCGTCTGCGCCCAAGCGTGCGACAGTCGGATTGACTTTTACAGCACGGGATGGGAAAAAATTGACGATTCCACGCTCCTACCTCCCATCAACGGGGAAATTTTCTTTGATTCTTCCCAAAAAGAGCGGGAAAATTATAAATATGCTGTATCTTTGCCGGGAATTTATCCCGTATCGGCTAAGTTCAGCGATAACGGGACCGATTTGCTCCTTGCTCTCGATTTCAAGGAACACCTTGATGAGGATCAAATTGAAGAGATAGTGCCTTTCCTCAAGAGCGACACCATCGTGCTTAAGTGGAACAGGGTATCTTTCAAGGAGTAGGTAAGGATAACGACCATTTGCACCCGTAGTTCAATGGATAGAATACCGGATTCCGGTTCCGGCGATGTGGGTTCGATTCCCGCCGGGTGTACAAAGTAAGCCGAAAAACAAACACCAAATTCAAATCTTAGTCTACAAGAATTTCTTGATTTCAGCAACAATTTGCTGCCAATCCAGCAACTTCCCGGTGCCAATATCGCCGCAAGCCAGCTCACCGGATGCCGTTCCAAAGAGGTGATAGCCGTGTTTTTTTAGCTTTTGGATATTTTCTTGTACAATGCTGTTTTCATACATGGCCGTGTTCATGGCGGGGAAAATCAGCACGGGGCTTTTTGTCGCCATTACAGTCGTGCTGAGCATATCATCAGCTATGCCACTGGCAACTTTTCCAATTATATTGGCTGTTGCCGGAACAATGACAAACAGGTCTGCCGCCTTTGCGAGGCTAACGTGTTTCGTGTCCCATTTTTCTACCGGGTCAAACATTTCAGTCACCACGGCATTGCGCGACATAGTTTGAAAGGTAAGTGGCGTAACAAACTGCTGAGCGGCTTTCGTCATGATTACCTTCACGTTATAGCCGTCTTTTCTCAACTGATTGACCACTTCTACGACCTTGTAGCACGCTATTCCACCCGATACGCCGATCACCACGGTTTTTTTCGCTTTAGCTTCGCGGGATTGTCCCGGTGTGATTTTTTCCCTTTTTAAATGACTGTTAGTATCCATAATCCAATAATCTTCAAGTTAATTTTTCAGCATACTGTCAATAATCAGTTTTGCAATTTCAGATTTACCCACTGCCCGGGCAATTATCTTCTTTTCTTTCACCAAAATAGCCTGATGATTGGTTTCGCCGATAGCTGAAACTTCATTCGCCACGACTAAATCGCACCTGTTTTTTTCTGCCAATTCGTTGGCAACACGCCGTAATTCGGATTCATCCACGTTTGCAAGCAGCTTAAATCCTACTAAAAAGGTGTTCGGATTGTTCTTTTTTATTAACGGGATGACTTTTTTCGTTCGTTTTAATCCAATGAGCATATCCTCGTCCGATGAGATTTTTTCGCCCATGGAATGTCTCGACCGCGGATTTTCTAAAACAGAACGCGCGTCTTCAACCGTGAAACCATCGGGATGTTGTAGCGCTTCAATTTCCCGTGCAAGCCTGGTATGGCTAACCGAGTAACTAAATGTAAAATCCGAAATCGCCATGGAATGGATAAAATAATCCAGCGCCACTTCTTTCGTCAGCTTATCCACCGCTTGAAACACGCTTTCAGCATCCGTTACAGGAATAAAACTGACTCTCTTTTTGTCATTTTCAGCTAATCCTTTGATAATCGCATTTTCGGTATGGATGTAGTGAACATGAAAATCGGCAACAGATGGCGTGTTGAACCTGCTTAGCATGGCTTCCAAGCAGTGCCATCCCAACGAACCCGTGCTGATATTCGTGATTTTACGCACTCCATCCATGCTTTCAGAAGTTCCCCCGGCTGTAATGGCAATATTTATCATAGTTAGCCTGCTTTTAGCTGTAAAAGAAGTTGTCAGAAAAACGAATCAATAGTTTGCCCGGCAGCTTCAGTGATTTTATCGGAACATGATTGTTTTCGATTACAAATATTTCGCCTCTCCCAAAATTCGATTGTCAATCAGTCGGGTTTTACCAAACTTCACGGCAACTGCCACGAGTGCCTGATGTTCAACTTTCTTGATTTCAGTCAAGCTTGGAAAATCGTAAATACTCACGTAATCAATCTCGGCCAGCGGCATTTCGTTTATCTTGTCGGCAATAATGGAAACGAGTTTCTCAACCGCTGTTTCACCTGCCAAAAACGCTTTTTCGCCCTCTGCAAGGGCTTGATTAAGGATTGTAGCCTGTTTTCTTTCTTCCTTGTTAAGGTAGGTGTTTCTTGAACTCATGGCCAGCCCGTCCTCCTCACGCGCGATCGGGCAAACCACCAATTCGAGATCTTGATGCGTATCACGAACCATTTTCATCAGGACGGCAGCTTGTTGAGCATCTTTTTGCCCAAAGTAGGCTTTGTCGGGTTTCACGATGTTAAAGAGCATATTCACCACCGTGGTCACGCCTTTAAAATGGGTAGGACGCGAAGCACCGCAAAGAACGCGTGTAATGTCGCCTTCCACTTCCACGAAAGTAGCACTGCCTTCCGGGTACATTTCCGTTACCGAAGGATAAAAAACCACGTCGGCACCGGCACCAACGGCAAGCCCCGTGTCACGCTTGATGTCACGGGGATAGGTCTCGTAATCCTCGTTAGGCCCAAACTGCGTGGGGTTCACAAAATCACTGACAATTACCACGTCGTTCTCAGCTTTAGCGCGCCTGATAAGCGATAGATGTCCTTCGTGCAGAAATCCCATGGTTGGAACCAATCCAACCGTTTTGTTTTTCGCACGTTGAGCTTTCAAGTAGTCCCGAAGTTCAGAAATCGTTGTTATGATCATTGCCCTTGTTACTTATAGGTATATTCCTCGGAAGGGAAATCACCGCTTTGCACTTCGTGAATGTAATCTTTTACAGCAGAAGTGATTATGCTGTTTAGGTCGGCGTATTGTTTTACAAATTTCGGAACGAAATCGTTGTACATTCCCAGCATATCTTGCAGCACCAATACCTGTCCGTCACAGTATCTCCCGGCACCAATACCGATGGTTGGGATGTAAAGCCGCTCGGAAATCTCTTTTGCCAGTTTCTCGGGTATCCCTTCCAGCACGATAGAGAAAACACCTACATCTTGCAACGCTAACGCATCATCCAAAATTCGCTTGGCATTCTCCTCATCGCGACCCTGCACTTTGAAACCGCCAAAAGCATTTACCGACTGCGGTGTAAGTCCCAAGTGCCCCATCACGGGAATTTGAGCACCCATGATGGCTTTCACTTGGTCGAGAATATCGCGTCCTCCTTCCAGTTTTACCGCTTCGGCGCCACCTTCTTTTACTATTCGCCCGGCATTTCTAACGGTGTCTTCTACCGAAACGTGATAAGAGAGGAAAGGCATATCGCTCACTATCAGGGCACGCATATTGGCATTTGCATTGGCCTGAACCACCATTTTGGTGTGGTAAATAATATCATCTACCGTAACGGGCAGCGTTGAGTCGTGTCCTTGCATGGTCATCGCCAACGAGTCACCAATGAGAATGGAATCGACCCCGGCGTCAATAACCAGTTTAGCCATTGAATAATCGTAGGCCGTGAGCATGGTAATTTTTCTACCTTCGTTTTTAAATTCTTGATACGTTTTTACCGTTACATTCTTTTTCATACGATTAAAACTATTATTTTCAAATGTATCGTATGGAACTCGCTTTAATCATGTTCTTGTGTGAAAACAGTTTTCATGCTCGTTTCATACGATTATTTTATCTGTTTTTATTTTTCATCAAGAATGTTTTTTAGACGAAAATCGTCTATCATGTGCATCGTTTCTTTGCCTAAGACTTTATACACTTCGGTTAATCCCGGTAACTCTTCGGCAAGGATTTCAAGATGATTTCTTACCGTTTGGACGTCGCCACGCTTGATAGGCCCGGTCAAAGCCTCTTTGGGCCCCTTCCCTTCCAAGTTTTGCAACACGCTTGCAATCAGCGTGTTTATTGCCGGTCTCAGAACGTGGTTTGAAATTCCTGCCAGTTCAAAAATTTGGTTGGATGCATGCACCAATGTAACCAAATAATTTGAAATCATGCATGCCCCGGCGTGATAAGCCGCTTTTTGTTCCTTTTTAATTTCTGCAAATGTAAGGTTTTTATCTTCAAAAACCTGCTTTATCCCTAACAAGTCACCTTGCTCACCTTCCAAAAAGAACGTTGTTTTGCCCAGCATTTTCACGGCTTGATCAACCGTGCTGAAGGCCAACAACGGATGTGCAGAGCAGGTTGCATGTCCTTTTTTTTTAAGCGAAATCAGCACATCGGAAGTTTTTAGCCCACTCGCGTGTACAAAGGTCTTTTTTTCGTGAATGTTTAATTCGGCAATCTGATTAGCCACGCTTTCTATCGCGTCGTCGTTAGTGGTAATCCAGATAAATTGACTTTCATTTACCATGTTTTCAAGCCGGGTGTAAGCCCTGGAAGAGGTGAGTAACGCGGCTGTTTCAGCACTTTTATATGTTCTACTAAAATACCCGCGGATAGCTACCCCGTTCTCTTTGAAAAAAACGCCCAAAGAAGTTCCCACATTCCCGGCACCGATAAATGAAGTCATTTTTTCAATCCTTTATAATTTAAACCTGTAGTTCTATGAAATGATAAAGTGTAAGTTCAAATAATTTAATTTCACAGATTATCAATGCAAAGATAATCCTTCCATAATGAACTTCTCGAAAAAAGAAAAAAGAAAGCACATTGATACTTGAATTGGTTCGGGCTTACATACAGAAAGTCGCGTACAGGGGTACCGATTTTATCCCGTTTTCAAAACCAAAATTCCTCTTGGATACGCGTATCGCGTAAGGTGATTTGTATTTTTCCATGAAAACTCTCAGGCTTCTTGATCGATTTCGTCTTCCCTTTTTCACTTCTATCGGAATAACCGCATCATTAACTTGAAGAACGAAATCAACCTCGGCTTTTCCGTTACTCTGCCAATACATCAAATCGTACCCTTTGCAAGCAAATACTTGCGCAACGTAGTTTTCAGTCATCGCTCCAAGGAAAGTATTATCAACTTCAACAGGAGAAAGTATAGTTTGCAACGGTATCTTAGATTGCAATGTAAGAATCCCTATGTCGGCCATATACAATTTAAAATTCACCAAATCAACATACGCGTTAATGGGAATGTAACCGTGACTTAGGCGCTGGCACTTGAGGGCAACTCCCGCGAAGACAAGCCACTCGATGGCTTCACCAAAGATAGTTGCCGTTCCTCCTCTTTGAACCACTTTATACTGAAACTTGGTGTTTTCTTTTGCCAATTGAGCCGGTATAGAGTTATAGCATGCCCTTATTTTAACACTTGTAGAAGGATCGGCATATTTTGCCATATCGGCAATGTACGCATTCAATATCTCGTTTTGAACCTCTTGTGTTTTTATAAAACTGTCGGTTTCGAGAAAACTATTTATGGCTGCCGGCATACCTCCCACGATAAAATAGTCGCGATACAGATTCAATGCTGCTTCATGCAACGCTTCCGGCATCTTTTCGATGCTATTGTAGTGATTGTTTATTTCATCAGCAAGCTTTTCCATGTTCATCGCCCATAAAAACTCCTCGAAATCCATGGGGTACATATTCAACTCGTTGACTTTACCCACGGGGAAGGAGAATTTTTCCCGGTTAACAGCCACCCCTAAAAGGGAGCCGGCAGCAATTACGTGATGTTCGGGCATCTGTTCGGAAAAATACTTCAAAGCCGTTAACGCCCGCTCACAAGCTTGAATCTCATCTATAAATATAAGCGTTTTGCCTGGAATGATCTCTTGCATCTTTACCGTTTCAAGGTACCGGATAATCTTTTCAGGGGACAATTCAGTTTCGAGAAATTTAGCTAACATTGTCTCTATTTCCATATTAAGATACAACAAGGTTTCGTAATGCTCTTGGGCAAACTTTTTCACTATATAGGTTTTACCCACCTGACGAGCCCCGTTTATAAGCAGAGGCATTCGGCGAGAACTCTTTTTCCACGCCACTAGGGATTCACTCACTTTTCTTTTCATTATCTGTAGCTGTTATAATTCTTCAATAATCAACCAATTCACCTGGGCAAAAGTACCAATAAGTTCCGAATAATCAAAATATTTTGATTATTCGGAACTTATTAATCATTTCAGCCTATTTTAGCTCAGCTATTAATTACTCAACGAAATATTGAGTTTATTATCAATGACCTTATGAAAGTTTACTAACCATCAGCATCATGATGTTTTACCGTGGGTAATTGAATTTTAAACTTAACAGCGATAAATCGTATCAGCATCACGGAAGAAGCCGAGATAATGTTGATCAAAGCACGGTTCATATCGAGCCAATAACATAACGCAAACACGAGTCCCCCGATAATACAAGCTACCGCGTAGATATCCCTACGCAAGATGAGGGGCATTTCGTTGATTAAAACATCTCTAAGTAAACCTCCAACCGAGCCCGTGATCATCCCCATGATAATGGCAACCCAAAACGGGAGATTCGCGTCTAAAGTTTTTTCTATTCCCACCACCACGAATAATCCGAGCCCTATGGTATCGAATAGAAACAGGGTTTTATTCAGCTTGAAAATTAATTTCTTAAGAAAAATAAACGACAGCAAAGCCACTGCGGTAACGATTAAATAGGAGCTATTTAGCATCCAAAATGGCGTTACCCCTAACAATAAGTCACGCGTTGTTCCACCACCAATAGCCGTAACTAGCCCAACGACATACGCTCCAAACCAATCGAACTCTTTTTCGGCCGCTAACCTGATTCCGCTTAATGCGAATGCAAAAGTTCCAATATGGTCAAGCAGTATGACAAAATTCTCCCTGATATAATCTGATACAAGTTGATATAACAGTTCAAACATTTTTTTATCAATTTATTGTCTATAATCTCTTTCTTAAATTTCCATCAATTATCAATGCAAAGATAATCCTTCAATTGATAAAGCTTTATCAGGACAAACAAAAAGGTTACTTGAAGGGGTGTGAGTTATTTTGTGCGCTTAATCCACTCGTCCGCGATGTCGGCATCGTACCCCATCTTTTTAGCCTGCAGGAAGTCCTCGCGGGCCGCCATTTTATCAAACTGCTCCAAGCGCAAACGGCCGCGCAAAATGTAGAAGTAGGGATTGTCCTTTTGCGAACTCCACGCCGCTTGCAGGTCGGCGGCCGCCCGTGAAAGGCGGTCGCTGTTCAGGTAACACTCCGCCCGGTTCATGTAAAAGATGGGGTTCGGATCCGGCACGGTTTCCAACAGGTGGGTGTAAATTTCACCGGCGGCCTCCCAGTTATCGTCCAGCTTAAAGAGCAACGACTCGCACAACTTCGTGTACATATCATCCGGGGCAATCGCTTTCGCGGCGTTGAAATCGGCCTCGGCGCTCGCGCGGTCGCTCTTATCCAGAAAGAGCAATCCCCGACGGTAATAGGCCTCCACATCTTCCGGGTAGTGGCGAATGATGGCGTCGTAATCCTCCATCGCCTCATCGAAACGGTCCATATCGCATAACAGCGAGGCACGTTGATGTAACACCACCTCGGGCATCGGGTTGTTCCCCAGGGAGGCGGTAAACGAGATATACGCGTCGTCAAGCAGTCCCATTTGCCGCTGCAGGATCCCCAAGTTCAGCAGCAGCACTGGGTTATGCTCATTCGCCGGCTCCATCGCCATGGCCCGCTGCAAAGCGTAAGCCGCGCTATCCAGCTTGTTCGACTCGATATAGTCAGCCGATTGGCTAACCCACCCCATGTAATCGGGCGTCTGCGCCACCAAGACAAGCGAGCAAAGAGACAGAAGCAACGTAAGTAAGGTTTTCATTTCGTTTTTTAATTGTAGTCCGTACAAAAGTACACGAAAAGACCGTTTTTTACAAGTGCGAAACGAAAATGCTACTGATGAACTAAAACAATCAAGTTCAACACGAAAATCACGTATAATGTTTGACAAATCAAACATATTTACTATTTTTGTGCGATATATCAAACATTATCATAAAACAACTGCTTGAATTATTATGCTTCGGCGTAGAACTTCGAATTCATGACAGCCAAAAAAATCAAGCTATGAAGAAAGCGAAAACTGTTCTATTACCCAGACTGGCGTCTATCCTAGAAGAGATGGGCGAGAATATAAAGCTTGCCCGTTTAAGAAGAAAGTTATCGGCCGAGCAGGTTGCCGAACGTGCCGGTATTTCACGTTCTACACTCTGGTTAGTCGAAAAAGGGTCACCGGGTACTTCATTGGGGGTTTACGCCCAAGTATTGTTTGTTCTGGGATTGGAAAAAGACCTGCTCCTGTTGGCAAAAGATGACAAATTGGGTAGAAAGTTACAGGATGCGAATTTAAGAACCGGTGCCAGGGCTCCCAAGAAAGGTTCCATACAGTAAAATTTAAAGATAAAAAGAATCGCATGAAACGGAAGGAGATATTCGTGTACGCCGACTGGGTGGGATTAGGTGGTCCCACCTTGATGGGGGTCTTAGCAGTTGACGTGTTGAAGGGGAAAGAGATTTTCTCTTTCGAGTATTCCGATGAATGGCTGAAATCCAACCATGTCTACATGTTAGACCCTGATTTGGGATTTTACCCTGGACCCCAGTACTTTAGAGACGAAAAAAGTAATTTCGGCCTATTTTTAGACTCCTCTCCCGACCGTTGGGGACGTGTGTTGATGGAACGGAGGGAAGCCATTCTGGCCAAAACGGAAAACAGGCAAGCCCGGAAACTCCGCGAATCGGACTTCCTATTGGGAGTATATGATTTGCATCGGATGGGAGCGTTACGTTTCAAACTTGAACCGGAAGGAGATTTCTTGGACAATGATAAAGACTATTCGGCGCCACCATGGACTTCTATTCGAGAGTTGGAACACGCGAGCCTGGAGTTGGAAAAAAATATCGAAGAGGATAATCCAGACATGTTGAAATGGATAAAGTTGCTGATGGCCCCGGGGGCATCTTTGGGAGGCGCGAGACCCAAGGCAAGCGTGCAGGACACAACCGGGGCACTTTGGATCGCAAAATTCCCCAGCAAGAACGATATTATTGACATTGGAGCTTGGGAAATGTTGGCGAATGATTTGGCGCGAAAATCGGGTATCGAAACGGCCCACGCGATGATACAAAAATACAACAACAGGCACCACACCTATTTAACCAAACGGTTCGATAGGACACCCACGGGAGAACGACTACACTTTTCTTCGGCAATGACCTTATTGGGATACAGCGACGGCATGGGAGCCGAAGAAGGGGTTAGCTATCTAGAGTTGGTAGAATTTATCATTCAAAACGGGGCCGATGTATCCGCTGACTTGAAAGAGTTGTTCAGAAGAATCGTCTTTTCAATAGCCATCAGCAACACGGACGACCATTTAAGAAATCACGGTTTCCTTTTAACGGAGAATGGCTGGATACTTTCACCTGCTTATGACATGAACCCCGATCGGCACGGCATGGGCTTAAAACTCAATATATCAGAAAATGACAACTCATTAGACTTTAACTTAGCGTTGAGCATGGCTTCGTACTTTAGATTAACCGAAAGTGATGCGACTAACCTGATCAATAACATCAGAACGGTTGTTTCTGATTGGGAAAGAACCGCGAACAAGTACTCCATACCAAAAAATGAACAAGCATTGATGAAATCTGCTTTTCGATGGCAATAAAGTAGATGAAAAACCGCTTTTCGCAAGCACGTGATACAAACATTAAACCCGCTAAAACTCGGAGTTAAAGTGGAAGCGGATGTTCTTGAAATCCTGTTGCGCCATCATCAAGATGTAATTCGATTCCGCGAGGAAGACATCCCGCCCCTCTTTATCGAGCGCCATGTACTGGTGCTTTCGTTGCTTGAACTCCGCCAGTTGCGCCGCGTCATCGCTCTCGATCCAGCAGGCTTTATAGAGGTTGATGGGTTCCCACCGGCACTGTGCCCCGTACTCGTGTAGCAACCGGTACTCGATCACCTCGAACTGAAGCTGACCAACCGTCCCGATCACCTTCCTCCCGTTAAACTGGTTGGTGAAGAGCTGGGCAACCCCCTCGTCCATCAGTTGCTCCACCCCCTTGTGCAGCTGCTTCGACTTCATGGGATCGGCGTTCTCGATGTACTTGAACATCTCGGGCGAGAAGCTGGGCAACCCCTTGAAGTGCAACAACTCGCCCGAGGTGAGCGTGTCGCCAATCTTGAAGTTGCCGTTATCGGGCAACCCCACGATATCGCCCGCGAACGCCTCGTCAAGGATCTCTTTTTTCTGCGCCATGAAAGCGGTCGGCGACGAGAACCTCAGGGTACGGTCAAGCCGCGCGTGCCGGTAGTTCACGTTCCGCTCGAACTTGCCGGAGCAGACCTTCAGGAAGGCGATGCGGGAGCGGTGATTGGGATCCATATTCGCGTGAATCTTGAAAACGAAGCCGGTGAACTCCTCCTCGTAAGGGTCTACGGTGCGCTCGATGGCCTGCACGGGGCGGGGCGAAGGGGCAATCTCGATGAAGCAGTCCAGTAACTCCTTTACCCCGAAATTGTTCAACGCGGAGCCGAAGAAGACCGGCGCCAACCTGCCCGCGAGGTACTCCTCGCGATCGAACGCGGGGTACACCCCGGTAATCAACTCCAAGTCGTCGCGTAGCCTTTTGGCTAACGCCCCGCCAATATGCTGCTCCAGCTCCGGCCCGTTCACGTCCAGCCGAATCGACTCGGTAACCCGCTGCTTGCTAGGCTGATAAAGGTCGAGGCGATCACGGTAAAGGTTGTACACCCCCTTGAATCGTTCCCCCATATCGATGGGCCAGCTCAACGGGCGAACGGTAATCTTCAACTCCTCCTCCAGCTCATCGAGGATTTCAAACGGATCACGCCCCTCGCGGTCCAGCTTGTTCACGAATATCATCACCGGGGTGTGGCGCATCCTGCAAACCTCCATCAGCTTGCGGGTCTGGGTCTCCACCCCTTTTGCCACGTCCACTACCACGATCACGCTATCCACCGCCGTGAGGGTACGGTAGGTGTCCTCGGCGAAATCCTGGTGACCGGGCGTATCCAATATGTTTACCTTATGGTCGTTGTACTCGAATCCCATCACTGAAGTGGCGACCGATATACCGCGCTGTTTCTCGATCTCCATCCAGTCTGACGTGGCCGTCTTCCTGATCTTGTTCGACTTAACAGCTCCCGCCACGTGAATGGCGCCACCAAAGAGCAGCAGCTTCTCGGTGAGCGTGGTTTTTCCCGCGTCGGGGTGGCTAATCACGGCGAACGTACGTCGCCGCCGAATCTCTTCTTTTTCTGTCATCTATTTCTATTCTTCTCTTCCTTGTAATCCCTCGTGTTTCCGCTTCTCCCGTTTATTCTATCCTTAATATTTCTTTCATCACGCGATACTTGCCCATGAAAAACCCTGAAAGTTCCTTCTTGCTACCCATGATATTCCAATCATTTTCCATGCGACTTAATTGCTTGAATGCAACGATCCAGCGCATCCTCCCACGTCGGGATAACCACGTTGAACACCGCCCGGATCTTAGCGTGATCCAACACGCTATAGGCAGGGCGCACCGCCGCCGCACCGTACTCTTCCGCTGAAATGGGCAGCAACTCGCAACCTGTTATCCCGGCTAACCTCTTAATCGTGCGGGCAAAGTCGAACCAAGTGGCCGCCCCCACGTTCGAGAAGTGATAGATGCCCGTTTTCCACGTCTGTTCTTCCTCCGCCCGTTGAAGGATGTAGAGGATCATCTCCGCCAGATCGGACGCATAGGTGGGGCTTCCCGTTTGGTCGTTCACCACGGTGAGGCTTTCCCGCTCATCCATAAGCCGAATCATCGTCTTAACGAAATTGCTGGCATATTCCGAAAAGAGCCAAGCGGTACGCAGGATGATCCAGTCGCCCCCCACCGCTTGCAGGGCCTCCTCCCCTTTCAGCTTCGACTCACCGTAAACCGACAACGGTCCCGGCCTCATCGCCTCCGTGTAGGGAACATTCGAGCGGCCGTCGAACACGAAGTCGGTCGACACGTGAATCAACTTCACATCATGCTCCCTGGCCACCAATGCCAGGTTCCGAACGGCCCCCTCGTTCACGGCAAACGTGCGCTCAGGCTCCGCTTCGGCCTTATCCACCGCCGTGTAAGCCGCCCCGTTCACGATGTACTGAATATGATGACGGCGCACGTAGTCATCTACCTGATCGATATCGGTAATATCCAAGCTATCCACATCCGTAAAAAAGAACCGAAAAGGAAGGTTCACCCGCTCGCTCGCGCTCTTCAATGCGCACCCCAGCTGCCCATACGCGCCGGTTACCAGCACGTTCTTCTGCACCAACCCGTAAAAAACCGGTTGGTGGAAGGTAATCTGATCCGTACCACCCAAATGCTTGCTCGTACCCGTGAAAATAGCCATACCCCGTTGTTATTGAACTGTTTTATATTTCTCCGAGAGCAACCTCAACAGTTTGGTTATTTGATCAACCGACTCTTGGGTCTCCCTAGACACCTCCTTTTGCTGCACCTTTAGCAGCATGTACCCGTAAAGAGCCGTGAAGCAGGTCTCCAGCTCGACCATATCCGGATCGGTCCCCTTCGCCCTAAGCGCCACGATATGGGGCAGCGTGTTATAATACGTGGCGATATATTCTGATTCCCGGGGGTCTTTCAACAACCGCAAATGGGTATCGGTCAAATCGATGATAATGTTTTTGTTAATTTGAAGGTGCCCCCTCTCTTGCACTCCCTCCGATTGCATCATCATGATCAATCCCTCGTACCAATCTCTGGCCTCCTTTCGCTCTTCCGGTAAATGATACACCGGGTTCACGAGCGATTGCTCGACCTTGTCGATATCCAGCTCATACGCGCGCAAAAGATCCTCCACCTGCCACATAAACAGCAGGTACTCCGCGATATCGTCTCGTTTAGGTCGTACTAACAAAATATTGTAATTACCCCACAAAATTACAACATTATGCCCAAGAAGTGTGCCATAAGAGCGAATAAATTTCCCTTTCCGACGGTGCGATACCACAACATTCTCACCGCATTTACCCCCACTTTACAGTTTTTTCAGCTATTTTTGTAACCATAAAAGGCAAAGGGATGGTTACATGGCATATCATTGAGTCGGGTTATTTTCTCGGTGACGGCGGGGTGATGTTTGGCTCGATTCCTAAAAGGTGCTGGTCGGCCAAGTACAAGGTCGACGATAACAACATGTGCGTTATGGCGCTCCGCTGTCTCTTCATCGATACCGGTGAGCGGCGGATCCTCGTGGACGCGGGGATAGGCAACAAGCACGACAGCCGGTTACAGTTTTACCATCCCTACGACCAGAAAGATGTCGCACAGGCGATCCACGAGATAGGATACGCGCCGGAAGAGGTGAGCGACGTGATCTTGACACATCTCCATTTTGACCACTGCGGCGGTAGTACCGTGCTAAACGAGGAAGGAAAAGCAGTACCCACCTACCCCAACGCCACCTACTGGGTGAGCCAAGATCAGTGGGAGAACTACCGGAACCCCATGCTTTTCGAAAAAGGGTCGTTCTTCGCCGACAACATCGAGCCCATCCACGAAGTGGAACAACTGCAACTTGTGCAGGGAGACACCCGAATCGACGAACATATCCGTCTGGAGCTGTATGACGGTCACTCACCCGGGCAGATCGTGGTGCTCCTTGATACCCACCAGGGCAACTACGCGTTCCCGGGTGACGTGGTGGCCACCTCGCTCAACCTGTCGCTAAGCTGGGTTTCGGCATACGATAACAGCGCGGCGCTCGCCATGGAAGAGAAAAAGCGGTTCCTTGACAAGGCAAAAGCTGACCACAGGACGCTGATCTTTTGCCACGACGCGTACACGATCTCGGCGAAACTGTAAAACAACAAGGGTACCCGGTAAAAACACCCCTAACAGTAAAAGCATCAAATAGGTTTTAAGAGAACTAACACGCTTAAAGCACCAAACAGATGAAGAACAATAAATAGATATAAAACAGCAAACAGATGAAAAACAATAAACACGGTAAAAACACCCATCAGATAAATAATTCTCGTTTTATCGCGGTGCTATTCATTGCCGCACTTGACATAATGAACATGTCCGCACAATCCTTAGACACCCTGCAAACAGAAAAAGACTCCCTTAGGATAATGGAGGCACGCATGCGTCAACAGGTGGAGTCGCTCGAACAGAAAGTTAATGATTACCAACACCGGTTTGACCAGCTTGAGAAACAAATCGATGACCTGATGTGGTTCCGTCGACTGGAAGATATAGCCTTTATCGATAAAGTTCGAATTACCGGTTCACCTCGCTGGAAGCCGAAAAGCGAGGACGACCGGTTCGCGGGAAACAAGCTGCAATTTTACACCTACCTCTTTATCCCTAAAAAGATTGAACGGAAAAAGAAACACCCGCTTATCGTACTCCCCCATAGCGGGATACATGCCAACTTCTCCACTTACTACTACCACATAGTCAGGGAGTTCGTGGCGCAGGGGTACGTGGTGGTATCCGCGGAGTACCGGGGCAGCACCGGATATGGAAAAACCACGTACGAGAACATCGATTATGGGGGGCGTGAAAACGACGACGTGCTGGCAAGCCGCGACTACATGATAGAGAACTACCCCATCGTCGATTCCACTCGAGTGGGGGTGGTTGGCTGGAGCCACGGGGGCATGATCGCGCTGATGCAGATCCTACAGCACGGCGACAAATACCAATGCGCCTTTGCCGGGGTTCCAGTGAGTGACTTGGAGAACAGGCTGGCATCTCACGACGAACATTACAGTGCCTACTTTACCGCCCCCTACCATATCGGCGAATCCATCGAGGAGAATCCCGAGGAGTACGCACGTCGATCACCCACATCCTACGCGGCCAATTTAGATAAGCCGCTACTCATCTACACCAACACCAACGATAACGACGTATACGTAGAGGAGGTGGAGCTGATGATCAACACGCTCAAAAAAAAGGGCAAGAAGTTCGAGTACAAGACTTTCCAGGAAGCATCGGGGGGACACGGGTTCGACCGCATCGATACCAAAGAGGCTACCAATATCCGATTCACGTTGCATAAGTTTTTAGAACGCTACCTATATCCACCGCATCCTTTCAAGTCCGAGAAAGAGATGCGGAAGGCAGCCTATGGGTTCTAAACCCGCTTTACCATGAACATACCCAACATACGGCTGCTCAACCAACAACTGGTCGCTCCTCAATTCTCCGAGGTGCATGATATGGTGTCATGGATGGGTATGTTGCAAGCTCAAGAGTACAGGATGATGCGCTGGGCCGTTGGAACACGATTAAAACGCCCATCCATGAAAGCCGTAGAAGCCGCATATGACGCGGGAAAAATCATAAGAACCCACCTGTTCCGCTGTACGTGGCAACTGGTTGCCGCCGAAGACCTTCGTTGGATGTTACAACTGTGCGCGGATAAAAACAGGTCTACCATCAATGGCTACACGGCATATTATGGCAGAACTATTAGCGAGAAAGAGTATGATCACGCCAACAACCTAATTCATCAGGTACTTACCGGTCATACATCAATGACTAAAAAAGAGTTGCTATCCCATTTGGCAGAATATGGCTTTACTGAAGACACCCGCCTCATATCTATATACCTTCGTAGGGCAGAAGCTGACGGGGTGATTTGTAGCGGTAAGCTGGATAGAAGGGAGAACACCTACTCCCTGGTGGATGAACGGGTTCCGGGATCATCTGATTTGACACGGGAAGAGGCTATTGTTCGGCTCGCCCAAAAGTATTTTCGCGGCCACTCACCGGCTACGTTAGAGGACTTTGTTTGGTGGAGTAATCTGAATATCGGAGAATGTAGAATCGCCATGAATACCATTCGCGGCGAATTGCTTGAAGAACGTTACGAAGGGAGCACCTATTACATCCACCAGGATTGCAGGATAAGAGGGGGGTGCCCACGAACGATATTGTTACCCTCTTACGATGAATATCTCATCGGTTACAAGAGTCGCCAACATGTTATTGAAGAGGAATATAGAGATAAGGCATATAGCTGCAACGGAATTTTCTACCCCGTAATCGTACACGACGGCAAGATTATCGGCAATTGGCATCCAAGTAAAGAGGCCACGTTCTTCAAAGAGGAGTACAAGGTGGATATTGGGGATGCCATCGCGAAACACCGTGCTTTTTTGTCGGAATCGAGTAGGAGGAACAGTTTATGGGATATTACCCTTTTTTATGATGAATAGACTCTTAACGACATCGGTTCCACGAATAAACACGAAATCTCTTAAGGGGTAACCTTTTTCACTCTTTTCACTCTTTTCACTCTTTTCACTCTTTTCACTCTCTTCCCTTATTTCCACGAGTCCGAGATGGCAAAATAGCCTTTTAAATACCCTAAGCGAATAGCAATTCTGCACGTTTTCTTCTCGTGACCTGTATCGGTCATCGGCCTCTTCGAGCAGATCAGGAAAGGCTTGGAAGTATTTATCGGCGTAGAACTTGACTTCTCGTTCCTGGTTGCCGTACCTGTACAGCAGTGCGAGACTATAGCAGCTGCCAACAACACCAATGTTATCTGATCGGTAGCCATCAAAACTGGCCATATTGATCTTTGTAAACAGCGTGATCAAACACCTTGATAGCAGTTCGCGGTTATCTTTCATTAACTCTTTACCCCTTTCAGTTAAAGAGTAACGATTATGCCGTTTTTTCACGATTCCCATCAACTCGGCTACTATCCTGGTAAGCTGTACAGATCGAGCGTTGTCTTCCGAGCGCAAACGCGTAAGTCCATATTCGATAAGATCATCGGGAACCCCAACCGCGTAGAGCTCTTTCACTATGTAAACCGGTAGATTACCCTTCGGGGTTAATTTCACACTTTCCTCTTTTTCAATCATTTCAAGCAACAGCCTTAGCTGACGAAATAGAGGTACCAAATTACAATCTTCTTCGGCAAAGTTGGCAAATTGGACAGAACAGTTCTTCTCAAACGGAAAGTACAACATGTAACGCATGTCTGAAGGAGAAAATCCGTCAAATGCTTCTAACGGGCGACTGTTTATTATTTGCATCCACTCGTCAAGAAATTGGTTGAGTTCATCAGTAGTGGGATTATAGATACCTGTTTCCTGCATTCGCCTATCAAGATACCTTTGCAGCTCCGCCTTATCAATCATAAACTCGAGACTTTAAATGCTTTACAAAGATGAAGAGCTTTACTTTACTCTTCATCCATAAGGATGTGCATGATGTCACAAGCCGCTTTGGTGACGGAACTACCCGGGCCAAAGATGGCTGCAACACCCGCTTTGTACAAGAAATCGTAGTCCTGCGCGGGGATCACCCCACCTGCGATCACCACGATATCGGGTCGCCCAAGCCGTTTCAACTCCTCGATCACCCGCGGTACCAGCGTCTTGTGGCCGGCAGCGAGCGAGGAGACCCCCAATACATGCACGTCGTTTTCAACAGCCTGACGAGCAGCTTCCGCCGGTGTTTGGAACAACGGTCCCATATCCACGTCAAAACCGCAATCGGCATACCCCGTGGCTACCACCTTGGCACCGCGATCGTGGCCGTCTTGCCCCATCTTGGCCACCATGATACGGGGCCTACGCCCCTCTTGCCGGGCAAACTTATCGGTGAGCGTGCGTGCTTCGTCGAGCATCGCATCACCTTTTGATTCGAATGAATACACGCCTGAAATAGTTCTAATTACTGCATTATAACGTCCTACTACCTTCTCACATGCATCGGAGATCTCTCCCAACGTGGCCCGAGCACGTGCCGCCTCCACGGAGAGCTCCAGCAGATTGCCGTTCTTGGTCTCCACGCAGCGGGTGATGGCGTCGAGCGCTTTCCGCACCGCCTCGTTGTCACGGTTGGCCTTCAACTCCCCTAAGCGAGCCACCTGCTGCTTGCGCACCTCGGTGTTATCCACCTCCAGGATGTCGATCGGGTCCTCATACTCAAGGCGATACCGGTTCACGCCGATAATCGCCTGCACGCCGGAGTCGATCCGTGCCTGGGCACGAGCGGCCGCTTCCTCGATCCGCATCTTGGGGATGCCGGTCTCGATCGCCTTGGCCATGCCGCCCAGCTCCTCGATCTCTTGAATAAGCGCCCACGCCTTGTCGACCAGTTCCTGGGTGAGCGACTCCACGTAGTAGGAACCCGCCCACGGGTCCACTTGCCGCGTGATCTTGGTCTCCTCTTGCAGGTAAATCTGCGTGTTGCGCGCGATACGGGCCGAGAAGTCGGTAGGCAACGCGATCGCCTCGTCGAGCGCGTTGGTGTGCAGCGACTGGGTATGTCCCAGCGCGGCGGCCAGTGCTTCGATGGCGGTACGCCCCACGTTGTTGAACGGGTCCTGCTCGGCGAGTGACCATCCCGAAGTTTGTGAATGTGTGCGGAGCGCCATCGACTTCGGGTTTTCTGCGCCGAAGCTCTTCACGATCTTGGCCCACAGGAGCCGACCCGCGCGCATCTTGGCAATCTCCATGAAGTGGTTCATGCCGACGGCCCAAAAGAAGGAGAGCCGCGGTGCGAACTTGTCCACCGGGATACCGGCGTCAATCCCCGCCCGGAGGTACTCGATCCCGTCCGCCAGCGTGTATGCAAGCTCGATATCGGCCGTGGCACCCGCCTCCTGCATATGGTAGCCGGAGATGGAGATGGAGTTGAACTTGGGCATATACCTCGAGGTGTACTCGAAGATGTCGGCGATGATCTTCATCGAGAACTCGGGCGGGTAGATGTAGGTGTTGCGCACCATGAACTCCTTCAGGATATCGTTCTGAATGGTTCCCGCCATCTCCTCCAGCTTGACCCCCTGCTCCTGCGCGGCCACGATGTAGAACGCGAGGATTGGCAGTACCGCCCCGTTCATGGTCATCGAAACCGACATCTTACCGAGCGGGATACCGTCGAACAGTATCTTCATATCTTCCACCGAGCAAATAGAAACACCCGCCTTCCCCACGTCGCCCACTACCCGTTCGTTATCAGCGTCGTAACCGCGGTGTGTGGGGAGATCGAACGCCACGGAAAGCCCTTTCTGTCCCGAGGCCAAGTTACGGCGGTAAAATGCGTTCGACTCCTCAGCGGTGGAAAAGCCGGCGTACTGGCGAATGGTCCAGGGACGCATCACGTACATCGTGGAATAGGGTCCCCGTAGGTAGGGAGGGATCCCCGCAGCATAACCGAGGTGCTCCATGCCCTCGAGGTCCTCTTTAGTGTAGATTGGCTTCACCGGGATCTGCTCCGGTGTTAACCAATCGGCCTTGATCTCGTTCTTCTCCGCCCACTCGTTCACATCGACCGAGTAGAAACCTTCGGATTGAATATCGATACCTTTAAAGTCTGGTCGCATGTATTATTCAATCTTGCCTTGTTAATCAACTTGCAGTAAAGCTGTTGTTCACGTTATGACAATGACTTATACTAAAATAATGAGTTTTATTTTACATTAAAACGACAAATCACGTTAAAGCGGCGATGACGTTGCCCGTTACTTGCAACAGGCCGAACAGCATCACCAGCAGCGAGGTGCGGGCGTCCAGCGTCTGGATAGCCCCCGGGTAGTCCATCGTGGCCCGTTTCATCTGCCGGATGTTCTTCATCGCCAGGGGAAAGCTCAGCAGCACCAGGAAGGTATAAGGGCTCATCAACTTCAGCATCACTAGAAAAGCTACCAACAGGTATGTCATCAACAGAAACACTTGGTAGGTAACCTGTGCTCCTTTCAACCCCTGGTTCATCGCCAAGGTGCGAATGCCTGCCGACCTATCTTGCTCTATATCTCTCGTGTTGTTGGCATGTAGGATGGCCACGATAAGCAACCCCAGCGGAGACGATACCAGAAGTACTGCCCAAACAAGTTGCCCCGTCATCACGTACACCATGCCCAGTGCGATAGCCAAGCCGTAGCAAATAAAAATCAGCAGATCGCCCAACGCCACGTACTTGAACTTGTAGTAGAGCGTGGTGCAAAAGACGCCAACGAGGCCGATGAACAACAGCGGGAGACCGGTGCGCATCACCAGGTAAACACCCAATAGGATACCGATGAGCAGCATCAAGTAACCATAAAGCAGTGCCGATTTGGGCGTAAAGTACCCCTTGGCAATAGGACGAACCCGGTCGCTTTTCTCTTTCACGTCCACGCCGCTCATAAAGTCGTGGTAATCGCCCAGGATATTCCCGGCCGAATGAAAGAAAACGACGCCAATAACCGCGAGGATACCATGTATCCAGTTGAGGGTATCGACAACACCTGCACAACAGAGGCAATACGCGTACGAACCGGCCACTATCGCCGGCGACACCGAAGCGGGAAAAGCCCACGGGTGCGCTAAAAGCACCCATTTCTTCACTCCCCCTACCCCCTCGGCCTTATGACTACTTGCTCCTTCCATTAGTTCACTTTTCTCACGACAACAGCTTGTCGTTAAACGCTTGCAGCGTCTCCAACACGTTGCTGCGCACGTGGATGAAATGCTCGATACCCTGCTCTTTCAGTTCCTCCATGCAGGCCGGTGCACCCGCCACCACGAAGAGTTCCTTACCCCCCTTCAGGAGGTTGTACGCCTCCGGGGCGAACTGCACGTACTCATCGTCACTTGAGCAGAGCACCACCACATCGGCCCCCTGCTCCCGGGCAGCATCTACCCCTTCGACCACGCTATCGAAGCCGAGGTTATCGATAATCTCGTACCCCGCGCAAGCGAAGAAGTTACTCGAGAATTGCGAGCGGGCAAGCCGCATGGCCAGGTTGCCGATGGTGAGCATGAACACCTTCGGTTGCTTTTCGTTCCGCTCCGTGGCAAGACGCAACTCGTTGAACGCATCCGCCAGTCGGCGCCTGTTCAACCGCTTCAGCGGGGCAGGCGAATCGGCAGAAGCGTCTTTGGAGGCAGCGCTAAACGCACCAGCAGGTGTATCCTCAATCTTATCCCCCATCTTCTCGGTGAAGTTGGGGTACTGGTTGGTTCCCAGCAGGATCTCCCTGCGGTTGGCCACCGCCTTGAAGCGAGCCTCGGCAGACGCATTGATGCCATCCTGCACGGTTCCCGCTTTGAGCGCGTTATAGAAGCCGGTCTCTTTCGTTTCGAGGAAGAGGGCCCAGGCCTGTTTCGCCAGCGAGGAGGTAAGCGTTTCTATATAGTAAGAACCCGATGACGGGTCGGTAACCTTATCGAAGTGAGACTCCTCCTTCAGCAGCAGTTGCTGATTGGCCGCGATCCGCTCCGCGAAGGCGGTAGGTGTTTCAAACGCCTCGTCGAACGGACGGACGGTGAGCGAGTCGACCGACCCGATCACGGCAGACATCGCCTCGGTTTGGGTACGCAACAGGTTGACGTACGGGTCGTAAACCGACTGGTTAAAGGTAGTAGTAATCGCGTGGGCGTTCATTTTAGCAGCGCAACGGCAAATCCCCTCCTCCGACTTGTTATCGCAGTCGTGCGAACAGTGTGGCTTGTAGGCATCCACGATCTGTGCCCAGAGCCAGCGGGCCGCCCGAAACTTCGCGATCTCCATGAAGTAGTTGGCCCCCACCCCGAACTTGAACTTGATCTTTTTCGCCGCTAACCACGGGTCGACTCCCCTCTCGATAAGGGCACCCAACAGCTGGTTGCCGTACGACAGGCTATAGCCGAGTTCCTGATAGCTATAGGCGCCGGCGTTGCTCATCCGGTTACCTGAAACCACGATTGCTCGGTAACGCGGCAAAGATGCGGTAACCGTTGCCAGTTCCACGGCCAAATCCAGCCATCGCGGTTCATCGATCCCCTCTTTCAAGATGCGTCGGAAAGGATCGAACTCGATGGAACCAAAACACTCCATCACGTTGACCTCCAACGACTGCACGTAAGCCACCACCAGTTTCGCCAACTCCACGATTCGGGCGGTACTCGTGCAGAAGTTTAGCTCTACCTTATCAGGGGCGATCCCGTCGAGGAGCGTCCTTATATTTTCGGCCGACAACTCGTCTCCCGGCAATTTGAAGCCAAAAGAGGTAATTCCTCGCTCGAGAAGGGTATGTGCCCGCTTGTTCGCTTCCTCAACATCCTCCACCTCGATTTCTTGGCGTACGTACCACACGTTGTCTACCCGGGTACTCCGCACGTAGGGGAACCGGCCCGGGAGATTACCCGTGGCGGGGAATCCTTCGATATCCTCCGCACGGTAAAAAGGATTCACGTTAAACCCTTCATCGGTTCTCCACACCAGCCTCCGCTGGAAATCGGCGCCCTTTAAGTCGCGCGTTACCACCTCCATCCACTCTTGGGTGGTGGTGGGGGGAAAAACGGTGAAAAGGTGCTCTCTTTGATTGCTCATAAACCTACTGCTGAATAGTATTTGAATATTTCTATTCATAGGCGATAGCATTATCGCTTCCCCGCCAACTCCACGAGCAGCTGCGCAATCTTCCTAACAACCGCCTCCACGTACCGTTTCCCTTTCTCGGCGGTTGCTTTCTTGGGGTATCCGATCCCGGTATCGGCTGACACCTCGTCCCAATGCCTAGGCATCCACCCCACCTTCTCCTCTAGCGAAGGGATCTTCCCTGGAGTGACGCGGCCATCGCCTGCCCGCTCTATCTCCACCAGTTCCGGGTGATAGTGCAGCATAACCGATGTCTCCTGCTCGCCGGCGTGATCATCCACCTCCTCCTCGAAGAAACCTCTCTTCGGGATCACGTTATACCAATCGACCACCACTACTCGAAAATCGGGGTAGGCCATCGCCAGGTCACGCACGTGCGACTTGAAGCTATTCCCGCCGTGTCCATTCAAGATGACCATCGTCCGAATTCCCTGCCCATGTAGGGAAGCAACGATATCCACGAGAATTACCTTTTGCGTTTCCCCTCTTGTATGCACACAAAAAGGTTTGTTCCATTGCCCCGCGTTCTGCGAGCCCAAGAAGACGGGTGGCAACACCATACAGGTTACCCCCTGCTCATACGCTACCTCCGCCGCATCACTCGCGATCGCACTCGATAAGATGCAATCAGTCAGGTAGGGAAGGTGGTAGTTATGCGGCTCCATGGCACCCCACGGGAGAATGGCCAGGTCATACGCGCGTTCGCTCACTTCGCCCCAGTTAGCGAGAAGCATATGAAGGAATTTGTTCTTTTTTATATTCATTTTCATACGATTATTTTATTTTTTACATTTCGGTGTATAGAACTATTCCGTTAAGCCAAATGAGCATTGGACAAGTTTACTTGGACAAGGCCATGGCGAGGAATAGTCTAATTTAATAAACCTTTGATGATTAAAATAACATAAATTGTTTATCATCTACTAAATCTACCCTGATAGACGATTTTTTCGACATATCGAAGTGAATTGTTTCATTTTGTTTTTTGGATGATTATTAATCTATCTTTGTCAATAGTGCAAGTTATAAAATTTTTGCTGCAACCTTGTTTTGGTAAAACAAAAACTGTATACCTTTGTTCTTGGTTTAAATGTTTTTCCATTTTATATGACAACACAAAAGTAAGATTCTTTTCCCAATCATATAGAGACATGCTCCTGTATTATTTTTTTACTTCGTGTTGTATTTTCTGGCTTAACTTTCTAAGAGCTAACTCAAGTTTTTGGAGGAAGATTCTCAAAAATCACTTAAATTTGAAATACTATCCGGATGTAATGGAATGACTACATACTATTTTCGGGTGGAATCATTTCTATAGTAAGTGGTGGACAAATAACTGCACATGCACCGCATCCCACGCATCTATCTGAAACTACAATAGGAACCATCTGATTTTCTAAGACAGAATATTTAATTTTCATCGCATCATATTTACATGCCTCTATGCATCTACCGCATTCCGATTGTTTGGTTAATAGACAATCTTCAAGATTAACAACAGCTAATGCCATTACGATCTCCTTTTTAGCTTGTATCTGAAATTCTGTAATTGCTCCACTGGGACAGACTTTCCCACATAGATTGCAATTTTCAAGGCAATAGCTATTTTTAAAATGTACAATAGGTGTCATCCATGCGAGTAAATTTGATGAATCCGTATGATTAACGATTATTCGTGTAGGACAAGTTTTAATACAGTTGCCACAGCGAATACATAAAGTGTTAAATAAATTCGATGGGAGTGATGCGGGAGGACGTATATATTTACGCGGCGGCGAGTACAAATATCGGGGTATCAATAATCCAGAAGAAACACCTAAACCAGATGCAATAAAAAACCTTCTCCCAAATCTGTTTAATGCATTGCTTCTTTTTCTTGTTCCTACTTTCAGAAGTGTTTTTTTTACAAAATCACATATATCTTGTAACCCACCCAACGGGCAAATCCTGGCACACCATATGCCGGGTAAAAACAGGTGAGTAACAAATAAAATAGGCAATCCTAAAAAAGAGACAATTACTACAAGAGATTTCTTTTCTACAAAAACAGAAAAAAATCCATGGAATAAAGCCATCGGGTCAAGCAAAATAAAAATAGGCAATCCTGTTACAGCAGCAAACAGTGAAATAGTCGTCAACCATTTTGAGAAGTTTGGTACACGGGATAATTTAAAACTCTTACGTGGGCTACATTTTGATACCAAATCGCAACCATATCCCACGGGACACATATATCGGCAAAACCAACGTCTTCGAACGAACGAAAAAGCTAGGACAACAAAACCAAAAACATTTATCCAAACAAAAGATTTTAAAACAAGAACCGAATTGAGAAGGATAAATGGACTGAACCATGTATACAACCCAGTAAGTCCTTTCCAAGATAGAGGTAAAGCAAAAGCAACGGCTATAATGGAAGAGATAAGCCTTATTTTGTTTGGTGTTAAAAAATATTTTTTCATCCTAGCCAAGCACCTTGACTTCTCAATAATTTTTTCAGTTTTTCGATATCGATATTTTTTACCTGCTCTCTCTCTTTTACTGCAAGACCGGCTGCTGCACCCGCTCCATGACCGGTAATCAATGCAACTCCAATGATACGGGCATCTTCAACCAAATCTCGTGTATAACTAAAACAACGTCCTGCTACGAGTAAATTCTCGGTTTTTTTAGGAAGCAATGATCTGTAAGGTATCTGCCACATGGGTCTTTGTGCAGGAGCAACTCTTTTCCCGTTATAGAGCATTGTTGTCCAGGCTCCGCAAATGCCAATTACATCGTCAAATGATTTGTAAGTCATGGAATCTTCTAGGCTAAGTCTGTATTCACCTTCCAAAATCCTTGACACACGTACTCCAAGTTGGGAAGCTGTATCTAAAAGAAATACTTTTTCATGGCCCGGAGTTTGCCTGATTTTTTGCACATCTTCCCAAATCTTTAATCGATATTCCGTTTGTAGTTCCGATAAAGACAAAGCATCCACCCCATTCTGATCACCTTTTCCCCACATGTTAACCCAATTCACTCCTGGAATAGGAGTAGCCCCACCTATACTCATTTGCTGATACCCTGGTTTCTCAGTATCAATACAATCAACATTGCCAAGTCGGTGCACCAAGCCAATATGGTATTTCATCATATCATAACTGTCCCCCGTCCAATGAAAAATATCCCCGTCACCTGTACAATCGATAACTACCTTGGCCAACAGAGCCATCCTCCCTGATTTATTCTCAAGAAAAACTCCTTTAATAGTTTCTCCATCCATAATAACATTAGCACACCAGGTATGATATAGCACTTTTACACCGGCTTCTCTTACCATTTTCTCAATGACGTACTTTGTAGCTTCTGGATCTATTATTGGATTTATTTCTTCAATACACATTCCAATTTCTTTTAACCTTTGGAACATTTCCCCAGCAATCCCGTAAATAACCTGTCGTCTGTTGTTGTTTTTGTCAACGCCATGAGTGGAAAGTAAAGGCAGGACAAGTCCTCCCGTCCACAAACCTCCCAAATGGTTATACCTTTCCACGAGCCAGGTCTCGGCACCTGCCCTACTTGCAGCTATAGCTGCCGCAGAACCAGCTGGACCTCCACCAATTACCAGTACATCTGTTTCAGCCAAAATAGGAATTTGTCTGGCAGGTTCGGTTACTGTATTGCTAGTAGCCATTGATGGTTTTCCATTTTTTTCAGAACTTTCCGTGTGCTCCGGGTTTATTCTCCTACCGCAAGCTGGCCCAAAAGTGCAGGCTCCACCAGCAAGAATCAGTTTGGTTAGAAAATTTCTTCTATGCATAATCTATATTTATAAAAAATTAATATTTACTAAAGCTCTTTTTTTAAATGTATTATTATAACAATTCCCTCTAAATTCATTTCAAAATAACACAAATCAAAATCCGTTTTCTCATTTTAATACAAAATTCTAAGTACAAAATTACAAAAGATTTTCGACTCTAATACCTTAAGGTACAAGCAAACCTGCCATAATACTATGAGGGTGAAATATCGACACCTAAACCTTTTGAATTAGCCCATAAAATCAGCCATTTTCTTTATCCTCACCAAATCGCATCCCCGGTTATGTATTCGAGCAGGGGCAAGTACACCCACGTTCACGTCAAACGTCCTAGTTAAGCAGAGGTAGCTTGTCTGCTGTCTAGCTACACCACCTGCAATGTCACGTTCACGTTTACCACAGGTACTGTTGAGCGATTGTAAAATGTGATTTTCCATAACAGGTATTAGGATATTTCACTTACCGCAGGTACTCTTTTGAGCGCTCCATCACCTTTGCGGAGAGTTGTGTCACCCATTTACGCGGTAAAAAGCGGATGGCAAAGGGTACCACCTTGTTCATCGCACCGTGGATGACCAGCGGCTTACCTCTCATCATGGCTTTGTATCCCAGTTCAGCCACCGATCTGGGGGTAGCCACCTTTACGTTCTTCATCAAGCGAGCCACCTTCATCCCAGAATCATCCAAAAAGTGGGTTCTCGTTGGCCCCGGGCAAAGTGTTGTTACGGTAATACTCTCTTTGCTTAACTCTTGATTCAATGCTTCGGAGAGGTGAAGGACGTAAGCTTTGGTCGCGAAGTAGACCGCCATCATGGGGCCGGGCTGGAATGCAGCCGTGGAGGAGATATTCACTATTCTTCCCTTTTTCCTCCCTGCCCAATCACGTGCATACAGGTGTGAGAGGTGGGTTAGCACCTTCACGTTAAGCGCGATCATCTCCTCGTACCGCTCCCATTGAGTATCCACGAACGCCCCGTGATCGCCAAAGCCCGCGTTGTTGATCACGTAATCCACATCCACGCCCAGGGCTCTCACCTCCCGGAACAGCTCGTCCACCGCGTTTAAGGCGGAGAGGTCTTTCACGATCGTGTGAATGCGTACACCATGTTTCTCGCTCAACGCTTCCTTGAGTTCTTCTAGTTGATCGGTACTACGGGCCACCAGTACCAGGTTGCACTTTCGCTCCGCGAACAGCTCCGCGAACTCTTTCCCTATCCCTTTAGAAGCGCCGGTTATCAAGGCCGTTTCCCTCATATCGTTGCTTATAATCGTTATTTATAATGCATTTCGCTTACCTTCGCTTGCTTGCCATATCAATTCGCAGGAAAATGAAAAGTAGGATAGTAAATCCCCAGAGTGAGGAGCCGCCGTAACTAAAGAATGGAAGGGGAATGCCGATGACCGGCATGATACCGATAACCATCCCGATATTAATCAGCAGATGAAACATGAAGACGCTCGCCACTCCGTAACCATAGACACGCCCAAACACCGAAGGTTGTCGCTCGGCCAGGTGAAGGATACGCAGCACGAAGAGAGTAAACAGGATCAGGATGATGGAGGACCCGATAAAGCCGTGCTCCTCGCCGATGGTGCAGAAGATAAAGTCGGTATCCTGCTCCGGCACGTACTTCAATTTCGTTTGCGTGCCGTTAAGAAAACCTTTCCCCATGAATCCCCCCGAGCCAATGGCTATCTTGGATTGCCCAACGTGGTAGCCAGCACCGCTTAGGTCCTGTTCCATTCCCAACAGCACCTCGATACGCATCTGCTGATGCGGTTGCAGCATGTTCAGGAAGACGTGCTCCGATGATTCAAGGAAAACAAACGAGCCCAGCAGGAAAAGAAAGGTAAAAAGGTAGATTCGCTTGCGGTGCTTAACGAAAAGGAAAAGGAGGTGCAACGCAGTTACACCCAGCGCGATCAACGCGGTCAAGCCCCAGTCGATCGTCACCGAAAACAGGGAGAACGCAAACGCGATCAGGAAAACCGCACCAGGAAAAAGGAGTAGTCTGAAGAAAGCTTGGTACCGTTTCATGTAATTCCATAGTAAGCCGGCTGAAAAAAGGATAATCAGGATAACCACGATCATCTCTCCCATGGAAAGCATGTCAACTTGGTTTTCCGAGAAGCGAATCCCCAGGATAAAGTAAAGAATCGCCGCAAAGCCCATGAAAAGGATTCTACCGGGTAACCCCTCGCGGTACATTACCAAGATAAAACTCAGGTACACCAATGCGGTACCGGTTTCCTTCTGCAGGATTACCAGAACAACCGGCAACAAGATAATGAAACTGACGAGCAGGAAGTTTTTCACCTCCATCAGTTTGAAGCCGTACAGGGTAAACACCCGCGCCAAAGCGAGCGCGATAATGAACTTCATGAACTCGGCCGATTGTAAGTGTACCGGCCCCAGGATAAGCCAGGATCGTGAGCCATTGATCTCTTCCGCCACAACAAGGGTAAGCACCAACAGCGCGATCCCCACCAAATAAAAAAGGAAAGCGTACGTTTCGTAAAAGCTGACATCAATCTTGAGCAGGGTAAAGGCGATCAACAGCGAAGTACCAATCCAGATAAGCTGTGAGCCGGCCCGGGTGGAAAGGTCGAACAGGCCGGTAGCGTTCTCTAGATTGAAACTGGCCGCATAGATATTAAGCCACCCAAGCATCACGAAAAGGAGGTAGAGGAGGACGATTAGTTTGTCCACCTTCCCTTGCTTTTCTCTTGCGTTTTCTCCCTTGTACATCATAGTGCGATTCCTTTAATTGACCGGCAGATTTCTCGTGTAGAAGGAGGGCAATATCTGGCGTTCGATAATCATCGTTTCAAGCCACTTATCGCTTTCCGGTACCTCTCCGCGGAAAAACTTCTGGAGCATCAGTCGTGCGATTGGCACCGCATTGGTTGCTCCCCAACGCCCAGTCTCGACCAGCACGGCGATAGCCACCCGCGGGTTATCCCTGGGTGCGAAACCCAGGAAGAGCGAGTGATCATCGCCATGCGGGTTCTCCGACGTCCCGGTCTTGCCACACACTTCCACGTCAGGCGCCAAGTTCACACCCCAAGCAGTTCCTTGGCTCACCGCATCAGCCATTCCCGCGATGACCAGTTCGAAATGCTCTTTATCGATACCCGATTCGTGCCTTTCAGTGTATATCGTCTCCAGTGCATCGCCCTTACGTTCCTTAACCACATGAGGCGTATAGTAATACCCCCGGTTAGCGATCATCACCCCTAGGTTAGCAATCTGCAAAGGGGTAGTCAATACCTCCCCCTGCCCTATGGCAATGGAGATAATGTAGTGAGCATTCCACCGGTCGGTCTGGTAGACGTTGGTATAGAACCCGCTGTTCGGTATGAACCCCCTATTTTCAGAAGGTAGGTCCACCCCCAACCGGTACCCCAACCCCATGTTCACCATGTAGTCCTTCCAAACGTCCAGCGCGTTGGACACACTAGCATATTTTTTTCGATTACTCAACATGTGGTTCAACCCGTAGCAAAAGAAGGAGTTACAAGAGGTGGTAACTGCATATTGAACGGCGAGTGGCGAGTAGTGCCCGTGGCAACCGGGGCGGCCTCCCAAGGGTGGGTACCCCCCGTGGCAGGGGTACTTCGTTTGAGGTGTAATAATCCCTTCTTGCAGGAAGACAAGTCCCTGCGTGAGCTTGAACGTCGACCCCGGCGGGTAGGTTCCCGCCACCGCGCGGTTAAACAGTGGTCTGTAGGGGTTTCTCTCCAGCGTGAGGTAGTTGGTAGCGAACTGTTTCCCTGTCAGTAGAGCCGGATCGTAAGTGGGTGTCGAGACCATGCAAAGCACCTCTCCAGTAGCCGGCTCGATCATCACGATACTTCCCACCTTGTTGTTCATCAACAACTCCCCGTACGCTTGAAGGTCAATATCGATTCCTAACGTGAGGTCTTTCCCCGACACCGGCATTTTATCGTGCGCTCCCTCCTCATAGCGCCCCTGTATCCTCCCGTGGGCATCCCGAAGGAGGATCTCCACCCCCTTCTCTCCTCTTAGGTCGATCTCGTGCGCGAGCTCGATCCCCGATTTACCCACGTAATCCTTCCTAACGTAGTAGGGATCAGCCGCGATCGTGTTTTGGTCCACCTCCGCCACGTAGCCTAGTAGTAGCCCCATGTTGGGGTGATTATACTGCCGCTCCGTACGGCTTCGGATGTATATCCCCGGGAACTTGTAGAGTTTCTCTTGCAACAGACCGTACTCCTCCACGTCGAGCTGCGACATGAATAGTTGCGGGGTGTAAGAGGAGTAGCCCGGGTTCCGTCGCCTGTCTTTCATCTCGGCATCCAACACGTGGAATCGTTCCAAGTCGATGCTCAGCGTTCGACAAAAGTCGAGCGTATCGAATTCGCTCATCTCCCGCACAACCATCATCACGTCATACGTGGGGCGGTTATAAACCAGTAGCTCCCCGTTTCTATCGTAGATGGCACCCCGGGCAGGATACAACGTTCTACGGAAAAATGCGTTGCTCTCTGCGTACTCGCGGAACTGGGGATTCAACACCTGCAGGTTAAACAGCTGGGCGATGTAAATGGCCGTGATGACAATCACCACCAAGGAGATAATATACTGCCGACTGGATAATAGACTACGTTTGATCACCGCTTTTTTTCTTGTACGTTAAACTATCCATGCCCAGGATGAGGGCCACCGAAACGATGGTCGATGTCACCACCCGAAGCAACGTGTTCAAGAAGTTAAAGAGGGTGAACGACTCGATAAAGAAAAGCAACGTGAGATGCAGGGCAACGGTGAAAACGGTGAAGCGAACAAACGCCCCTGCCTTGTTGTAAATGCTGGGTACGAACTCATCATGCTCCACCCGTTCATAGAATAGGCTCATGATAGGCCTCCTAAACGCTGCCACGATGGTGGTAGCCGCGGCGTTCATCCCGGGCGTGTTGAAGAAGATATCGATCACGAATCCCAACAAGAATCCAAATATAATCACGTAGAAAGGACTACGCCCAATGGGCAGTTTAAGCAGGAAGTAAATGTATACTACCGGGGGCACAATGCCAAAAAGGGCTATTCTGCTCAGCAGCAACACCTGTAGCAAGACCAACAACACGAACAACAACCCTTCGTATAGATAATTGATTTTCATCGCCCCTCCTCTTCGAGCGTTTTTTGCTCCTCGTAAAATGCGTCTCGAATGATTAACACGTCCCGCAACGAGTAGAAGTCGGTCGCCAAGCGTATATTGAACGTGTTGAAGTTATCGTCCTTCGACTCCCCCATACCGCTCACGTACCCAATGACAAGTCGCTTGGGGAAGATACGCGAGAAGCTGGTTATCACCGTGTCACCCTGCTGGAAGACCTCGTGCTTGGGCAACTCGCCCAGCTGGGCTTGTTGAACCGCCCTCCCATCCCACGAGATAGAACCGTAGTTATCGGAGTTCTTTAGCTTCGCGCTTAGCCTAAACTTCGGGTTAATCACCGGGATCACCATCGAGAAGTTATTAGAAACCGTTGCGACCACCCCCGCCACGCCCTGCCTCGAGATGACCCCCATATCCGGTTTCACACCATGCAACGTCCCTTTGTTGAGCGTGATGAAGTTGTTGGGGCCGGCGAAGCTCAGGTTGACCACCTCCGCGGGGATAAACTCGAACCGCATCTGCTCCATGGTATCCATCACAAACGCCTCCACCTTTGATGAGTCGGTAGACGTCAAATGATCGAGTTCCGCTTTCAACAGGTGGATCTCCTGCTCCAACTGTGCAGCACGTTCCAGCAGTTGCCGGTTATCTCCCTTCAGGTGAAAGAAAGAGGTGACGTTACTAGTGGCCGTGTAACACCATCCGACGACCCTGTTGGCAGAGGAGAGGAAGACGCTTCGTTGGTAAGAGTTATACGAGAAAACAAGGTAGAAGCTGAACGCGATCAGCAGAATCGCAACCAGCCAGTGACTGTTTCGAATAATGAAATTCAAAAGGTTTCGCATACGTGGTCTCCTAAGTCGCCTTTCTCACGCCCTACACCACAAAATCATCTCATCAGGAACGCGAAACGCTCGATGTTCCGCAACGCGATGCTGGTACCTTTCGCCACCATGTGTAGAGGGTCGTCCACCACCTTGAACGGGATACCGATCTTCTCGGTCAACCTTTTATCGAGTCCGCGCAGCAGTGCACCACCCCCGGTGAGGTGGATGCCGTTGCGCACGATATCGGCGTATAGCTCGGGTGGCGTCTGCTCCAGGGCGCTCAGTACCGCCGAGTCGACCTTGGTGACCGACTTCTCAATGCAGTGCGCGATCTCCTGGTAAGAAACCGGCACATCCATAGGTAACGAGGTCATACGATTAGGGCCGTGCACCACGAAATCCTCGGGTGGATCATCCAGCTCCGTTAACACCGACCCCACGTTAATCTTGATCTGCTCGGCAGTTCGGTCGCCCACCTTTATATTGTGCTGACGGCCCATGTAGTCCTGAATATCTTCCGTGAAGTCATCGCCCGCGATCTTGATCGATTTATTGGAAACGATTCCCCCGAGCGAGATCACGGCAATCTCCGTGGTCCCTCCGCCTATATCCACGATCATGTTCCCCTCCGGCGCCTCCACGTCTAGCCCGATTCCCAAGGCGGCCGCCATGGGTTCGAAGATCAAAAACACGTCCCTACCCCCGGCGTGCTCCGCAGAGTCGCGTACTGCACGAATCTCTACCTCCGTGCTTCCCGAGGGGATGCAGATGACCACCCTCAAGGTAGGTGCGAAGAAACCCCTTTTATTTTTATTGGCCATCTTGATCATGCCCCGAATCATCTGCTCCGCCGCGTCGAAATCCGCTATTACCCCATCCCTCAACGGCCTTACCGTTCGGATGTTCTCATGCGTCTTACCGTGCATCTGCCTTGCTTTCTCCCCCAAGGCGATCATCTTGTCGGTTTTGTGGTCCAGCGCAACGATAGAAGGTTCGTCAAGCATGATCCTACCCGCATTGTTAACGATGACGGAATTGGCAGTTCCAAGGTCCATGGCCAGTTCCTGCGTAAATGAAAATAAGCCCATAATTAGTGTGTCTGTCTGTTTTTTATTAATGTTTAAAGTGGCGGATACCGGTGGTCACCATCGACAAGCCGTTCCGGTTGCAGAACTCCACCGATTCCGCATCGCGGATGGAGCCGCCAGGATGTACGACGGCCGTGATACCAGCCTGGTTCGCGATTTCCACGCAATCCGGGAAAGGGAAAAACGCATCGCTCGCCATAACCGCCCCGTTTAGGTTAAGGCCAAAGGCTTTCGCCTTCTCGATAGCCTGTTTCAACGCATCCACCCGCGAGGTTTGCCCGGTACCGCTCGCGATCAGCTGTTTATCTTTTGCCAGCACGATGGCGTTCGACTTGGTATGCTTCACCAAGGTATTGGCAAACAGCAAATCCTCTACCTCCCGGTCGGACGGCTTCCTATCGGTTACCACCTTAAGATCGCTTGCAACCTGCACGCTTTCATTCACATCTTGTACCAGCGCACCGTTCAGCACGGAACGATACTGCTTACGCGAAAGAGCGTTCTCCACCGGTTTCTGTATCAAAATTATACGATTTTTCTTTTGCAGCAAAATATCCAGCGCCTCCTTATCATACCCCGGGGCAATGATCACCTCGAAAAATATCTCGTTGATTGCCTCAGCGGCTAACCTGTCCACGGGTCGATTGGCGATCACGATCCCACCGAAAGCCGATACCGGGTCGGCAGCCAAGGCCGCATCCCACGCCTCCTTCACGGTAGGTCGGCACGCCATACCGCAGGCGTTATTGTGTTTGAGTATCGCGAGCGCCGTCTCCTTCACATCGCCTATTAATGAAACGGCCGCGTCGATATCCAGCAGGTTATTGTAGGAGATCTCTTTCCCGTGGAGTTGCTCGAACAGGATATCGAAATCACCATAGAACACCCCCTTTTGGTGAGGATTCTCACCGTAGCGAAGCGGCTTGCACTTATCCAAGGCAATGCGCCACGCTGATTCCTCTTCACCATCAAAGTAGCGGAAAATCGCGGCATCGTAACCCGATGACACCTTGAAGGCCTCTTTCGCGAAGTGGCGACGGTCATCCAGAGTGGACTCGCCACCCTTCTCCTTCAGGAGGGTAAGTAGCAGCCCGTATTGATTTTTCGAGCCGACCACCAACACATCCTTATAGTTTTTAGCAGCAGCCCGGATAAGGGAGATCCCACCAATATCGATCTTCTCGATGATTTCCGCATCGCTACCCCCCACGGCCACCGTCTCCTCAAACGGGTATAGGTCCACGATCACGAGATCAATGGAGGGAATATCATACGACTTGACCTGTTTCCTATCGGCCTCGTTATCGCGCCGGTAAAGGATACCCCCGAACACCCTCGGGTGCAACGTTTTAACCCTCCCCCCCAGTATGGAGGGATAACCGCTCAACTCTTCTACCGCCTTGCACTCGTACCCGAGCGACTGGATAAAGTCGCGGGTTCCCCCCGTGGAAACAAACATTACACGTGAACGATCAAGTTCTTTAAGTATCTCCTCCAATCCCTCTTTGTGGTACACTGAGACGAGGGCTGTCTGAATTTTTCGTGACATTTCCTGCCTTTTTGACATTACTACTGTATAAAATGAATACAAAGGTATAAAATCTATCGCTCATTTTAGTGAATTAACCCATTTGTTTTCATAAATCGTTTCACTTTCGCCTTCAATACAGGTTAGCTTTTGGAATCTGCCTTGAAGGGTGAAAAATTAGGCAGAATGTTTACCACGCACAAAAACAACAGCCTACAATCACTTGCAGGCTGAACCACGTGGCATTGGGTAAAAGAGAGTGTTTGCCACTTAAATGAGAGAATGAAAAAATAGTGTTATTAACTATCCGATGCAAAAGTATGAAAAGAAGGTGGGACGAATTAACTTTTCCGGTTAAGTTAAAATGAAGATTATGTTACAATTTGGTTACACTTTCGATTTCTCTGTTTCCTTGTTCCAGTCAATCACCTCTTTTGAATAGAAAGAATCAAAAGAGAGGGTGCTGCACAATGCAACACCCCCTAACCTCTTTAAGCGCCATTCTTGTAGCGTTACTAGGCATTATTATGCTTAGCTTACTTACCTGGACAGGCTTTATCTGGCTTCCCACCCCAATGCGCTCGCACCCAACACGGCCGCATCGCTCTCTTTCAAGCTGGAAAACATCAGCTTGATCTTGTTCTTGAAGATGGTCAGCAAGTTCTTCTCCATACTTTCTCGGATAGGATTCATGATGAGGTCACCAGCCTTGGATAACCCACCGAATAAGATGATCGCCTCGGGACGGGAAAACGCCACGAAGTCGGCAAATGCCTCGCCCAACATCTCGCCAGTAAACTTGAATATCTCCTTGGCCATTTCATCCCCGGCCATCGCGGCATCAAAGACATCTTTGGAGGTGATATCCTCGGCGGGAATATCACGCAACCTGGTTTGCACGGTAGGTTGCATCTCCAAGTACTCTCGTGCGGTGCGTGCCATACCCGTTGCGGAAGCGTATGCTTCAAGGCAACCATTTCTTCCACACCCGCACAGCCTGCCATTGTTCCGACGCATGATCACGTGCCCAAGCTCACCGGCAAAACCGTCATGCCCATACACCAGCTTCCCGTTAATTACTATACCACTTCCAACACCTGTTCCCAAGGTAATCACGATAAAGTCCTTCATACCGCGTGCCGCCCCATAGGTCATCTCCCCGATTGCCGCAGCGTTGGCATCGTTGGTAATGGTCACCGGAATACCTACCCGATCCTCGAGCATTTGAGCGAACGGGATGACCCCTTTCCAAGGTAAGTTGGGAGCAAACTCAATGCTCCCGGTAAAGTAGTTCCCATTGGGCGTTCCCGCGCCAATTCCCTTGATTTGATCCTTGGTGGTCGTTTTTCCAATTAGCTCCTTAAGCAAGGTCGTGAGTTCGTCCAAGTAATCTTCTACATCCGAATGTGTGGCAGTCTTTATGCTCCCGCTTAAAAGAATCCGTCCTCTCATATCCACGATGCCAGCCACCGTATTCGTTCCGCCCACATCAATACCTATCACATAGGGTTTGTCCATAGATTTGTTTTATTAAAAGTTAGTCAATAGAGATTTGTTTTTACAAATATAGGACTTTTCCACTGAAAACGGTCCATCTTCGTCAATTATTTCTTTTCCACTTCGGTAGTCACCACCAAAGCGTAATAAGGTTAAACAGATCGTTATGGTTCATGTCGGGTAGCCTTGAACAGACGTGAACGTAACCGACCACCCTTTACTCCTGTTGAAACCTATCGTTAGGGATCATGTGGGTAACCGGATGTTATTGGAACTGGAGACCACGACTGCGCCAATGCCAATCGTAGATTCAAGTACTAAAAATGTGCGGTAAAACCTAAGTTCAACTTAGAAGTGCAACGCCCGGGTGTTTTGTTTTGGAATATTTGTAGTCAAAAACAATCATGAAAAACACCGCGGGGGTTTGCCAAACGGCCGGGGGCGCGAAGCCCCCGGAGAGTGTCAAGTAGCAACATGAAAAGAGTTAAAAAACGAAAAGGGAGACCGAAGTCTCCCCGAAATTAACTATCATGTTGCTTATGAAAAAAAATTACAAACAGTTAACTTCAGAACAAAGGTATGCTATTTTCTTGGGATTAGAAAACGAGTTGAGCCAAAGCGAGATCGCCAGGTCAATAGGGGTGAGCGCGTCCACGGTTTCCAGGGAGTTGAAGCGCAATCGAAACAAGCGGGGAGGCTACTCCTGGCGATTGGCTCAAGAGATGGCGGGTGAACGTAAAGAGCGTTTGCCGGGCAACAGGTCCACCCCGGGGTGGGTCAAGAGGAAAGCGATCAAGCTGCTCACAGGAAATCACTGGTCTCCCAAGCAGATCAGCGGCTGGCTTCTTAAACACAAGGGGATAGCCTTGTCTCACGAGACCATCTACAGGTGGATCAGGGAGGACAAGAAGGCCGGTGGGAACCTTTACACTTACTGCCGCCATCGCATGAAGCATCGTAAAAGACCCGTCGGGACGCCCACGAACATCCCCAACCGGACCAGCATAAGGGAAAGGCCCAATGAGGCAGACGGGAGCCGGTTCGGTGATTTCGAGATGGACACGATCGTGGGGAAGGGACAAAAGGAAGCCATGCTGACGATAACCGAGAGGAAAACCAACTTCTCGATGATCAGCAAGTTGCCCGAGGGCCGAAGCTCGAGGCACGTGGCCGAGAAGGTGGTGGCCATGCTGTTACCGTATAAAGACAAGCTGAAAACCATCACCACGGACAACGGGTCCGAGTTCGCCGCGCACGAGCTGATAACCGAGAAGTTAGGGGTGAAGGTCTACTTCACCGACCCGTACTCCGCGTGGCAAAAGGGGGCGATAGAGAACGCCAACAAGTTGATCCGCCAATTCATACCGAAAGGGGCTTCCTTCAAGGATTACTCGGATGAACAGGTCAAGCAAATACAGTACAAGTTAAACAACAGGCCGAGGGAAAAATTGAACTTTAGTACCCCGAAGGTTGAGTTTTACAAACAGTTTTTATAATATTGCACTTGCTACTTGACTCTACAAAACATCAACTTTTGGTAAACCACTTCGCTTTTTAGGATATTTATTATACCTTTGCATTCCCATTTCGCGGTTGTTAGCAGATAATGGTAACAAATATCCGCTAAGAAAGGGAAACTATTAACAATAAGATACAAGCGTACGAGAACTCATGAACGAGATTAAATTTTACAGCGGGGAAAATATCCCGTTAGAGCTACACAAGGCAAGGGTGGTACAGAAGATCCACCTGGTTCCTATCGAGAGAAGGTTAGAGGCTTTGCATGAGGCCGGGTTCAACACGTTCCGACTAACCACCAAGGACGTTTTCCTTGACATGCTCACCGATAGCGGAACAAACGCGATGAGCGACAAGCAGTTGGCAGCCATGATGCAGGCCGACGATGCCTACGCCGGTTCGCAAAGCTTCTTTCGCCTGAAGCAAGCGGTGGAAGATGTGTTGGGAAAAAAGTATTACCTACCCGTGCACCAGGGACGTGCCGCGGAGAATATCATTTCGCACGCGTACGTGAAAAAGGGAAGCCTGGTGCCAATGAACTACCATTTCACCACTTCATTAGCGCATATAACGCAATACGGTGGTAAAATCGTGGAGCTGTTGTACAATGAGGCGTACGTGATCGATTCCACGCACCCGTTCAAGGGGAATATGAATATCGAAAAGCTGGAGGAAGTTATCCAGATCAACGGGGCGAAGAACATTCCCTACATCCGGATGGAGGCTTCCACCAACCTGATTGGAGGTCAACCGTTCTCCATCCAAAACTTTCGGGATGTACGGGCTATTGCCGACAAGTACAACATCCGCTTGGTGTTAGACGCGAGCCTCCTAGGCGAAAACGCCTACCTGGTCATTCAACGAGAGGAGGAGTTCAAAGAGAGCACGATGGGCGAAGTAATACAAATCATGACAGGCTTATCCGATATCGTCTACTTCTCAGCTCGCAAGCTGAGTTCCTCCCGCGGGGGCGGCATCTGTACAAACTGCACCGATATATACAAGGAGCTGAGTCCATTGATTCCCCTGTTTGAAGGGTTCCTGACCTACGGGGGTATCTCCGTGCGCGAAATAGAGTCGATGGCGGTGGGTCTTTACGAAACGCTAGACGAGACGATGATTGGCCAAAGCCCCAGTTTTATTGCCTACCTCGTGAACGCCCTAGACGCGAACGGGGTATCCATGGTGAAACCACCAGGAGTACTGGGAGCACACGTGAACGCGATGGAGATTTGCAAACACATCCCGCAAAAAGAATACCCGGCCGCTGCCCTTGCAGCCGCGCTCTTCTTGGTTTCGGGAATCCGAGGCATGGAACGGGGCACCATGTCGAACCAACGAGACGAGTATGGCAACGAAACCTACGCCGATATGGAGTTGGTGCGACTGGCCGTCCCGCGTCGCGTGTTCACCTTGTCGCAGATCAAGTACGTGATTGACCGCGTGACTTGGCTGTACGAGAACCGCGAGCTGATTGGCGGGCTGCGCTTCGTGGACGAACCACCGGTGTTGCGTTTCTTCATGGGCGGCATGGAACCTGTGAGCGACTGGCCACAGAAGCTACTCAAGAAGTTCAGGGAAGATTTCGGGGATAGCCTGTAACCCTGTAACAAGGTTCAGTAACCATAAACAAACTATTCGCATGCTACCACATAACCCCTTCCGCCTTCTGGGCAAAGGCATTGCTGCACCGTCACGGGGACACATCTTGTTTGGTCTCTGCTTTCTTCTTGTAAGTACCGCGGTACAGTCGCAAGAGATCATCGCGCACCGCGGTTACTGGAAAATCGATGGATCAGCGCAAAACTCCATCGATGCGTTAATGAAAGCCGACTCGATAAAAGCGTATGGTTCGGAAGTGGACATCTGGCTATCGTCAGATGGCATACCGGTAGTGAACCACGACGCTGACGTGACCCTCGACGGCGAGAAACTAATCGTGCAGGATACTCCCTACGCAACCTTGCGGAAAGTAATACTGGCTAACGGTGAACCGCTGCCCACCGTGGAAGAGTACCTCAACGCCCTTGCCCGGTGCACCCACACGAAACTCATCATCGAGTTCAAACCCCATCGTACTAAGGAGCAAGAAGATGAGCTCGCTGCAAAAGTGGTGGATATGGTTAACGTGAAAGGGTTGACCGACAAGGTAGAGTATATCTCCTTTTCCCTCTACCTCGTTCAGCAAACGAGAAAGATCACACCCAACGCACCGGTCTACTATCTAAACGGTGAACTGCCACCCAAGGCCCTTTCCACGATGAAGGCAAGCGGACCTGATTACCACTTCAACGTCTTCCTCAATAACCCCACATGGGTGAAAGAAGCGCACGAGCTGGGGCAGAAAGTGAACGTGTGGACCGTGAACCGCCCGGAAGATATCCAAAAGATGATCGACATGAAGGTGGATTACATCACCACCGACGAACCGTTGCTCGTGAGGGAAATATTGGATAAGCAATAAAGTCACCTGTGGCGGGCCTCTACATCCATATCCCATTTTGTAAAAACCGTTGCACCTACTGCGACTTCTTCTCCACCACAGATGAAACAAAGGTGGATACCTTCATTGATACCCTCTGTTTGGAAGCGGAGTCAAGAAGGGACGAGGTAGACGAGCCGGTGAAAACCATATACTTTGGTGGGGGTACCCCGTCGCGCCTCCATGCGAAGCACTTCAATACCATCTTCGAGACGCTCTACCGCTGCTATCCCATTGAGCCCACTGCCGAGGTGACCGTTGAGGCCAATCCCGATGACCTAACGGAAAGATACCTCACGCTTCTTACACAACAACCGGTAAACCGCCTCAGCCTTGGTGTGCAGAGCTTCAACGACAAGGAGCTTCGACTCCTAAGCCGCCGTCACACTGCTCAAGAGGCCACCCATGCCGTGAAATGCGCTCAAGAACAGGGGTTTCATAACATCAGCATTGATCTGATGTACGGTCTCCCGGGGCAAACCGAGGAGGTGTGGCAAAAAAATCTGAACCAGGCGACCGAGCTGCAGGTACCGCACCTGTCGGCTTACCACCTGATCTACGAAGAAAAGACCCCGATGCATGCGCTGTTACAAGCGGGCAAGGTAACGTCGGTGGACGAAGAGACCAGCACCGCCATGTTTGCGATGCTGGTCGACTGGATGACCCAACATGGCTTTATTCACTACGAGGTATCGGCATTCGGGAAAAAGGGTTTCTTCTCCCAGCACAACTCCGCCTACTGGAAGGGCGAGAAGTACCTGGGACTGGGCCCCTCCGCGCACTCGTTCGATGGTGACAGCCGTTCGTGGAACATTGCCTCCATCACCCAATACATCCGCGGCGTGACATCCGGTGAACCGTACCGGGACATGGAGCGACTAAGCCAGACGGAGCGGTACAACGAATTTATCCTCACCGGGCTGCGCACCGCGTGGGGAGTGAACTTACCGAAACTCAAACGCCGTTTTGGTGAGGAGCTGCACTGCTACTGCCTCGAAAGCGCCCAGAAACATATCGATCGAAACCTGCTCATAATCAAAAAGGGAGCACTAAAGCTGACCCGCGAAGGGCTTTTCATCTCAGACGGCATTATGAGTGACTTGATGTGGGTGGAATAAAATCGATATGCTTCGCTTGCGGATCAGCGGCGCTTCGCTTTTTAAGATATTTATTATACCTTTGCCTTTCCATTTCGCGGTTGTTGGCCGATAATGACGACAAATATCCGCTAAGAAAGGGAAACTATTAACAATAAGATACAAGCGTACGAAAACTCATGAACGAGATTAAGTTTTATAGTGGAGAACAAATCCCGTTAGAACTACATAAGGTAAGGGTGGTACAAAAGACCCAGTTGGTTCCTATCGAGAGAAGGTTAGAGGCTTTGCAAGAGGGCAAGTTCAACACGTACCGGCTAACCACCAAGGACGTGTTCATTGACATGCTCACCGATAGTGGAACAAACGCGGTGAGCGACAATCAGTTGGCAGCTATAATGCAGGCTGACGACGCCTACGCCGGTTCGCAAAGCTTCTTTCGCCTGAAGCAAGCGGTGGAAGATGTACTGGGAAAGAGGTATTACCTACCCGTACACCAGGGACGCGCCGCCGAGAATATCCTTTCGCACGCGTATGTGAAAAAGGGGAACCTAGTGCCGATGAACTACCGCTTTTCCACTTTAATGGCGCATATAAAGCAACAAGGAGGCAAGATCGTGGAGCTGTTGTACGATGAAGCGTACGTGATCGATTCCACGCACCCGTTCAAGGGTAACATGAATATCGAGAAGCTGGAGGAGGTCATCCAGATCAACGGGGCGAAGAACATTCCCTACATCCGGATGGAGGCTTCTACCAACTTGATCGGGGGACAGCCGTTCTCCATCCAAAACCTGCGGGATGTTCGGGCTATTGCCGACAAGTACAACATCCGCTTGGTGTTAGACGCGAGCCTCCTGGGCGAAAACGCCTACCTGGTCATTCAACGGGAAGAGGAGTTCAAAGAGAGCACGATGGGCGAAGTAATACAAACCATGACGGGCTTGGCAGATATCGTCTACTTCTCCGCCCGCAAGCTGAGTTCCTCCAAGGGAGGTGGCATCTGTACGAACAGCACCGATATATACAAGGATCTGAGCCCATTGATCCCCCTGTTTGAAGGTTTCCTTACTTACGGGGGTATATCCGTGCGCGAGCTCGAGTCGATGGCGGTGGGTCTCTACGAGACGCTCGACGAAACGATGATTAGCCAGAGCCTCAACTTTATCGCTTACCTGGTGAATGCCCTGGACGCGAACGGGGTACCCATGGTGAAGCCACCTGGAGTGTTAGGGGCACACCTGAACGCGATGGAGATTTGCAAGCACATCCCGCAAAAAGAGTACCCGGCCGCTGCCCTCGCCGCCGCGCTCTTCCTGGTTTCAAGCATTCGGGGCATGGAAAGGGGAACCATGTCGAACCAACGAGACGAGCACGGCAACGAAACCTACGCCGATATGGAGTTGGTGCGACTCGCCGTCCCGCGCCGCGTGTTCACCTTATCGCAGATCAAGTACGTGATTGACCGCGTGACGTGGCTGTACGAGAACCGTGAACTGATTGGCGGTCTACGCTTCGTGGAAGAACCACCGATGTTTCGCTCCTTTATGGGTGGCCTGGAACCGGTGAGCGATTGGCCACAGAAACTACTCGAAAAATTCAGGGAGGATTTTGGGGATAGCCTGTAACGAGTAAGTATTAGCTTAACCCTTCAACTTCACCGTTAACGATATCGATGCGTTTCGCTTGCGGGTCCGCTGAAAGTCCCGGCATGCGCATCATCTGCCCGGCGATGGCCACGATAAACTCCGATCCCTGGTTGATAACCAAGTCATTGATTACAAATTGAAAATCTTTCGCCACCCCGTACCAGTTGGGATCGGCGGAGAAGGAGAACTGCGTCTTGGCAATGCAGACCGGCAGCTTAGCCAGTGGCGTCCCCTCGATACGCTTCAACTTTCTTCGCGCTTGACTACTCAACACCACTTCCTTGGCGCCGTAGATACTGGTGGCCACCTTGTTGATCTTGGTCTCGATATCCTCGTCATCGTCGTAGGTGAACCGCAAATCGGGAGATGGCCTGTTCTCGATGGCATCGACCACGGCTTGAGCCAGCTCGACAGCCCCCTCGCCCCCTTTCGCGAAGGCCTCGTTCACCGAGAAGGGTACACCTCGTCGTTCGCAGAACTGGCGGACGACCTCGATCTCTGACGTGGTATCGTGTGCATACTTGTTAAATGCCACGACCACCGTCTGCCCGAATCCGGCCAGGTTGTCGAGGTGCTTACCCAGGTTCTCTAATCCCTTTTTCAGCCCATCCATATCGGGTGCCTTGATCTCTTTCTCGGGGGTACCACCGTGCATCTTCAGCCCCTGGACGGTCGCCACGATTACCGTCAACTTGGGACGCAGTCCGCTCTTCCGGCACTTGATGTTGAAGAACTTCTCTGCGCCCAGGTCCGCACCGAAGCCAGCCTCGGTAATCACGTAATCGCTATATGACATCGCCATCTTGGTGGCCAGTAACGAGTTGCAGCCGTGAGCAATATTGGCGAAGGGTCCCCCGTGCACGAACGCGGGTGTATTCTCGGTAGTTTGCACCAGGTTGGGATTAAGGGCATCCTTCATCAGGACGGTGATGGCCCCTCCCACCCCCAAATCCTTAACGGTGAAAGGCTCACCGCTTACACGGTAACCCAGCAGGATGTTATCGATCCGTCGGCGAAGGTCCTCCAAATCCGTCGCTAAACAGAGGATGGCCATCAGCTCCGAGGCAGCTGTGATATCGAACCCCGCCTCCTGGGGAATACCATTACCGGCTCCCAACCCCGTTACGATGTAGCGCAAGCTACGGTCGTTCACGTCCAAAACCCGCTTCCAAAGCACCTCCTTGATGGCATCTTCCGTACCCCTTACACGGAAGATGTAGTTATCGAGCATCGCGGAGATGGTGTTGTGCGCCGTGGTAACCGCGTGAAAGTCGCCAGTAAAATGAAGGTTGATGTTCTCCATCGGCAGCACCTGCGCGTACCCGCCACCGGCGGCCCCGCCTTTCATCCCAAAAACTGGTCCCAGCGACGGCTCACGCAGTACGACGATCGCCTTTTTTCCGATCTTGTTCAAACCCTGCGATAGGCCGATAGAGACGGTGGTCTTTCCGATTCCCGCCTTGGTCGCCGTGATCGCGGTTACCAAGATCAGGTTGCTTGTACTCACCTGCTCCTCCCGTATAAGGCCAATGGGTATTTTCGCCATATGCTTTCCATAGCTGATGACTTCTTCCCGGTTCATTCCGATACTCCCTGCCACTTCTGTAATGGGCTTCAATGGCGTTTCCCTAGCAATTTGAATGTCTGATTTCATACGATTTTTAAAATTTGATATTGATTGTTGTTTTATTTAGCATTTGACCGACGTGACTCTTTTAGCCTGTCTTCAAGCAGGATCAAGTGGTCACGCAACTGCGCGGCCTCCAGGAATTCCAGTTTTTTCGCGGCCGCGTGCATCGCCTTGCGGGTTTGCTCTACGCGCTTCCGCAATTCGTCTGTAGAGGTGTACTCCACTACCGGCTCGGCGACTAGCGTGCTGTAATCCGGTTCCACGTACGCCCTTGCCTCCATGGTCGAAGTGTACTCCCTCGACAGGGCTGAGGAGCGGCCCTTCTTAATTTGCATGGGCGTGATACCGTGCTTTTCGTTGTAGCGCATCTGTTTATCGCGCCGACGGTTGGTTTCATCAATTGTCATCCTCATACTATCGGTCACCTTGTCAGCATAAAAGATCACCTTTCCATTCACGTTGCGAGCCGCTCGACCGGCGGTCTGCGTGAGGGAGCGATGAGAACGCAGGAAACCCTCTTTATCGGCATCCAGCACGGCCACCAGCGACACCTCGGGCAAATCCAAACCCTCCCTCAGCAGGTTCACCCCTATCAGTACGTCGAACACCCCTTGGCGAAGGTCATCCATGATCTTCACCCGGTCCAACGTCTCCACGTCGGAGTGGATGTAGTTGCACCGAACACCGTTACTCGCCAGGTAGTCGGTCAGCTCTTCGGCCATCCGCTTGGTGAGGGTGGTAACCAACACCCGCTCGCTCCTCTCCACCCGCTGCTGGATCTCCTCCATCAGGTCGTCTATCTGGTTAAGGCTCGGGCGCACGTCGATGGGCGGATCAAGCAGGCCCGTGGGACGCACCAACTGGTCCACCACGATCCCCTCCGACTTCTCCAGCTCGTAATCGGCCGGTGTCGCGCTCACGAAGATGATTTCCGGGGTAAGCGACTCGAACTCGTCAAAGGTAAGGGGGCGGTTATCGATCGCGGCCGGTAGCCGGAACCCGTACTCTACCAGGTTCAACTTCCGGGAGTGGTCGCCCCCGTACATGGCCCGTATCTGGGGCACCGTCACGTGGCTCTCATCGATCACCGTCAGGTAGTCGTCCGGGAAAAAATCGAGCAGGCAGAAGGGACGGGTACCCGGTGCCCGTCCGTCGAAATAGCGGGAATAGTTCTCTATCCCCGAGCAGTAGCCGATCTCCTTGATCATCTCCACATCGTAGGTAACCCGCTCGTATAGCCTTTTCGCCTCCAGGGGCTTGTCGATGGAGCGAAAGAACTCCACCTGCTTTCCCAGGTCGACCAGTATCTCATCCACCGCCCGGTTGATACGCTCGCGGGTCGTCACGAACAGGTTAGCCGGAAAAATCCGGTAGGAGGTCAGCCGCTCGATGGTGAGACCCGTCAGGGGGTCGACCGACTCGATCGACTCGATCTCATCGCCCCAGAAGATGACCCGTATGATATAGTCATGATAGGCCAAGAACAGCTCCACGGTATCCCCCTTAACCCGGAAGTTGCCGCGGTTGAACTCGGCGGTTTCATCGCGTGAGTAGAGGCTATCGACCAGCAACCGCAGGAAGCGATCCCGCTCCATGGTCTGACCCTCGCTCACCTCGATGATGGTCTTGTTAAAGTCCTCCGGGTTACCAATGCCGTAGAGGCAGGAGACAGAGGAGACCACGATCACGTCGTTCCTTCCCGAAAGGAGTGACGAGGTGGTGGCAAGCCTGAGCTTCTCGATCTCGTCATTAATCGCCAGATCCTTTTCAATATAAGTGTCGGTGGTAGGTATGTAGGCTTCCGGTTGGTAGTAATCGTAGTAAGAGACGAAGTACTCCACCGCGTTGTTCGGAAAGAAACCCTTAAACTCACTGTACAGTTGCGCGGCCAGTGTCTTATTATGGCTCAACACCAACGTGGGCTTGTTCAGTTGAGCGATCACGTTAGCGATCGTGAACGTTTTCCCCGATCCCGTGACTCCCAGCAAAGTTTGGTAGGGCACCTTCTGTTGAAGCCCCTCCACGAGTGCCGCGATAGCTTCGGGCTGATCACCGGTCGGTTTAAAGTCAGACGTGAGTTGAAATCGCATAACCTACTTTCTAAACAAACAAGAGCCTGTTTGGTTTATTAGGAAACAGTATCCCCGGTATCCACTACAAAAAGATAATCCTGCAGGCTGATGGGTTATCCAGGAATGCTATCCGTAATAACCGATTCCACAAGGTTGGACAACAGCTCCTTAAGTTTTTGACGCGCCTCGTTAACGTAATCCCCCCTCAATTGCCCCTGTTGTGAGAGGTGGATGTACTCGGAGTAGGCCTCGGGTGTATTGGCCCTGGCCGCCCCGGCCCAGCTCAGCGAATCCAGGCGTTTCTCCACCAACGGGGCAAACGGGATATCGGGATGCTGACTTAGGAAATCACGCAGCTCCGCCGTGTTACTTGACGTTTTCAGCCGCTCCCACTGCATCGCCTCTTCCGACTTCAGCTTTCGTAGAGCCTCATGCGCTTCATCAAAGTGAGCCCCGCTGGGAAAAGTTGCCATGTAGTCGAGGTACCCCTCCACGCTATTCATATTCAAGGCCGTATCCCATCCCCTCCGTTCAAGGTTCCCCTTCCGTACGGTCTTGTTGAACACCGCGTAGCTCCCGACCAGAAGAAGCAGGGCAAGCAAAATCAACACGGGCCCACTCAACCACTTGCTCCTCACCTGTTTCTTTACCTTTTCTTGATATTGCCCTACTTCTAATTCTCTCGCTGTTTCCGATTCCGGTTCCAGTTTTGTTTCTAGCTCTGGTTCTTGACTTCGATATAGTTCCTGCTCTTGATCTATCTGTTGAGCTGACCCTCGTTCTTGCTTTTGATATAGTTCTTGTTCTTGATCTATTTCCCTTTCACCCTGAGTGGAAGTCGTTGGAAGCCTTACCTCGTAATCGGCATGCATCCGATGGGTACACTCCTCGCAAAATAGGGCTTCCACGGGCTTACTCTTTCCACAAAGGGGGCAGGTTCGCATCATACTTCTTCATTATCTAGACGACCATCAATTATCATCTACAAATTTACGCTATTTTTCGGTATCGGCATAATCCGTTTTCTACACCAGATCAAGTAAGTCGGGAAACGAGGGTTTTATGACCTACTCGTCTCCTTCCCTCTCACACCACCGTACGTGCCGTTCGGCATACGGCGGTTTAACTTGTTTTCATAGAGTGTCTAATCTCGTAGTAGTCTAACAACTGACTAAGCCTCCACGTGTAAGAATATCCTTGGTATAGCTCTCGCAACGCAGGTGCGTCTAACAACCTACTCGTGGCGATTGCCACAGTAGGAGGTTAGCCGAGCCAAGTCGTTTTTGGCTTTCATCGCCCCGATTGAAAAGTAGTTTATCCACGTTGTTACTATCCACCAAGGGACTATCGAGACGTCGCGGGAAAAGTCATACCATCGAGTAGGTCGGGAAACGAGGGTTTTCTAACCTACTCGTTTCCTTTCCTCTCACACCACCGTACGTGCCGTTCGGCATACGGCGGTTTAATTCGCTTTCAAAGAGTGTCTAATCTCGTAGTAGTCTAAACAACTGACTAGGCCTCTGCGTGTAAGAACATCTTTGGATATGGCTCTCACGACGCAGGTACGCCTGACAACCCACTCGTAACGGTTGCCACAGGAGGAGGTTAGCTTGGCCAAGTCATCGTTAATCCCCAACTTCCGAAGTCCCCACGCTCTCTTCCCGGGAGTCTTCCACTGCTTCCATATCACTTTCCTTAGCATAGCGCGCAAATGGGCGTCTATCTTCTCCATCTTGACTTTCATCGCCCCGATTGAAAAGTAGTTTATCCATCCACGAATGGTGCTATTGAGAAGTCGGATACGAACGTCCATGGGTATACTCCAAGACCGTTTACACAGTCGCTTCAGCTCGCGGGTGAACTCGGCAATAGAGCTTTCGTGTGGGCGGGCTGTCCACTGGCCTGTCTTGGGGGATTTGTAAAATCCGAAACCAAGGTATTTCAGCTTCGTGGGGCGGCAAACACGGCTCTTGGTAGCGTTAACCTTGAGCCCGAGTGTTCGCTCTATCCACTGAACAATGGAAGCCATTACTCGTTTGGCACTGGCTTCGCTGCCAACGGCTATCACGCAGTCATCAGCGTAACGAACGTAGCGATGACCACGACGAACCAGCTCTTTATCGAGTTCGTTCAGCATGATGTTACTCAGGAGTGGAGAGAGGTTACCTCCGTGGGGGGTACCAACCTCCGTGGCTTCGTGTAGCCCATTATCCATCACGCCCGATTTCAGGTACTTGCGTATTAGGCTTTCCGTGTCGGGGTCGTGGATAACTCGACCCACGTAGCTCATTAACTTATCCCGTGGAACGTTAGCGAAGAACTTCTCCAAGTCAATGTCTACAATCCATTCATACCCGTCATTAAGGTAAGACAAGAGTTGTAGCACGGCTTGCTCACAGCTCCTGCCGGGGCGAAAACCGTAACTATGCTCTTGAAACTCGGCCTCGAATACGGGGGTCAAGACTTGAGCGATAGATTGTTGGAGAACCCGGTCTAACACCGTGGGAATACCCAGTTGACGGACTCCGCCGCCGCCCTTGGGTATCTCCACTCGTCGTACTGGAGCCGGCTTGTACTTCCTCAAGAGGATAGACTCCTTGATACTCTCCCAGTTCGTGTTCATGTAGTCACGAAGGGCATCTACTTCCATGCCGTCTATACCGGCTGCCCCTTTGTTGGAGACAACCCGGTTAACAGCGGCGCGGACGTTGGACTTCTCGAGTATCTCTTCAATTAGTTTCATCTCCCGTCTCTCTTAACTTCCGCTTCCGATGAATGGTGCTTATCTCCACGTGGGCGCCCCCGTGTACGTCGGGAACGGTGCCACTCGTCAACGAACTTCATCGGAACATACATTCTTGATTGACGTTACAAATTATTCGGTCCTTCGCCATGTACTACACGAGAACGGCTACTTCGACCTCTGCTGACTTCTCGATACTCGTTGTTACTATCCACGAGGGGACTACCGAGACCTCACGGGATAAGACATACATCTTTCATCGTTTACTCGCCTAATCTACGCGTCAAGGTTACGGTTGCCTTTGGGAACTTCGTTGTCTTTGCCCAACTTGTCCGCTTGACACGCCTTGGTATCAGGTTCCTGTTCGTCGAGCCACGAGTTCGCTATTGCTTCCTCTCTCCCGAGCGTCACCACTCGAAACTTGCAAGTCGCTATGGGGTTCGTCGGCAACTACGCCCCGGGTGGACTTTCACCACAGATGTATGACATGCCCGTCATACCAATAAAAGCGACTTACAGGTTCTGTAAGTCGCTTTTATTTATTGAGTTTTCAAAAAGTATCTCAAATATTTACATTTTAATACCGAGCAGTACGATTGAAGTTAGTTCCATCCCATGTAGTATAAACATGGTAAGTTTTACCATAGCTTATTGTTCTAGCGGGGAGCATAGAGCTATTCATATCACCCTCCCAATTAGAGAACAAAATATCTCCATTCAATGCAGGAATACTGGTACCGCTTGCTACCCAACGATAAAATACAGTAGAAGCCCCCGCTTCCAATTTGTCCCCATATAAAGGGCTATTATTATCTTCGTTTATATTTAAATATAGCCAGCCTTGGGTAGAGGAAATACTATAAGAGAAAGTATGGTTGGAAAAATCAAATGATGTTGTGCCAACATAATACCAATCTCCATTAAATACCCAAGGAAGATCATCTTTGCCAAACGCAATAAATTCCGGTAAATCAATCTGATCGCCGGTGATGTTTTTAAAATGTATCGCCATTATCCACCCCGCGTGTATAAGGTTGATTGTACCAATGTCAGGATTGTCTGTATTGATAATATTTGTTTTCTCGAAATAAAGCATAGGTCGCAATATACCCCTTTGACTGGTTGGACTGAGTTGATCTAATGTGATACAGTCTTTTTCCGTCTTTTCTAAATCATATATTTTCGTGTTGGGTCGAAAATAACCGCCATCCGTACCAATACCATTTGTTTTTTGATAAACAACATATAAGTTGAAAGTTGCACCTGAGGGAATTTGATAAGGAATAGTAAAATTAAAATTAGCCGATTTACCATTGGCACTTATGCTGTTTGGGTCAATATTGGCATCCACATGGTAATAATTGGCGTTATATTCAAAGCAAAGCATTAGCTTATCGGTTGTCTCCCATTTAAGAATTAAGCCATGAGGCGTTTGTGCATCGGGCGTAAGAGATACACGGGTAGTAGCCTCATCCTCGGGAGAAGTCATGGTAACCGACACTGTAACCATTTTAAGTTCAGCCTCTGTTTCTAAATTTTCCTTTGCGCAGCCCATTAAAATAAGGGTGAAGAGTGCGGCAATAATTAATAGTTTATTTTTCATAGGGTCATTAATTTTTAGTGTGTAATTGGTTTAATGATTTTACATTTTAATAATAAGTAAGCTTACAAGTAGTCATCCCAGTCTTCTCCCGGCATATCGTTTAGACTTGCGGTTAAGATGTTATGGGTCAGTTCAATGTTGACAACCTCCACTTGAGGTGGAGTATAAAGCCCGGCAGGATTTTCTGCCCGTGCTTGCTCTAAGTGCTTTTCGTTTAGAGTTTTCTCATTTGTTTTCATTTTTTCAAAATTTAAAATTTACGTTTCTCATTAATACTTTGTTGATTAATCTATTTTTTAAAGTTGGTCCAGTTGATAGTAAAGGCTCTGAAAAAACTATGTTATAGTTTGCGAAAAAATCTACATTAAAAAACTCGCTAAATGTAAAATAAATATTTTACATTTATCATTTTTGAGAAAAATTCTACTCATTTTTCGAAAAAATTCCCCATTTCATGGAAAATAGCCATGTATTATGGCAAAATGGGAGGGCAACTACGTGCCTATTCATTGTATAATGCTTAAACTTCAACATCATCACTATTATTTGCTTCAATAATACGAACATCTTTTACTGCAGCATTAACGTCATCAGCACTTTCAATTAATTTTCCGTTACAATAAAAGTCAGTAGATCCAGTAGTTGAATTATATGAAACCACAAAATGTACCCAATCATTATTAAAAGCAAAGTTTGCTTTTGTTGAATTACTATAGTCTGGCACATTAGCAATGTTTTTGTTTTTTATACCGAAACCAAAACCACGTGTTTTTTGAGCCGTCATTGTTAATGTTCCAATATAAACCTTCTCTATCCCCATTCTTAGAAATAATTGTCATCCCATTATTTAGAGATGCTCTTCCATATCCATCCATACCGTATTGGCTTTCTTGTTTAAGCTAAACAGAAAAAGTCTGTAGTTAGCGTTGCTCCGTGTACCGTTCCGTGGTTCCCGTTTCCGCTTTCATCGTTAGCGCTACCGTTAAAAGGGTAAATTCAAATGTTGTTTCAATTGAGCAAAATCGTTGACATTACAATATAAACATAAATTCAGATGAACAACATGTTCCCATCTCTTCATCCTATAAACTCTCTGAAATTACCACTCGAGACAACCTTAAAATCAGCATTGTAGGCCTCTATAAAAGAAGATGGTATTTTTACTCTCGCGGTAGGCTTCCATTTAAACTCGTAAGCGAAGATGTTACCTCCTACCTCTTCCACGAAATCAATCTCCTGCTGTTGTCGAGTTCGCCAAAAATATATTTGCGCCAACGATTGTTGGTAATCGTTTTTTTTGACACGTTCGCTAATCAAAAAGTTTTCCCACAACGAGCCAATGTCATTTCGTGTTTCCAATGGATTCAGATTCCCTTTTAGCATATTCAATATGCCATTATCATAGAAATAAATCTTCTGATTGGTCTTGATCTCGTTGCGTAAATTCCTGTTAAAAGCACCCAATCTGAAAATAACAAAGGCTTGTTCAAGAATTTGGATATATGAAGAGACGGTCTTTGCATCAACACTGAGCAAGTTCGACAACTCCCTTAAACTAACTTCACTACCAACCTGGTGCGCCAATGCTTGCAAAAGTTTTTTTACGACATCGGGCTTTCTGATGGCCCGGTAAGCCAAAACATCTTTGTACAGGTAACTTTCGGTAAGTTGTTTTAGCAACTCGAATTCGCTACCCGTGTTCGAGATTATTTCGGGATACATGCCGTACACCAATCGAAGTGGCAGTTGCCGTGTAGCCTTGAGAACGCCCGTGTAATTTTCGAATTCCCGCCATGATATGGGGTAAAGCGTGTATTCCCATTTTCTACCTGTAAGCGGTTCGCTGGTCAAATTGCTAATTTCAAAAGAAGAAGAGCCACTCACGAATAGTTGCGTTGACTTGATTTGATCGACAATTATCTTCAACGTTACGCCAATATTCTCTACACGTTGGGCTTCATCCAAAAAAACAATCGGTTTGTCTTTAATCAAGTCTTTAAGCTGTTCGGTATTCGGATTGGTAAGCAATTGGCGGGTAGTGGGGTCATCGCCATCAAGAAACAAATAATCTTTTCCGGAAAGCAGTTCTTTGATTAGGGTAGTTTTTCCCACTTGCCGTGGTCCTATAGCCAAAATTGCCTTTCCAGTCGATATTTTACCCTCGATTATTGGCTTTAACGTACGCTGTATCATAACTAATGCGGATTGTACTCCACAAAAGTAATGCTTTTTGTGGAATACGCTCCGCAAAATGAGTTAAAATATTTTAAGCGACGGTTATAGTATTTACCATATCCGGTGAGAAAGGATTCACTACCCGATAAAAAAACTACGCTGGAATTTAAACTGGGCTTAAAAGTGAGCGGAGTCCAGGTATCGCAGTTTAAACCGGTAGGTGAATTTAGAGGTGCTGTACGCGCCTAAAATACCCGCCCCGTTCTTCACGTTACTCGTCACCCGAACCGGTTCGGAGAACAGGTTTTCGCTCTGGTAATCGGCCATCAACGACGAAATGAGAAAGCGGTAATAGTCGCTCGACATGGCCGAAACGGATATCTCATACTCCTCTTCCTCGCCTGAATAGGGCGACATGATTTTTTCACCATCCTGGTACTTCACGGCCGCGATATAGCTCAAAAATTGGAACTCCATGCCGACATCTTTACCGTTCACGAACGTATCAGCAAAAACATTACGTAACGCCCTCAACGTACCATCCGGATCCTCTTCCAGCATCTCGTAAACAAAGCCTTCCCCCAGGTTCACGTTGGCTTTCATCACCTCTTTCAAATCCACGTTCACCATATATTGATACGTCCCGGTGGAAGGCGAGTAGCGGTTGATATTGGCACGTACAAAGTAATAATCCTCTGTGTCTGCCCTATCTTTCACGTTGACGGAAATGATGTTGTGCTGATGCAGCAACTTATAACCAAAATCGGTACCGGGTTCCCCACCTAACGACAGGGGATTCTCCTCCGTATAAACCAGGGACGAATCCGCGAGCTCCAGCAGGGGATAGTCGGGGATTTGGGTTTTCGCCTCGATAGGTACAAATCCGTTCGCCGAAGCTTTGATCTCGATTACATCTTTCACTCGCGGGCGATACGTCCCCCGGTACAGCCCTTTGCCCGCGTAAACGAGCTTTTCATGCGCGGTGCCGTTCACGTACAGCTCCACTTGCGCACCTTCTGCCGCTTCAAAACCAGGCTTATCGCTCAAGATAAACTTACTTTGACTCAAATGAACGCTTACTGCCGAGTCGGCCGCGATAAATCCGTTCAGCACCAAAAACGGTGCCTTTTGCTCCCCTTTAAATTCAATCTCTTTTTCGCACGCCGTGAAAAGAGACAGCGATGCCAACAAAAGGGCGATATATAAGTGTATGGAACCTTTCATATTATCTGTTGCTTAAAATTGAATGGTATAAGTGACCGATGGAATAATGGGAAACAACGAAGCCTGCATAAGGGTCGACTTAGAGACGTACGTGCCCGACTTCTCATCGTAACGCGATTCCGACGAGGGATAGACGAAAAAGGGATTTAACTGGTTATAGACATTATAGATGCTGATGTTCCACGTTCGCTTGTTGCCCCGTTTCGTGATCTTGTGAAAGTTCACCCCCAAATCCAGGCGATGGTAGTTGTTGAAGCGGTAGTTGTTCCTACTTTCCACGTGAACCACGCTACCGGGAGCGTAGTCATTCTGGTAATTGGGGGGTATTAAAACTTGATATTCCCGGTAACCGAAAGTCGCCGTGTTACCCGTGCTGAACACCCAGGAGCCGGAAATGTCGAACCGTTCCGAAAACTTGTGTGACAGCGTTATGCTGATATCGTGCCGACGGTCGTACTTGGCGGGAAACGGATCGCCATTATTGATGATATGTCCCGGCTTGTCGAATATCCTATTCGCGTGAGCCCACGTGTACCCCACCCACCCGGTGGTCTTGCCGAATGAACGTTGCGCCAAAAACTCCACCCCGTACGCGATGCCCCGTCCCATGCTCACCTTCTCTTCCCAATTGGTCGACGCGCCCATGAACGAGGCCCCATCTTTATACTCCAACAAGTTATCCATTGTTTTGTAATATCCCTCTATCGAGAAATCGGCAATATCCTGGAGCGCGTAAAAGAGGCCGGCAGAATATTGATGCGAACTCATCGGGAGAATGTTCTTGGTAACGGGAACCCACAGGTCGGTGGGCAGGCTCACGGAGTTGTTCGACAACATGTGGATATACTGATACATATAGGCGTACCCCACTTTCGCGGACAAGTTGTCAGTAATCAGCACGCGCAAGCCCACGCGCGGTTGCAACGAGTAATAGTTCCGGTTTTGCACGTGAAACGAGGAGAAGTGCAATCCCGCGTTCAACTTAAACATTTTACCCAACGAGATATTGTCCTCGATATAGGTCATGGTTTCGTGCGCGTAAACTTTGGGACTCCCGATTACCGTATCGATATCGAGCGAAGCGTCATCCGAAACATTTTGTTTGAAAGAAGAAACATCGGGCGAAAAAGTGTGGTAGGTGTAATTGGTCCCGAACTTTATATCGTGCGATGGGCCGGGCGTGTAGTCGAAATCGGTGCGAAGGGTCCAATCGTAAATGCCCGAATCATACAACATGGACACCTCTTGACTGTTCACGCGGGCGGGCTCCGCTCCCTTGTTCGTCTCCTTTATTTCCGAACCCAGCTTCAAGTCGGAGCGGTAACGGGTAAACGAAGCCGTACTGTTCATGAAAAGTTTCGGGTTGACGAGGTGATTCCACCGCAACGAAGTAATCAGGTTACCCCATCCCCAATTCATCTTCAACCAGTTATGCTCCTCGAACGTTTCGCTGTACGTCTCTTTCGTCTTTATTTTGGCGTATATGACATCATCGCCCATGTACGCGCTCAAGTAGAGTTTATCCCTGTCCGATAGGGTATGGGTGAACTTGGCATTTAGGTCGTAGAAATAATAGCCCGCCGTCACTCTGTTTGCCTTATTTTCCCGTTTTGAATAGACTTTGATAAGAGGCTGCATCAACAGATCGATATAGGTTCGTCTTGCCGAAATATTAAAGGTCGTTTTCTCTTTAATAATCGGCCCCTCCAGTTGAATTTTGGAAGAGATAACCCCTACGCTCGCCGTTCCCTTGATCTTTTTATCGTCGCCGTCTTTCATGCGCACATCCACCACGGAAGAGAGTCGTCCTCCGAATCGGGCGGGAAAACTTCCTTTATACAACGTGACATTTTTAAGCGCGTCGCTATTAAACACCGAGAAGAAGCCGAACATGTGATTCACGTTGTACAACGGCACGCCGTCCAGCAGCAACAAGTTCTCATCGAGCCCCCCACCCCGCACGTACAAACCTGCCGAACCTTCGGTACCCGACTGCACCCCGGGCAGCAACTGAATGGCTTTGATAATATCGTTTTCGCCAAACAGGGTGGGAATATTCTTTATCTGGCTGATGGGAACCTCTATCGCGCTCATTTGCGAACCCTTCACGCCCAGTTCGGAACGGTACCCCACCACCGTCACCTCATCCAGCTCATTATGCTGGGTCAATGCAATATGAATCACCGTATCCCCGCTCAAATGAAACATTCGGTGTTCGGGCTGATAACCGATGTAAGAATAGGTCAACGAAACATCACCCCCGGGAATGGTCAGGGAATAAAACCCGTAGTTGTTGGCGGCGGTTCCCTTTGAGCTGTTCTCTTCGTACAACGTACCCGCGATAAGCGGCTCGCCCGTCTCTTTATCCTTGATAAACCCGCTAACGGTGTGGTTTTGCGCGGTTACCTGCAAAACGGTACCCCACAGCGTAAAACATAGCAACAGGAGCAGTGCCTTTTTTATTCTAACCATAAAACAATGTGGTTTTTGTTGAGTTTCTACATTCACTGTATTTATGACGCGAAAGTAACGGAACTGCTGCACTAATAAAAGTTAATTAAACGGAATGTAGGGATGGCTAGCTCTCCCGAAAAGTTCATGAGGTGCCTGATTTTCCCTCTTGTGCTTGTGAAAAGCCGTTTTTTCCTGTACTTTTGAACATGCATTCACCGGGAGCTTTCATCGACATCATTCGGGTTCGCCTCGTCTCGAAAGACGAGACACACCGGCTCCTGCTCTGCGAACCAACCCGAACCCTACCTAGCGAAACGACCAAAATCTTGCACTACGAACCGACCCAAACCCTTCCCCGTGAACCGACCGAAACCCTGCCCCACGAACCGACCGTCCCTCCCGTCGGGCTAATCACCGTGAAGTATGGCGTTCCATCGGTTAACGGCGTATTCAACACCTCGGTGGAGCGGTTCAAGGAGGGGGAGCGGATTAATCTCGTGGAGTGCCGGGTAGATGAGGAGGGGTATATCGTCCCGTCGTTCTTCATCCTGGAGCCCGACTACCTGATCGACGCCTCAGCCATCGCGGAGTGCTTTCAAGACTACTTCGTATCACCCATCCACTACTTCCGCAACAAGTTCGAAGAGATGGAGAACCGCTCCTACCTTTTGCTGGGTAACCTCGCGAACTACTTTTTAGACGAGCTCGTTTTTGCCGATGACCCGAACGAGGTCTCCTTCAACACGGTTTTCCAACAGTCGTTCAAGCAGTCCCCGTTTGAATACGCCAGTTGTGAAGATATACGGAGGGATAACGACTTCAGGGAGTTCATGCGAAAGGCGAAACAGCAGTTCGAGAATATCCGCCGGGTGATTCGGGACGATTTCCCACGGCGGGGGATCGACGTGCACCGTTGTACGCTGGAGCCATCGTTCTTCAGTGAAAAATACGGATTCCAGGGGCGTCTCGACCTACTACAACCCGGGGCAAGCAGATCTCGGGAGGCTACAAGGGAAAGGGATTTCACCGGGGACCCGGTATTCAAAGAGGAAAAGGAATCAGCAGAAGGCAAGGCAATCCCAAGCGAGGAAACCGCTATCGTGGAGTTAAAATCGGGTCGGCTGCCCTTCCCTTCGCATGACCGCCGTAAACTCGCCCTCAACCACGAGGTACAAACCGCCGTTTACCGGTTGATGATGAAAAGCGTCATCGGCAACGCGAACGAGGTAGACGCCTCCATCCTCTACTCGGCCGGGAACCGACCGGGCGAAAACCTGCGAGTCGCCACGGAGAGAGAGCAGCTTGAACAGTTAATCCTGAACCTTCGTAACCAAATCGTGACGAACGAGAAGGAAGTTATCAACGGCGACAACCGTGCGGTAGAGTCGCTGTTCAACACGCTGTTCGCCTCCATCGATGGGGCAAGCAGGCTACCTGCCTTCTACATCAACAAGGTCAAAGCGATAAAAAGGAGATTAGATGACTGCAGCGAACTGGAGAAGGAGTACTTTTATCGGTACACCCGATTCGTTTCACGGGAACTCTATCACCAAAAAATAGGGGATATCGACCGGGAGACGCCGACAGGGGTCGCCTCCCTGTGGAATAGCGACTTCGAAGAACGGGTCGACGCACTGGATGTGCTGTTCGACCTCTCTATCGTCGCGATGGATGATTCGGGGAACGATATGGTTATCCTATTTGCCCCAAGCTCAGCGACTACTAAAACGACCGATGAAACAGCATGTGAAGCGGGATACGAAAGAAGAAGAAAAGGGATACCCGAGAGAACGGCTGGAGAGTCGACAGAAGTGGTAACCGACTCACCCACAACCGCTCTCGTGAACTTCCGCGTGGGGGATATCTGCATCGTCTACCCCCGTGAAGACGAGCACGACACGGTATTGAACCGGCAGGTGTTGAAGGGGAGCATCGTCCGCATCACCCCGAGCGAGGTAGTGGTGCGCTTCCGCTACAAGCAGAAGAACCGACGCTACTTCAGTGAGAACCGCTTATGGGCTATCGAGCATGACACCCTCGATTCGTCGACTACCATCATGTACAAGGGTCTTTTCTCGTTCTTGGGAGCTCCAAAGCAGAAAAAGGAGTTGCTTTTGGGCTTGACGCCCCCAAGAACGGGTGGTGAGACAAAAATCTCTCCGCCTTTAGGTGATGCCATCGGGAAACTGGCCCATCCGGATTCCGGCAAAGAGGGGTTGCCCCCTACCCTACCTGCTTCGGACTGCGGCCAGATTGATGAGGCAAGTCACCGTTCGGCCACTCCTCGCCCCACCACAAGTGTATCAGACTACCCCGAGTCAATCATCCGGCAAACCCTGGATAGCCCCGACTACTTCCTTATCGTCGGGCCACCCGGGACGGGGAAGACCTCGATCTTCGCACGGCGACTGATTGAGTCCTACTACGCGCAACCCGGGACGAACATCATGGTTCTGGCCTACACGAACCGTGCCGTGGACGAGTTATGCGAGGCGATTCACGCGGCGTTGGGGCACAACAATGTGGGTGGCAACGAGCAGGAAGTAAGTGAACCACAGGCGGAATCAGGAGAGTCTGGAACCCATAGGAAATGTGACGCTTACATCCGGGTTGGCAGCGAGCTCGGTTGCGCCCCACCCTTCCGCGAACGGCTACTACAGCGGATAGCGGAAAGAGCGACAAACCGGGAGGAACTACTGCATGAAATAGCCCGAACCCGTATTTTCGTCTCCACCATCGCCTCGATCAACGGGCGATTGGAGCTGTTTCAACTCAAGCATTTTCACGTGGCGATTATCGATGAAGCATCACAAGTGCTTGAGCCGCAAATCATCGGGTTGCTGCCACGATTCGATCGATTCGTGATGATCGGTGATCACCATCAATTGGCCACCATCGTGCTGCAGGAGGCGGAAGACTCTAAGATAGAGGAGCCGCTGGTGCGTGAGACGGGAATCTTGGATTGCCGCGACTCGATGTTCGAGCGGTTAATGCGCCAGTGTATCGATAACGGATGGAAACGCGCTTACGTGCAACTCACGCGGCAGGGGAGGATGCACGAGGAGATCGCGGCTTTCCCGGCCACCCATTTCTACCCGAAGGGCCTCTCCCCGGCCAACGAGTGGCAATCGGGAAAATGGGCGCTTACGGCCCCATCTAATCACCCCCTGCAAGAACTCGTGGCCAGGGAACGCACCGCCTTTATCTCCACGGAAAAAATGCTTCATTCCACGCCTTCCACCAAGATCAACGAAGCCGAAGCACAACTGGTAGCCAATCTCCTGCATGCGCTCCGTGAGGTGTACCTTGCCAATGGGCGCCCATTCAACGCCTCCTCGGTCGGTATCATCGCCCCCTACCGCAACCAGGTGGCCCTTATCCGACAAAAACTATTCCAAAGCGGGTTTCCCGAGGCCGAAAAGGTGATGGTCGAAACGGTGGAGCGCTTCCAGGGAAGCCAGCGCGATGTCATCCTGGTATCGTTCTGCGTGAATAGAGCGGAGCAGATGCATTACCTCTGCGCCATGAACCGCGAGGGGACGGTTGACAGGAAGCTAAACGTGGCCATCACCCGGGCACGCCAACAACTTTTCCTCGTGGGCAACGGGGCCATTCTCCGAGAACACCCCCTGTACGCCCACCTACTCGATCACTACCGCGATCGGATATTTATTCCCGAAACAAGCTAGCACACCCTAAGCGAATCGTACTTCTTAGTAGAACTCACGGCAAACTAGAAAAAGGAAAAACATAGCCATAAAATTTTTTAATTAGCCGACTTTTAGTAACTTTGTACTCTCAAATTGTCTTATGGTGTAATGGTAGCACAACAGATTCTGGTCCTGTTTGTCTAGGTTCGAATCCTAGTAAGACAACAAATTAACATTGATTATCAATCATTTAACTGAAAAAAGGTAAGAATTCAGGTAAGAATCGTTTCGTTTTCATGATTAAAAGGCTCATCTTGCCACGATCTCGAACCAAAATCTTATCCTTGCAGTATCCCAACAATGAGCGAACGCCATTGATTGGTTAAGCACTAAAAAAACGGTGGGTTCATCCCACCGTTTCTGTTTTATACCCGCCGTTCTAACCTTCATTCACATTCTTCACTAGTCAATTCTGTTTTTTTCATAAGTAAATCTTGAACATCAATAGCATGGAATGAAAAACTACCCCATGGAAAATAAGAAGTCTGATTGGCTATGTAAAAACGTAAGTTTGTAATACAAATACTTAATGCCGAAGTTTGAAGCATTTGAGCTTTATTTTGTTCGGTTAGTTGTGATGCTTCATCAAATTTGAAAAAACCTATTCCCATTAATTTAATGGAATAACCTGGTTTTGGAGTTTCAAAGTCAGCATTAATATCAATCGAGACAACAACTCTGTACAGCTCAATAGATAAACTGTGCTGAATATTAAAATCAATATTAACAGGGTATGAATTTAAAGTTTCATTGATGTCTAGCTTCTCATTATTTTGTGGAACATTAAACTTAATATCACTCTCGAGTATTACGAATGATTCCAGAATTAATTCCGATTTTTTTGCTATCATGATGCTTGTTGGTTTTCAAATGAGCACTTTTTGAAATCAATTTTCTCCCATTCAGCTTTACTTTTTTCATCGTCAGTGCCTTTATTTACTGGCGAACTACTAAACAAATAGCCAGAATTGGCTAGAATGTTTTTACTTCGTTCAATGTCATGGAAAGTGATATCATGATGTGGTGAGTTATCACGATGTAATAGATCGTCAATTTTCTCGAAAGAAACATTTGGACAAAGACCTATTGCTAATGCCAATTCTACAAACTTTGAAAGGCGATGGTCTGCTTCACCATTAAGTATTTGACTAACATAACCTTTCGACACCCCAAGTTTTTTAGCAAATTGTGTGCGAGTGAGATTATTTGCTTTCATATATGCTTCTACCTCATTGAATAAATCAATTTGTAGCTTGGCAAGCCAATATTCTTCAGATTGGATAAGTTCTTCTCGTTTCATATTTTATAGTTTGTCTTGGGCGCAATACTCTTTTACAATTGAATTAAATTTGGCAATATCAGCTTTTTGGGTTTTTTTATAGCCACCTAATACCACCATTTTACCTCCAAAAATGCCAAAAACGTATACCCTTAAATTTTTGCTTTTGAATTCGTATCGCTTTTTACTGATCCTACCCCCTTTTATTTCTCTAAATTTGCTTTTGGGAAGAGTTTGTCCTGAAGCAAATAAGTTCATGTAGGCATATATAGTCTTTAATTCTGAATAATATTGGGGGTTATTTTTTATCTCTTCTTCAAATTCATCGATTAAGCACACGTCATCAACAAATAATTTTTCAAATACTTGTTTTCCTCGAACGACTTCAAATATTTCTGACGCAAATGTACGCATAAAGTTTAGCAATAACTAAACCCAGGGTGGGGATTTTGAGTTTATTAGTGTTTTTTTTGTTAATTGAGCTGATTTCTGAATAACAAACATACAAAATATCATCTAAGGCAAAAAACTATTCGCTAATTATTCTTATCAGCCTTCTACTACCGCAATTTCCTCATTTGTTGGCTTGTTAAGCGGATAAACCAACTGGTTGATTAACTTCGCCGTTTTTGTATTTTATCCCTCATAGAATTACATGCTAAGGTTACCATGTAAAATGAATTCCCTCAATATATTAGAAACCATTAAATTAGAATAGAAGACAGAAAGCTCTTCGCCTTTAGAGGCTATTAAGTACTCTCTTGCTCTCTCTGTATCCACAGAATTCATAAGCTTGTCAAAGCGACCATACTGATCGAGGCTCTTTTCATCTAGATTTAGATTAATCATCTCCTGAAGTCGGTTCATATCTATTCCAAAGGCTTCATGTAGCTTTTTATCTTCCCTGTAACCTCATCTGCCATGTAGTCAGCAATATATTCACGAAAAGTTTTACCCTGTACCAGCTCCACTTCACCTGCTTGTAGTGCATAGTGAAATATCTCTGCGTGCCGTTGCTCTTCCCTTGAAAGCAAGGCATACGAACTAGAGAGTTCATCGAGAAGTGCATCCAACTCCTCTTTAGTAACATTCTCCTGTTCCAATGCCCTTAAATACCTCTCGAAATTGCGGTTCATGTAATCTGCATCAATCTTCTCCGTATCTATTTCTGTCAGGTAAGGCTCTATCTCATAGGGAAGGTCACCCTCTCCAGGCTCCTCTCCTCCACCCTCTCTAAATAACTCCATTCTGGCACGTTCCAAACGGTATATCACCAAAGCAATACGATGCTCGTCCGATAACTGTTCTCGTCTCATAATATTACTCCCTCATTCATTATATTGATAGAAAAAGGTGTATGAAATGGGCGATTATTCCATTGTTGGTGCGACATAATTATTGGACTGATAATAACCCCCGATGCCACTTCCAATTCATATAAAGCTCGTATAATCGTGTGTTCATATTCAGGAGTAAGAACTTTATCATTTATCAATATAAGCAAATCGATATCACTCTCATTTTGGGCATCGCCACGAGCCTGGGAACCATAAAGAATAACTTCTGCTTCGGGAACAACCCGTTTAAGCAGTTGGCGAATTTGATTAATTACTTGTTGATGTCGCATAGTCTATAACCAAGCAACACGCGAGTTTGGAAACTCGCGTGAGCGAGTGAACCCAGAACTCAAACTCCACACCATCAACTTTTTCATCAAAATGTTTCATCATATTAAAAATCTTTATATTTTTACGGGTAAATACACGATTCCATTGATTATGAACGCCGTTTTCATACTTTCAAGTTATTTCAACGTTAGCCCCGGCACGCGGGCAGGAAGGAATTCGCGTTCTACCCCCCCCCCCCGTTAACGTTTCTTCACAATCCGGGTCTCTTACTGTTCCCGTTACTTATCCCGTTTCCACGCCCCCTTTCGCGGAGTATCACACCGCCCGACAAGGTCGCGCGGGGCAAAGGCTATTGCCGTCACGTTCACGAAAAGACGGCGGCACCATTGCCGCCACCTCTCCGGGGCAAAGGCTATTGCCGTCCCGTTCACGGGATTGTCCGTGGTGGAGACACGACACGCGGGGAGACGATGGCACGCGGGGTGAGGAGGGATGCGGGGAGACGGTGGGACGCGGGGAGACACCATGGCAGGAACGCCATAATAGAAACGCCACAGCAGAAAAGTCATAGTATGGCGTTTCTACAGGAGACAAGACTAATCTTTAAAATCAAATAACGATGAACAACAAGGAATTTAAATCAAGCGAACGCGCATCAGGTTTGGCTAACGCCGAACGTGGCTTCACGTTACCCGTGGTAGCTGGGCAATACACCGCGCCCGACATCGAGGTAATAGACATCGAACTTTCACAGAACATCTTACAGCCCAGTGAAGGCAATGCACCATCCAATTTTGAAGGTGAAGAGTGGTAAAACAATGCATGATTAAAATGCAATCATTAAACTAATTACAAACTATAACTTACTGACCCTATGAAATACAGACTCTTTTTATGGATGATGGCCGCACTTCTTGTTGTTGCCGGATGCACCAACGACGAGATCGCGAGCGAGCAACCGACCCCGGGGGCGGAAAAGGGCAAAATTACCCTTACGGCATCCGTGCCTGACGAGACACCACAAACCCGTCTCAGCCTGGGACAGCAAGCGGGGACACTGAATATTACAGTAAAATGGGAAGCAGACGATCAGATAAGATTCTTCTTCAAGCAAGGTGACGCGATTAAGGAGGGAACCCCCGTAACGTTAACCCCGGATGCTATTTCCAACGGCGGGAAAACAGCCACCTTTACCGTCGATATCCCGGCAGGAATTGACGGAAATGCCGCGTACACGCTTTACGCCGTTCACGGATCACCGTTTATTTCTTTAGACGTAGCCGGTAAGATAAACGTGCAGGTTCTTCCCGTGGATTTTTGCACATTAACCAGCCTGGTCATGGTACCCATAGCTGGCCAAGTGGAAATTGCCGCGGGAGCCTCAATCGGCACCATCAACTTCAATCATTTGGGGGCACTGGAATGCCTGACAATAAAAAACGGTTCGGATACAAAACTATCTTTTATTCCCAAATTGCAAAATGAGGGGGGGGCGAAATGGTATTACGACCTCTTGGGCCCTAATACTGCTCCCTTTTACGACTTGATTGGTAATCAGGTTTCATACGCGGAGAAAGGACCTTCAATCGGTAAAATGTTAATTTACTTAAACCTCGGGGAAACAGTTCTATACGTGCGATGGGTAATGCCTATTCCGAGCGCGACAGTTCCCGAGATAAAGCTTCTCATAGCTCCTGCCCAGGGAGAGGACATTGTCTCCGTGAATAGTAAACCCGCTCGCGCCTCTGCCATGCAGACAGGCAAAGCGTATCACCTCTACGCGTTGTGGAACGGTACGTCGCTATACTTTACCGATGCCTCGTTGAACCCGCCCCCTCTTGTAGGTAATTTGATGCATGCCGATGGCGGTACCGATTTTATCGGTGTGGTGTACTCCAAAGGCGACAACAAGGTGTATTACAATAGCACGAAAGACTGTTATGGTTGGCTGGGTGAAACCCTTTTGGGAACTGGTGCTGAAGCCCGCGTGGCAATAGACGGAAATAACCACCCGCACGTGGTGTTTACCACTACCGACGGGAAAATCGCCTATTGTAAACATAACGGTACGGCATGGAGCACGGAATATATTACAACCAATAACGAGGGTGCCTGCTCGAAACCCGATATAGCGGTTGATAACGACGAAAAGGCACATATTACCTATACCGATACGGAAGGACAAATCGGGGATTACCATAATCTTCCCGATATCATGTACGCTACAAACCGCAGCGGCACATTTGAAAAAAATGTTATTTATAACGGGTATTATTCATATACAGAAAAGATGGGCTACTATTACGATAAAGGCTCTCGTATCGCCGTGGACCCAAGCGGGAACTACTATATTATAACTCACCAGCGCTGGGAAATAAAAAACACCTCCCCTTCCCCTTCTCCTGATTCTAATTATTATCGCGTAGTTATAAAAACCCCCACGGCAGAGGGAATTTCTTCATCCGGCACAGACGATAACTGCGATATATATGACTTAGAGTATGTCACTTGGGATAAGACTATTAAAGCCCTTTATATGGAAGAAAACACAAACCGCACCGCTACCATCAAGGTGAATGGAAACAGCGCCTCATTTGTTAACCATTATAATATTACAACGACTACCGCCGATCCTCACAGCCTATCATGTCATAGATTAAAGGCTAATATAGCAGGTCTATCCGGTTCTAACCTGTTCGTCAAGTGTTCAAACGCGGGTACCCCGGTGGAAAACATCTATTCAGATATAACCGTTAAGGATGGTACGCGGGTGGCAGCAGTTCAAATAGGTATCGGAGCGTATGTACATGTAGTATATACCGATAATGCTGATTCGTGCATAAAAGTGATGGAAATTATGAGCTGGTAGCATTGACAAGAGACAAAACGCGGACAACGTAAAATCCCCGGCTAATCAAGTCGGGGATTTTTGGTATCAATCATGTAGCGACATGATATTATCGTATCTTAAAAATACAAGGATGAAGGCATTTTCCTTACACGCGAGTTTGGAAACTCGCTCGCGCGACAAAATACTGAAAACTTGGTGTAATAGTCAAAAATGATGCTTTTTCACATAAGAAAATACCCTAAGAAGCCGATTATTTTTTCTTTTACTCTTTCACACTAAAAATAATAACGACCATATTTAATCGAGTACGGGAATATCTTTTATATCAGCCCAAACTTTAAATTCAACGCTCGCGATATACGTATCAGGCTGGACAATTGCATATCCGTCTCACCCCGCTCGATGCGAGATATATAGGTACGTTTTAACCCGGTGCGTTCCGAAAGTTCTTGCTGTGTAAGATTCATCTCTTTGCGTTTTTCACGCAGTATTTCTCCATAATACCAAGCCATAGCTTTCGCGTTAAATTCCGAACGCGTTTCGCTGCCTACAGCCCCGTATTTTTGATTAAACTCCTCGTTTACGCTTATCAATTCGCGTTTATAGCTACTTGTACTCATAATCGTAATTACTTAATATGTTGCTTGCTTTCTGTATCTGTTTTTTATAATCCTTTTCGGATTTTTTCAAAAATCCATTTATCAACACTATTTTGGTGGCTTCAATTATATTTTGCGCGTCAATAGAAAACACAATAGTGCGATACTCGTTAAAGCCCACCGAAACACGCATTTCGTAAAAATCACAGCCAGCTAGTTTTTTTACAAATTTAGCAGGTATAACCTTTACGGTCATCACAATTTCAATCGCGTAGTCAAACTTGGTCCTAGCCCTATCATCTAATCCACTCAAAAAAGCTTCAAATTCGTATGTTTTATATACCTCACGCGTAGAAACGTTGATTACCGATGCAAATGTAACTAATTAGTTTCATTCATGCAAATATATTGCGCGTATTTTCAATATTAAAAGAATTATCCTACATTTGTTGAACGTGAGACATGGTAAACGCCTATGGATTTAGATCTGTTTCACGAAGGTTCATCACGTGAATCACACGTTATCAGCAATTGACTGAAAAATACGCGACTAATCATGCAAAATAAATCAATGGAATTCTTTACTCCCTCCCGTTTTATATCTATTCTTAATCGAAAAAAGAGTGACCCCGGAGAATTTAACTTCACGGGCAATTTGAAGGTCGATGAACCCGATATTCAGCTATTCAAGTATAGCAAAGACGAGTGTGATGAAATAAAAAACATGTTACCTGAAAACATCAGCGCGTTTAAAAAAAATGGAAGCAATTACTGGTTAAACGTTTATGGATTAAGTAACATTGAAACCATAGTGTCCATTTGTGAAAAACAAGGTATTCATAGTTTGGCCATTCAGGATATTCTTGATGTGAACCAAAGACCTAAATTTCAAGAATATGAGGATTTTTCATTCCTGACCTTAAAATCCATCATTCCATCTGACAACGTGATGATAACAGAGCAAATCAGTTTTGTTTTTGGCTCGAACTACCTGATCTCCTTTCAGGAGAGAAAAGCGGACTTCTTTGAACACCTGAGGGTTAGATTAAGAGAAAATAAAGACATTTTAAGAGAGAGCACGGCAGATTACCTGCTTTATACCCTGCTTGAGTCCATTCTCGACAATTATTTTAAAACGCTCACCAAGTTAGATGAAGAAATTGAAAAATTTAATTTCACGGATACGAAAAATGAACCCTCTCCAAACGCGCTTGAAGTCATTGAAAATTATAAGAAGTTGGTTCATTTCATCAAGAAATCTATTCTACCGATAAAAGAGTTTACTCTGATAGTTGAACGCGGCGAATCTCAATTCATCGGAGCAAAACACTTGAAATATTTTTCCGAGATAAAAGATTTATGTTTAACGTTGATCGATAGTTGCGACATGATTCTTTCATCCCTTGAAAGTGAAACGAACTTGTTTTTTTCGGTGCAAGGGAATCGAATGAGTCAAGTGATGAAAACCCTCACGGTTGTTGCCACTATCTTTATTCCTTTAACCTTCATCGCCGGTATTTACGGGATGAATTTTTTAAACATGCCCGAACTTGAATGGAAATACGGCTACCTGGGTGTATGGATTATTATTGTTTGTATATTCTTCGGTATGATCATTTATTTTCACAGAAAGAAATGGTTTTAGGTGTAATAGTCAATCGGTCCAACACTAAAAAAACGGGGGAGGGTTATCCTGCCGTTTTTTGTTTTTATCCCACCATATAGCCGTCGCGTAGATGCCCACGTTGTTTGACATCCGTTTAATCCCTACCAATCAAGGTCCGGGATTTTGGCATCATCATGTAGCGACATGATATTATCGCATCTTAAAAATACAAGAATGAGGGCATTTTCCTTACACGCGAGTTTGGAAACTCGCGCGAGCGAGTGAACCCAGAACGCAAACCCCACACCACCTTTCAACTTTTTCATCAAAATATTTCATCATATTAAAAATCTTTCTAATTTTACGGGTGAATACAATGAGCAATAAGCAATTAGTAATGAACAATTAACGGAATGTCGCAACTTCCGACTTCCGACTTTCAACTTAAACAGACATGAAGCTCAAACTATCTATTTTTGTACTCCTCGCCCTACTGATGGCAAGTTGCACACACGATATCACTATTCCCGAACCCGCGGAACCCGCGAAACCCGCGGAAAAAGAGGGAGATATCGTTATCATCAGCGCCACGATCCCGGAAAAGACTCGCGTTTCCTACGATGACATCACGCTCAAACTCGCGTGGGAACAAAACGACACGCTTCTGCTGGCCGGATATGATGCAGGTGGAACATACATAGCAAGCTCTAAATTTGGCTACACCGGAAACGATAACGAATTTATCGGGACAAAGGTACCCGGAGCCAACACATACAAAGCCTACTATCCCGGAGATGTCATAACGCTGGATGACAATGGCCAAGTACAACTTCCCGCCAACTTCTGGCAGCAGACACAGAATGGGGAAAATTCAACAGCACATCTAAGCAAAAAGCTGCTTATGAGTGACGTGGATGCCAAGGCCCTTAATCAACCCTTTACCTTGACCTCTCAAAGCAGCATTGTCAGATTAAACCTAAATAACATTCCGTCCGGGGTAGGAACGCTCCAAAAAGTGATCTGGACTCTTCAGACATCAGCGGAAGGTAGTACCGAATTGGCTATTCTCAATGTGATCGGCGTAGGCCCCGGCACTACGAGCCTTACCGCTTTCTTCGCTTTTGACCCTGCCGTTATGAGAATAGCCGAAAATGGCGAAGTGAAAGTAACGCTGATCGGCAGCCAGTCATCATACGAGTGGAGCACCAACACGACCAAGGTCGGCGGTATGACCTACGAAGCCGGAAAGCGCTACTATGCTACGGTAAACGGAGTTTGGGTAGATGCCAAGGCTCAATTTCGCTTTACCATCCAAACAGCTGAGGCAAACCAACTGTACGAGATATGGCAAAAGGATGCTTCCTCCACCAGCCCCGCCAATTTAACGATTAACTGGGGAGATGGGACACCGAACACACCCATCGCAAAAAACGCTTCGATTGCAAAAACCATTGCTGATCATACTTATGCTAGTCCGGACAATTATACCATCACCATCACCTCCGACCAAGTTGACCCGACCGTCAAACAGATGCCGCAAATCGTATTTTTCAACCAAGACAATTCTAGTACAGATGAACTTCTGACGGCCATACTCGACCCATTCCCCAATATGGGAGCAACAGATTTCGGCTCCTGCTTTTTTAAGTGCCATGGATTAACTTCTATTCCCGCAGAACTGTTCAAGTACAATACTCAGGCAGATAACTTTAATCGCTGCTTCATTCAATGCAGAGAATTAACCTCTATTCCGGCGGAGCTGTTTAGGTACAATACACAGGCACGAAATTTCATGGTATGCTTTGATGGTTGCCAAGGATTAACCTCTCTACCGGCAGATCTGTTCAGGTACAATACGCAAGCAGAAACCTTCTCAAGTTGCTTCAACAGATGTATCGGATTAACCTCTATTCCGGCGGAACTGTTCAAGTACAATACACAAGTTACAAATTTCAGTAACTGCTTTGGGTTCTGCGAAGGATTAACCTCTCTTCCGGCGGATTTGTTCAGGTACAATACGGAAGTAACAACTTTCTACGCTTGCTTTACGAATTGCATCGGATTAACTTCTCTTCCGGCAGACCTCTTCAAATATAATACGATAGCAACGAATTTTAGAGTGTGTTTCCAGGGATGCACAAAACTGCAATTAAGGAGGGATATTTTCCCTGATCCAAGCACAAACCCCGGCTTTTTTGAAGGTAGATCGATGAACTTCGAAAGATGTTTTAAAAATGTAGGCACAGATTACCCAACGCCAACCGGCACCGCACCTAAATTATGGGGGTTTAACGGAGGTGGAGAGGGAACAACATGGACGATTACCGATTGTTTCACCGGTGCAAACGTGGTCAATAGAAATGTCATTCCGATAAGTTGGGGAGGTGATGCTGCGGAAAGTGGAAAAGTAACTGATGTTGACGGTGAATATTGGTAACATGTGACCATATCTATTCTAAAACAAATCATGCACGTGTTAAAGAACAGAGATATGAAACCGACATGTTTAAAATAATCATTTCCACGGGTGTTTAATGATTATTTTAAACATCAAAGGTTCCATACACCGAAACAAAAAAATAAAATAATCGTATGAAAAATAAATACTTTATATGGATAGCATCGGCACTCCTTTTAATTACGGGGTGCGCTAAAGATGAGATTGTAAATGAGCAACCCACGCCGGAGGTGGAAGGACGCAAACTTATGATAACGGCATCCGTACCGAGTGAATCTTCAAAAACCCGCCTTAACTTGGAATGGGAGGATGGTACGTTGAACATTATCACTAAATGGCAAGTAGGATACTTTCCCGACGTGATAAAGTTCTTCTTCAAGCAAAATACCGTCATTAAAGAGGGAACCCCTGTAACTTTAACCCAGGACGCCATTTCCGCTGACGGAAAGAGCGCATGCTTTACCGTGATTATTCCGGAGGGGATTGATACCCAGAATACATACACCATTTACGCGGTTCACGGAGCATGGGATGTTTATTTAGACACGGAAAACAGTAAGATAAATGTAATGATTTTCCCTTTAGGCTTTGTTCCTTTACATGCTCTTATTTATACACCAATAGTGGGTGAAGTGGAAATTGCTGCCGGAGCCTCAATCGGTAACATCAACTTCGAACATTTGGGAGCATATCAATGCCTCACCATTAAGAATGCTTCGGCAGCAGACTTTAAGTTTATTCCCCCCTACTCCTCTTTGGTAAATGTGGGGGGGACAATTTGGTATTACAACTACTCGGTTGGAGCAGAAATTAAGGCTCCTGTTTATGACCTTATCGGTAAGCAGGTCACAAACGAGTATACGATGGAAGGACTACCTAACATGAGCATAACACTTCATCCCGGTTTCGACATTGGCTGTCAAGTTGGTACAATGGGTAATGCCTAAAGATATACCTACTCCTGAAACAAAGTTGAAAATCGTAACTGAGGATATGGGTTTTGGGGGACATCTATTCCGTTAACAGTAAACCTGCCCGCACCTCCGCCTTGCAGAAAGGCAAGGCGTATCACTTATTTGCCGTGTGGGATGGTACTTCATTATTCTTTACTGACCATACGCTGACCCCCACGGCTAATCCGCTCAGTTATGTTGCCGAGTATAACATAAACCCCGCGGGTGATGGTTTTGTGGGCGATTTGACCGCCTGTAATATAAGCGGATACTTTAATTATAATGATGCCGTAACTCAATTCGGCAACATTACAATCGGCGGACAACGTTATCACTTGCCCAGCTTTGAAGAGTGGTCCTCCATTGCGCCATCAACTGCTTGGGTTTATTACGGCGTCAATAATCCTTATAACAATAAGGAGGAGACTGTAACTGTCGCGGGGAATATTTACACAATGACGAGTGATTTCCGCAATGATTCCGCTAATAAAACCACCTATGCCCTACGTTATAAGGGCACTCACCTGGTATCGGCCTGGAAGTACCAATATATTGGCTATGGCACCAATAACTGCCATTTAAAAATTACCAGCCGCAGCGTGTACGGACAAACCATAACCGTTGATCAAATCGCTGATGCATCATTCTGGAGCACCAACACGGAGAATGATATTGTTCGTTACTTCCCTGCAAGTGGAAATAGTGAAGATCCCGGCGATGTGGGGATAGGCGGTGCTTTCCGGTCTTCGACATCCGGAAAAATCATGGGTTTCAGAGACACCTATGCAACTTCGAAAAATGGAGATAATAATAAAGGGTTTTCCGTACGCCTATTCGCCTACAAGTAATTGATGACAAAGTTGAAAGATAAAATCAGAGTGACCCTGATTAAAGATTTTCAGCAGAAAGTCTTATTTCATCAGAAATCGTGAGAAGTGCCTCTTTGCGTACTTTCCTTTCCTTATCGGTAAGTTCGCTAGGCTTGCCGTTATTAAGATTACCTCGAAGTTTATTATGTAACCAAGAGCGTGATTTCCCGAAAAAACGTTGAGCCAAATAGGAAATAGTTTGTCTGCCGTACTTTCAGGAGAAAACTCAAAACTGATTTATTAATTTTTCAATAGCAACAACAAAGTCTTCAGAACGGGGCAGAAGATAGTCCACTAATGCCGCATCGCAAAATGTGAAGTCTTCGTAATCGCTACTATGTCGTTTGTCAAACAAATTGCTAAAAGTAGTGCCATCCTCTAAGCTCAACAACCCCGTACGCACAAAGTGGAAAGACAACATTGTTTTTACTCCTGAATGCGTGTTTGCCTCTATGTTTCGCGCGAGAAGTAATGCCGTGGCGGCATAATAACAAGCGTAGTAAAGCCGATTCACGGCAGCATTGAAAAAATCTCCTTTACGCATGTACTTGGCTTCTTCTAATGTTTTTCTGGCACGCTCCAAACGATATGTCACCAAAGCCATACGATGCTCGTCCGATAACTGTTCTCGTGTCATAATATTACTCCCTCATTCATTATATTGATAGAAAAAGGTGTATGAAATGGACGATTATTCCATTGTTGGTGCGACATAATAATTGGACTGATAATAACCCCCGATGCCACTTCCAATTCATACAAAGCTCGTATAATCGTTGTGTTCATATTCAGGAGTAAGAACCTTATCATCTATCAATATAAGCAAATCGATATCACTCTCATTTTGGGCATCGCCACGAGCCTGAGAACCATAAAGAATAACTTCTGCTTCGGGAACCAATCCGTTTAAGCAGTTGGCGAATCTGGTTAATTACCTGTTGATGTCGCATAGTTTATAATATATTATAGATGGATGACAAAAAAACCATATTAAAAACTCGACCTTCGCAAGTAAAAAAATCTACTCGTAATGAGCCGATTATTTTTTTATTTACACGTGTCTATGACATAACCTTATCGCGTCCAAAGCCGATTCGGCGGTACATTTTTCGGGAATTTCGTTCTTGAAAATCGAATCAACAAAATAGTTCAACTCATTCGCGAATCCCTGGTTGCCATCACCCAACGGGCATGAGCCGGGTGTCGGTATCGGTGGTAACGATGATATTACCCGGGTCTTTCCATGAATAGAGTAGGCTGGCATCTGAAAAACGGGCGCTAAAACCTGCCTGAAACGGGTAAGCCGAATGAAACGTGTTGCCACCTTCGATTTTCACGACAAGCGACCTGTTTTTATAACGCCAAAAAGCGCTTACATAGTCATGATTGCTGAGTTTCCCGGGAAGAGTCGTGGCATTCACCTCGTCGGGAGTACCACAAACCCACCGCGCGTAATCGATATCGTGAATCACCAAGTCGAACAAGGCACCACCCGATGAGCCAAAATCTTTCTGCTTCTCCTTCCATTGCCCCCACGCGGGAACACCCGAAAAACGCGACATGGACAAAAATTCAACCTCACCCAGCTCTTTCGTGTCAATCAGTTCCTTCAGCTTTTCGTAAGCGGGCATGAAACGAACCACCTGCCCTACCATCAGGGTTTTGTTTTGGCTTCGTGCTAATGCTATTAACTCTTCACCTTGTGCAACATCTAAACAAAAAGGTTTCTCGACAAAAGCATGCGAACCGTGCCTAAGCGCAAGCTTTGCCATCTCGTAGTGCAAAGCGGTATGCACGGAGATGATGCAAGCATCGGGGTTTTCCGCGGCAAGACACTCGGCGAAACCCGAATACACCTTCACACTGGCAATATCGCTCTGGCTCAAACTTCCGGTTGAAAAATTGCCTAGATTTTCCTGCAATTTTTCAGGAACCTGATCCGCATTTTTGTCCACGATCGCGATGAGTTGCAACTTAGAATTTTGCAAAATATTAATGGTATGGGTCACCCCCATGAATCCAAATCCGACGACTACTACTTTCATACGATTATCTTTAATAATGTGCTATTTTAAATTAATATTTGCGCCATTTCCTTTATGGCCCGATTACTCCACGTTATATATTGCATCGTAAAAGATTTTTTGGGCTTCATTGTTCGGTGTTACGTTTCCGGTTCTCAAGTCTTCCAATCCCTCATCAATTGCTTGCATCTCCGCCTCTGAAACTTCTATTTCTATATCATTCGGGTAAGCTGTGAAAGGTGTTTTCATTTCACGTAGTAACGCCGTTAAGACATTACTTTGGCTTTTAGTTCGCAGATTAATTAAAATGGATTCCATCGTTTTTGATATTTGATTACTACAAAATTACATGAAAATCTTCCTATTTCCAAACGTCTGTAATGAAAGTCAAGTAACCCACCGATTTTCCTATACTTCCTCATCTTGTTCGCTATAAATGAGATTTTTTGTACTTTTGTCTTACCTGTGTCAAATGGGTGTTATCTTGTTGGTTAATGCCCTAAAAATGCATTCATTAAGCTTTCACGAAAAACAGACAATATGCTAAAATTCAGACTTTTAATCCTATCCCTCCTCTTTTCTGGAGTTTCTCTCTTCACGATGGGGAGTGAAGACACGTTAAGGGTTTTATTTGTAGGAAACAGCTACACCTACTATAATAATCTCCCGCAATTGGTTTCTATTCTCTCAGAACAGACAGGAACAAAATTAATAACCCAAAAAAGCGTTGTAGGTGGTGCGAAGTTAAGCGAACACTGGCATGGCTTAAGAAATTTGAAAACCAAAGAGATGATCAGAAAGTGGCCATTACGATATCGTTGTCCTTCAAGAGCAGAGTATGGGAGCCATAGAGCAGAGTGATAGCCTCAAATTTTACGCTAAACTATTTTGCGAATTTATCAAGGAGAATGGTGCGGTCCCGTATCTATACCAAACTTGGGCAAGAGAAAAAGTGCCCCAATATTTTGAAACCATTGAAAAGGTATACGCGGAAGTCGCGGAAGAGAATGATGCACGCTTAGTCCCCGTGGGCCGTGCATGGAGGCTTGCCAATCAATCGCGCCCGAACGTACAACTGTTTGATCAGGACGGAAGCCACCCTTCAAATTTAGGATCTTTTCTCGCTGCATACCTGTTCACGGCAACTATAACAGGAGAAATACCTGAAACAATCCGTACCAACTATACCTGCCTCGACATTGAGGGTGAATCAATTACGCTAATGATTCTTGATAAACTGGATGTCACCTTCTGCCAAGAAATTGCTCGAGAGATCACTTTAAAACGCTAATATTCGAAAATTACCCACACAAGAGAATCAAAACCCAACAACTACTATCTTTATACGTTTATTCAATTATTCAGATTATAAGAAAACTATATTGTTTTAAAAATGAGCATTAACAAGTTCATTGCCCACACGGTGAACGTGTTCAAGAATTTCACGCTCACGCTCGGGCGATGGGGTTTTAAATCCGTTAATATAGTTACGCAGCAATGTGGCGTTTATACCTGCTGAGCGTGCAAATTCAGCTATGTTTATTTCTTTATGAGTAAGGAAAAAGCGTTGCAGTCCCGTTAGTTCAGGATAGCTGAAACTCTCGTAACTTACATCCTCGTCAATATCTCGCCAATGTATGCCAGCCGTGCTTAGGGTGTATTGTTGTCGTTGGCAATCAGATGCCTTTTGCAATGCAGGGTAAAACAACAGAGATTGACGGTATTCTTTATCTTGATCGTCCATTACATATAAATAATCATCATCAAACCATAGTTTTTTTATTTTCATAATCTATTCCTCCTTACCAAAATAATTTTCCCAATGTTTTATAATAATGTCCCTGTTTTCGTCTATCATTGACTTAATTTTTTTCAAGTCGTTTGCTTTTATATTATACTGATAGTCAAAAACAAACTCGGTTCCATTCCAAACGTATTTAGCATCACCGTCTTTACCTATAACGTGTACGTGTATAGGTTCGTGGTCTCGACTGAAAAACAAAAATGAAAATCCAAAAGCTCTAAATATTTCCGGCATCATGTTTCGTTTTATATGTAACAGACAAAATTAGGAATTACTTTTAATACCTACAAGTATCCGGTAAATATTTTCAACTAAAAATCAAGAACCCCGATTTTCTTATACATCCGCACCTTACTCGCTATAAATGAGATTTTTTTGTGCCACAATATTTTGAAACCATTGAAAAGGTATACGCGGAGGTCGCGGAAGAGAATAATGCATACCTGTTCACGGCAACAATAACAGGAGAAATACCTGAAACAATTCGTACCAACTATACCTGTCTCGACATAGAGGGTGAATCAATTACGCTAATGATTCTTGATAAACTGGATGTTATCTTCTGCCAAGAAATAGCCAGAGATCTTATTCAAGAAGAGTGATGTTATTAAATCACCTGGCAATGTAATCAAAACCACACATTGTTAAATAATACTAATTAAACGGAGTTTCTTTTCCTTTCATTTGGTTTATATTATAAACCGCTTTATATTTGCATTCGATTTACAATCATTAATTCATTAAAAAAAAGTTATGGAAGAAAAACAATTGAATGAGAAGGAGAGTTTAGAACTTATCGCTCAAATGATTCGCAACTCGCGGCAGCGTATTGAAAAAGGGAACGGAATACCGTTTCTTATCTGGGGCTACGTAACCGTTCTTGTTTCACTTGCAGTTTGGTATCTGTTTTCAACCACGGGGAACCCCAAATGGAATTACTTATGGTTTCTCATCCCCGTCATCGGTTTTCCCGCGATGATGTGGGCTATTAGAAAGCAAGAAAAAGGAGTAAAAACCTATATCGATAGGGTTATCGGTTACGTGTGGATTGTACTTGGGATAGCCGGATTGGTCGTATCTGCATCCGCTATATTTTTGTGGAACCTGCCCATTCTTTTTATCGTGATACTGATGATGGGGAGTGGAACCGCCATTACAGGATTAATTATTAAATTCAGGCCGATTATTTTCTCGGGATTTGCCGGAGTTTTTCTCTCTTTTTTATGCCTGATTGTAAAAGGATACGAATCTATCCTGCTTTTCGCGCTCATCTTTTTAGTAATGATGGTTATCCCGGGACATATTTTAAATTGGAAAGGGAGAAGTCATGTTTAAGCCACTTGACCCCCTGCTTCATTCCGAACTTCGATTGGCCATCATGTCTATATTGCTATCGGTGGAAGAGGCCGATTTCGTCTACCTGAAAGAGCAGACAAAATCCACATCGGGAAACCTGAGCGTGCAGATAGAGAAACTGAAGGAGGCAGGCTATATCGAGGTGAAAAGAGGATTCGTGGGAAAACGCACCCGAACGGTTTGCAAGATAACAGCCCGCGGCATATCGGCATTTGAACAGTACGTGGAATCGCTAAAAGGGTATCTAAACTTGAATGAGTAATGAAAAGATATTACTAACAATAGAAGTAAATAAAACAGATTTTAAAATACAGGTCAGTGAGTTGATTTTGAAAGTTTTTTAGCGGGGTATTCCACTGCCCCGCTATTTTTTTGTCTCTATTCAAGAAAATTAACACGAAAATCATGCTATCTTGCAACATTTCGGCTTTTAGAAACATCATATTAGTGTAAACAGGAAATTACTTATATGTCGGAGCATCGATTGATAGAAGCCTGCAAGCGAGGAGAAATGTGGGCGAGGAAAGAGTTGTATGAAACATACGCTCCCTCGATGATGTCGTTGTGCAGGCGATATATGTCGGACTATAACGATGCTCAAGACGTGTTGCAAGAGGGCTTTTTGAAGATATTTACCGTAATCGGGCAATATTCGGGAAAAGGAGCGTTTGGGGCTTGGATCAGGAAGGTTTTTGTAAACACCGCCCTGGAACATATCCGAAAAAGGAGCCGCATGAACGAAAGAGAGCTGTTAAACGACTATCAGATGGACTTTCAAGACGATTATCCCGATGTGGAGAAGGTGAGCGAGGATGACTTGGTACAATGCATTGCCGATTTGCCCGAGATGTATCGGACGATATTCAACCTATTCGTGGTGGAAGGTTATAAGCACATGGAGATTGCCAAGATGCTCGATATTCCCGAAAGTACCTCACGCTCCTATTTTTTCAGGGCAAGAAAACTGTTGCAAGAGAAAGTTACCCGATTAATCAATGAATAAAATGCAAGCTGACAACAGACATATCGATAGTCTTGACAACTTTTCGCGGAAAGTGGGCGAGAAGGTGAGAGATCACACCCAGCAGGTGGACGCTTCCGTGTGGGAGGGCATCGAGAAGAGGCTTTCGGTGAAAAAACGTCCGCTTGTGCCGTGGAGATGGGTTGCCGCAAGCGTTGCCGCCGTGGCCATCGGGTTGATTTTCCTGTTAACTCCGCCTAATAAAGAACCCGCGGAACAGATGAGTGCAGAAAACACTCAAGACGAGCAAATAGCAAAACCGGAACCTCGTAAGGATAAGAGTCAGGAAGCCGAGACTTTTGTTCCGGAAAAAAGTGATCAGCCCCTTCTGGCAAGTACAAAACGAAGCATGGAAGAGCCGGTGGCCACACACCGTCACGAAAAGAAGCAAGCCGAAGCAACTGAAACAGTGGAGCAACAAGACTTTACTGCTCTTGAAAAAATTGAGCAAAAGGACCATACTGCACCTGAAACGTTTGTCGAAAAGCCAATGGATATAGAAGCGGCAAAGACAGAAAGAACAGAAAGAACAGAAAGAACAGAAAGAACAGAAAGAACAGAAAGAACAGAAAGAACAGAAAAAGTAGAAAAGGTGAAAAAAGCAGGTTCAACCGATTCCACGAAAATAAAGAAGCAGTATGAAGATATTTTATTAGCAGAGATGTCAGAATCACCGGCGAAGCACCACCGGTTTAAAAAACAATCTATACCCTCTTTGTTATTGGCAATCAGCGGTGCTTCGGTCGATGCGAACTTTGATTTTGCCGATAGGGAAGCCATGTATGCCGATTCCTATCTTGGCAGCAATGAAAGCGCGAAAGATATGACCAGTTCTCCCAACCAATATGCCACGCTAACCCCTGCCGACTATTCGGAAGTGACGCATTTGCCGCCTATCTCTTTCAACATCATGGCCGGCTTCCCCTTAAACAAAACATGGAGCATAGAAACGGGACTGATGTACACCTATATGGTGTCGCTCTTTTCAAAGCCAGGAAACGTGGAATATAGCGGAAGGCTCAAGCTACACTACCTGGGAGTTCCGGTAAGTATAAAAGCCACTCTATACCAAAGCGAACGTTGGAGCATTTACCTATCGGGAGGTGGAAGTGCAGAGAAAGGGCTATTCTCACACTATCGCCAACAAATTCGCTACGCAGATGGTGCCATAAAACATACCAACGTACGTTCGAAGATCGGTGGCGTGCAACTTTCAGTACATACTGCCACCGGGGTCGGTTACAAGATCAACAACAATATTCAACTTTTCGGTGAGCCGCGCATCGTCTATTATTTCAACAACAATCAGCCGATGAGCGCCCGGACCGAAAGCCCTTTAACCGTTGGGCTAAACGGAGGAGTTAAAATCAATTTTTAAAAACAGACAAATATGAAGAAATCACGTTTTCTATTTCTTACACTTAGCGTGCTGATGCTCCATGCCTGCAATCATGGTACGGAAGAGTACGTTACCTACATGACGAACGAGCCGGTATTCATGTCGGCAGCAGAATTCAGAAGTTCGGTGGATGTAGAATCGCCCAGGCCCATTGAGCAACAGGGGAAAATCGCCTTTTACAACGATTACCTCTACATTTCACAGCCGGGTAAGGGTATTCACGTTATCGACAATCGCAAACCATCGAGTCCCCGCAACATCGCTTTTATCGAGCTGTTGGGAAATGCCGATATGCATATTCGGGGGAACATGCTGTATGCCGACTCCTTTATCGACCTGGTATGGTTCGATATCAGCGATCCGGCCGCTCCCGTTTTTAAGGGACGCAAAGAGGAGGTTTTCCCGGAAGCGCTTCCACCCATTGAAAATAACTACGGGTGTGATTACTCTCAGGCGATGGACAGGAAAAATGGGGTTGTCGTGGGTTGGAAAGTGATGGAAAGAAAAGAGCTTGTTAGCAACTATAATCCCCGTTGGCATTGGGGTTGGGGTTGGAACAAAGAGCTGATGTACACAGACGCGGTAGCTTCGACGGGGAGCTCCACGGGAATGGTAGGCTCCATGTCTCGTTTCGCCATTTATAAAGATCATCTGTACACCATTCTCCAGAACCGGTTGGATATTTTCAACCTTTCGGGAGAGGCACCCGAAAAGGTAGGGAAGGAGGTTTACGTGGGAAGCGATGCCGAGACCATTTTCCCATACAAAGATTACCTGTTTTTCGGAACACCCACCGGAATGATCGTCTATTCGGTGGAAAATCCAACAGAGCCGGTCTACATATCGCGTGTCATCCATATTCTCGGATGCGACCCGGTAGTGGTGGAAGATGATATCGCCTACGTGACCGTTCGCTCGGGCGACTTCTGCGGGCAGGATGTGGACATGCTGATGGTGATTGACGTGAAAGATGTAAAACACCCCAAACCGATCGTGGAATACGCGATGTATAACCCGAAGGGATTGGGCATTGATAATGGCACACTGTTCGTTTGCGACAAAGGGTTAAGGGTGTTCAACGCGAAGGATCCGCTCGCGCTGATGACTGAGGCTAATAAGTTGGCACATTTCCAAGAGATGGACGGGTTGGATGTGATTCCCTATAACAATGTGCTGATGATGATCGCCGATGACGGGATTTACCAGTACGATTATACCGATGTCAAGAAAATAAAACTGTTGAGTGTATTACCGATAGGTAAGTAATTTCCTGTTTCACTCAATTGTCGGAGGCCGTCTCAAAAGTGAGGCGGCTTCTTTTGTTTACAACCCAACTTGCCGTTTTATCTATGTAAATCACACTGTATCAGGTATTTGATTTTTTTGTTTTTCTTTTTCGATCTCGCATTTATTTTCACCTGGACTTGCTTAATGTACTCATCTGTATACTCTTGAAAATCCATTCCCCTCGGGATGTATTCCCTGATGAGCTTGTTGCTGTTTTCATTTGCACTTCTTAGTAGAACTCGCCGAGTTTGGTATAATTACACGGTAGATTGATTTTACTTTGGCAAATCAAAAGAAATGGATATTTTTGCTGAATAAACTTGAAATAAAATTTATACAAACTTAATTTTAGGAGAATCGATATGAAGACTGATGAAAGAGACACGAAAAACACCCGTTACATTGTAGCGTATGATACCGGGGATTTTAAATGTATTGCTGCATGTAAGAGATTCACGGCAGTTTCTAAAAAACTGATCATGCTCTTCGCCAGTATGGCGATTGTCCTGGGATGCAGCACGGTCTGCAACAAGCCGGAGGGTTCAGGAACGACGTTCGCGAAGGATGCGCTTGCGCCTTTCATTGAAAGCGGACAGCTTCCAGGTGCGATTAACGTCTTTTACAAGGACGGCTTGGAGGAAATTGCCTGCGTTGGTTATTCCGACGTCGCGGCGAAGCGTCCGATCACGATGAACGACGTTTATATGCAGTGCTCGCAGACAAAGGGCTTCTGTGGCGTAACCATTGCCATGCTCATCGAGGAAGGCATGATCGCCCTTGACGACTCTGTTGCAAAGTATCTGCCGGAATTCAAGGAGCTCTGGGTACTCGAATCCACCACAGACAGCGTGAAGACACTTGTCAAGGCGAAGAACGCGCTCACCATCCGCATGGTCATGAACCACACCGGCGGTTTCCCGTTCGAGATTAGTGCAAAGCAGGGCAACATCAAGGGTGGCGGATGGTCTGGCGGCGCACCGCTTCGGCAGACGGCAGCCATCGCGGCGGCGTCTCCGCTGCTTTTCGAACCCGGCACGAAGGAGCTGTATTCCAATACCGGCATCGATATCGGTGCGGCCATCGTGGAGGTGGTGACCGGCATGCGTTGGGAAGACTTCCTTAAGGAGCGTGTTCTCGATCCGCTCGGCATGACATCCAGCTCGTTCTGGCCGACAGACAAGCAGCTTGAGACGCAGGTGGAGATGTACGACTGCGTGGAGGATGCGCCCGCGAAGTACCGCTTACAGAATGACATGCAGCAGCGGCCCTATAACGATGCTCATGTCTTCGCATCGGCGGGCGCAGGGCTCTGGACGACCGCGAACGACCAGCTCAAGTTCTACAAGATGCTCATGAACCTTGGCCTGGGAGAGAACGGCGTGAGGATTCTCAAGGAGAAGACTGTCAAGGAGCTACTCGCGAAATCAACGCGCCCGAAAGGGATGGGCGGTTATTCGCTCGGACTCACCGCACCGGAAGAAGATACGGAGGACTCCTGGTTCGGGCATGGCGGCGCATGGGGCACGAACTGCATGGTCAACTGGCACCGCAAGGAGCTGAAGCTGTGGGCTGTGCAGCTCTGTGAAGGGCCGCGCCCCTGGGATTCGGCCCGTTCGGAGGCGGAGAAGAAATTCTTCGAATACGCCATCGATAACGCCCGTGCCGACGCTTTTACCGGTCGTGTCAACTAAGGACTGAAACGGGCAAAGTCATGAGGCGGGTAAGCCTGTTTTCAGGTGATGAGGCTGCCTCAAAAGTCAGGGCAGCCTCTTTTTTACGCTTTTTTTTGTATCTCACTATATTTTAGCAACTTAGATGCAAAATCAAGAGCGTATGGCAAAAAAGGGTGGCGGTTCGAGTGGATATTTTCGCCTACCTGAACAACATCTACTCGTGTCGTAAAATAGAAAGCGCGCTTAACGACCGAGTCAGTTTCATGTGGCTCTCGGGCAATCAAACACCGGATCACAACACCATCAACCGTTTCCGTTCATCTCGCTTGAAGGAGACCATTCACGATATTTTCACTCAAGTGGTCAAGTTACCCGTTGAGATGGGGTACCTGAGCCTGGAGGTAGTCTACATGGGCGGCACCAAGATCAAGTCGTACGTCAAATACAACTACTTCCACAAAGAGGAGGACCGGAAATTCAAAAACAATGGCTTTCTCGTTCAAAACCTCTATAATAACGAGGAGCAAGACTATCACGTCTGCCCGATGGGGCAACACTTAGTATCTAGAACGGGTAACCGATAGCAAAGTGAAGCGCGAAATCCCGCCTCAGGTTCGGTGTGAACAACGTCCATCGTGACCCTTTGACAAGCGCCGGGTTGTGCGCCTTCATCCCCCCATCCAACCTCAGGATCAAGAAATTAAGGTCGAGTCTTAAGCCTACGCCATATGCCACCGCCAGTTCCTTGTAGAAACGATCCCACCTGAACAACCCGCCGGGTTGCTCCTCGTAATCTTTTATGGTCCAGATGTTGCCCGCGTCGATGAACCCCGCAAACTCGATCAGCGACGACATCTTGCGCCTGAATTCAAGGCTTAAGTCGAGCTTCACGTCCCCTATCCTATGCCCGAAATCGGAGCCAAGGGAATCCCGACTATAGGTACCTGGTCCCAGGCTGCGGGTACTCCACCCCCTCACGCTGTTGGCACCCCCTCCAAAATAGCGCTTCTCAAACGGCAACACGATGGAGTTACCGTAGGGATAAGCCGCGCCAATGGCCACCCGGGCGGCCAGCGTGTTCTTATAATCGAACACGTACATGGGGGCGAAGTCGAAGTCGCCCTTGATGTATTCCGAGTAGGGTATCTTGAAAAAAGTTTTCCTCCCGTTCTCCCGTTGACCCGCTCCAAAGCTGGTGGCTAGGTGGGGGAGCCATCCCGCCACCTCAACACCGGCACGGATGCGAAACGGAACGGTGGGCATACTTCGCCTCGCGATACGGCTGTAATTGGTAAATGTCGCATGGTAAGCCGAGCGAACAATAAGCTGCTCGTCATAGCTGTACCGCAAGATGGGGTTGACCTTCTCGTCCATGTAGAGCGAGTCGAACTGGGCGGAAGTCCGGGGCATGCGCACGTAAGTGATACCCAGCGGCTCCAGCACGTTTTGCAACTTCCAATCAAACGACGACCATTGAAAACGGCTCGACAGGTTGAAAAACTGCCTCAAGTACTCCGGGCGGTTCTGATAGTTGATACCGGCGGTAAAATCCGTGGAAGCAGAGGGCTGATCCCTCAAACGATCCAGCCTCCAGGGCAACAGCAACTGTGGAATAGAAAGGAACACATCCGCACCATACTCGTAATAACTATCGTCCAACAGGTTCAGGCTGTCGGACGACCCGATAAACTCGTACGCCCCGTTCAAACGGACACGGAACGTCTCTCCCCCCTTGAAGATATTCCTATGCTCGTAAGACACGTTGCTGGCAATCCCCAAATCACCCGCCGAGTTGGTACCGTCCACCCCGAACTGCATGTAGTGCATGTTGCCCGGGAAAAGGGTAATCCGCGTATCAAGGTAATTGCTGTCGTTACGCACCACGGGGGTCAAACGGATGGCCGTCTGGCTAATGGGACCCATACCGTTCAACGATGCGTAGGTCCTCTCGACCAACCGGTCGGAATAGAGCCTCCCTGGGCGAATAAAGGTATTATAGTAGATGGTCTTAGGCAACAGAAACCGATCCCGTTGAGACACGATCTGAACACCCTTGTAATCGGTCGTGTCAAGTTGGGAGTGACGGGTTGAATCGCTCAAGATGGCATCATCCACACCATTGACAACCAGCACATTCCCGATATTGTACCGAATGTAGGCCAAACCATCGGCGGGGCTATTCACTGACAACGTGACATCCACCTGGTGGTCGCCGACCGTGGTATCGGCCAAGAAGTAAAAATGGTCTTTCATGAAATTGTAATACCCACGGTTCTTCAAGAAGGTAGTCATGTTTTCTCGACCGTCATCCAGCACCGAGAGGTCAAACAAGTCCCCCTCCTTTACCAGTTGGAGTTGGCCACCATCGCTTAATAGGCCGTGGACGGTGGTATCCACGGAGTGAATGGTTTCCAGAAAGGTACGTATGCGATACGGCTCATTCCCGGTAACGTTATACGTCACGTGCGCCCTCTTGCCCTCTTTCACCACCGTGGTGTCTACCTTCGCGTTCAAGTACCCCTTGTTATTAAGGTGCAGCCGAATCTGCTCGGCAGAGATCACGGCAAGCTGCTCGTTATACAGCGCCGGTGGGTTTCCATGTTTGAGCAGCTGACGGTTTAACCAGGTTGAGTCGTTATCGGGGAGGTTATACATGTGCAACTTCCATTTACCAAAGATGGGAATGGAGACGTTGGGCCGTTGACGAAGGTATGGAGCCAATTCCGACTCCCTCATACCGCGCACGTCTGAACGGATATCCACCTTATTGAGGAGGTAACTCTGTTCAGGCACCTTCTTAGTGGCATCACAACCTACAAGCAGGAGCAGTCCCAGTAACAGGTATATATAGTTCCTTCTACTCATCACTTTCCCTCTTTAGGCTTTGAGTACCTGAAATCGAAAAGATCCCTAATCGATTGCCCCTCCTTGGTGACCATGAAACCGACGCCCTGCGTAACGGGCGCACGGCTGGAAAACCGCTCGTTGGCACGATTAAACGCCCGAAGCATTAACCAGTTGTTGATGTCGTACTCCAAATCAAACTCGCCCATGAACGCCTGCTGGCTTGCTAACATGCTCTTATCCCCGTAACTCAGGTTGGTCGAGATACGCAGCCTATTATTCAGCAGGCGGGTAGACACATCCACTCCCATCCTGGCATTATCGAGGGTGCCGTCCAGCGTCTGCAGATTGGTGCTAATCGTCCAGTTATCCCTTAAAGCACTGGCAAACAAGGCGTCCAGCCCCCTGGACAGGTAATTCGCGGCGAAATTGGTGAACATCGACGATCCAAAAGCAACATCCGGTGACCCCTCGGAGGGAATAAAACTCCCGGTGGTGGCCAGGTAGGCGAACTGCAATATCTTGGTCTCCTCGGTGTTGATGAAGCTATTGACCCGCTGCTGAATATCGCTGGAGCTCTCGGGAAGCTCAATGTCGTACTTGAGATCCATCGCATCGAGGTTACCGTTAATCCGCAGCAACGCGTTCACCGGAACCCGCGTGTTTTTCAGCTCCCGTGCGAAAGTGGGACTAAGTACCGACAGATCGGCTCGCACCGGTAAGAGGGCCGTGATGTCAAACTGAGTGTTAAGGGGATGGCCCGCCATGGTCAGTCGGCTACCATCACGTATAGAAAAATCGATGGCTCTTAGATTCTGCAGGTTGTAGTGAAATTTGCCCTCGTTGATCACGTAATCGCCGTAAAGCCGAACCTGGGGCGTTGACTTGGAGTTGTAGTTGACGCTTAACTCCCCCTCGCCGTTTATCTCCAACGCGTTTCCGGTGGTCGGATCAAGGATAACCCCAGCGGTGAGCTGGGGGTTCAAATCGACCGTGGCCCGCATCACGATGGGCAATCCCGACGAAGTAGAGGCATTGATCAGGCTGGAGAGCTCACGACCTCGCCGTAGGAAACTCAAGGAGTCCTCCGATGGGGTGTTAATGTAGACAATCCCGGTGTACTCGATCGCCTTGGCGCTTTGTGGCAACACCACCGTGAAGTCAGACTGGCTCCTGGTATACAACCTGCCATCGCCAAAGATACCCGAGGAGGAACCCGCGATGCTTACATTGCCCGACAAACGTAGGTTGCCATACAACATCAGGTCGGTACGGTTCTTATTGTTCAACAGCATGAAGTCGTCAAGGCGGACGTTGGCCGTGTAAGCTATTCCCCCGAAGTTAGTATGCGAGAGCTGCAGGTCCAACGTGGCCGCCCGGTTATTTTGATCGCGAATCACCAGGTTGGTCAATCCCACGTTATCCTTGCCCACCCTAATGGTGTCCGATAGGTAGTAAGTGACATTCGTGTAGGCGACCTTCAACTCGCCATCCTCAATGCCCAACCATCCCTGGGTATGCGGTTCAGAAAGCTTGCCACCGATATGTAGGCGGGAATTCAATCGCCCCTTCAACTCGCTGAAAACCGTGGTGGCTAACGGCTGAATGGAACGAAGCTCGAAATTATCAATCGATAGGGCAACGTCCAAGGGTAAGGGACTGGCTTCACCCGTGGGGACATATCCCTTGATCTCGAGGCTCTTCTCTAGATCGTTCTCCAGGTAGGCGTTCAGGTTGAGCCCGGAGCGAAGCTGGTCCCAGTCCCCCTCGATCCGCAACGTACCTATCGTGTCGTTGTTCAACGCGATATGCTCTACCCGCAACGCCTCGGTATGGATCATAGGCGTCTCCAGGGCCTGTTTCACGAAGACCTCACCCTTGAGTGAACCAGAGATGTTCGTCACGTCGAAGGCAGCCAAGATGGTCGCCATCTCGGTATTATTGAAGTAGAGCCGGATGTTGTCCTCCACTCTTTTCGAGGCCACCCCTTCAAGCCCAAACAGCAACATTTCGCCTTGCCGAATGCCGAAATTCCGAACGGCTATCGAGTCCTTCCGGTAGTCGACAGCAGCTTTGTTGATGGTAACATCCCGCCCGTTGAACCGCGCGGAGGTAGGATGCACCCGGACATCAATACCCAGCTGATCGTTCCAATCCCTTAAGAAGTCCATGGAGATGAGCAGGTTCCCGTTCGACTTCGCGTTCACTTGGTTCAGGTCGTACTCCAGGTGGTTCACTAGCGAATCACCCTTGGCGGTGCTACGAAGGCGGGCATGGAGATACCCCTTATCCTGTACCAGGTAGCTACTCATCGCGAGCTTGATCCCTTTCTGTCTGCTCTCCAGTTCCAGCCAGGTCTCTCTAACGTCGTTGTTGCCAAAGATTATCTGAGGGATATGTGCATCGATATGCAACGGGCGACTATCGCTCAGGTCGATGGCACCCGAAATGGTCGCCGGATCCACGTTGTAGAAAGGGAGGGAGAAAGCGTAAGAGATATCTTCGGTGTTCTTCAAGAAGAGGTTGAAGGTAAAGTTGTTTTTAGCCAGGGAGACCTCTTCCGTTGATGATGGCTGGTCCGCTGTACCTCCTTTTACTATCACAGACGGCAGGTGAAGCTGCAGATCCTTGGCCAACTCTTTACCGATCGTGGAAAAGTAGTAGTCCCCCGTGATCTCCCCATCGAGAATTGACGATGCGATTTCGATCTTTTTTCCCTCCTTCGGGTCCACCGATGCCTGCAGGTAAATGGGTCCCGGGTTGTAGTAAAAGTTGCTATCTACAAGCGATGTTTGGTCCATCACAAGGGAGCCGGTCAAATTGTCGTACGTCGTACCTACGAAGTGGGCGTTCAAACGGGTGGCGAGGGTAGGCATCTTCCACCCCTCCATCATAAGGAAGGGTCTCATATCCAGCCGATCAACCACACCATTGAGCTGGATGCGCTTCTCCTCGCCAAAGGAGAAGCCAGCCGTCAGCTCCAGCTTATTCAACTCGCTATCGGTGGTCACGGTGGCACCGACGGTGGTACCGGAGTAAACGGCGTCAAAAAACAGATCCTGATAGGGAAATCCCTTGTAGGTGGTCGTCTCGATGTTCCCAGTGGCCTCGACCGTCACACCTTCACCTTGTACAATGGAGACGGTGGCGTCAGTAGCGAGCGTGGTAATACCCACACCGGCTTTTTCACCAATGATATGGGCCACGGAGATATCGTTCGTGCGGACCGGACCCCCGTAAACGAGGTGCTTGAACTGGTTGGTCATCTTCCCTGTCCCGTTCAACAACACCTCTCCCCGCTCCGTGTCTATCGCGATATTGTAACGAAACAGCGGTATCTTACCCACCGCGCTCAACCGCAAGTCCAGGTTTCCCAACGCGGTCAGTTGAACCGGTGAGGTGTAGGCAGGAGCCCAAATACGGATCAGTGCCTCCAAATGCTCCTGCGTTATGGCAAGACGATCAATCTGTAGTTTCAGGTCGCTTGTCGAATAGTTGAGACAATCGGCCATCTCCGCCGAAAGAATAAAGCGGGTAAAGGGACCATACCTGAAATCCAGGTGCTTTACCGTGGCCAAGGGCCATGCGCCCTCCGCTTCCAACTCGAACGATACCGGTTGATCCAGATGATTCAGTTTGGCAGCGAACATCGTGGCATCGACAGGCTCCAACCGGTTGCTCTTCACGGTGGCCGCGAACTCTTTAGACTCCTTGTCAAAACGGGCATCCCTCACCTTGAGGTCAGAATTATTAAAGGCTAAATCGAGCCACTCGCACTCCAATCGAGTGCCAACCGACTTGAATAGCAGTGCAAGGTTATCCACCTGCAACCCCGAATGGCACTCACGAAAGGATAACCGCTTGACCTCCGCCCTGATCTTGTCCATTCCCTGGAAATCGACGTTCGCCCGCAGGTTAAATTCCCTCGCATCAATATGGTTCGACGAAAACTTACCGGGAGTAGCGGGTACGGAAAGAACGTGGTAGCTCAACGACCCGTTTTTAAGGTGAATGGCTCCGGATGTGATACGCCACGAGCTTTTCCGCTTTTTCACCTCCTTGGTATCAGCTTCACTTTCAAGCTTATCTTCCGCTTTTCCCTCCTCTTCACCTCCATCCTTTCCCTCGTCCATCGCCCGCTTTTCACCCGCGAACGAATCAATGATAAACTGAAAGTTAAACGGCTCGTCGGGGGAGGGTCGATAGACGTTGACCACGAAATCCTCGAGGGTTAGCTGCTCCACCATTACCTTACGGCTCAGAAGGTCAACGGGCACGATCCGAACGGTGAGGCGACCGGTGTACAAGAGGGTGTCTTGCCGTTGGTCTTCCACGTATAGACCGTTAAGATTCACCTTATTAAAGAAACGGACCCGAACACCATCCAGAGAGACCCGGGTGTTAATCTTGGGTTGTACCTTCTCCAACGCGAAGCGAGCAGCCCATCGTTGAACGGAAGGCACACTGAAAAGGAGGAACAATATCACGTTCAATGATATGATTCCAACGATCACGTAAGCAATTATACGAGCGACTTTTGAAGCCAAATCAGTTCAGGCGATTATTTAGTGAAGTAACTTGCCTAATACGTCTACCCTCATGGAAACTTTCAAAGTCAATACTACAGGTAACAGCTGACTCATGTTGATACCCACGCTGCCACCAGTTGTTTATACGTCAATACGGTACGAAAATCCCACACGAGGGTAAAATGACAAACACTCCTGTTTTTAGTGATGCAATGATACTAAAAAAAGGCGGATATAGCCATGGAACAGACTTTAAATTTAGCAAAAACGAGTTATTTGGGGTTTTTCCACAATAGGGAGCCGTCCCCGTAGCTCAAAAAACGAAAGTCGTTCTCCAACGCGAACCGGTAGACATCACGCCAACCTTCACCGATAAAAGCGGCAACCAACAGGAGCAGCGTACTCCGAGGCTGATGAAAATTTGTAATCAACCCATCGGGATAATGAAACGGGTAGCCATGCGCGATCATCAATTGGGTTACCGCGGTTACCGAAGTCTCACCGGTACGATCGAGATGGCGAAGAATAGCTTCTAGGGCTTCGTTCGGGGGAATCGGATCGCTCTCTTCATACGGCTCCCACTGTCCCACCGTGAGCTCACTACCCGTTTCACACAGAGTCCCGTATTCATGCCCCTTCTCCCTTTCACGCAGTTTTTTCCCGATGTAATACAAGCTCTCCACCGTGCGGGCCGAGGTGGTTCCCACCGCAATCAACGACCCGATACGGTGTAGCAACCGCTCGATCGTCTCCCTGGAAACGGAAATGAACTCCGTGTGCAAATCGTGTGCACCCACAAGGGGCGACTTCACCGGCTTAAAGGTACCCGCACCCACGTGGAGGGTTATCTCAGCGGTCTGAATCCCCCTGTCGCGTAGCCGATTCATCAGTTCGGGGGTAAAATGAAGTCCTGCCGTAGGTGCGGCCACGGAGCCCTCCACCTGTGCGTAAACCGTCTGGTAGGTCACATCGTCGCTCGACTCAGCCGCCCGATTGAGGTAAGGTGGAATAGGCAGCTTACCCGCCGCCTCCAGCAGTTCAGAGAAGGTGAATCCAAGGTCTTCACCACCGCCTTCGCCGCTATCCCAAGAAAACGACACGATGGCGTCACCCCCATCCATCCCCGCCCTCTCGGCACGCAACCCGATCACCCGCTCACCGATAGGAACCTGCAGGGTCAAAACCTCCTCCTTCCAACGCCGCGCGTTCCCCACCATGCAGCGCCATGAGCAACGGTGCCGCTGCTGAAAGCTAACCGCGTAATCGGGTGGATCGTATGGTGACAAGCAAAAGACCTCCACGCGTGCACCCGTCGCCTTGTGAAATATCAGCCGGGCATGAATCACCCGGGTATCGTTAAAAAGCAGCAGGCTATCGGGAGGCAGCTGCTCGGGTAGCGAACGAAAGGGGACAGAGGTGATACGACCGACATTGTAAATCAACAACTTCGACCTATCTCGATCAGGGAGAGGGTACTTGGCGATGCGTTCCTCGGGTAACGGGTAATCATACCGATCGATTCTCAACCGCTGTATATCGGCTTTTTTCATTATTTTGACTACCGAAAATTTGATTTTCGTATTTATTAATTCATTTATTGCACAAAAATAGTCAACTTTGCATCGGATGACAAAAAAACAGCCGCTTAGAAAACAGTTATGAGATCAATATCCGTTGGAGACACCGTCCGTTTCTTGAACAGCGTGGGAGAAGGGAGAGTGAAAGGCTTCCAAAGCAAGCAGGTCGCGATCGTGGAAGATAAGCACGGGTTCGACGTGCCGGTACTCGTCTCGGAGCTCGTGGTTATCAAGTCGGCCGAAGAGGAACTCGAAAAAATAAAAGCAACGTCCGATACCGCGGCAATAGACGAGAACACGCATGGTGAACTGGGTTCAAAAACAGGATGGGAGAAGGGATTAGAACCCGAACGCCCGGTGGCAATAGTGGAGACCCCCGAAGGGGAACAGATCACCGCCTGCCTAGCCTATCTCCCCATGGATAGTAAAAACCTCTCCTCCACCGCGTACGAGTGCTATTTCGTGAACGACAGTAACTACTTCCTCTACTTCAACTACATGAGCCGAGAGAACAACGCGTGGAAAAGCAGGCACACCGACCTAGTTGAACCCAATACCAAGGTTTTCATCGAGGAGTTCGATAAAACAGAACTCAACGAGATCGAGAAGGTCGCGGTGCAGTTCATCGCCTTTAAACGGAATAAACCGTACGCGTTTAAGAATCCCGGATCTGTGGAATTGCGAATCGATACGGTGAAGTTCTACAAGCTGCATAGCTTTCAGGAGAATGACTACTTCGAGGAGGATGCGCTCATCTACTACCTCATGCGAGAGGACCTGCCCGAGGAGGAGCTGCTGGTTTCGGCCGGCGACCTGGAACGGGCCATGAACGAGAAAAGAAGGGCCGATCAACCTGCCAGGACCAAGAGGAAAAGGACGGGACGACCGGAAAAGGCAAAGATGGTGGAGGTGGACCTCCATATCAACCAGCTTCTCGACACGACGGCCGGCATGAACAACGCGGATATCCTGGAGTACCAGCTCAAGAAATTCAACGAGACGATGCAGGCCCACCTAAACAACAAAGGCAAGAAGCTTGTGTTCATCCACGGGAAAGGCGACGGGGTGCTGCGACAGGCCATCGTAAATGAGCTGAAAAGAAAATACCCCTCCTGTTATAGTCAAGATGCCTCGTTTAAAGAGTATGGTTACGGTGCCACCATGGTCACTATAAGATGATTAACGTTAACATGTTCTGTTTATGAAGAAAGTATTTACCATCCTTGTCGTGGCCCTACTTGTTACTGGTTGCGATGTTATCCAGCGAATTGGGGGAGCCTTCCAGTTATCTCAAAGCGAGTATCGATACCACTCGCTCAGTAACATACAGATAGCGGGGATGAACCTCGGCGACGCATCCAATATCTCCGTTTCCAACTTGGCCTCCATTGCCACGATCCTCGCGGGAGGGTCAACACGCCAAGCCATCCCCTTCAGTATGACGCTCAACATGGACGTGACCAATCCCAATAAATCGATAGCCTTCTTAGATGCGCTGGATTACAGCATCCTGATCAACGAGATGGAGTTCGTGGAAGGGAAGATGGACGTTCCCATCCGCATCGACCCAGGCCAGACCAGCCTGGTTTCGATTCCCATCAGCGTCGATCTGAAGAGCCTGATGAATCGCTACTCGCAAGAGCGGGTCACCAACGAGATGAGCGCCTTCCTGGGAATCACGCCGAAAGAGACGTCGGTAACGGTCAAGCTGTGGCCCAAGCTTACGGTCGGCAACACGCTGATCAAGGTGCCCGCGGCCATACCCGTGGTATTCAACTTCGGGGGGAAACAGTAAGCTTTGGGGAAACAGTAAACTTTATTGACTATCTTCGCGTTTTAATTACTCATGACGATGCAAAAACCATCCATACCCAAAGGGACACGTGATTTTTCGCCGGAAGAGATGGCGAAACGAAACTATATTTTCAACACGATCAGAGAGGTATACCAACTCCACGGCTTCCAGCCGATTGAAACGCCCGCGATGGAGAACCTCACCACCTTGCTGGGCAAGTACGGGGAGGAGGGCGACCGGTTGTTGTTCAAGGTACTCAATTCGGGGGACTTCCTGTCTAGCCTTAACCACGATGACCTCACGGAAGGCAACGCGACGAAAAGCGCGTATAAAATTTCGGATAAGGGGTTAAGGTACGACCTCACGGTTCCCTTTGCGCGATACGTGGTAATGCATCGCAACGAGATTACCTTCCCGTTCAAACGGTACCAAATACAACCGGTGTGGCGCGCCGACCGACCGCAACGGGGTCGCTACCGGGAGTTCTTTCAATGCGACGCCGACATCGTGGGCTCCGACTCGTTGCTGAACGAGATCGAGTTAGTGCAGATCATCGACGAAGTGTTCGCCCGCCTCGGCATTCGGGTATCCATCCAGTTGAACAACCGCAAGATCCTCGCCGGGATAGCGGAGGTTATCGGCCAAGCCGACCAACTCACCGCCATAACGGTAGCCATCGATAAGCTCGACAAAATTGGATTGGAAAAGGTGAACGAGGAACTCGCCTCGAAAGGTGTTGGCGAAGAGGCCATCGAGAAGCTGCAACCCATCTTGCTGATGAGCGGCGACAACGCTGAAAAGATCGGGCTGCTGCGAAAAGAGCTACACGCTTCCAAAACGGGACTCGCGGGAGTCGATGAGGTGGAATTCATTTTCGGGAAAGTCAAAGCACTCACTCTAAGGAACGAGCTGGTGCTCGACCTTACCCTGGCACGGGGACTCGATTACTATACCGGTGCGATCATCGAGGTGAAAGCAAGGGATGCCGAGTTCGGGAGCATCACGGGTGGCGGCCGATACGATAACCTGACCGGCATATTTGGGCTGCCTGACGTCTCCGGCGTGGGTATATCGTTCGGGGCAGATAGGATTTACGACGTGCTAACCCAGCTTGACCTTTTTCCTAAGGGCTTTTCCCACGCGACCGACCTACTGTTCGTCAATTTTGGCGAGAAGGAGGCTGACTGGATCCTGCCAATTCTAAAAGAGCTAAGAAGCTCGGGAATACGGTGCGAGCTCTACCCGGAAGCGGCCAAGATGAGGAAGCAGATGACCTACGCGAACAATAACCGGATCCCCTTCGTGGCGCTAGTAGGTGAGAAAGAGATGCGAGAAGGGATCATCGGCCTGAAAAACATGATCAGTGGCGAACAACGGAACTGCTCGTTGCAGGAGTTAACCGACGAGGTAAAAAAAACGTCCGGATGATCTCAATCGACAACCTAACCGTGCGGTTCGGGGGCTTCACGCTGCTCAACCAGGTTTCGTTTGTCCTGAACCGAAATGAACGGGTCGCGCTAACAGGGAGGAACGGCTCCGGGAAGTCGACCCTCCTGAAAATCATGGCGGGCCTGCAACCCCCCACCGAAGGCTCAATCTCTACTCCAAAGGAGGTATCCATCGGCTACCTACCGCAACATATGACGGTGAGCGATAGCCGAACCGTGATGGAAGAAGCTTCGCTCGCCTTCGAACAACTGTTAGCGATGGAGCAAAAAGTAAAACGGCTCCACCAAGAGATGGGCGAGCGCACCGACTACGAATCGGACGGCTATCACGAGCTGATCCAGAGGGCCACCGATCTACAGGAACAGTTGCAGTTTTCGGGCATCCACACGTTCGAGGCGGAAGCGGAGAAGACGCTCCTGGGCCTGGGGTTCGAACGTGCCGACTTTAACCGTCCCACCAGCGAGTTCAGCGGGGGGTGGCGCATGCGCATCGAGTTGGCGAAGATACTGTTGCAAGCACCCGACGTGCTGCTATTGGACGAGCCGACCAACCACCTCGACATCGATTCAATCCAGTGGTTGGAGCAGTTCCTTGCCAATAGCGGGAGCGCGGTGATGCTGGTATCGCACGACCGAGCCTTCCTGGACCGGGTGACCAACCGAACTATTGAAATCGTGCTGGGCTCTATCCACGACTACCGGGTGAACTATTCCACCTACGTGGAGCTACGCGAGGAGCGGCGAGAGCAGCAGCTACGGGCCTACGAGAATCAACAGAAGCAGATCAAGGATACCGAGGAGTTCATCGAGCGCTTTCGATACAAGGCAACCAAGTCGAACCAGGTACAGTCACGCATCAAGCAGTTGGAGAAGATCGAACGCGTTGAGGTGGATGAGGTAGACACCTCCCGGCTCAACCTGAAGTTCCCACCCGCGCCTAGGTCCGGCTCTTACCCCATCATCATGGAAGGGGTATCGAAAAGCTACGGTAACCACGAGGTGTTTAGCGACGTCACGCTCACCATCGAACGGGGCGAAAAGGTCGCCTTCGTTGGTAAAAACGGCGCGGGGAAGACGACCCTCGTCAAGTGCATCATGGGCGAAATCGAACACGGGGGTAAGCTTACACTGGGGCATAACGTCAAGATCGGCTACTTTGCCCAGAACCAGGCGCAACTCTTGAACGAAGAGCTGACCGTCTTCGACACGATCGACCGGGTGGCAACGGGCGACATCCGCTCCAAGATCAGGGACATCCTCGGTGCTTTCATGTTTGGCGGGGAGGCATCGGACAAGCGGGTAAAAGTGCTGTCGGGCGGCGAGCGTAGCCGGTTGGCCATGATCCGGTTGCTCTTGGAACCGGTGAACCTGCTCATCCTGGACGAGCCGACCAACCACCTCGATATGGCATCAAAAGATGTACTGAAAAAAGCGATAGAGGCATTTGAGGGCACCGCCATCATCGTTTCTCACGACCGTGACTTCCTGAATGGCTTGGTGGGGAAAGTGTACGAGTTCGGTGCAGGTAGAGTGAGGGAGCACCTGGGGGGTATCTACGAGTTCCTGGAAAAGAAGGAGTTGCAGAGCCTACAGGAGCTTGAACGAGCCACCACAGCAATTGGCAACGATAACGGGGAAAAAGGGGAAGAGCAGCAGGAGCCAATGAGCGAGGGCAAACGCTCCTACCAGGAACAGAAGGCGTGGAACCGGAAAGTGCGAAAGCTCGAGCGGGAAACCGAGGAGGCGGAAGAGAAGGTGGAGCAACTGGAGAACAAGATCACCGAAATGGAAGGCCACCTAGCCACGCCAGAAGGAGCCACCGATATGGAGTTACTGCAGAAGTACCTGGAGACGAAAGCGAAACTGGACCGCGCACTGAACCTTTGGGAACGTTTAGCGTTGGAACTGGAAGAAACAAACCTAAGCAGCTGATTATTCACGTTAGGTGTTGCCTTTTTAAGGGCAAAGAAGAAACGAACAGATGAGAAAAATAAGCGTTTTCCTTTTCAACAAGATACTGGGATGGCGGGTGGCGAACGAGGTGCCACATTTGCCCAAGTGCGTGATCACGGTCGCACCCCATACGAGCAACTGGGATTTTATAGTTGCCAAGCTGGCCTACTCCTCCCTGGGCAGGACCGCCCACTTCCTCATCAAATCAGAGTGGTTTTTCTTCCCGTTCAACCTGTTTTTCAAACGGATCGGGGGTATCCCGGTCAAACGTGACAGAAGTGAATCTCTCACCGATACCCTCGCCGAAGAGTTTCAAAGACGGGAACAGATGGAGCTGGCTATCGCACCCGAAGGAACCCGCAAACCGGTAACGAAATGGAAAAGGGGCTTCTACTTTATCGCCCTGAAAGCTGGCGTACCCATTATGCTCATTGGGCTGGATTACGGCAAGAAGGAGGCCCGCTTCTTGGGTCTGTTTAATCCAACAGGCGATTACGAAAGCGACATCCCTATAATTAAGTCCCACTACCGCGACCTCCAGGGGAAAAAACCTAAGAATTTCCTTTTATAGGGGCACCGACATTTTCTACCATCCAATCGTATAACATTGACTCTTCACTCCAGAGGTTTGCGACCTTCAACCATTAAATCTTTCAACCTTTCAAATGCACGACACAGAAGCTTACCCCATATCTGGAGTCATCAAAAACAATCACATGAAATCAGAGGAGAAGCTGCCTTAACCTACTCCTCAAAGTCGAGCCTGAGCTGCACGCCATCCACGGGCAAGACAGTCTGTTCGGCATCCGGTTTCTTCAACGTCAGCCCAAGCAGTCGAATCTTCTTCTCCTGCAAGTCATCCACCTGCAGCAAGAGCTCCTTCCCCAGCTCAAACAACCTTTCGTACGTGTTGATAAAGTAATCCACCGTCCGGCTGCGTGTAACCTGCTCGAAATCGGCATACTTCACCTTCAACGTCAACGTCTTGGCCAAGAAATTTCGCTTCTCCGCCCGCCGGTGCACCTTCCGGGCAATCTGATGGAGCGCGCCCAACATATCTACCAACTCATCTAGGTCATCCAAGAAGGTCTCTTCCGCACCCAGCGATTTACGTACCCTCTCCGGCTCTACCTCCCGGTCGTCCTGTCCCCGGGCGAAATGGTAGTACATCCTCCCCACCTTGCCAAACTCCCTCACCAGGTCAAGCTCGCTCCACTGCTTCAGATCCCACCCGGTTCGGATACCCAGCTTCTCCATCCGGGCGGCCGTCACTTTCCCTACCCCGAAAAACTTGGTAACCGGTAGCTTCTCGATAAACGCTTCCGCCTGTTCCGGTTCAATCACGAACAGACCGTCCGGCTTCCGGTAGTCCGATGCGATCTTGGCCAAAAACTTGTTGTAGGAAACCCCGGCGGAGGCGGTCAACCGCGTCCGGTTATAAATCTTCTGCTTGATCTCCCTGGCAATCAAAGTGGCCGAGCGGATACCGGGAAAGTTGACCGTTACATCCAGAAACGCTTCATCGAGGGAGAGGGGTTCTACCAGCCGGGTGTACTCTTGGAAAACCTGCATGACCTGTTTCGATACCGCACGGTAGACGTCGAACCGGGGCGTTGCAAAGATAATATCGGGACATTTGCGCAAGGCGGTGACCGATGGCATAGCAGAACGAATGCCGTACTTGCGTGCCTCGTAGCTGGCCGCGGCTACCACGCCCCGTTTCTCGCCGTAACCCACGGCGAGCGGCTTACCACGATACTCGGGGTGATCGCGCTGTTCAATGGACGCGTAAAAAGCATCCATATCGATGTGAATAATTTTTCTCTGGGGAAGAGATTCAACGGGTCGTGTTTTCATCATACGCTTCGTATCTTTGTAATTTGTCGGTCGCTCCCTACAAAGATAAGGTTTCTAAATGATTTTCCAGCCATAAAATCACATCATCCAACATTGTTTTCCGCATGTAAATTTATCGGTTACAAATATATTGATTAAATTTGCGTGAAAAGGTTCGGGTAGAGAGAGTGAACAACACGTAAAAGAACGTTATGAAGAAAAATGAAAAAAAAGCAAAGCTGGAGAGGTCGCTCCGCCTCATTACGGCTGACCGCAAACGAACCAATATCTTGCGCGAGGGAGAACAGAAAACTATCGCCCGCCTGGTGCAGAAGGTACCCTCCTGGATTAGCTCTGATGGAATGACCGCCATCGGTTTTTTCGGCAACCTGATGGTCGCCACGAGCTTTGTCCTCGCCCTCTACTTTGGCCGAGGCTGGCTACTTTTAGCGCTACCCGGCTTCGTGATCAACTGGCTGGGTGACTCCCTCGACGGGCGATTGGCCTACTACCGGCAAAAGCCCCGCAAGTGGTACGGGTTCTCGTTAGACGTCACGGTCGACTGGATTGGTACCGTCCTCATTGGAACAGGATATATGATATACGCCCATAGCGCATGGATATTTGTCGGCTTTGCCTTCGTTGTCCTGTACGGTTGGGAGATGATCACCTCCCAACTCAGGTACAAGATAGGGGGCAGTTACTCCATCGACTCCGGGATATTCGGTCCCACGGAGGTACGCATCATCATTGCCACCATCCTGATCGCGGAGGTCATCTTCCCCGACTCCATCCACTACCTCGCCACACTGGCCTGCCTAGTTCTCTTAACCTCTAATTTGAAAGAGAGCCGAAACCTTCTGAAGTTAGCCGATGAACGAGATAAAGCCGATCGAAAAAAGAGAAAAGAAAAAAAGAAAAAGAAAAATAAGCAGAAAAAAAGCAAAGATGATACACTCGATGACGGGATACGGTCGGGCCACGGTAGAACTTCCGAACAAGAGGATTACCGTGGAGATACGCTCCCTGAATAGCAAGCAGTTCGATCTCTTCACACGTCTCCCGACGTTGTATCGAGAGAAAGAGATCACGTTGCGCAACGACCTCTCTAAAAGATTGGTGCGCGGGAAAGTGGACCTATCGATAAACGTGGAGGTTATCGCAAAAGAGGTTACATCGCACATCGACCCCCACGTGATTAAACAGTACCAACAGGAACTAAGCACCCTGACAGAGGAGATGGGCATCTCCCCACCCGCCGATTGGTTGCCGGTACTGATGCGTCTACCCGACGTGATGAGACAGGAGATCGAGGAGCTGGACGATGCCGAGTGGAAACAGGTAAAAGCGGCCATCGACCAAGCGGCAGATGAGCTTATCGCCTTTCGGTCGAAGGAGGGGCAAATGACCCAAGAACTACTTACGGAGAAGATCGAAAACATCCGCACGTTACTCAACGAAATCGAGGAGTTTGAAACGGAACGAATCGAGAAGGTGAGGAGCCGGCTGCACGAGGAACTAAGCAAACTAGAGGGTGTCGAGTACGATAAGAACCGTTTCGAGCAGGAGCTCATTTACTACCTGGAGAAATTGGATGTGAACGAGGAGAAAGCACGCTTGGCACACCACCTTGAATACTTCCTGGAAACATTATCAGAAAGCCGTTCTCAAGGAAAGAAGTTAGGCTTTATCTCCCAAGAGATAGGTAGGGAGATTAACACTCTCGGTTCCAAGTCCAACCAATCGGATATGCAACGGGTCGTCGTGCAAATGAAAGATGAGTTGGAACAGATTAAAGAACAGATTTTAAATGTCTTGTAAAGAACAAAACAGGGGCGGCCGATTGATTACCCTTTCCGCACCATCGGGAGCGGGGAAGTCGACCATGATACGCTACTTGCTGGCCCAGGATTTGAACATCCAGTTTTCTATTTCCGCCACGAGTCGCCCTCCCCGCGGCGAGGAGAAGAACGGCGTGGAATACTACTTCCTCACGCCGGACGAGTTTCGAGAGCGCATCGCCGCGGATGAATTCCTGGAGTACGAAGAGGTATACGAAGGGAGGTTTTACGGCACGCTGAAGAGCGAGGTGGAACGCATCCTGAACCAAGGGAAAAATGTGATCTTCGACGTGGACTGCGTGGGAGCCCTCAATATCAAGAAGGTTTACGGCGACCGCGCACTAACCGTTTTCGTGATGCCGCCCTCGGTGGAGGTGTTGCGCGAACGCTTGGAAAAGCGGGGTACCGATGCTCCTGAAATGATCGATAACCGTCTCGCCAAGGCGGAGTACGAGATGAGCTTCGCACCCCAATTCGATGCCACCATTTGCAACGACGACTACGAGAGGGCACGGGCAGAGATATTGAAACTGATTACCGATTTTATTGCCATAAATTTATGAAACCGCACACCTGATAACAATACTTCCTATGACACAAAAGCGCCCCCTTTATATACTCATCCTTATCTTTACCCTCCTTTTCCTGCCCCACCCCTTCTTTGCGCAGCTGCAGAAAGAGACACAGCACGGCGTTCTTATCGATTCTGGGCACGTTTCGCGCTTTTCCACGCGACTACAGAAAGAGACACTTCGGTACGCGGTGACGGACGGGGAGGAATTATGGATGGACATCTACAGGAGCGACTCCACTGCAACGGAACCTCGTCCCTGCCTGGTATTTGTTTTTGGGGGCGGGTTTAAAGAGGGAGAAAGAGATGCGAAAGGATACCAGCCCTACTTTGATTACTTCGCCCACCGCGGCTTCGCGGTGGTTTCCATCGATTACCGCCTGGGGATGAAGGGCGAGAAAGCCCCGGGCATTTTTAACTTTAAGCCGTTACAGAAGGCTATCGAAATGGCGGTAGTCGACCTCTACTCGGCCACCGGGTACCTGATCGAACATGCCGATAAGCTTGGCATCGACCCCAAGCGGATCATCATCAGCGGGTCAAGCGCCGGCGCCATCACGGTCCTACAGGCCGACTACTGGAAGAGGAACCGCCACCCCAACGCCGAATCGTTGCCCGATGATTTCCGGTACGCCGGGGTGATCTCCTTCGCCGGTGCGATCTTCAGCACCAACGGCACACCCTCCTACCTCCAGCCCCCCGCGCCTACCCTCTTCTTTCACGGGAGTGGTGACCGACTGGTTCCGTACAACAAGACCCGCCTATTCCACCTGGGCATGTTTGGCTCCAAAGCGATCGCCGAAAGGTTCAAGTTGGAACGTTACCCCTACCAGTTTTACAGCATGGAGAAGATTGGCCACGAGGTCGCGGAGTACCCCATGCGGGAGTTCCTCCCGGAAATCGAACGATTTATCCACGATTGGGTATTCGACCGTTCACGCCGTATGGTAGATATTCGTTACGAGGATATGTCGAGGAAGTCAGATCTTTCCGCTAATCCAGCAAACTACTACAACTGATCCTTTCCGTGGGAGTAATCAACTTCCTCCCGGACATCACTGAAACAAGCTAACTATCGCCACAAAGTTCCTTTCCCCAAAATTTTTCTTTTGGAAACGCATCACCGGAATATTCAGGAAAAGTTTAAAAGGTGTTTCTACGAATCAAGTGAAAATCACATCTGATTTTTCTAAATGATTTGTCAATAATCATTTGCCCCGCCATTTCACCCATTTGTTGGAAATCAGTCGAGAAAACCGTGAGTCCGTTTAGGACAATTTCATTTATAGGAGATTCATTGTACGAAATAATAGCGATATCCTTACCGATTTCGTAATTTTTCGATTTCGCGATTCTAACCAGTTCGATAAGCTCAGTATCAAGTTGACTATTCAGAATAATAAATATCTCCTGTTTTTGGATTTTGTTTACATCGATAGTTTTAATGATCTCATAATTGACACGATTCAGTTTACAAAATCTTTTTATTCCTTTCTCTATCCATGGAGCGTATAAACTCCCGGGCGTTGAAAACACGTTTAATTTTTTACAATTATTAAACAATTGAGCATTTGCTGATAATCCGTCAAATATGTCATTTTCAAAGTCCTGATATATCGAGCCGAAATTTCCGCGCAGTTTTTCTATGTATCTATCTAATAATAATAATTTCCGTTTAGGAATTTTACGAAGTATATCCAACACTTTCTTTTGTATATCGGCATTTAAAGGAAAATGAGGTGTAACGATGTAGTAATCGAACATGTCTAAATTTTCATCAATGAATTGCTCGAAAAGAAAAATATCCTGATTATGCAAACGGATGGTGATTTCCGCGGAATCACCAATTTTCGAAACAAAAGAATTATACAAAACTTGTTTGTAAGTGCTTATTTTATCAAACAACAAAAGGATTTTGATTTTACTGTTTTCATTGGTAACGTAAAATCCCTTACCGTGAATAGATTCAATGACTCTCTTTTCACGTAGAATTGAATATGCTTTCTTTACTGTTTCCTTCGAAATTTGGAGTTCATTAGACAATTCGTTCATTGATGGGAGGTAGTCACCCGTGCTATACTCACCAACATCAACTTTATGTTGTATTACCTGAATGATTTGCTTATAAATTGGAACCTGCAATGAGGGGTCAATTACAATGTTTGTGTTCATATTCTCTCTATTAATTTACCACACCTCATATTGTTATTTTTTGTTATTATTAATTAAATGATGTGATTATGTATTGCGGTTTTAAAAAAACACGATACATTTGTACCACACCAGACCACACTACACTTGTGAGGTTAACTGTAGTGCGGTGCAAATGTACAAATTTTCATCAATAAAACCGTGGAATGTGGCAAAATCATTTTTTTATAGAATAACATTTTACCTCATAGGTAAGGATGTTACTGGTAAAGATGAAATGTACGGAAAATGGTAAATTTCAACATATAACCTTTGATAAAACAATATTAATTTTTGAATTTGTAAATATGTAATTTTTGAAAAAATGGATTGTTTAGATTTTCCGGTAAAATGCACTACATCACCCAAGACCTATCTAGAGATAGGTTTGTACTCGAAAGCTAAGTGTAATCTTAAAAGATCAATTAAATGAAACAGGAAAGAAAATTTTTCGTGTTGAAACAAATCTTTCAAGGGGTAAAGGTTTTGTTTATTATTTGTTTATTGTTGTTAGCACAACAAGTATCTGCTCAAAATCTAACGATTTCAGGAAAAATTATAGACACTTCGGCAAAGCCAATACCCGGAGCAACTATAATTGTAAAAGGGACATCTCGTGGTACCACTTCTGATGTCGATGGGAATTTTTCAATTGACAATATTGCACCTAATGCCACTTTAGTTTTTTCATTTATAGGAATGAAAACACAGGAAGTTGAAGTTAATGGGAGAAGTAATATTGAAGTTGTTATGTTGGATGATGTCATAGGCCTAGATGAAATTGTAGCGGTAGGATATGGTACAATGAAAAAAGTCGATCTTACTGGATCAGTTTCTGCATATCAGGGGGATGATTTACTTAAAAGAAAATCATCCGCACTGCTTACCAACTCCTTGCAGGGAGCCATGCCCGGCGTTACAGTCACAAGGTCAAGTGGTAAACCCGGGAGTGTCGGGACTATCAGGGTTAGGGGTATCACCACAATGTCCACCAATGACCCGTATGTTTTAATTGACGGTGTTCCTGGAACTCTTTCCATGATAAAAGCAGACGATGTTGAAAGCATTTCAGTCCTTAAGGATGCTGCCTCCGCTTCCATATATGGTGCAAAAGCGGCTGCTGGCGTTATTCTTGTTACAACAAGAAGGGCAGGAACTGGACAATTAAATCTTTCATATGATTATCAATTTGGTGTTGAGCGTCCAATTAAACTAACGCAAAAAGCGGGAGCAGTCACTTACATGCGAATGCTCAACGAGTTAAAATGGAATGATAACAAAAACGAAGGATCTGAGTTTGGAACTTACGCACAAGAACTGATTGAAAATTACCCCCGATTACACGCCGAAGACCCCGACAAATACCCGGATACCAATTGGAACGATTACTTAAAAGACCATTCTTTCCGTCAAGCTCATGCATTTAGCATTTCCTCGGGAACTAAAAACTCCTCTTCAAGAGGATCGATTACTTACGATAAAGTAGAATCGATTATTGACGATAGACCCTACCAAAATTTCTCTGCACGAGTTAATAACGATATTAAAATCAACAAAATGCTTTCTTCGCATTTTGATGTCAACTACTTCTATTATTATGATCATGCAAGACGACGAGAACCTTCACCAGGTTTGTTTGAACTTGAACCGGTACAAAAAGCATATTGGTCGGATGGAAGAGTAGCATATGTAAGAAATTCCGTAAATTACATCGCCCATATGGAGAAAGGGGGTACTAATAAAACATACGAACACCGTATTGCAGGTAAATTTGGATTAGACTTCGAACCAATAACGGGACTAAAAGTACAAGGTGTTTTTGCCCCAAAGTTCCAATTCTATCAAAATAAGAATCATAGAATTGAAGTACCCATGTATTACCTCGAAGATGAAAATAGCATCGCGGGGTATGTAGGCGGTACACGAGGTACTCATTTGTCTGAAGCCCGAAATCATAACAAGGAGTTTACAACCCAGTTTTTGTTAAATTATTTAAAAGACATCGGTAACCATAGCATTAATTTGCTTGGGGGGTACGAATCTTACTATTGGTTCAGGGAAACATTAGGTGCGTCACGCGAGTTTTACACACTAACCAATTTCCCCTATTTGAATTTAGGTCCACTTGATTACCGTGACAATTCAGGGTTTGCAGAAGAATATGCTAGTCGTTCATATTTTGGAAGGGTTATGTACAATTTTAAGAACAAGTATCTGTTACAGGCTAATGCCCGTTATGATGGATCATCGCGATTTCACAGGAAATATCGCTACGGACTATTTCCCTCAGCATCGATAGGATGGGTGCTATCTGAAGAACCGTTTTTAAAAAACGTTCCAGAAATCTCATTTCTGAAAATAAGGGTTTCGTACGGAAGTTTGGGTAACGAACGGATAGGAAGCTATTATCCATACCAGTCAACTGTTTCTTTTGATAACACATTGTTGTATAGTGGAAACGAGGTTGCTGCTTATCAAAACGCTTATCTGTCTGGACTAGCCATTGAGGATATTTCATGGGAGACTACGAAATCATATGATATTGGTATTGATGCTAACTTTTTCGATAACAAACTGTGGTTTACCGCTGATTACTATAAAAAAACAACCAGCGGTATGCTTTTGGCTCTTCAGATACCTATTTTCACGGGTTTCCCTAATCCGAGCACCAATACGGGAAATATGTATACAAAAGGCTGGGAAATGGCACTTTCGTTTAGAAACAATATAAATGACCTGAAATACTCCATTTCAGCTAACATATCAGATGCAAAATCGATAATGGGTGACCTAGGAGGTACCGAATTTCTAGGTTCGCAGGTCAAATTCGAAGGTAGCGAATTCAACGAATGGTACGGTTTCAAATCCGATGGACTTTTTCAAACAGATGAAGAAGTAGCTGATTCACCCAAGCCGAACAAAAATGTTCGTCCAGGTGATGTAAAGTATGTTGATATAAGCGGGCCAGACGGTGTCCCGGACGGTAAAATTTCATCAGAATATGATAGGGTATTACTTGGGGGCTCTCTCCCACGATTCGAATATGGCGGGAACATTGTATTAGAATACAAAAACTTTGATTTTAGTTTGGTTTTTCAAGGTGTAGGAAAGCGGAATTCATATTTGAATGCAAACGTTGTTCGTCCATTAAGAGATGGGGTATTTAGTATTCCTTCGTTTATCCCGGACGATTACTGGAGTTATTATAATACGGCGGAGAGAAACAAGACTGTTAAATATCCGCGTCTGTCTCAAACTGGTGCAACAGGGAACAATTATCTGGTTTCAGATTACTGGTTAATTAATGGTGCATATTTTAGGATCAAGAACATCATCCTAGGCTATACCATTCCCAAGCAAATCACGAGTACTGCTGGAATACAAAACCTTAGGATTTACATTAATCTTAATGATTATTTCACCATTGATCATTTCCCTGAAGGTTGGGATCCAGAGCAAGCCTACGGCAACTATTACATAACTAAAGCTATCTTTTTCGGAGTATCTTTAAAATTTTAATATAAAACTTATGAAAAATATAACATGCCAAATAACACTTTTATCCCTGATAATTTTGGGGTTTGGGTGCAATAAACTTGATCTAAGCCCATTGGCTGAAGGATCTAGCGAATCGTGGTACTCATCTGATAATGAGGTGAGAATGTCGATTGATTATTTGTATAACATTAACTTTTGGAATAGTAATCCTGATTTATCTTATTTCAATAATGGAGGGTGGTTGGATGCTTGGTCAGACGACTGGACAAATCGCGATTTACTGAATGACATCACCAATGGAACAATTAACAGTCAAACGAGTTTTGTTGTGAACTTTTGGACCAGGTACTACAAATGTATTGCCCAAGCAAATTACATTATTGAAAAAATAACCGAAAGAAAAGATCAATTTAGTGAGGCTAAATTTAATCAGTATTTAGCCGAGGCAAAGTTTGTAAGGGCGCGAATGTATTCGTGGTTGATCTTTTTGTATGGCGATGTACCCTATTATGATAGTTCAATAACTGTAGAAGAAGCATTCTCAATGGGTCGTATTGACAAAGCTGAGATTTTGAAAAAAATTTATGAGGATTTTGATTTTGCCTCTTCTATTTTACCAATTTCATGGTCTGGCACAAAATACCCTACCAAAGGAGCTGCACTAGCTTTAAAAGCAAGGATCGCCTTATGGATGCAAGACTACCAAACTGCTCGCGATGCTGCTAAATCATGTATAGATTTGAACGCGTATCAATTATATCCCGATTTTTTTGAATTAGGCTTAACAAAAAATAAAAACAGCGCGGAAATTATTTGGTCAATACCAAGATCCGTTGAATTAAATAGCACTTTTAGAGCTGAAAATGCAAGACAAAGATCTCCACGTACTACTGGAGGTAACGCATTTATATGGCCTTCTTGGGATTTATTTTGTTCTTTTCTTTGTAGTGACGGTCTCCCGATTGATGAATCTCCTTTGTATAATCCGCGTAAACCATTTGAGAACAGAGACCCTCGATTGTCCGCTACAATTGTGGAGCATGGAACCTCTTTCGGAGGAGTAATATGGCAGCCTCATCCCGATTCGCTCAAGTGTACAAAAGTACCATCAGGCGAACGGGTTAATAATCGCGAATCATCAGGTGTTGATCAATGGGCTCCGTGGAATGGGATTATGTGGCGCAAATTTTATGATGAGGATTGGTTTGACGATTTTTTAGTAGCCCCCGAACAGGTTGAAATTCGCTTTGCTGATGTGTTATTAATATATGCCGAGGCAAAAATTGAATTAGGAGAAACCGACCAAACCGTTTTAGACGCGATGAATCGAGTACGGGCTCGTGCTTACAAAGTCGACTATACATCAACCTCCTTATACCCGGTGATTAATACCAAAGATGTAAATGAACTACGAAAGATTTTGCGTATCGAAAGACGCATGGAATTCGCTTTTGAAGGATTACGTTACCCTGACCTGCTCCGTTGGAGGCTAGCGGAAAAAGCATTGACTAAACCTACTTACGGTTTATTACTTAAAGACGAATTAAGAGAAAAGATTGTGAGACCTGGATTATGGTTCTTCCCGGAAGTTACGCCAATTGATGAAGATGGACTTCCTGACTTTACGCCGATGTTCGAAAAAGGTCTAATAAGAAGACTTGCTATACGAAACTTTGACAAATCGAGAAACTATCTGTGGCCTATTCCCAATGTGGAGATTCAAATTAACGAAAATATTAAACAGAATCCTGGATACTAGCAATCTACTGAATCAATAAACGATGATGAAAACGTTTCTTTATATATTCATATCAATCCATATTTTCTTTGGGTTGAAAGCATTTGCTTATTCCGAAAGAATTGAGTTAAAAACTGGAAGCGCACAACTGATTATCGATAAAAAGAATCATTTAAATATTATTCAAAATAACAAAGAGATACGGATTACCACCCCTATAAGCAAATTAGGGGAAATAATTATAGAAAATAAGAATAGTGGTGCCAAGCTCACGTTAGAAACAGGTGGTGATGAGCTGTCCATATCTAAAAAGGATGGAATAATCAGTATAAAATCAAACAGTTTTGCCATAAACAACATGGATATTCCTCTAAAAGTTGAATTCACCATTACAGTAAAAGAGGATGCCTTTTGTTTTGCGGGTTCGCTTGAAATCCCATCCGAGGAGTGGGTAATAGCGGAACTAAAATATCCGAACTTGTCTGGTATACAATTTAAAAACGAAACAGGCATATATTGGCCAGATGGATTGGGGAAGTATTTTGACAATCCTGATACTTTTGGTAAAAAGAGCCTTGAATATCCATCGACATGGGCAACAATGCCTTGGTTTTCAATAAATTCAAAAGAGTCAGGCCTTTATGTTGGGAGCCACGATCCATTACAAGAGACAAAGAATTTTAGTTTGGAATATGATAAAACAGAAAAAAAATTTAACACGCAAATAGGTACTGCAGTTTATGATACTGAATACCTAATCCCGGATATAATGATAAAACCTTATTCGGGTGCATGGCGATCAGCGACAAAATTTTACAGGAAATGGTACGATAGCCATTTCAAAATCATCACCCCACCGGATTGGGTTAAGGATGATTCAGGGTGGTTGCTCGCTATATTTAAACAACAAAACATGGAGATAATGTGGTCCTACAAGGACATTGATAAACTATGCGACATAGCGGAGCGGTTCAATTTAAGCACCATTGGGCTTTTTGGATGGACGGTAGGAGGTCACGACCATCTATATCCATATTATTTACCCGACAATTTGATGGGGGGGCGAAGAGAGTTGGAGTTGGCGATAGAACGGGCTCACAAAAGAGGCATTCGAATAATCATTTATTCAAATGGGAAAATCATGGACACCTCGACAGATTTTTACAAGTACAACGGTTATGAGGCTATGCTGTTGCAGGAAAATCTTCAACCGCTAATTCAGTATCATATCAAGCAGAAAAAATCAACCCCGGTTATATTTGCCCAAGCTTGTACGGGGTCGGGGGTATGGCGGCGAACAATGCACGATCTGTGCCTGCAAGCAGTTTCCCTTGGTGCAGATGGAATTTTGTATGATCAGCTCGGTGTAATACGAGCCAATTTATGTTTTTCAGAGAACCATGATCATAAACCGGGAAAAACCGATCCAATGTACAGATTGCAAATGGTTAACCAGGCGCGGGAAAAGGCAAGGGAAATCAACCCGGATTTTATAGTCATGACAGAGGCAGTAAATGATTATATTTCAAAGGGGATTGATTATACGCATGGATGGGGCGCCAGCTACCAGGTTTCTCAAAACGGGTTCCCCGCGTTGTTCCGATACACTTTCCCGGAATTGATAACTACCCAACGAAATCCCAATCCCATAATAACACGAACGGACGCGAATTATGCCGCCATTTACGGGCTTAGGCATGAAATTGAATCCAGGTATCCCGGTGATGTTGATTATCTTTTAAATAGCACACTACCCGGGAAAGAGAGTTACACGAATGTTGTAAGACCTCCTGATATAGAAAAAATGAACTTGGAACCGGCGGATAAAGCCACACGATACGTGCACTCGCTTATCGAGTTTGAAAAGAGAAATGCTGAGTTTTTCAGACGGGGAGAATTTATTGACGAAGAGGGAATCGAAGTAACTGGATCAGACATCCTGGCAAAGGGGTTTTCAAATGGTAATAACCTTGGAGTTGTTATTTGGAATCAAAATCTAAATGAAACGGAAAATTTCTCGGTATCAGTTCCTGGCTATCGTTTTGTTAAATCATCGAAACCGGACACACAAGACGAATTCAAACCTGTAACGCAACTTGAAGCAAATTCAATTTGCATTCATGTTTACGAAAAACAATAAAAAATAAAAATGTATGAAACAGATAAGTTATATAGCATGTTTTCTGTTATTGACTGCATGCACTTTTAACAAGAAAGATGAGCTGGTTTTATTGGACATCTTTACACCAGTTGAACAAATACACACTCAAGACGACAGCAACGTGTCAAAAATTGACAGCACATTTGTAGTAAACACACGGGGCAACAAAATGCAACCTGGTCTTACTGTAAAGGGGAAGTGGGACTTGTCGGGGTTCAACCGGATAGTTGTTGAACTTGAAAACCGAAGCACACAAGGTGAACTTCGAGTTTCACTCCGGTTAAATAACCCGAAAACCGATTCAGAATCCAAAAAGGGAATTTTCGTGAAAGACAGAATTATTATTCCCGCTCAGGGTTCGATTAAAGCGGTAGTCGACTTGCCTCCACGATTACCCTATCCCGAATTAAGAGAAAAATTCTCCGGAATGAGGAACGACCCTTATTATATGGTTCCGATGGGATATATTGACATTGATCCAGCTAATATAACGGAGGTGTCCGTGTATATTAACCGTCCCAACCTAGATTGGGAATGGGGCGTTAAAAGCATTGTTGCCCACAAAGGAGAAAAGGAACCTCAGTATGAATGGTTTAACATTCCTCCTGATAACTTTTTCCCTTTTATAGACGAATATGGTCAATTTAAATACAAGGAGTGGCCCGGCAAAGTATATTCTGATGATGATCTGAAAAACAATGCTGAAAAGGAGAAAACTGATCTTGAAGCATATCCCGGACCATCCGACCGTAGCAGATTTGGCGGTTGGGAAAGTGGACCTAAACTAAAAGCGACTGGACATTTCAGGGTGGAAAAGGTAGATGACAAATGGTGGATGGTGGATCCCGAAGGATATTTGTGGTGGTCCCATGGAGTAGTGCGCGTTACTCCCTCGTCAGCTGTCACCCCGCTAGATAACAGAAAGGACTATTTTGATTTTTTGCCTGAAATCGACTCGCCTTTTGCTAAGTTTTACACTACCCGGGATGAATTGCTGTACCCCTATTATGTAAAGCGCAACATTCAGGAAACTTACGATTTTTCGTCATCGAATTGCTATCGCAAATATGGTGATGATTATTATGACATTTTCGCTGATCTGGCGCACAAACGATTGAAAAGCTGGGGATTGAATACAATAGCAAATAGTTCCGACAAGAAAATCTGTTTGATGGATCGCACGCCATACACTGATCGTTTTGAGTTAAAATCAAAGCCAATAGCTGGCAGTCACGATGGCTGGTGGCCATTTCGGGATCCCTTCGACCCGTCTTTCCGTATTGATGTCCGCCGTCTTATGAAAGAACACGAGGCAGAAATGAATGACCCGTGGTGTTTTGGGTTTTTCGTTGATAATGAATTGAGTTGGGGCGGCCCCACCGATCTAGCCGCATGGACTCTAGAGTCGCCATCAGATCAAGCCGCTAAAGTAGAATTCCAAAGACGGATGAAAACAAAATACAACACCATTGAAAAACTCAACGCGCAATGGGGTACCGCATACGCAGACTGGAATTCCTTTTTAACCAATGAAAAACGTCCAACGGGCGAGGGAGCGGTCGAGGACTTGAAATCATTCACTCTGGCGATAGCTGATGCATACTTCAAAAACATAAGGGAAGAGTTCAAAGCTGTTGCACCGCACAAACTATATATGGGTTGTCGTTTTGCAGGCAAAGGGCCCGAATTTGCCGTAAAAGTTGCCGCAAAGTATTGCGACATAGTCAGCTACAATATTTATGCCTATACTCTAGACGACTTCAAGTTGCCGGAAGGAATTGATAAGCCTGTAATAATAGGCGAGTTTCATTTCGGGGCGCTGGACAGGGGCCTCTTCCACCCAGGACAGCGAATAACAGACAACCAAACAGAAAGAGGAAAAGCTTATGCAAAGTACGTGACATCAGCACTGTTGCACCCGAGTGTTATCGGCACTCACTGGCATCAGTTCTCAGATCAAGCAACCACGGGGCGTTTTGATGGTGAAAACTTTCAGGTAGGTTTCACCGATGTGTGTGATACCCCCTATCCGGAAACAATCGAGAAAATAAGGGAGGTGGGATATAAAATGTATGAGATAAGAAATCAGAAAAATCACTAAAAACCAGGTGCAAATATATTTTTCTGTGTTTTGCAATTTTAACACAGTGGCATTTTAGAATGCCACTGTGTTACGTTCAATGTATTAATATACTAAAAAAGAAATAACACGATGAGAACATTATTTTTTATACTCATGTCAATCCATATTTTTAATTTATATGGTTTGAACTCATTGGTTTCATCCGAAAGAATTGAGCTAAAAACAACGAATGCACAATTGATTATCGATAAAAAGAATAATTTAAATATTATTCAAAATAACAAAGAAATACAGGTTACCACACCTATAAGCAAATTAGGAGGAATAATTTTAGAAAATAAGAATAGTGGTGCCAAGCTTGCGTTAGAAACAAGTAGTGATGGGGTATCTATATCTAAAAAGGATGAAATAATCAGCATAAAATCAAACAGTTTTGCTACTAACAATATGGATATTCCTCTAAAAGTAGAATTCACCATTACAGTAAAAGATGATGCCTTTTGTTTTGCGGGTTCGCTTAATATTAAAAGTAACGAATGGATAATCAGTGAAGTAGAATATCCTAAACTAGGAGAGATAGGGTTTAAAAATAACAAAGCGGGTATTTATTGGCCTGTTGGACTTGGACAGTATTTTGAAGACCCCAACGATTTTGGGAAAAAAGAATTGAGGTATCCATCTGGAGGCGCTATGGCAATGCCATGGTTTTCTATCAATTCAAATAATGGTGGACTTTATGTCGGGAGTCACGATCCTTTGCAGGAAACAAAGATTTTTAGTCTTGGATACGACGGTGCAAACAAAAAATTCGACACGAAAATTTGCGCTACAGTTTATGATACTGAATACCTGATCCCGGACATAATGATAAAACCTTATTCGGGTGCATGGCGATCAGCGGCAAAATTTTACAGGAACTGGTACGATAGCCATTTCAAAATCATCACTCCACCTGATTGGGTTAAGGATGATTCAGGGTGGCTGCTCGCCATATTGAAACAACAAAACATGGAGATAATGTGGCCCTACAAGGACATTGATAAACTTTGTGACATAGCGGAGCGGTTCAATTTAAGCACCATTGGGCTTTTTGGATGGGCGGTAGGAGGTCACGACCACCTGTATCCATTTTATCCGCCCGACAATTTAATGGGGGGACGAAGAGAGTTGGAGTTGGCGATAGAACGGGCCCACAAAAGAGGCATCCGAATAATCATTTATGCAAACGGAAAAATCATGGACACCTCGACAGATTTTTACAAGTACAACGGTTATGATGCCATGCTGGTGCAGAAAAATCTTCAACCGCAAATTCAGTATTATATCAAGCAGAAAAAATCAACCCCGGTTATATTTGCCCAAGCTTGCACGGGATCGGAGGTATGGCGACGAACAATGTACGACTTGAGCCTGCAGGCAGCTTCCCTTGGTGCAGATGGAATTTTGTATGATCAACTTGGCATTATGCAGGCTTTTTTATGTTTTCACGATCACCACGATCATAAAGCGGGTTTAACTGATTCCGAAAATAGACTTCAAATGGTTAACAGGGCGCGAGAAAGGGCAAGGGAAATCAACCCGGATTTCATAGTAATGACCGAAGGCACAAATGACAAAATCATTAGGGGGATTGATTTTCACCATGGTTGTGGAGTCAGCTACCAGATTTCTCGAAACGGGTTCCCCGCGTTGTTCCGATACACTTTCCCGGAATTGATAACTACCCAACGAAATTCCAATCCCATGATAACGCGGACGGACGCGAATTATGCCGCCATTTACGGGCTTAGGCATGAAATTGAATCCAGGTATCCCGGTGATGTTGAATATCTTTTAAATGGCACACTACCCGGGAAAGAGAGTTACACGAATGTTGTAATGCCTCCTGATATAGAAAAAATGAATTTGGAACCGGCGGATAAAGCCACACTATACGTCCACTCGCTTATCGAGTTTGAAAAGGAGAATGCTGATTTTTTCAGACGGGGGAATTTTATTGACGAAGAGGGAATTGAAGTGAAAGGGGATGACGATGTTTTGGCTAAAGGTTTTATCAACGATGATAGGCTAGGGGTTGTGGTGTGGAACACACATCTCACAGAGTCAAAGAACTTTTCACTGGTTGTACCCGGATACAGGTTAATAAATGCCACTGAACCAGGAAATAAAAAAGCGGAGGCATTTTCAACGTTAGATCCAAATTCTATAAGGTTACTTATTTACACTAGAAAATAAATACAAAACATGATTAACAATAACAAACTAATGTCTCGTCGAAAAGCTCTTCAAATAATAGGAGGAGCTACAATTGCGGGAATTATTCCCTATAATATGAAAGCGAAACAAAGCTTCTCATTAATCAATGACACAAAAAAAAGTGGGAAAATTTATTATGCCTATCGCTCTTTTTGGCCCGAATTAGAAACAACATCAATTTTTAAAAAAGAAATTGGTGTGAACACGCGTTGTTTCTTCGCTTCTAATACTATAAACGGTCTAGGTTTCGAATATTGCAAGTACCCACTGATATGGAAAGGTATAAAAAACTACGATTTTAGTGCTTATGACAAACAAGTAGAGGATCTTATATCTGCAAATCCAGAAGCCGATTTTATGTGCATGATCGACTTAAACACTCCATATTGGCTAACAAGGCGTTTTGCTTATGATAGTTTTTCTGAAATCTCACATGCCGCCTCAGATAAAAAGTGGATTGAAATAACAACTGAATGGATGAAGGACTTTATCTCATATTCTGAAGGAAAATATGGGGGAAAAATTATCGCTTATATTTTGTCAGGAGGCGGGACATCTGAATGGTACGAATACGATCGTGGACGCAGTAGTAGCGTAAAAAACACTGCGTGGAGGGAATGGTGTGCTCGTAATAATTTTTCCTTGGGCGCCGATGTCCCTGGTGAAAGTCTTCTGCGTACAGCTGCACATGAGAATGTTATTTACGATCCAGAAACTGAAATGCACAAGATTCAGTATTGGCGTTTTCATAATGAAGTAATTGCTGATGCAATACTCCATTTTGCCAAAGAAGCTCGTTCCATGATTTCACGGGATAAAGAGATTGGTATTTTTTTTGGATATTATTTAGTAAGTAGCAAAAAGCTTGTTTCATTCGGACATCTCGACTACGAGCGCGTATTTGCATCTCCCAATTGGGATTTCGTCATCAGCCCTGGCACCTATGACGATAGAGCAATGGGTGACGGGAGCGGTTCCCAGCTAGTGTTTAGGACTGCTGAACGTTATGGGAAAAGATATTTACATGAAATAGATCATGGCACTCATGTCGCCCCGTCTCGCGTGGATTGGAAAACTCAAGAAGAAGACATTGCAGGTTTAAAACGTGAAGCGTTTTTCTCGATGATTAACCATTTATCTCTTTGGTGGTTTGATATGTGGGGAGGATGGTACAAAGAAAAAGAAACCCAGCAATTAATCAAACAATTAAAATTAATTCACGACAGATTCGTAGATGATACATCATCGTCTATTGCCGAGGTTTTATTAATCGCAGATCCACAAAGTGCTTATTATATAAATGAAAAAGAGCCTCAGGCCTCAGCTATGGCCAAACAATTTCGTGATGATCTCAACAAGACGGGGACACCATTTGATGTGTTTTCATTTAATGACATCCCTGTCATTGACTTGTCCCGATACAAGGTTGTTTTTTTACCGGCGACACTTCTAATCACCCCTGAACGGGAAACAATACTAAAAAGACACATACTAAACAATAACCGAACAGTCGTTTGGGTATATGCCCCTGGTATATGCAATGGAGAAAATCTCAATACAGACAGAGTTAAAAAATGGACCGGGATCGATTACGGAACCCCCGGCCCTGTTAAGGTCAATATGAATGGATGGAAATCTGTTTATTCCTTTGAATATTCAACAATGACACCATCGGTGCTAAAAGAAGTAATAAAGGATGCTGGAGTCCATATGTATACTGATGAGGAAATCCCCGTGTATGCAAATGAACGGTTATTAACGGTACACTTTAAGGAAGGGGGTAAAAGAAAAATACACCTGCCAAAATCATGTAAAAAAGTGGTGGATGTATACAATAATAAAGTAGTTGCCAGGAATTGCAGAGAATTTAATTAGGGTCTGCTGAATAAGTCACATCACTTTGATACCCAGTAAAATATATCTATTTTTTCTTGCTAAAATGCAAGGTTTTATTTAAATTTGTATCTAAATCCTTGCAGTTATGTTCAAATATCGTTCACAAAAACAGTTGTCTATTTTTGACTTTCATACCGACTTTGAAAGTAAACTAGACCCAAGCAATCGTTGGGTTAAAATGGCTAAAATGCTTGATTGGGACAAGCTAGCCGAGGTTTATGCCAAAAATTTTTCTCCCAACATGGGTGCAAGCAGTATAGACGCGCGTATCGTTATTGGCGCTTTGATTATCAAGCACCTGGAAAAGAAGGATGACCGGGGAACCATTGAAGCCATTCAAGAAAACCCCTACATGCAATATTTCCTGGGGCTTGATCATTTCACGTTTAAGCCTGTGTTTGACCCCAGCCTTTTCGTGCATATTCGTAAGCGCCTGGGCAATGAAGCTTTTGACGCGATGAATCAAATCGTCATTTCAGGAGCACTCGGCATCGAGCATCAAAACGCTGACGATAAGGATGTTGGTGATGAGGGTGACGGGGACGTCCATCCCGATGACACTTCAAAATCGAGTGAAAGCGCGAAAAACCCCGTTCCCAATAAAGGAAAACTGCAATTGGATGCAACGGTTTGCGATGCTTACATCAAGTATCCAACGGACCTGAACTTGTTGAATGAAAGCCGTGAAAAAGCTGAAGAATTACTCGATAAGCTTCTTAAAGTTCTCGACATCAAAGAAAGACCCCGAACCTATCGCCGCGTTGCCCGTAAAGACTACTTGAAGCTTGCAAAGAAAAAGAACAAAAGCAAAAAGGAAATCCGTAAAGGTATCCGAAAGCAGTTAGGGTACTTGAAGCGAGACATCAACTACATTCGTAACATACTGGATAATAATGAACTCGCAATAAAGGTGCTTGACAAGCAAGAACAGGTGTACTGGGAAACCATACAGGAACTCTACCGTCAGCAGGAACAGATGTATCGCACTCGTACTAATAGTATCGAGCATCGCATCGTCTCTATTCATCAACCTTTTATCCGTCCCATCGTTCGCGGTAAAGACGGGAAGAGGGTTGAATTCGGTTCTAAAATCAACGTCAGCCTGGTAAATGGTTACACCAGGATTAACCAGTTTGACTTCGAGGCTTTTAACGAGGGTACTTTTCTTAAAGACCAGGTGGAAGCTTATAAAGCGTTCCACGGGTTTTACCCTGAACTTGTTCAAACCGATGATATTTACATGTCTCGCGACAACAGGAACTACCTGAAGGGACTGGGCATTCGTCACACGGGAAGGCCGCTTGGTCGAAAGCCGAAGAAGGAGACACTAAGCAGGTACCAACGAGAAAAACTCAAGAAAGAGAAAAACGAGCGTAATCAAGTTGAAGGCAAGTTCGGACAAGGGAAAGCCGGTTACGATCTGAACAAGATAAAGGCACGTTTGGCTGATACTCACGAGAGCTGGGTGGCATCTATCGTGTTTGTAATGAATATCCTGCGAGCAATGGAGGATATTTTTTGGCAATTTTTCAAAGAACGTTTTTTTTGTATTTTTTCTCAACTAAAACTGATGGAAAACCTATCGTCGTCTTACAAAATGGTAAAAGTCGCGTAAGGTTTTTCAGCAGACCCTAATTATGATTTTGCCTCCCCGGATACTGTATTATTTGAAATAATTTAATAATCAATCGCGAAATTAAAACGGGAATGAATAAAAATATTAATAATTTAAGCCGTCGTAACGCTTTAAAAATTTTTGAAAGATCAACCCTAGCCTCAACTTTTAATTACAAGTTGACTCCATATGGAAATAATAATTGTTCTACTTGAAATAACATATGAAACCGACATGTTTAAAATAATCATTAAACACCCTTGGTAATGATTATTTTAAATATCAAAATTCACTAAAGTTAGACTATTCCTCGCCATGGCCTTGTCCAAGTGAACTTGTCCAATGCTCATTTGGCTTAACGGAATAGTTCCATACACCGAAATGTAAAAAATAAAATAATCGTATGAAAGAAGCTGTTTTTTTGAATGATTCAACTATCAGAAACTTTCCGAAAGCAGAGTTATTCAATTCATATATTAAAGCCAATTTATATTTACCCGATTCCCAAAATGGGTATTACAAGGCAACTCGTTTTGATTGGTCAGGTATAATATACGCTCTTGAATATAATAATCATCAATATTTTAGTGAATGGTTTGAAAAATATGATCCCTACACACATGACGCTATTTGCGGACCAGTTGATGAATTTACTCAGATTGGCTATGAAGAATCTTTAGTTGGTGGGGAATTTCTTAAAATAGGAATAGGCACGTTACGTAAACCAAAAGAAGACAATTATAACCGATTCAAATTGTATGAAATTCTCAATGCGGGAACGAGAACGATTCAAGTTCAAAGTGATTCCATCGTATTCCAACATATCTTAAATAGTGATTCTTGTTCCTATTTGTACACAAAAGAGGTGATATTAAGTGATAAAGAATTGTTACTCAAGTATACATTAGAGAATACGGCTAATAAAACACTATCAACCAGTGTGTACAATCATAACTTTTTCACGATAGACAAACAAAACACCGGCCCCAGTATAGCAATCCGTTTTTCTTTTAATCCAGAAGGTGAATGGCGAGATAAAAATTGTCCTGCAATCATTAATAATAATCAGATTAACTTTAGCCGAAAACTCAATAAGGGGGAAACCGTTTTTATGGATCCCCTCACCGGATTCGACCCGGAGAAAGAAGGATACCATTTTACGATTGAGAACAATAAAACTAGAGCCGGGGTAAAAATGACTGCAAATCACAAACTGTTAAAAATGATCTTTTGGGCGTGCCCAACAACCTCTTGTCCAGAACCATACTTGAAGTTAGTTATACATCCCGGAGAAAAAGTAAAATGGATGAACAAATATGAATTTTATGAGTTTTAAGTTTCAAACAAACCCATTTATGAACACCAAAGTAATGAATATTATGAAATATAGATTATTAATTTTGTCAATTTTATCATTATGCGCCTTAAGCAGCCCCGCAGAGACAAAATCACCATTCATTAATACCGTAACAGGAACTTCAGATTCACTGCCCGTGGGATATATTCCACCATTAATAAGCAATGGAAGTCTTTCCTTGTTGGTGGACTATAAAGGTGGACAATCGCAACAGCAATATGCAAATTTAACACCCGGTATTTATTGGGCAGGAAGAAGATATGGTCCCGTGCCTGATGGATTAATTCCCTTTGGATATTTTGAACAAGAGTTGTTTGTCGATGGGAAAGAGTATAAAATCCCCTCATATTGGGAGCAAACATTAGATACCAAAAAAGCAATTGTAACCTGCAAAAACAATTATGGGAATGATTTAAGTATTGAAACCATTATTTTTACACATTTAGATCATGATCTAATAATTATAAAAAAGAAAATCAGACCTACTTCATCCAATATCCAATCAGCGGAGGTAACGCTGAAATATCAATTTACACCTCCAGGAAACGCAAATATACCTCCCAAAAGGACAATAAGCAAGTGTACGTTTGATGAAAAAACAGAGAGCACTCAATTTCAATACACAATAGACGGACATAAACAATTTAAAGGCATCATCTCTCTTTTTACGGATAAAAAAACCGAAAATATAATTGACAATCAATGCGTTAAAATATCGTCAAAGATTGCTTTAGAAAAAGATAAAACCACGGAAATAACTTATTATCTACTCTTCTCGGATTCCATGGATGGAGATGATTATTTAGATAGAACTAATAATCTCATTTCAAAAATTTCTCGTGATGGATTTTCATGTTTGGAAAAATCGCATGTAAAGGGATGGGAAGCATACCACAACGAAAGTTTTATTAATCTACCTGATTTTCAAATGCAAAAGGTATATAATACAGCTCAATATCATTTACGGGCTAATGCCACCAAATGGTCCTTTCCCGTAGGTATTCTTCCTTCACACTGGCACGGGCGATATTTTGGTTGGGACGAAACTTTTTGTTTTCAGGCACTTGCGAGCAGTAATCACCTCTCGATATCTAAACGATGTCCGGAATTTAGATTCAACATTCTTCCCAAGGCCTTATTTAGAGTCGCGCATTATGGGAAGCCCAGCATATATGGAGCACGTTACCCTTGGGAAGCACTAGAAGATGGCATAGAAGGAGCACCTTCACCTTATGGTTTTTGGCTTGACCATGTATTCCACATGTCTAATATTGCATTATCATCATGGCTACAATATCTATATGGCGGAGATCTGGATTACCTAAAATCGACCGGTTATCCTGTCATTAAAGAATGTGCTAGGTTCTTTGTCACACATATGGTTTATGAAAGACCGAATGGGAGTATGTTTATTGGTAAATGTACGGATTTGGAAAGAATAGGGCCCGCTGTTGAAAACCCGTTTATGACATCTTGTGGAGCTATTTACAATTTAGAAATTGCAGCTAAAGCTGCAGAAAAATTAAACGAAGATGAAGATGAAAGGACAAAATGGATATATATTGCTAAAAAACTACGGGAATCTTTGCCACGCGAAAACAACATGTATGTCCCTTTCTTGGGTTATAAGGAAAAAAGTATCGCTTCTTTGGGAGGATTATTCCCTTATCCAATATTCGATGGTAATGATGAACTACAGAAAAATGCAGCGTACGATTTTGTAATAAATGGGAAAAAGTTTGGAAATATGTACCCGATGGGGGCTTCTACTTGTGCCTGGTACGCGGGCTGGATCGCTTCTGCCCTTGCTCTTTATGGAGACAAAGTAGAGCCAGTAAGCATCTTAGCAGACGCATCCAAAAGTGCTGGTGTTTTTGGCGAACTTTTTGAGATTAATGAGCCACCTGAAATTGTAAAAGTCCCGTGGTTCTCAACTGCATCCGGAAACTACGTGTATGGAGTAAACCAAATGTTAATTCAATGCAAAGACGATAATATTTTGATTAGTCCTGCTATTCCCGATGCATGGGATAATTACTCGTTTCATTTGGCTTGCTACGGAAATCTAACCGCAAACGTTTCTGTAGAAAAAGGGAAACTCACCAGTTTGCTTCTTACGCGTGGAAATAGTGAAAAAGAAATACAAAGGACAATAGTGATACCTGAAAAATTAATAAATCAAAGGACAATTAATAAGGAAGCTATTGTTTCTATGGAAACGACTGGTGACGTTTGTCTTGTTCAGGTTAAAATAAAAGATCAGCTTCAGCTTTTTTATAATTTTGAAAAACAAACTGCAAAAATAAACGGAAATTGCTAGTTAATCTGCCTATATGGAATGACCTAATAATGATTATAATAAAAATCACCAATTAATCACTGACAGATCAAAAATGATGAAAAAAATTATTAAGGATAACTCGCGTTACAAATGGGAGGTCTTAGCGCTCCTTTGGGTAGCTTATCTGTTAAACCAAGCAGAAAGAGGGAAAGCCTATGCCAAATATGTGACATCAGCATTGTTACATCCGAATATTATCGGCACTCATTGGCATCAGTTCTCAGATCAAGCAACTACAGGACGTTTTGATGGTGAAAACTTTCAGGTAGGTTTTACCGATGTATGTGATACTCCCTATCCGGAAACAATCGAGAAAATAAGGGAAGTGGGATATAAAATGTATGAAATCAGAAATCAGAAAAGTAAGTAAAAAACCAAGTACAAATGTGTATCTCTCTGTTTTGCAATTTTAATACCGTAGCATTTTCAGAATGAAACTGTTTTACGTTCAATGTATTAATATACTGAAAAAGAAATAACAAAACATGGAAACAGTGTGGTCCAACAAAGACACTGACAAACTTTGTGACATAACGGAGCAGTTCAATTTAATCACCACTGAGCTTTTTGATGGGCAATTGGAGGTTACGACCATCTGCATCCATATTATCCACCCGACAATTTAATGTGGGGATGAAGAAAGTTTTATAGGGCAGTTCGAGGAGTGGTGCGTGAAATGGTCGGGATTCCTAAAGAGCGAACGAGAAATAAAAAGACAGGGAAAAATCATTACACACACCCAAGACTCCGCGGTACTTACTTGCCGCATGAGGCGAAATATACATTATTTATTGACGTGGCACAATAACCCAGAATCAGGTATTCCTAATACCAATGACGATTTTGAGGGTAAATTCACTGATTTGAAGTAAAAGTTTAGGAATCATAACGGATTGCCAAAAGAACGTAAAAAAGTTTTTATAGACGAATACTTTAAGGTAACTTGTATTTTTTTATGCAAAAAACATCGCTTTTGAGTTTGACACCAAAATAGTATATATATATATGAATTAATACATTATGAAACGTTACAATCTTTTTTTAATTTTAAGTTTTTTGAGTTTAAATACTTTTGCTCAAAATTCGGGACAGTATGTAAAAAGTAATTTGCCTGAAGGCAAACAATGGGAACTTGTCTGGCACGATGAGTTTGATGGAAATGCTCTAGACACTACTAAGTGGGGCTTCCGCCTTCATATAATGCAGAAGCGCCACCAGACATTTACTACTGAAGGAGTAGAAGTAAAAAATGGGTTACTTTATCTTAATCTGATTGAAAAAGAAGGACAATATTATTCCCCACATCTTCAGACTGGGGAGAATTATATGGATCGTCCATATGTGGTTCATCCATCTGGAATGAGCTGGCCTATAGCAGAACTAAAACCACACAAATTTGTACATAAATATGGGTATTACGAAATCAGATGTAAGTTTCAAGAGCAACCAGGATGGTGGTCTGCATTCTGGTTGCAGTCTCCAACAATTGGTTCTTCTCTTGACCCTTCAATATCTGGTGTAGAGATTGATATAATGGAAAATATGAATCGTGACAATAAAATCCGTCAGAATGTTATTTGGGGCGGATACGGGAAGAACCATAAGAGTAATAGTTCTGGAGATTTTTCAGTCGATGAATTACTTGAGGATTCCCCTGATGGTTTTCATACATTCGGGTTGTATTGGAGTAAATCAGGTTATATTTTTTATGTTGACGGTAAAGAGAGTAGAAGAGTAGACGGGCCTGTTTCAAACGTTGAACAGTTTATTTTAGTATCGACAGAATGTCGTGGGTATCGGCGGGGCAACCGTGATCAACCGTCAGACGAATTGAAAGAAGCTATTTTGCCTGATGCTTTTATTGTAGATTATGTCCGTGTTTTTGATGAGGTTACTGATAAATAATTAAATGAAATAAAATAAAGCCCTTAAGTTCAATTTAGAAGTGTAACGCCCGGGTGTTTTTCGTTTTGATATAATTCCAGCAAGTAATCATGAAAAACATCGCGGGGGTTTGCCCAACAGCAGGGGATGCGAAGTCCCCGAAAAGTGTCAAGTAGCAACATGAATAAGGTTAAAAACGAAAAAGGAGACCGAAGTCTCCCTGAAATTAACTATCATGTTGCTTATGAAAAAATAGAAACGGTTAACTCCAGAACAAAGGTACGTCATTTACTTGGGATTAGAAAATGAATTGACCCAAAGTGAAATCACAAGGTTGATAGGTGTCAGTGCATCAACGGTTTCCAAGGAGTTGAAGTGCGATCAAAACAAGCGGGGTGGTTACCTAGCGATTGACGTAAGAGATGGCGGGTGAGCGCAAAAAGCGTTTGCCGAGCAGCAGGTCTACGTCGAAATGGGTCAAGAGGAAAGTGATCAAGCTCCTAACGGGAGATTACTGGTTTCCCAAGCAGATTAGCGGGTAGCTTTGAAGCACGAGAAGATAACCATCTCCCACGAGCTGGTAACTGAAAAGTTAGGGGTAACGGCCTACTTTACCGATCTATACTCCGCATGGCAAAAGGGAACGATAAAAAATGCCAACAAGTTAATTCGGTAATTCATACCTAAAAAAGAATCTTTTGACAAGTAAAAGAAGCAGGATGTTAAGCAGGTACAGTACGAGTTGAACAAAAGGCCATGTGAAAAAATGAATTTTATGAGTTTTAATTTTCAAACGAACGGATATTGCTAATTAGTCTGCCTATATGGAATGACCTAATAATGAGTATAATAAAAATCACCAATTAATCACTGACTGATCAAAAATGATGAAAAGAATTATTAAGGATAACTCGCGTTACAAATGGGAGGTCTTAGCCCTCCTTTGGGTAGCTTATCTGTTAAACCAGGCAGACAGGCAGGTGTTTAACGTGGTTCTTCCGTTGATAAAGGAGGATCTTTTGTTATCGGACGTGCAAGTAGGGATGATTGCTACAATCTTTAACCTTGCATACGCCTTGCTGGTTCCCGTGGCGGGGTTTGTGGGTGATATTTTCAGCCGGAAATGGGTGGTAACGATTAGTGTCATTTTCTGGAGCATAGCCACCATGATGACAGGATTAAGCAATGGCATACTCATGCTGATCTTAACCCGCAGTATTGCCACTGGAGGCGGGGAAGCTTTTTTTGGACCCGCCAACTATTCCTTGCTGGCGCAATATCATGATAAGACACGGGCATTTGCCATGTCGATTCACCAAACGGCATATTACATCGGGATTATCCTAAGCGGGTATATTGCCGGACACATTGGCCAGATATGGGGATGGCGATACGCATTCTATGTGTTTGGAGCCATTGGCGTGGTTCATGGGGTTGTTATGGCTATTCGTTTGAAAGACAAAAAAGAGGTTGCCCCAGCCAAGGAGAAAATAGATAATGAAAAAGAAAAGGTTCGTTTTTCAGAGGGGTTCAAGATTGTTTTCAGTACACCCACGGCTCTAGTGTTAACCCTTTGTTTCAGCGGGTTAATATTCGTACTCACTGGATATTTGACATGGATGCCGACCTACTTGTTTGAGAATTTTGAGATGAATTTATCATCAGCCGGTTTTCATTCCATGTTTTATACCCATCTATTCGCGTTCATTGGAATCATTCTGGCTGGAAGATTGTCAGACAAACTCTCTTTAAAAAATCCATCCTATCGCATGATGATGCAAGGCATTGGGTTGTTGGTGGCTGTTCCTTTTATTATCTTGATGGGAAATTCTACAATTCTTGCATTCATCTATATTGGCTTTGCAGGCTTTGGATTCGCACGGGCATTTTTCGACGCGAACACCTATACCGTTTTATACGATGTGATTCCCACAAGGTATCACTCGTCTGCTTCCGGGGTCATGATAATGATCGGGTTTGGTGTCGGAGCATTTGCACCAATTGCACTGGGATATATCAAATCTATATTAGGCCTTTCATTTGGAATCACTTCGCTTGCCGCCGTGTGGCTCCTTTGCGGAATAGGAATGGTCTTGGCCAGCAAGATATTTTACATAAAGGATTACAATAAAAAGAAAACTATTGAGATGAACTCGTAATGATACCAATCAAATAGAAAGATGGTGTTAATTAATGTATATATAAAAATAATCGTATGAATAAAAAAAATAGAAAAGCAAAAGCTGGTTTGTTGCTTTTAGCTTCCCCGCGATTCAAGGATCTGGGGAGTGGACTATCACGAGGAACTTACGGAGCAAGAAAAGCAGAAGAGGTAAGCACGCTCCTAAACTCGAATTCAATTCATTCCATTCTTGAAGTGGTCTATCCAGGCATAGTGTATGAGCGTGAGGATGCTGAAAAAGCGATGTTTTCGTTTATCAACGAGAACGTGGATTTTATCATCGCGGAATTTTTGTCTTGGTCAGAGGATTTCGCTTGGATTCGTTTTCTTCGAGACATGCCCGATATCCCTATCTTATTTGTTAATCCCGTGAAAAACAGGATGTCTTTTGAGACAACATTGGACGAAGACGACTTCATAGACTATTTATGTTCCGGAACACTGGTCGGTTCGCTTGAGGCTTCTGGCTCTGTCGCACGCTTGGGCAGAAAAAACCTGAAGGTGGCAATTGGCTCACGAGACGAGCTGGTTAAACAGATCCACGTTTTTGCCACCGCATCACGGGTTAAAAAGATATTATCACGCTCAATCGTTGGATTGCTGGCCAACTACAACGAGGCGATGTGGTCTACGTACATCGATCCGTACAATCTTTTCACACGAATAGGTCCGGAAATTCGTTTCATTTCCTATTCTACCTACGCGGATGCCATTGCAGAAATAAGCGAATCAGAATTCAAGACTTACAAAGGTGACTTATTATCCAAGTACAAGATCATGGATGACGTGGAAATGGATAAATTTGACGCCTCTGTTTATGCTTCCATCGGATTGGCCAAACTGGCCAAGCAGTATAATATTGATGTTATGGTCTTCAATGACATTGATACGGCCATGTTCAAATTGATCGGCTTACGTGCCGGGTTTTATCATCCCTATTTTAATGAAAATCACTCTGTTTTAGTACCTGAGGCAGATATAGGAGCCGGGTTGATCACTTACGTGCTGAAGCTGATCAGCGGGAAACATGTCAATTTCATCGAACCGTTCCATATCGAATCTGATTTTGGAACGTTTGCTGGCGGACATGCCGGTCCGAACGACCACAATGACCCCGCTTATACTCAAAATGTAATCATAGCTCGCGATGTTCGTTTCGCTAAAACCAATTATAAACATGCAGGAGCACCATTTGCATGGTACCGCATCTCGCCGGGACGAAAAACAATGGCGCAACTTGTGGAAGAAAATGGTCGGTACAAACTGGTGAGTACCCTTGTGGATTCTTTGGAAGGAAAACATCTGCTGGCAACTTATTCACATAGCATTTTTAAACCGATGGTGCCGGTTAACGACCTATTCGAACAGATTCTTAAAATAGGGACCACGCAACATTTTGCAATTGTGGATGGCGACTATTTACGTGAATTGTCGCTCTTCGCGGAAATCATGGGATTTGATTATCACGAAATTATATAAATTAATAACAAAGGAGGTTTAGTATGAGTTTTATGTTTAATCCCCATCCTTACGATGATTGGAGTGCAATCAATAAGCCGAAGCTTTCAGATGAAGAAATAAATTCTATTGTTTCGGGAACAGTAGATTCAGCAAAAAAAATATCAGGAGTTATAACTGACAAGCTGAAAGTTGACAATAGCAGTATCGTTCTATTCATCGACGGTTATATAGGAGTATCATTTGGACAACTGGTGAACCTTGTTTCACGAGAGTTGAAATTGAAATCGATAAACTTCAAAGCATTTGATTTCAAAAATGTCCTGAAATCATCTGTTCAACTTGAAGATGAACTATTTGAGTATCTTCAGGAAGATAAAATAAAAGACCCTGTAATGCTGTATGGCAAATTGTTTAAAGGTTCTTATGATGATTTTTTTGACCAAAATAAGTTGACACTTTTCAGAGAAGATGTAAAAAAGTTTGTCGATGAAAACCAACAAGGAGTATGTATTGTGGCCGGTCATGGCTGTTCCACAGAAATGTCCCGTCATTATAATAATCTACTGTGTTACGTAGACATCACTCCAAAGGAAGTTGTCTTGAGAGCTAAAAAGGGGATGTTTGCCAATATAGGTGATAAAATCGCTAAACCTTACAAACAATTAATGAGACGTTGTTACTACGTTGATTTCGAGATTGCTGGTCGACAAAGATGGAAATTGTTAAGGGAGAATGCTATCGATTTTTATATTTTAGGAAATGATTCCGATAATTTTAAAATGATGCCCAAGGACTCCTTGAATTCAATCATGTCGAAACTCGTGAAATATCCTTTTCGCTGCAAGCCCGTTTACATTGAAGGCGTATGGGGTGGCTATTACATCCAAAAAATACGCGACCTGCCCGATACGATGCACAATTGCGCGTGGGTTTTTGACCTGATACCCTTAGAAGTAAGCATTGTGGTTGAAGCTGGAAAACATTTGCTTGAATTTCCCTACTTTACGTTTGTTCAAAAAGAGGGTGAAGCGTTGATGGGAACTGAATGCGTGAAAAGATTTGGTGGTTATTTCCCTATTCGCTTCAATTATGATGATTCTTGGCACGGTAGCGGCAATATGTCCATTCAGCTTCATTCCGGGCACCATTATAATATTGACAACTATGGAGAACATGGCCGTCAGGATGAGAGCTACTATATTGTTACCACCGGACATGGAGCGAAAACGTATATTGGTTTCAATGAAGATATCGATCCTGATGATTTCATAAGGGACTCTAAGAGATCGGAGAAAGAATTCACGCCGGTCGATTATCAAAAATATGTCAATCATATTGAATCGAAGCCGGGCATTCAGGTAATGATACCCGCAGGCACCATACATTCTTCCGGGCGCAATCAGGTCGTGCTTGAAATAGGAAGCCTCACGGTAGGGTCATACACCTACAAGATGTATGATTATTTAAGAGCGGACCTGGATGGTAAGCCCAGGCCGATACACACGTATCACGGAGAGAAGAATTTGTGCAAAGAGCGCACATCCAGCTGGGTAAATGAGAATCTAATTCAAAAACCGCGTTTAGTTAGAAGTGGCAAAGGCTGGAGCGAACATATAGTGGGAGAGCATGACTTGCTTTACTTTAGCTTGCGCAGGCTGGAGTTTGAAGAAGAGATCGAAGACGACACAAATGGCAAGTTCCACGTGTTGGCTTTAGTTGACGGGGAGAAAACCATTATCAGCTCCGTTAGCAATCCCGAATTATGCTTCGTTCAACATTACTTGAATATTGTGGTTGTGCCAGCCAACGTGGGCAAATATGTTATCCGCAACTTGGGAAACCAGCCGGTATGCATACATAAAACAATGTTGAAAGATGGATTTGAAAAAGAAGCTATATTTGCTGATTGATGCCGGAGGCACCTACTTTAAGTCGGTGATAGCAAATGAAAATGCTGAAATTACCACCGGTTCAGCTTTTCAGATAGATTCATATTCGGAAGGACCTGCAGATAAGATCATTAATGCTTATCGTGAGGTGATCACCCGCGGGTTAACCTGTATTGAGAAAAATGGAGGGGAGTTGGGCGGAATAGGCATTTCCACCCCCGGCCCCTTTGATTATGAAAAGGGCATACCGTTAATGAAACACAAGTTCGCTTCCATATATGGACTTAACTTGCCCGATTTATTTCGCACGATACCAGGTGTGAAACCCGACGTTCCCGTTTGTGCCATGCACGATACGACCGCGGCTCTAGCAGGTGAATATTTGCTGGGGTATGCAAAGGGTTATGCAAATGTTGCATTGGTGACACTAGGCACAGGCTTGGGATTCGCTTATTCTCAAAATGGTGAGATCCAATACAACATGGAGGGCGGACCTAGAATATCCGCGTATAAATTGCCTTACAAGAACGGAATACTGGAGGATTACGTCTCCAGAAGGGGAATACTTGGCATGTATGAAAGAAAAAGCGGGAAGTCAGTTGAGAACATTGATGTTTCTGATATAGGAGGCTGGGCTAATCAGGGAGAATCAACAAGCATTGAAGTATTTAATGAATTAGGAACTATCCTGACAAAAAATCTTTATGATATTCTTGACGAACAAAGTATCCAATGCCTGCTTTTTGGTGGTCAGATCTCACGTTCATTTCCTCATATGGAGAAATCACTTATGAACGGGCTCAGCAATATTAAATCTCTAGAGAAAATATCCAGGGTGAAAAATATTGATAACGCCGCTCTATTCGGAGTATTATGGAAGATATTAAACAATTGATGTTTAAAGTTAGAAAATGAAAAGAATGAATGTTGGCCTTTTTATTCCCTGCTACATCGACCAGTTTTATCCGCGAGTCGGGATAGCCACTCTGGAACTGCTTCAAAAGCTAGGGCTTAGCGTGCATTATCCGCTAGAACAAACATGTTGCGGGCAACCGATGGCTAACAGTGGTTCCGAAAAAGATGCAATACCAACGTATAAAAACTTTGTTAGGAACTTCAGGCAGTACGATCACGTCGTCTCACCTTCGGGAAGTTGTGTATATCACGTGCGGGAACATTACAATATCTTGGAACAAACTGATGATGTCAAGAAGATAAGACAAAACACATTTGAGCTTTGCGAATTCATCGTGGATGTCTTAAAAATCGACGATCTGAAAATCGAATACCCGCACAGAGTAGGCATCCACCAAAGCTGCCATGGACTAAGAGGACTTAAGCTTGGAACACCCTCGGAACTGGTCATGGAACGCTATTCTAAGGTACATCGATTATTAGAAAAAGCTAAAGGGATTACAATTATCGAGCTCGAGCGAGAAGACGAGTGTTGCGGTTTTGGTGGTACTTTTTCCATTTTTCAACCTGATGTTTCCGCACGAATGGGAAAAGACCGACTGAACGATCACTTGCGCAACGGCGCTGAAGTAATCACCGCCACCGATATGTCTTGCCTTATGCATCTTGAGGGAATCGCACGCCGGCAAAACCTCAACGTGAAAACCGTGCACGTTGCCGAAATTTTAAATTGTAACCGCTTATGACAAAACATGCACATAAAGCCGGGAAGTTTCTGAAAAATGAAAATCGTGCTTCTTGGCACGACCAAACCTTGTGGATAGTTCGTCAGAAGAGAGACAAAATAGCCCATACCGTCCCAGAATGGGAACAATTGAGGGAACAAGCATCAAAGATAAAACAACACACCTTATCAAATCTAGACAACTATTTAAAGCAATTTGAAGAAAATGCCCTGAAAAATGGAGCGAAAGTGCATTGGGCGAGTGACGCGACGCGGTTCAACAAAATTGTCTTTGATATCATTCAGGGCAACAGAGCCAGCAAAGTGGTAAAAAGCAAGTCAATGCTCACCGAGGAATGCGGGCTAAATCCTTTCCTCGAAAAAAAGGGAATTGAGGTAATCGATACCGACTTGGGAGAGCGTATTATCCAGTTAAGAGAAGAGCCGCCAAGTCATATTGTTATGCCTGCTATTCACCTTAAAAAAGAAGAAATCAGCGAACTGTTTCATGAAAGACTTAACACCGAGAAAGGAAACTTTGATCCCTCATATTTGACCTCGGCCGCCCGCCTGCATTTACGTGAGAAATTCCTTGAAGCTGAGGTTGCTATAAGCGGCGTTAATTTCGCGGTAGCAGAGACCGGCACGGTAGTTGTTTGCACCAATGAAGGGAATGCCGATATGGGTTTAAATGCAGCACCGATACGGATACATTGCATGGGGATTGAAAAAGTTGTTCCGCGAATGACAGACCTTGCTGTTTTTATCCGATTGTTGGCACGAAGTGCCACAGGTCAGCCTATCACAACCTTTACTTCCCACTATTCGAGTCCAAAACTCGGTGAACAAATGCACATTGTTATTGTAGATAACGGTCGTTCGGAAATACTCGGCGAGGAAAATCACCGGAATGTCCTGAAATGTATCCGATGCGGGGCATGCATGAACACCTGCCCGGTTTACCGAAGAAGTGGGGGGCATAGTTATGGCAGTATAATTCCCGGACCTATAGGTTCTATTCTATCACCACATTCAGACATCAAAAAATACAAAGACCTCCCGTTTGCTTCTTCACTGTGCGGCTCATGCAGCAATGTATGTCCTGTTAAAATCGACATTCACCACCAATTATACGTTTATAGACAGGAGTTATCAGAGGAAAAACTTGTTCCATGGGGAAAAAGGTTCGCGATGAAGATAGCCGGGAAAATACTTTCCGCGAGCAAAACATACGACTTTTTGGGAAAGTTGGCCAGGTGGGGCATCAAAAATCTTCCAAGAAAATTGATCTACAATCGATTGAATGCATGGAGTAGAGAAAGGGAGTTGCCAAAAGTGCCGGAAGAATCGTTCAAACAATGGTATAAAAGAAGCGGTCAAGGAAAAGGAGGTGAACATGGACAAGAGTAAGATATTACAAGCCATTGCTCAAAACAAAGAAAAATTTATTCCATCACCAACCCCGTTGAACATTGAAGAAGAAAAATCCGGCAAGGTGGATCGCTTTAAAGAAAGCCTTATCCAGGTAGGAGGGGATTTTTTCGAAATAAACGCAAAAGATGAGTTTAACGCGTTCATAGATGAGCATATTCCCAACGCTGAAAATTTCATGAAAAAAGATGTTAGGGAAAAATACGCGCGAAAATGCCCGATTGAAAAATTGGCCGAGCTAAAAACCATCATTATCGAAGGGCAATTTGGAATTGCGGAAAATGGGGCAATTTGGATTGATGATCATAATCTTCCTCACCGACTTATACCTTTTGTTTGTGAAGAGTTAATCATTTATCTAAACTCGGAACAAATCGTGGAAGATATGCATCAAGCTTACTCCAAACTAAAAAACAGTGAAACAGGATTCGGGGTATTCATATCAGGACCTTCTAAAACAGCAGATATTGAACAAAATTTAGTGTATGGCGCACACGCTGCAAAAAAATTGATCGTGATTTTGTGTAATCAATAATTTCTCATTGTTCAAAAAGATGTTTGAAAGAGAATTTTCTCCCTTATATTGTCCCGACAATAGACATCCGGCGAATCCTAATTGCCTGATGGTGAAGTTATTAAATTTTAAATGAAAAAATTATGATTAAAAATGGCATTTTATTCCTTTTTCTTTCTTTAGTGAGCATGAGTGCCCTCGCTAAAGATATTTATGAGTTATCCGCGAATGAATCTACTCTTAAATTGAATTCTAAAGGAGAGTTGATTGGTTTAAAGTTGAAAGGGGAAAGCTCTTTCGTTAATTATGATGTCGGAAGCTTATGGGAAATTGTTCTTCAACAGTTATCAGACACCAATGCTATTGGTAAAAAAGTTCGATTTGACGCTCATTACAGTTTATCTAAAATAGAAAAAAAATCGCAAGGATTTGTTATTTCCTATGACAGGCTACATGACAAACATACTATATATGATATAAGTTTGAAGATCGAGATTTCTGTTAAAGATCAATCTTTCGTTTTTAATTATGAGTTGCTCAACAATGAAAAGAACTGGATTGTTAAAGAGATGAGGTGTCCAGTATTAGAAATTGATAACTCTAACAGAACTTATGATTTAATTTGGGGTGCGGATGCTGGAAGAAAAATCAGAAATGTTCATGGCGATTACACTTTAAGATTCCCAAATAGTTTGTCAATGCAGTTTGCTATTCTCGATGCAAAAGATCACGGATTATATATTGGATCTCACGATGAATCATTTCAAACAACTTTTTTAAAATTTTATAGGAATAACGTGAAAAATAGCATGTTATTAGAGACCTCTATTGTTAAATTCCCTAATCTCGAATATGGTTGTCAGTGGAAATCTGCTCCATTAATTATAATGCCTTACCGGGGCTCTTGGCATTTTCCAGCAAAATACTACAAGAACTGGGCGTCAAAGTGGTACAGTCCTGTGAAAAAACCGAGTTGGGTTGAAGATATAACTGGCTGGCAATTAGCTATAATGAAACAACAGAACGGTGAAATCATATGGAATTATAACGAGATAAATACACTTGTAGAATTAGGTAAGAAAAACAACTTAAACGTTATTGGATTATTTGGATGGACATCAGGCGGACATGATCGTGGATACCCGGTATATAAAGCTGATGAGGCAATGGGTGGAGAAGAAGTACTAAGAGATGAGATCGCCAAAGCCCAGAGAAAAGGAATCAAGATTATTCTATACGTGAACGGACAGTTACAGGATGTCTTGGATGAATTCTATTTAAAAGAGGGTAAGTTTATGGCGTCTGTTAGCGAAAGAGGTGAACCGTATCTCGAAATGTGGCATAAATTTTCAGATGCACCCCCTAGAGTTCACGCTTACGGGTGCCCGTCCAGTGACGGTTGGTTCAATGTTCTTCTATCTCTCGCGAAGCAAGTTAATGATCTTGGTGCTAATGGAATAATTTTCGATCAAATTGGTAGTCCAAGACCACATTTTTGTTATAGCAAAATGCATAACCACGAAAATCCTTCATTAGCTATAATTCCCGGTATAATGGAGAACCTTGAAAAAATTCAAGCTGAAATGCATAAGATCAATCCCGATTTCATAATAATGACAGAGCATATAACTGATGGTATCCAACAATACATCGATCTCACACATGGGTCAGGAGGCGCTCATTTACCAGCTATTTATAATTGGGATTTTAATTCCAGCATGGAGAAATACCTTGGAGAAGCTTTCCCTGAATTGATTCGATATATTTTCCCTGATTTATTATTTACCCAAAGACATCAGGCACCTATAATGGATAGGTTTTCAGTTAATTTGGGGCTTTTTTACGGGATTCCTGCAGAATTAGAATATAGATATTATCCCGAAAAACTATATGTTCTTGATGGTATTATACCTAGCTATAAAGATTTGGAAGGGACAGATGGCAGGTATTACTATTTGCAGAATATCAATAGATCCAAGTCAAATGATTATCTTGAGAAAGCGATGGATTTTGTTATTCATAATAAAGAATTTCTTCGGAAGGGTACTTTCACAGACGACGAATTTATTGTCAACGGGAATCGTTTTATCAAAATGGCGGGATTTGATTTACCTGATAAGTTTGGAATAATGATATGGAATCCAACATCACAATTTCAAACACCTCGATTCGATTTAAAGATAAACGCTGATATCGTGGGAGTTTCAAGTCCTGAAAATAGTAGTTCTTTTCCAGAAGAACCTCTCCCACCAAATTCTGTGAGGTTAATTAAATACCTGAAGCGATAATCTAAAGAAAGATACATAATCAGTGCCTGCTGAATAATTGGTGTTCATGCTGAAGATAGGAAGGCTATACCCGAAGAAAAAAACCTGGATGGAGGGAATGAACTTAAACTGAAAGTATCTTCCTATAATATCAGGTATGCGGCAAGCGCCGATAAAAAGACGGAGAATGGCTGGGACAAAAGGAATAATCCGTGGTAACCCCTTTTTAGAGAGATTCGCTTGAACGCCCTCCCATATCAGCTTCACGTCCGTGAGAAAACGCACGTGGGTCTCGTGGCAAGTTGCATCGATCATGCACACATGAAGGTTGAGTTTTACAAACATTTTATACAATATTGCACTTACTACTTGACCCTGCCAGTCCACCTTTTCGAAGCGAACTCAAAGACAATACAAGAAGAAATGCCTATATTTGTGCGGAATAAAGCGAATTAAACAATTAAACGGGTAGTATCCCAAAAAGTGTGTAATTTCTATCCTTGTTTGTTACAAAATTATTCATAATTTTTGATATCACAAAGAGTAGCGGGCAGTGAAGCGGAGGCGTGGCCGAGGCGAAGCTGCCCACTACTCTTCTTCTTCCCAATCAAACTTGACTTGTTCATAATCCAACTTGGGTAGTTTACGCCCGTGAGCCTTGCGGTTCATGCTCGCCCCTCCCAGCAACAGCAACGTGGCCTCGGGGTTGGGCAAGGCCCCACGCATGCGCGTGGTACGCTTGTAGTCCCTGTTGAGGCGTTCCACCCAGTTCGTGCTGTAGATCATCGAGCGGATCCGGTAACGATAGCCCACGTAAGTGAAGTACAAGTAATTCCTCTCGTTCGTTTGTCGTCTTTTAAAGTACGGGTAAAGTCCGCCCCATTTCTCGCAAAAAGTCGAGAAGCGATGCTTCGCCTTCTCCTTGCTGTCGCCCCGGTCATCCGTACGGAAAACCTCCTTGAAGTCATCCGAGAGCTCTTTCTTGTGCTTGGGCCTGACCTCTTTCAAGAACACCCTTTGCAGGTGAACAACGCACAACTGGATCTCCGCCCGGGGAAGCATTTCCAAATGGCGTCTTCTATGTTGTTAAGGCCATCCGAAACGAACAAGTCAACCCGTTCCAGGCCTCTATCACGTAAATCATCGAGGATGGATTCCCACGCCAGGCTACCCTCGGTGGGGTAATTGTACACCCCGAGCACTTCCCTCCTTCTGTCGGGGCGAACGACCAGCAACGTGTAGTAGGCCTCCTTGCTCACGCTGTTCCCACGCCGGGTGGGTATGAAACAGGCATCGATCATCACGATGGGGTAATATGGTTCCAAGGGGCGGTTAAGCCACGCGCCAACCTCTTCACGGGCCGTGTCGAACATGCGGCTGACCTGGCCGCTGCTGTAATGGGAACCGTAAATCTCCCCGAAAACGTTACCTACCTGTTCCGTGGTTAAACCTGACCTGTACAACTCGAAGGCGATGGAACGGGCTTCCTGCTCCTGGTTCTTCAACAGGGCCAGGATCACGGGGTAAAAACTGCCGTTGCGCATGCGCGGAACGCGCAGCTCGATCATTCGCTTGTCCCCGAAAGCCTTGCGGTTGCGAAAACCGTTGCTGTAGTCTTCAACGTTGCTCTTGTATAGCTCCCGCTCCGATTTCATCAGGGCTTCAAGGCTTAACTTTAAAATCGTGTTTAATCCGTCTTCTTTTTGTAGAATATCTTCCAATATTTTACTAACTTGCGGCTGTGTAAAGTGCATGATAATCTTTAATTTTTTTGTTTACAGTTCAAAAATCAAAGATAGAAAAAATGCGCTTTACACACTTTTTGGGACAGTATCATTAAACGCCCTGATAGCTACAATATCTCGTATAACGAGCAGTAAACCCGCGACAAAAAAATGACCAATCAGCAACTCCACGCCCATCTCACGAAACTCTTCCCAAAGGAGCAAATTTTTACCGACGAGCTTTACCGCCTTGTAAAAGGAACCGATGCCGGGCTCTACCAACTCATACCTAAAGCGGTGGTGAAGGTCAACAGAGAAGAGGAGGTGATTCGCTTACTGCAATTTTGCAGCAAAGAAGGCGTTCCCGTAACGTTTAAAGCGGCGGGAACAAGCCTGAGCGGACAGACCATTTCCGATTCTATTTTGATGGAGATTGGACAAGGTTTCGAGTGTTCAACCATTACCGATAATGGTCATACTGCCACGTTTGGCGTGGGATTGACGGGAACGTCGGCAAACCGCTTGCTGCAACGCTACCGCCGAAAAATAGGACCTAGGCCGGCATCCATCGATTCGGCAAAAATCGGGGGAATCATCGCCAACAACGCTAGTGGATCAAGCTACGGTATACGGCATAACAGCTACAACACGGTAAAAGCGATGCGGATTATCTTTGCCGACGGCTCACTTCTCGATACCGCCGATACCGAGAGTTGCCAAAAATTTATCGAGTCGCATCCCGCCCTAATCACTCAAATCAAGCAACTCCGCGAAGAGGCTTCCGAAAATGAAGCGATAAGAGAACGTATTCACCGCAAGTATCAACTTAAAAACACGTGCGGTTACGGCGTTAATTCGCTGATCGACTTCGATGACCCCATAGATATTATTCGTCATCTGATCATCGGTTCCGAAGGCACGCTCGGGTTCGTGTCGCAAGCTACTTTTGAAACCGTTCACGATGCACCGTTGAAGGCTACAGCGATGCTTTACTTCCATAACTTGCGCAACGTATGCGAGACCATCCTTCCGTTGCGTTCCTGCTCGGTAAGCGCAGCGGAACTGATGGACAGAAACGCTTTGCGTGCAGTGGAAAATCAGGAGGGAATGCCCGCTGAGCTGAAATCGCTTCCCGAAGGAGCGGCAGCGTTGCTTATCGACACTTCTGCCGATGATGAGGAAACGCTATTAGCTCAAATGCGGGAAATTGAAGAAAAACTCGCGCGTATTCAAACGCTTTATCCCATAAAATTCACCACTGATCAACGTTTGTACGACCTCTACTGGAACGTGCGCAACGGGCTCTTTACATCGGCGGCGGCTTCACGACCGCCACACACGGCGAGCATCATTGAAGATATCGCTTTTAAGGGAGAGATCTTAGGCGATGCGCTAACCGATGCGCGGGAACTGTTGGTGCGAACGGGGTATGCTGATGCGGTCATGTGGGGGCATTTGCTGGACGGGAACGTTCATTTTACCGTTTTCCCCGATATAAACAGCTCAGAAGGCGTGAACAAATACGCCCGCTTCATGCGTGAGCTTGCCGAGTTAGTCGCGGTGAAACACGATGGCAGCCTAAAAGCCGAGCACGGAACGGGACGAAACATGTCTCCCTTCGTGGAAAAGGAGTGGGGAGCGGAAATTTACGGGTTGATGAAACGGATAAAATCAGCCTTCGACCCGTTACAGATCTTAAATCCCGGGGTAATTATTAACGACGACAAAGAGGTTTTCATTAAGAACCTGAAACGCATTCCCGATGCCAACCCACTGATCGATAAATGCATCGAGTGCGGATTTTGCGAACCAACTTGTCCTTCGAAAAACCTTACACTCACTCCGCGTCAGCGTATTGTGGCATATCGTCGATTGGCGCAGTTATCGGATAACGACTCCGATAGGAAAACACGCGAGAAATGGGCGAAAGAGATGGCGTATGTGTTTAACGAAACCTGCGCTACCGATGGACTTTGCGCTATTGCTTGCCCGGTGAATATCGACACAGGGGCGTTGGTAAAAGAGCTGCGCTGGAAGGAGAACGGTAAATGGGCAAATAGCATCGCGAGCAGTATCGCCAATAATATGAAAGGGGTAACTTCAGTTATTCGAGGTGTAATGAAAGTGCCGCACGCCATCGCGAAAGCTATCGGGTATAACAACATGGAAAGCGTAACAAAAGGGTTATATAAATTGGGGGACGGATTGTTTCCGCTTTGGACTCGCTACACACCGTCTAGCAGCAAAAAAATCACCCGCGATATTTTCCCTGCCGATAGTGCCGATTCGCCTATGGTGGTCTATTTTCCGTCGTGTATCACCCGCTCTATGGGCGGTGCATCTTATGGATATACGGAAACGGAAGATGTTCCCGCCAAAATGCTTTCGTTATTGCGAAAAGCGAATTTCACGGTGATTATTCCCGAAGAAAAAAACAAACTGTGTTGCGGAATGGCTTTTAGTAGCAAAGGTTTTCGCAAGCAAGCGCGACAAAAAGAGACGGAACTGAACGAAGCGTTGCTAAAAGCCAGTCGCGATGGCGAACTGCCTATCCTGTGCGACATGAGTCCCTGCCTGTTGCATATGCGCGAAACACTCGACCCGCGACTGAAACTGTACGACCAAGTGGAGTTTATTCACGACTTTCTGTTAGACCGACTTCACATCGAAAAGCAACCTATATCCGTAGCAATTCACACTACGTGCAGTTCCACGAAAATGCATTTGGAAGAGAAGTTGCACAAAATCGCATCGCTTTGCGCCGAAACGGTTATCGTTCCCGAAAATATTTCCTGTTGCGGTTGGGCGGGTGACAGAGGCTTTTTCTATCCCGAACTCAACAACTCGGCATTAGCACAGTTGAAACAAGGCGTTGGAAGTGCAACCGAAGGTTATTCCAATAGCCGCACGTGCGAAATCGGGTTATCAATCAACAGCGGTATAACGTATAAATCGTTGGTTTACTTGGTAGACAAAGCGGCGAAAAGCATCTAAATGATGCTAAATCGGGCCAGATTACCCCTGCAATGAAGCAAAAAGAGTGGCTCACCTATGGAATGAAGCAAAAGTGGTGGAATTTCACCCCCTCAATGAAATCACTTTTTTCCTGTACGCGAGAATGCCCAAGAGGAGAATGAGTCCAAAGGAAGCCACGATGTGCAGGAAGACAGCTATCGACCCGCTGGTGTGCCCATAGGAGTGCATACCGCTCAGGAAGTAGTTCACACCCAGGAAGGTCATCAACACCGATGAGAAAGCAAGTACCGAGAGGAAGTTAAACAACCAGGTGCGGTTCCCCTTTTTCACCAGGTGGATGTGCGTAACGATGGCGTAAACTACCACGGTAATCAACGCCCAGGTCTCCTTGGGATCCCACCCCCAGTAGCGTCCCCACGACTCGTTAGCCCAGACGGCACCGAGGAACGTCCCGGTAGTCATCAAGGCAAGTCCCACTAACAGCGAAAGGCTATTAATGATGCTCAGCTCTTTCACCCGGCAGGTCACGGCGGCATCGTTCTTGGTGAATGCCATCAGTAAGAGGTTGGTTATGCCCAGCAGGAAGCTGATGCCGAAAAAGCCGTAGGCCGCCACGATGACCGCCACGTGAAACATCAGCCAGGGCGACTTCAGGACAGGTACCAACGTGTTGATCTGGGGATCCATCCAGTTGAGTCCCGACACGAACAGGATCACCCCCCCGAAGAGGGTAGCTAAAGCAAGCGTAAGGCTGTTTTTCCGTCCAAAGAGCAGCCCGGCCAGCACAGTGGCCCAAGCGATGTAGACCATCGTTTCGTAGGAGTTGCTCCAGGGTGCGTAACCCGAGATATACCACCGCAGCCCCATGCCGAACATATGGTAGAGAAAGATCAAGACAATACCGATGGTAAGCAGTAGGGAGGCGTAGTGCAGCCAAGAACGACTACTGAGTAGCTGTACGGCAGCCACCAGAAGCAACAGGCCCCCGAGAATAAAGTAACCCACCTTGCTTCGGCCGAAAATGTTCATCTCGTTGTAACGCACTTCCGCCCTTAGCTTCTTGGGGTTAATAAGCTGTGCTTTGTCATTCTTCAGCTGGTATGTCTCGATCAGCGCCAACACGTCGCCCGCCTTATCCCAGTCACCACTCCGAATCGAGTGTCCCACTTCCAAAAGATACCAGGAGAAGGTTTGGGTGATAAAGAGCGAATCTTTTCGCGGGAAGTGGCTTAACTCCTCTCCCGGGGCATACCAGGTGTGTGTTGGATCGCTCGAATCGGGGAAGATGCCGGGAAGCGAGTAATTAAAAAGCTGATAGACGATGTTCACCCGTTCATCCAGGTTAATCAACTCTTTATCCAGCGTGCTCCGCTCGCTGACCGGTCGGTGGAAAGCCTCTTGCAAGTGAGGTAACAGGCGATAGCGACCCTCCTCATCAAAAAAGTCGGAATAAGCCGCGTAGTCGCCCGGCAAACCATACATAATGGGTATCAGTTCATCGTCCACCACGATGAGCGGCACCATAGACCAGACATGCGGTATTGCAAAGAGACTCAAGAGAAACTGATCAGAGTTAAGACCCTCAAAGCGCCTCTCCTTGTGCAACTTCCGGAGGATCTCCGAAGAGAAGGTATTCATCGGCATCACCCGCCCTCGGAACTGAACCGGAAGGGCACCGAAACGGGCCGCGTGCTCAACTGACACGGCACCCTGCAAAACTGTTTCCAGAGCAATGCGGCGTGAAGTGGTGTCGGTCGTGGTTTCCTGCCCGCTAACCATCGAAGGGAATAGGCACGAGAACAAGCACAGGAGTGCGACGGGCAGCAACTTCCCAGCCTGTTTTCTGACCTCCTTCAATTGCCTAAGCAACATACGAAAGCGTGAATTGGGAAGGAAGAATATAAGGATAAAGCCGATAATCAGGAGAAGGTATCCGGTATAGGTGATGGTCCTACCGGCCACATCCCGGTTGACGGAGAGGATGGTCCCTTTCTCATCGGAATCGTAGGATGCCTGAAAGAAGCGGTATCCTTTCAGATCCAAAACATTGTTCATAAAAACCCGGGCCTCACGTACATCCCCGTCCAGGTGCACAAGCAGGTCACTCTCGTAAGAGGAGGGACTTTGGGAGCCTGGATAGCGGTTTAACGTGAACTTCACCAGCTCCAGCTCGAATGGCAGCCGCTCGACATGAACTCCCTTGGAGGTGTGCATCACCATCTGATCGCTCCTCTCCCCCTCCCGGATATGCACTTGTCCCTCCTTGCCAAACAGATGGGTGGTTAACGCTCCCCCCAGGATCACGATCAACGCGAAATGGATGACCAGGAGGGCCCATTTTTTCCGACGAAACCACTTCTCGCGAAGGAGCAACAACAGGAAATTCAGCACCAGCAGGAACTGGAGAAAAATAAACAATGGGGAGTAGTAGACCAGCATTTTGGCCGTTTCCGTCCCCATTGTTTTCTCTATGAAGGTAGCCGAGGCCAATCCCACCGCGTAAATCGTCAGTAGGACGATGGTGCCCCTATAAGATGAAAAGAATGTGAGTACCCTCTCCATTTACTACCTTCCCCGTATCGTGCTTTAGGCCTCCTCCCATTGCGCACGAAGTAGCTCCAAAGCAGCAGGTATAACCACCGCCCGATCGCCCTCGATGCCACACTCGAAGCTCACGTACTTATCGTACCCTATCTTCTTGAGCGCCCTAAAGCCATCCACGTAGTTATCGGCCTCGCCATCTTCTCCCGGCGTGAGGCGCCGCTTGCGGCTCGCGATATGCACATGTTGCAGGTAGTCGCCCGCCGACATGAACGCACCGTAGTCGGAGGTCTCCTCCCAAGTCATATGCCAAAAGTCGCCCAAGCAGGTCACCCCCGGGTTATTGATATCGCGGCAGATGGATGCCGCATCGGCTAATAGCCTCAAGTAGAATGCCTCCCGGCGATTCAAGGGTTCCAAGATAACGGTGGTACCGTGCTGCTGCGCTAACGTACCCATCTCATCGAACTGCTCGCACAAGAAATCGCGTGTCTCCTGGGTGTGGGGCATCACCGGCACCTGGCTATTGAACGCGGGCACGATGATTACCCCGGTCGATTCAAATTCACCCGCGGCAATGATTAACTGCTCCATCGTGTCGCGGCACAGTTTCCGCACCTCGGGGTCGGTCGACAAGATAAACCCATCAAACCCAGCGCAGACCGCGCTCATCTTGATGTTACGCCCTTGTAAGGCCTCCTTAAACTCCTGTTTACGTGCCAGAAGTGCCCTGCCATGCGGCTCGAACCCCACCACACCATTGGCTTCCATATAATCGAACTTTTCGATCAAATTCTCACCTGGTGCAGTTCCTTCTTGAAAGGATATCTTCATCTCCACATCGGGGGTATCATCCCCTTTTTTCCCATCCCCGCTAGAGAACGAGGTACACCCGCCGACGGCCATCACGGCCGATCCGGCAAGCGTGGTTTTAATAAACTTTCTTCTATCTAGCGTCATAGTGTCTCTCTCCTATTTACCGCTTCCCGGTACGGGTACCGTGAATCCAGACATATCCATCTTCCCAATATTCAGGTCAGCCGGCGTGTAATCTAGCGTCGATGCCGTCATCGCATCCCACGTGACCTCTTGCCCCGTGTAGGCCGATTCACGACCCATGATCGCGGCCATGTTGGAGATCGCCGTTTCGGAGGCCTGCTCAATGGGCTGATTGCCGCGGATACAATTGATCAGGTTCACGTGTTCAAGCGTGTAGGGATTGGTTTGCTGAAAGTTGGCCTTCTCCGCCTCGTAATCGAACTTCCATATTTCGTTGCCACTGTTATCCACGATGCGACACCCCCCTTGAGAGGTCCAGTATCCTTTAGTCCCTTGCACGAACTCGCTCACATTATTGACGCATCCGTCTATCTGGCGACACATGCTGTGCAGGTGAATCCCGTTCTCCATCGTGAAGTCGATGCTAAAGTTGTCGTACTGGTCACCCGTTACACGGCGGTGGCGGGATCCGAAACCCACCGCGCTCACCGGCTTAAGTCCCGAAAACCAGGTAAAAACGTCGAGGTTATGCACGTGCTGCTCCACGATATGGTCACCCGACAGCCATTTCCAGTTCACCCAGTCGCGTACCATGAACTCGAAGTCATTCCATTGACGTTGACGCTCGCGATACCACAGCATGCTCTGGTTCCAGTAGACAACGCCCCCGGTGATTTCACCGATAGCCCCGTTCATGATCTGTTGGAACGACTCCACGTAACTGCGCTGATGATGGCGCTGCGTTCCGGTAACGACCCGTAGGTTCTTGGCTTGCGCCTGGCGTGCTGCCGCCATAATAGTGCGGTACCCTACCGGATCGACGCAAATTGGCTTCTCCAAGAAGCAGTGTTTGTTCTTTTCAACCGCGTACCTGAAGTGTTCCGAGCGGAAGAATGGCGGCGCACAGTCAATCAGCACATCGATATCGCTATCGATCACCTGCTTATATGCATCCAGTCCAACGAACCGCTTCTCAGCCGGGATATCGATTCCTTTCTCCTCTTTCAACTTGTTGGCCAAACCGTCGACTCGATCTTGGAAAACGTCGCCCAAGGCGGTGATAGTCACCCCGTTGGCCGCCTCCAGAAAGTTGAGGGCCGCACCAGAGCCTCGACCGCCGCATCCCACTACACCTGCCTTCAGCTCTTGGCCATCGGTGGCCAAGTCCACTAGCTCGGGAATGTAGTAACTGCCCGGTTCTTTCAGAGGCACATTGGCGCCTTTCCCTTTTTTCGCACCCCCGCTACAGGAGGTCAAGATACCGGCCGATCCGGTACCAATCACGCCAACGGCACCTGCCACAGCAGATGTCTTCAAGAAGTTTCTCCTGGTTACATTGTTTTCTTTCTTCATGTTGATTTGCTTATTTAAGTTATATACGATTAATTTATTGTTTTACACATGAGTGTACTGAATTTGCTCTCATTATCCCATTGCTGCCGGGATAACTCCCGTGCTGCTGGATTCCTTCCTAACGGGATTCCCAGGCTATTTCCCGTATTACAAGCTCCTTGACTACTGGATTCAAAGGTTATAGAAGTTCCGGGGCAAGTTCACAAACCACCCTAAAACCAATCCCCTTTACGTCTGAATACCACCAGATGCTCTTTGGCTGTTGCGGGTCGGTTTTCATCCACGCTTCATATTGAGTATGCGCTCGGCTCGCGCTGCGCACATCAGCCGCATCGGACGCGTAATGTCCTCCCCGAACAACCCACTCTTCCCCTTCCGTCACCAACGGGTCACGGGTCACCCCTGATCGTTTGGCGTAAGCTTTCGGGTCGTACCGATCGGCCGTGTACTCCATCACGTTCCCCAACATGTTCTTCAATCCAAACGGGTTGGGCTGCACCTCGGAGGGCAGTTGCGTGCGTCCACCGCTATTTTTATCGTATATCACGTACGCGCTTATGCTATCCGTTTTCGCTTTAAAGATACTTCTCATGAACCCCTGGTCCGAAAAATGCTTGGGGCTACCCGGGAAGAAGTAGGCGCTCTCACTGCCGCCACGCGCCGCGTACTCCCACTCCGCTTCGGTAGGTAGGCGATATCTCTTACCGGTTTTGGCGGAAAGCCACTGGCAGAACGTCTCGGCGGCGTAGTGCGTCATGGTGATGGCCGGCCGATCACCCTGCCCCCAGCCCTGATCCGGGTAGCCAAACGGGGGCGTAGGCCCTGAAATACCATCCACCCCGATGGCATCACGATTGTTTTGATAAACCGTCTCCGGGGGTGTTCTCCCCTCGCTCATCGTCTCCGCGTAGAATGCCCAGAAGAGGTCCCAACTGGTCTCCACCTCGGCCATGAAGAAGGGACTCACTTCTACCTCATGCTGGGGCGATTCATCGGAATTCCTAAACGGCTCCTTCTCCGGACTTCCCATCATGAACGTTCCTCCTTTGAGGGCGATCATGTTGAATGACAAGGGGGTACCGGGTATCTGTTCCGTGTAATTCACGAAGGCGGTAACCGGCGTGGCCTCCTTGTAGAACAGGCTCGTGTCAACCGTAACTGCAGTGGCTAAACCGGGAATACCCACCATTTGGCCGTGCGAGTAGTTCGGGTTGTAGTGGCCCGCATCGAGGTGGCAACTAATACACTGAAGGTCAAGGGCCTCTACGTTCTCGTCGTAATGCAAGTGCGCTATAATCCCTTCGTCCGTGATACCTTGAGGAAACAGGTCCTGATGGCACTTCACGCACGATTCATTGGGGATATACTTCACCGCGTTCTCCAATTCCGACTTCCTCTCCCAGTTAATATCCGCGGTATCCTTGGTTAGGTATCCCCACAGATCCTTAATACCCAACGACAATTTAGCCGTGTAGTGCGCCCACGTGTCACTGGTAGGAGGCAGGTGACAATCGATGCAATCGACCATTACCCCACTCCCGTTATTCACGTGAACCGATAACTTCCAACTCTCGTCTACGTGAGGGTGAACATGGCACATCATGCACGACTCGTTGGTCGAGAAGTAAACCGAAACCTGATAGAGGAATGCCACGAGAACCATCCCTATTACAATACCAATGGATAAGATAAAACCTTTACGCTGATGAATTTTTTCCTTCCTAGCCCCTTTTTTTCTTTTCAAACGTTTAGCCATTACAATACCTGATAAAGTGAGCCAAATTATTGATTTTACCTATACACTTATTCTATTTCGCTATAAAAGTAGGCAATATTATCCTATTTGAAAAAAAATAACCCGAAAAGTGTTATTTTCACACGTTACAGCTAATTTACGCGCGAATTTATTGCCGACTACTTTTCAACGTACCTCGAGTGACCTTTTATCATCTCTCGAGCCGTTTCTATAATGGTATCCCTCATTTTCTCTTTGTCGACTTGCAACATATCGACCTGCAAATCAGGCTCCACGCCAAATTCGATGTGCTCCTTCTCGGCATTGAACATGGGGGAGGCGGAAAAGCGAACCGACCACCCGTTGGGCAGCTCGGATGAGAATGGCAGGCCGCTACCGCCGCCCGTCTTATCACCGATAACGGTCACGCTGGGCGCGTACTTCATGATGCTGACGAACTCGTTGGTCGCGCTATAACAACCCCGGTTGGTGAGCACCACCACCGGCTTCTGGTAGCGCACCCTATTGGAGCTTTCCACGTACTTGGGATACAAGGGCGAGAAGTCGTTGTGACCGGGTCCCTTTTTGTGGGCGATGTACCCAACAAGGGTGCGTTCGTTAAAGAAGCGACTGGTTAACCGCTCCACGTTAGTGAGGCTACCCCCACCATTACTCCTCACATCGATGATAAGTCCATGGCATAAAGCCATCCTGTTTAGCACCTGGTCCAAGGCGCTCTCTCCCAAGTTACCCGAAAAGCTCCCGTAATAGAGGTAGCCCACGTTGTCCTCCAGCACCTTGTACCGTATCCCGGAAGTGATCCCTTGGTCGCGCCCAAGGTAGTGTGAACAGATGGACGCATCGAAGTTCACGGGGTAGTCTTCGTACCACTGCCAATAGCGGGTAATATCGTGCGAAGTGGATAGGTTCACGTGGCCATCTTTCAGCTCGGCCAACATCAAACCCATTAGCATGAACAGGGCATCGTCACCCATCTCCTGTCTCACCCGTGGGCTATACATGCGGTACACGGCATCCCAATCAATACCTTTGTATTCAAAAAAACAATAATTCCGATCCAGGATGGTCCACAACGCCTCGAAGTTTCCCCTTGGATCGTTATCAAAACGGGTGCTCATGTCCCCGCAACTTGGCAGCCAGGGGAGCTGCAAGAATAGGAGCAGGAAAAAGCGCAACGCATATGGTTTGCCGCGACTCATCGGCTACAAGGTATCTTTTTTATCCGACACAAATGCCTGCCCCCTTCGAACGGCGTGTTCAAGAAGACGACCAGAATTTCGTACATCTCCTCCTTCGTAAGCAGCCGAGCGGGCATCGAAAGCACGTTGGCATCGTTATGTGCCCGTGCCAAGAAAGCCACGTCGGGCGTCCAACAGAGGGCGGCCCGTATCCCCTGATGCTTGTTCATCGTCATGTTGATGCCATTACCGCTACCGCAAATAGCGATACCGGGGTAGCACTCATCCTTTTCGATGGCCAAGGCCAGCGGGTGCGCGTAATCCGCGTAGTCGGCACTCTCCTCGGAGTAGGTACCAAAATCCTTGCATGGAATCCCTTTCTCCTTCAGTACACCAAGGAGGTACTGCTTCGCCTCAAAGCCTGCATGGTCCGAAGCGAGGCCAATAGGCTTTTCAATGTTGTTAAATAGCGACATGATGGGTCGTTTATAGCAATTTCTTTACCTGTTCGTAAACGTTCTGGCCAGTATACCCCAGTTTCTCATCGAGCACCGTGTAAGGAGCCGAGAACCCGAAGGAGTTCATACCCCAAACCGATCCATCGGCACCGACTACCCCCTCTAGCGTGACAGACAATCCCGCGGTGAGGCCAAACTTTCGTTTCCCTTTAGGCAGCACCGACTCTTGGTATTCAGCCGATTGTGCCCTAAACAACCCCTCGGAGGGAACGGATACGATCCGAACCTTCACGCCATCGGCACGAAGCAGGGCGGCCCCCTCGACCAGCGTGGATACCTCCGATCCCGACGCCAGTAAGATCACGTCGTACCCCTCCTCATCTTGCACGATATACGCCCCTTTATTAGCTTGGAACGCCTCATCGATTCGTGATCCGGTAGCAGGGAGGTCTTTAATATTTTGCCGACTTAAAATGAGTCCCGTGGGGGTTTGATCGTTTTCAAGCGCCATCTTCCAAGCGGCCGTCGTTTCATGCACATCGGCGGGGCGCAATACCAACATCGAGTTGCGGCCGCTGTGATTCTGCAATTTCTCCATCAGCCGGATTTGCGCCTCTTGCTCCACCGGTTGGTGGGTGGGACCATCTTCGCCCACCCTAAACGCATCGTGCGTCCAAATGAAGATAATAGGTGTTTCCATCAACGCGGCAATACGGATGGAGGGCTTCATGTAGTCGGAGAAGACGAAGAACGTTCCACACGCCGGGATTACCCCGCCGTGCAGGCTCATGCCGATGCAGAGGCACGACATGGTAAACTCCGAAACGCCCGCTTGCAGGAAGGCACCGGTGAAATCCCCTTTCGCGAATGCTTTAGTATGCTTCAAGAAGCCATCGGTCTTATCCGAGTTGGAAAGGTCGGCCGAGGCCACCACCATATTTTCCACCTCCTGCGCCAACACCCCTAACACGGTCGAAGAGGCCGCACGGGTCGCCGAGCCCGATTTCTGCTCAATACCCTTCCAGTCGATCTCGGGCAATTCGCGAGAAAACCACTTCCGCTTCTTCTCCGCCAATTGGGGATGCGCTTTAGCCCACGCCTCCTCCTTCGCTTTTTTAGCGGCAACGAGGGCACGTAGTTTCTCTTTCCGTTTTTCGTACATTGCTTTAACATCGTCAGGGATCACAAACGGATTGTCCGGGTCCCCCCCTAATGCCTTGATGGTTCGTGCCACGTCGGCACCGGCCGCGCTCAAGGGTTGTCCATGGGTAGATATTTGATTTTCAAACGGTGTGTTATCCGCGGTCAACGCCCCTTTGCCCATCACCGTATCGCCGATGATCAAGGTGGGTTGGCCCTTCACCCCTTTCGCTTCGATGAGCGCCTCCCGTATCTCGTCCACGTCGTTCCCGTCAATCGTGATCACGTGCCACCCCCACGCTTCGTATTTCGATGATACATCTTCGCTCGTGACCTCATCGGTGGTTGTTGAGAGCTGAATCGTGTTGGAATCGTAAAACATGATGAGGTTATCTAGTCCCAAGTGACCGGCAATCCGACCCACCCCCTGTGAAATTTCCTCCTGAATACCTCCGTCAGATATAAAAGCGTAGATCGTTTGGTTCATCACATCACCCAATCGTGCCTGAAGGAACTTGGCGGCGATGGCCGCGCCCGCGGCGAAAGCATGCCCTTGTCCCAGTGGCCCAGATGTGTTCTCCACCCCCCGTTTCAGGTCGATCTCGGGATGACCTGCCGTGGGACTGCCCCACTGGCGGAAGCTCTGTAACTCTTCCAAGGTGTAATTTCCACTCAAACAGAGCACGGAATATAACATGGGCGACATATGCCCCGGGTCGAGGAAAAAACGGTCTCTAGACTCCCAGGTCGGGTTATCGGGATCGTACTCCAAAAACTCGGTGTAAAGGACATTGATAAAATCAGCGCCTCCCATGGCACCACCGGGATGGCCCGATTTTGCTTTTTCTACCATTGATGCCGACAAGATTCGAATTGTATCGGCTGCCTTGTTCATTAATGCATTTTTATTCATATACGCTGCAATAAAACGGTTAGTATGTTAAAATTCAATTCATCTAGCCTAAGGATATCGACTCTAGCATTTGAGTATTTCTTACTTTCAGTCAGGAATACGTTGTACTCATGCAAAGATAACGTTTTTTTACCACTTCGCCGATTCCAGGTTGATATGTTTGCTCTATTTTTTGATTTATCAGCCCTAAACGCTAATTTTACGGGCGAAACAATCGAGACAGGCTCATCTGTCGCCACGATAACCATCACGTGTATTACTTATCGCGTAGGGGGTTAAGGTGGTTCTTATCTCGAAGATCGATAAGCCTGTCAAGTCGCCTCAATATAACGTCCGTCAACACGGGTCGACAAACCCGTCTGTCAACAACAAAAATTGGAATATGGGGTTAAGCCGCAACATGATTAAACTGATTCGTTCATTAAAGGAGAAGAAGTTCCGTGACGAGTTCCAACTCTTCGTGGCCGAGGGGGATAAACTGGTATCGGAACTCCTGAAGAACAGCTGCTGCTACTTACTAGCAGCCCTTCCCGAATGGTTAGATGCCCACCCGGACATATTGGCAGAGGAGGTTATCGTAGCCTCAGAAACCGAACTGAACCGGGTCACGTTCATGAAAACCCCGCCCCCGGTAATCGCCCTCTTTCATCAGCCCAACCATGGTGCTGAGCAACTTGACCTTAAGGGTGGAATTAGCTTAGCACTCGATGGCGTGCAAGACCCGGGGAACGTGGGCACCATCGTGCGTATCGCCGATTGGTTCGGGATTGAACAAGTGATCTGTTCCGGCGATACAGCTGATATCTATAACCCCAAAACAGTGCAGGCCACCATGGGGGCCATCGCACGGGTAAAGGTGATTTACACGAATATCGCACGCTTCCTGCAAGAACAGGAGCAATTACCCATCTACGGGACCTTTTTAGATGGTCACAACATCTACGAGGAGGTGTTTCCTTACACGGGAATCGTCGTGCTGGGAAGCGAAGGGAGGGGAATTAGCCACGAGGTGGAAAAAAGGGTCAGCAGGCGCCTCTACATTCCCAACTTCCCTCCGGGGAGAGCCACTTCAGAGTCGCTGAACGTGGCAACTGCAGCCGCGATCATCTGCTCCGAGTTTCGACGCCAACAGGTGCAGTGCGGACAAGCTCAATGCAGACAGGCTCAATGCAGACAAGTGCGGTAAAAAACACGCGGAATAGGGTTTGGTTCAACACGAAAAAATCACGTATTAAAAAATACGTGATTACCTAAAACAAATCTTATGAAGATGGAAAACCTCATTTCCACTAGTTGAAGCCGAGGCTTGGGTGGAAAACGGGACTCGAACCCGCGACCTTCGGAACCACAATCCGACGCTCTAACCAACTGAGCTATATCCACCGTGTTGATTTGCGAGCACAAAGGTACAACATTTTTTTCACATCGTGTCAAAATCGACTCTCAATTTCGACGAAAAAAAGAGAACATGCTGTTTCTACTTGATTTTTACTTGCTCTCTTGTAGAGAAAGTAGAGTTTTATTCGTAAATTTGTAAACCGTTGAAAAGGGAAGATATATAGATTGAAACGGGTAGAAAAGAGTAGGAGCGGACGTGGAGTGAATGATCAAACAGTTGTTGTCCCTCACATTTCACCATGTTTTTGATATTAAAACCGAAAACAGAATGAAAAGCAATCTAATAAAACTATCGATATTGGGCATATCCTTCAGCCAAGTTCAAGCCGGGGCATACGCGTTGATTTTCGCCGAAGAGAACGGCATCCGCCGCCTCCCCATCGTGATAGGAACCCCGGAGGCACAATCCATCGCGATCGTCATGGAGGGCATCACGCCTCCCCGTCCCTTATCGCACGACCTTATCTGCTCCATCTTTAAAGAGTTAGGCATTCAATTGATAGAGGTGGTCATCCACAAGTTCGAGGATGGGGCTTTCTTCTCGGAGCTATTACTTGAACAAAACGGGATGGAGTACCGAATCGATTCGCGCACGTCAGATGCTGTAGCGTTGGCCATCCGCACGAGCTCCCCGATATACACCACGCGGGAAATCATGCGAAATATGGCCATCGTTTTTGACGAAAGCCCCACAAGCTCATCCAGTGAACCATCAGCCGTGGAAGAGAGCGGGGAAGAAGAGCTGTCTGAACTCCGTTTGGACACGCTGAAAAATCGCCTAGAAGCCGCGGTTAACGAAGAGGACTACGAGCTGGCAACCCGACTACGTGATGAGATTAACCGCCGGGAAAGCCGCTCTTGAAGAAATCCTGAAAGCTGTGCAACGAAAAAAAGCCTCTCGAATAGCCAAGAAGAGACATTCTCAAAAAGAGAGAAGCACAAATAATATAACAGATGACCGGAACCCTATTCTACTGCCCCAACATCCTTGAAAGCCCGGTGCTACTCGAAGAGGAGTCGTACCACTGCGTGAAGGTGCTACGAACCCAAGAGGGGGAAATGGTGACCGTCACCGATGGAAAGGGCTCCTTTTACCATTGTGAACTTGTTCAAGCGCACCCCAAACAGTGTATCGTGGCCATCCGCCACCGAACCGAAGCAGCGCGGAACAGATCGTTCTCCATCCACATCGCGTTCGCACCCACCAAGCAGATGGATCGAAACGAATGGTTCCTGGAAAAGGGAACGGAGGTCGGGATCGACCGGTTCACCCCCCTACTCTGCCGTTATTCCGAACGGAAAGAGATAAAGGTCGAGCGGCTTCGGAAGATCGTTGTTTCTGCCATGAAACAGTCAATGCAAGCCTACCTACCCGAGGTAGAAGCGATAGTTCCATTTGACGCGTTTATCAAGCGGCCCTTTCAAGGGAGGAAATTAATCGCACATTGTCATGACCTTCCCAAGGAGGAGTTGGTACAGACCTACCGCAAGGGTGAAAACGCGTTAATCCTGATCGGCCCCGAGGGCGATTTCAGCGAAAAGGAGGTAGCACAAGCCATCGAGCAGGGATTTGAGCCGGTGGACATCGGTGAGACCCGGCTGCGTAGCGAAACCGCTGCCCTCGTTTCGATGCATACCATCCATGTGATCAATAACATACAATAATCTACAGAGCAATGAAAAAAATAAACATCGCATCAGCAATAGCCCTACTCCTGTTAATTTCGGGCTGCAAGCAAGGAACTGGCAAGAGCGACCTACCTAGGGTTGCTATCGCCGGGATTGCCATCGAATCCAGTACCTTCTCCCCGGCGGTAACGCACGAGGAGGCCTTCCGGGCGCGGGTAGGGGACGATGTATTCTCCTACTACCCGTTCTTCTCGCCCGATTCCGGCCTCATCGACCGAGCCGTATGGCTTCCTACCCTTCGGGGACATGCCATGCCCGGCGGGATCGTTACCCGTGAAGCGTACGAGTCACTCGTCACCAAAACTTTAGACATGCTAAAAGAGACACTCCCCCTGGATGGCCTCTTTTTCGATATCCACGGTGCGATGAGCGTGCAAGGGTTGGATGATCCAGAGGGGGACCTAATAGTCCGCGTACGTGAGGTGGTGGGAACCGACGTGTTGATCTCCACCTCGATGGACCTTCACGGCTGCGTTTCGCCTCGACTCGCTCAGAACAGCGACCTGATTACCTGCTACCGGCTGGCTCCCCACGAGGATGCCATCGAATCGAAAAAAAGGGCGGTGACCAACCTACTCCACCGGTTGGAGAGCGGGAAAGGAAAGCCTGCCTACAAAGCGTGGATACCGGTACCCATCTTGCTGCCCGGCGAAAAAACCAGCACCCGCGTGGAACCCGGTAAGAGTCTGTACGCTCAAATCCCTTCAGTCTTAACCCCGGAAGATAACCGGGTAATCGACGCCGCCATCTGGATGTCGTACCCGTGGGCCGATGAGCCGCGCAACCACGGCGTGGTTATGGCGTACGGCGACGACCGGGAAGCGGTTTGCAAAGCGGCCGAGACGTTGGCCAAACATTTCTGGGAGGTACGGGAGCAGTTCGAGTTCGTGGCTCCCACCACTTACCTGGACGACGCGTTGAACCAAGCGTTGGCGAGCGACAAAAAACCGTTTATCATCAGTGATATGGGGGATAACCCGACGGCCGGGGGTGCGGGAGACGTCACATGGACGTTACACGAGATCTTCAAGCGGCCCGAATTTCAACGCCCCGCTGGCAAATCATTAATTTACGCCTCCATCCCTGGACCCGAGGTAGTGAAACAGGCCTTTGAGGTGGGTGTAGGTGGACAAGTAGATGGAATGGTCGGCGCACAAGTGGACGATCGCTCCGCACCTCCTTTTCACTTACAGGGTGAAGTAACGGCCATCAAAGAGAGGGAGGGCAACAACGAGGCAGTAATTAAGCGAGGAAACGTACAAGTCATCGTGACGGAACAGAGGAACGCGTTCCATTACGAACGGCAATTCACCGACCTAGGGTTGAATCCACGGGAGGCCGACATCCTGATGGTTAAAATAGGGTACTTGGTACCCGAGCTGTACGAGATGAGGGGCGATTGGGTGATGGCGCTCACCCCGGGGGGTGTGGATCAAGACCTCACGCGCCTCCCCTACCAACGGATTAACCGCCCCATGTTCCCACTCGATCCCAATATGGAGGATCCCGATTTAAGCGCCCGTTTCATCCCGTTATCAGACGAGATTAAACGGTAAAGGAGAATAGATATGACTAAAAAAGAGCGTTACGCGAATGTAATCGAATGGTTCCAGGCCAACGCCAAATCGGCGGAAACGGAGCTACATTACGCGAACAACTACCAACTGCTGGTGGCGGTGATCCTCTCCGCGCAGTGTACCGACAAGCGGGTGAACCTGATTACCCCCGCCCTATTCGAAGCGTTCCCCGAACCCGAGGTGATGGCCGCTTCTACCCCCGAAGTGGTTTACGAATACATAAAATCGTGCTCCTACCCCAACAACAAGGCGAAACACCTAGTCGGTATGGCCCGGAAGCTGGTCACCGAGTTCAATGGCGAGGTGCCCGCCGATATTGACTCGCTGCTCACCATCCCAGGAGTGGGACGCAAGACGGCCAACGTGATCCTGTCGGTCGCGTTCGACCTCCCCGCTATGCCGGTAGACACGCATGTCTTCCGAGTAGCCAACCGTCTCGGGCTTACCAACAATTCCAAGACGCCTCTTGAAACTGAGAAGGAACTGGTAAAACATATCCCGTCGGGACTGCTCTCCAAGGCACACCACTGGCTTATCCTGCACGGAAGGTACATCTGCGTGGCACGCGAACCCAAGTGTGAAAGCTGTGGGCTCGCCCCCTATTGCAAGCATCACGAGAAACATTTCGGGCTACGCGTTCTCCCCATTGAACAAGAGAAGCGCAGCCCGAAATAGTCACCCCTAAAGAATGGGGTTAAATCATCCACCTTATAAAGTCGTCAAAAACTGTAGCAGAAAAAAGTTTACCGTTTTGAGGCTTACTTATAACTTATAAAGCCGTTATCTGATAACTTCGTGTAAAGGTTTTCAGATTCCGGATGTCCCGCGAATGCTTTACTGCCCGGTGCATTCATTAACCCCGGGTACTGGTAAATAAAGATTTTCTCCACGTAGGGCGAAACCGCTTGCAACTGCTGCACTACCCGCTCGGCGGGTGCGGGTAGCAACGCGCTTCGGTAAACTTGACCTTCGAAGCGAAAAACCTCCACGTCAGCCCACAGCCTTGACTTAGCCACCTTTTGATGCAGCTTGTAGAGGCGTTCGAAAAATAGCGCGCTCTCTTCTACACTGCTCTTCTCTACCCCAACTTCATCTTGATACGCGATGTAATCCACCTCGAGCTGCTCCAGTTGAGATAGGAATTTATCATCTGCCTGCACGTTTCTAGTACCGTAAGGAGCTATCAATATTTTCGCACAGGGTGTCACTTTTGCCGCCTCGCGAGAACCTCTATTCACGTAATCGATATAGAAATCTTGAAAGTGTCCCGATATCCCGGTTTCATTCGGGAAGTACCAACCGTAGAAACTTTCGTGGTGGCCGTACTTCTCCGCGACCTCATTCATAACAGTCGACCGCAGTTTATCGGCCGAGGGATTCGTCATCACATCATAACTGTTCCTCCAATTCCCCAAATAACCGTTGCTAACAAAAAACTTCACGCCGTACCTGTCCGCGGCACTCAGCACCGCCTCCAGTGGGTCTTCACATCCCATCTCGTTTTGGGGCATCAACGAAGAGGGATAAAAAGCTTTATCGTCAATGGCTACACTCAGCAAAACAAGATAATTAATCCCGGTATCGGCTATCTCCTTTACTTTCGCGTCCCATTGTTCAGCCGAAAAAGCTTTTAATGTTTCATCCCAATATTTACCTTCGGCTGGGTTGTGGTGTTGGAACTCGATCCATGAACCCTCTATCGGTTTTACTCTTGGGTTAATACTTATCGCAGCTTGAATCTCCCGCGCTACACTGTTCGCGAGAAAAACGGAGCCTAACGATAGGATGAAGTTTCGTCGATTCATGACATTTCAGTATTAACATCAACTGCCCGGTTATTCTATTGGTACTTCATTCCATTCTTTGAATCAATACCCTTCGTTCTGCACGAGGTTCGGGTTGCGGTCGATTTCACTTGCGAGATTGCCCATAAGCAGGGCTCTTATTGATAATTAACGTGTTCGGTATTAAGGCCAAGACGTCTCAACGCCTTGAGCGTGTAACATCCTCTGAAAATCAGAGAGCAATTCTCGTCGTTCTCTCACTGCACGAAACGGAGCTTTCAACTTTCTCGAGAATGCGATCAGTTGTCCTACGGCTTCCCCTATGCTCCATTCAACAGGGTGCAAACGATAACACCCGTTGGTGATATGAGTGGTGCCGATGTTTTTGTTTGCTGGCAGCAGGTTATTCACACGTTGCGGGAGAAGTGCGCCAAGGGGGATCTGGAATGGGAGTGATGGGAAATCGATGTAATTATCGCCTCCCGAGCTGGGGTGCAGGTCAATATGGTAATACCCTACACCCACGCTGTCGAAAAAATCTGCAGACTTGCTTCCCTCTTTTTCACCTGCCACCATTTTTCTATTCTCCGCCCCCACGTGTTCTTCAAGTACGGTAAACACCGCTTTTATCCTTCTTGCCTCTCGAATATAGGGGTATTTCGCCATTCCATCTTCGGTTCCCATAATGTCTCCCCGTAACCTCAACCCTTTCCATCCGGTACCCCCGTCTGGTCTCGGGGCTTCGGTCTGCAACCAGTAAAACAGCGAGTGGCTTAACTGTTTAGCCCTATCCAGGGTCTGTTTAAATTCTGCCTCCGTGACATCGATCAAGTTCCCGTTCATGAAGTCGTTCTGTGGCCAGTTCACGATAGTTATATCGCCGTCATAGGTCCCTTTCAAGAAATTATTTCGGTTAATAATTCGTCGGTAGTTCCATAAATTAAGTACGCCATCCAGTGCCACACCCTCGGGATGGAATCCCAATTTCTTGGGTTCTAACGTGGAAGGATTAGAATAGGTAAGATCAAATAGTTTCCCTGACCAGGGCGGTGTCATTTCCGGGATATAATCTCTCCAAAAATCATAGCCTGTTGGTGGGTCTTGCCGATTATCTTTTCCCGACTGATAATCCATCGCAAAGCAAACGGTAAAGGCTTGATTGTTTTTCGGGTCTGCTTTTTCTGACGCGTGCAGTTCACCGGTATCATACTTTGACTCGGAACCTGTTACGTACTCCGTTCCCGTTAAGGGCAACATGTCGCCGCATTCAGTGGCATCCACGAAAGCATCCCCTGAAAGCACCATTCGATCGCCAGTATGTACGTGTTGAACTTCTACATCCAATACTAGGTCATTGGCGCTATTCGCCTGTCGAATCTTGTAATCGGTCATTACTCGCAATTTGCCGGTACTCTCGTATGGCGCAAGTATATCTTTCAACACGGTCAAAGCCACTTTGGGTTCATGGCATAAACGAGATACGCTACCGTCGCCCGGGTTAAGGTTTACCCGTGTGCGGGCATCATCAACAAGCGGGTAATTTTGCCGGTAATAATCGCGCACCCTGTTTCTGAACTCCCGGTAGGACAAGGGTGCACCGTGCGTTTCAATCCATTGATGCTCATCGGGTGGTACTCCCTGTTGCGTCAGTTGTCCTCCAATCCAATCGGTCTCTTCCGTCATAACCACGCTTAGTCCATTACGGCAACAGGCTAAGGCGGCGGCACACCCTCCTATCCCACCACCAATGATGATTACGTCTGCCCTGAGTTCCCTTGCGACTCCGTGCGTAGAAGGGGCGTTTCTTACGTGTGTTACCGGGTAGGCAACCTTACCCTCCACCGCGGCCACACCACCAAGTAACGCACTATAAGTCAAAAACTTTCGTCGATTCACCAGAATTGATTTTACTGTTGTCAACATTTTAGAGTATTCATCAGTTCTGCAGCGTGAACTTGTAGATGCAGCGGCTGGTATATTTCTCACCCGGCTTAAGGTAAGGGGAAGGCCAGTCGGCCTTGTTCGGCGAGTCCGGGTATTTTTGCGTCTCCAGGCAGATGGCCGTGCGCTTGTTGTATACAGCCCCGCTCTTGCCAGTGAGGGTTCCATTCAAGAAGTTACCGGAGTATACTTGCACTCCAGGCTCATCCGTGTACACCTCGAGCTGTATGCCAGTAGCCGGCGAGTAGACCGTGGCTGCCAGCCGCGAAATATCTCTACCGGTGTTCAACACCCAGTTGTGGTCATACCCGTCGCCATTCTTCAACTGGTCATAATTGTACTGGTCGATACGCTCTCCCACGGCGGTGGCTGTTCTGAAGTCCATGGGCGTACCTTCTACCGGCAGAATCTCCCCGGTGGTCATAAAGGTGTCGTCCACCGGGGTGAACTGATCTGCATTGATCAATAACAAGTGATCAAGGATGGTGTTATTAGCATCGCCCGAAAGGTTGAAATAGGAGTGATTAGTCAGGTTCACCACCGTCTCTTTATCCGTTTCCGCCTCATACTGCAAGTCGATCGCGTTATCGTCCGTGAGCGTCATGATCACCTTCACGTTCAGGGTGCCGGGGAAACCCGCTTCGCCATCGGGCGACACGTAGGTGAAGGCTACCGACTGATCGGTTAGCTGCTCAGCATGGAACACCTGCTTATCGTACCCCTCCGGGCCACCGTGCAGCGTGTGACCGTAATTGTTTTGCGGCAATTGGTAGTCAACCCCGTTGACGGTTATTTTCCCGTTCGCGATTCGATTGCCGTAACGACCGATGGTAGCCCCGAAATTGTTATTGCTGTTCACGTAGTCGTCAATATTCTCAAATCCCAACACCACATCATGCCAATTACCCTCCCTATCGGGCACCATCACGGAGACGATTCTCGCCCCGTAGTTCGTCAAGGTCACTTCCATCCCGTTCGCGTTCTTCAACACGTACAGGTCGGTGGAATCGCCATTCACCACCGATTGAAAATGGCCTTTCTCTAAACCAGAGAGCGTAGTCACCTCCTCAGATGCCCCCTGCTTGTTCGTGCACGCGGCCATGGCGATTATCAGCACGAGTCCAATTAACTGTTTAACTTTCACCATACTGTTTTCTTTTTACTTGTGTCTCCTAATTATCCCCTTTCCAAGAGGGCAACATCAATCAGTAATAAGGTTAATCATTCAAGATAGTGCATATCTCCTGGTTCACTTTGCGGACACGTTGTTCATCCACTTTCACCAACTCCCTATCATACGTGAGCAGCCCGTTCACCTCGATCTCCACGTCAGTAGTCTGCGTGTACACCGCCGCCGAGAAGCCCTGTTTGATCAGTTGCTTAAGTTGTTCCGCGTACTTCACGTACTCATCCGTCACCTCTTTCTCGCTGTTAAATTGCACGTAGCCCCAATTCCTATCCGGTTCCCAAAGATGCTCTTTATTGGCCCAACCAATTCCACCGTACTCCCCAAGTACCGTGGCTCGTTGACCATCGTAGAGATAGAGTTGCGGTGCCGGGTATTGATGCAGATCGAGCATATCCCCTACCGGGTAATGGTTACCACCACTGGCAGGGTTAACCAAGCGTGAAGGATCGTACTGTTTGGTCCATGACACAATTTCTTCGGTTTTAAATTGTCCCCACGATTCATTGAAGGGTACCCAGACACCCACCGACGGGTAAGAATAGAGGTAATCAATGAGCTCTTTCCACTCCTTACGATAGTTGGCTTCCGATTCTGGAGAACGTGACCTTTCCCTCCCGTTGAAGTATTGCCTCATCTGCCATTCGGGATTCTTATCACCGCTAGGCATATCTTGCCATACGATAATCCCGTTGCGGTCACAATGGGTGTACCAACGAGCCGGCTCCACTTTCACGTGCTTACGAATCATATTGAAACCTAAGTCCTTAGTCTTAATCACGTCGTACTCCAGTGCCTCATCGCAGGGAGCGGTATAGAGTCCATCTGGCCACCACCCCTGATCAAGCGGACCAAAATGGAACAGGTCCTTATTGTTTAGTTGCAGGCGCACGATTCCTTTATCGTCGCGTTTCGTTGAAAACTTCCTCATCGCGGCATAGCTTTCCAACCTGTCCAGCTGCTTGTTGCCGTCCCAAAGGATGACCTCCAGGTCGTAAAGGTGCGGGGAATCGGGTGACCAAAGCTTCACGTTTTCAGGCATGGGAATTTCCACCGGCAGGTTATTGATGGACTGCCCGGCTGCCACCACGTTTGAACCCTCTTTCACCTTCACATCTACCCGGCCGGTAGGCGTGCAATGGTTGGTTAAGGCTTCCACCATAAGAATATTCTTGTCGATATCGGGAGTAATCTTCAGGTTCTCGATGTACGTTTCGGGTACCGGCTCCAACCAGACCGTCTGCCAGATACCGGTGACCGGCGTGTACCAAATGCCTTGTGGCTTATTCACCTGTTTGCCTCGCGGCTGATACCCTTCGTCCGTAGGATCCCATACCTTTACCTCCAACGTGTTGCTCCCGCTCGAAAGGGCGGGTGTGATATCGAAAGAAAAAGGTGTGTATCCCCCGGTATGTTGCCCCACTTTCACGCCATTCACCCACACATCGGCTTTCCAATCCACAGCACCGAAATGGAGCAGCACCTTGCTATTTTTCCACTTGGTAGGTACCGTGAACTCCCGCTGATGCCACAGCTCGTTCTCCTTGCCCACTCGTTTCTGCACCCCTGAAAGGCTCGATTCGACGGCGAACGGAACTAGGATATCCCCTTCAAAAGTGACAGGCTTCGGTTTACCCACCGGTTGAATAACGTACTTCCAAAGCCCGTTCAAGTTAAGCCAATCCCCCCTCTCCATGATTGGCCTCGGGTACTCCGTCCACACGTTATTCACATCAATTTCCGATGCCCACTTGGTTTTAAGCTTGTCTCCCGCGGGCTGCCATTGGGCTTGCAACGAGATGAAGGTCGTCAATAATAAAACTAAGATTACATTTTTCCTCATACGATTTTATGTTTAACATTTATATACTTTGTTGATTTCAATCAAGGAATCGTTATCGTTTAAAGAGTACATCCGTCTTGAAACAGTGGTAGGCCGGTGTACGGGGGGAAACGTTTAACCAAAACGCCATGTTAACATCTACTCAAAAAAAGGTTGCCCATTTTCCCAGAAAATCTCCTTTTGGGAGATGTACCAACTTTTCCCTTTATCGTTATTCCCTTGAAAAAAAAGGTAGGTCCTGCCATCGGAGTCGGTAAAAATATGGGGGTGTCCCGATTCGCTCTCGTTCCATTCACCCGGTTTTCCATTTGGCAGGAACGGCTCGCGAAACAGCCTCTTCCACGTAAGGCCATCATTGCTAACGGCCACTCCCACTTGTTGCGGCCAATTGTTGTACGCGCCCGCGTAAAACATGTACATCGCGTTATTTTGAATGGTTATGGAAGCTCCTTCAATGCACTCGCCCTCCCAGTCTAGCTCAGGGAAAAGGATGGAAGCGTTCACCGGTTCCATCCAATCCTCCCGGTTAAAATCCGTATCGATAGGTGCGATGGCCACTCCCAGCATCTGTATCTTGTAATCTGGGTCGCGGGTAGCGTAGTAGAGGTAATAGTGCCCGTTGAACACACACACCTCGGCGTCTATGGCTCGCCCGCAATTCCAACTCCCCGTGGGTCTAAAGATCGGGTTGGTTGGATTTCGCTCGAAGTGCATCCCATCTTCAGAGAAGGCATGACAAATGGCGTCATTTTGCCTGTTGCCGTACGTTTGGTAAAAAAGATGCACTTTTCCGTCTCTTACCAACGCTCCAGGGGCACATAAACCATTTTTCTCGTATTCCGCATCGGCGTCCGGCACGATTTCTCCCACCTTATTCCACGTTATCAAATCGTAACTTTCAGCAATCCCAATGTTCCATCCGGAACGTTCATCGCCCTTCATGGGAGGAATGGAGTAGTACAACAAATAACGTCCTTGAAAATGAACCACGTGCGGATCTTTTGAAAAGGGAACACCCACGCGGGAGGTATCGCCGAACATCATCATTTTTTTACTCTCTAACAGCGGGACCTCGCGGCGAGAATCAGTATACAGTCTATTCTCGCCGTTCGCGTTCAGGCAAAAGAGAAACGAGAAAACAAGTAATAAACCCATACTGAACCTTACGCGCAACATAAATAACACCAAAAATCCTACAGTTCTTTGTCCAAGGCTTCCACCTTTCGGATGATGAGTTGAAGTTCGGCCTTTAACTTCTCCATCTTCTGGTTCATATCGTCCAGCAAGTGGTTTCCCTTCTTAGAGGAAACCGAGAGAAAACCAATGTTATTCTCATAGGTTTGCAGTTCGTTTTTCAAGCGCTCGTACTGCCGCGTTAACTTCTCTCGTTCGCGATATAACTGATTCTGCGCATCTCCGCCTTTTGCCATATCGGATATATTGGTCTTAAAGGCCTCCAACTTCCTATCCTCTTTATCGATGTTCAGCCGATCGAACTGCGCTTCAGTGGCGTCATGAAATTCTCGGTAAACCCGGTCCTTCATCTTGTAGGGAACGTGGCCGATGGCGTGCCACTGGTCCATGAGTTCACGCAGTTCCGCAAGGGCGTCATCGGGGCTTAAAGAATTATCTAACTGGCTAATGGACTGCGCGATTGCTTTCTTCGCCTCCATGTTTTGCACCTCTTCAGCGTACCGTGAAGAACTATGCAACTTTTTCTGCTCGAAAAAATAGTCACAAGCAGTAATAAAACGTTTCCAGATGGTATCGACATGCTTACGAGGGACGATACCGATGGTCTTCCACTCCTTCTGGATATCGATCATCACCTTCGTGGTATTCTTCCAATCGGTACTATCTTTGAGCTCCTCCGCCCGCTCACAAAGCGTGATCTTCTTCTTCAGGTTCTCCTCCATTTCGCTGCGAAGCGATCGGTAGAACTCGTTCTTCAACCGGAAAAAAAAGTCGCACGCCGCACGGTAGCGCCTGTATATCTTTGTATTGTGTTTCCTTGGAACGTACCCTATTTGTCGCCATTGTGACTGTATTTCAAGCACCTCCTTCACTTTCTTATTCCAATCTCTTATCGTCTTTAATTGGGTATAATCGATGGCTTCCAACTTTTCACACAAAGCAGTCTTTAGCTCAAGGTTCTTCTCTTCCTGCTCCTTTAACGTTTCAAAGTGAGCCTGGTATTTCTTATTGATAAGGGTCGACGCCTCCTTGAACCGACCCCAGATAACCTCCCTATCCTTTCGCGAAACCGGGCCAATCTCCCTCCACTCTTGATGTAAATTTTGCAGTTGATGGAACGCGGAAACGACGTCTGACTCGCTATCAAGCCGCTCAGCCGCCTCGCAAAGTGCAGTTTTCATCTCCAAGTTCTTCTTGAAATCATACTCCCTGAACTCGTTGTTGATGCGCACTAAATCATAAAACTTCTCCACGTACCGTTGGTACGATTTCCAAAGCTCGTTCACCCGAGCTTGAGGGATTAGTTTTATCTCGTTCCACTCCTGTTGCAAGGCCCTGAACTCCTGGTAAGTTATATTGAAATCCTCCTGCCCCTGCGTCTCGGTCAACGCTTTCACCTGCTCGATGATAGCCAGCTTGCGGGCCACGTTTTTCTCCTTTTCAACCTCCTCTTTCGCGACCAGCTCAGCACGTTTCTCCTTGATTTTCTGAAGCAGTTCCTTACCCTCGACATACACTTCGGACTCTTTGGCCACAAAATCGATCTCTTCGCCCCCTTCCGATAGGAAATACTGTTTCTGTTTTTCGATCTCGTTCCTCAGGGAACGATAAAATTGGCTCTTACACTCTTCTACATCCTTCCGCTTTAATTTTTCGGAGGTGTACAGGTTCCGCAGACGTTGAACGATCTCTTCAATCGGAGGCAATGCGGCAGCGGCATCCTCGTCTCCATCGTCCTCTTCACCATCCGCCTCATCATCCTCATCCTCTTCCTCATCCTCTTCCACCGCATCCTCAAGATCGTACTCTATAAAGCTGTCGGTATCAGTATCTTTATCGGTATTAGCGTCTTTTCCGGTATCGGCGTTCGCTACTTTGTTTGTCTCAACATCCGCGTTTGAATCAGATTCAGCGGCACTTTTTTCAACAGTAGCGGTACTATTATTACCGTCTATTTCTTTATCTATAGAAGTTTCAGGAGTTACGGTGATTTCAGGGGTTTTCAAAACTTTTGTAGCCTCAGGGGTCTCTGTCACCTCAGGGGTCTCTGTCACCTCAGGGGTCTCTGTCACCTCAGGGGTCTCTGGAATCTCCTGGACTTCTACCACTTTCGAAACTCCCGGGGTCTCCATAGCCTCTGATGCCTCTGATGCATTAGGAATCATCGAAACATCCGATACTTCGGTAGTCTCCGAAACTTCCGTAACCTCAGGGTCTCCCGGGGTAATAGAATCCTGTTCTTTTGCCTGCACATCGGGTGACGGCTGTGGCGTGTTATCAGTAAATTCTTCGTTAACAAGTAGTTTTTCCTCTTCTGGCTTGTGCATAGTATCCATCCGTTCTCCTTCTTTAGTTGGGCTTTGCGCCCAAAACAACGCGTTTCAAATTACCTTTTTTTGAGAGACAATAGCAGATTTTACCATCCATTCCCTCAAGCATCTTACAAATTAACGCAATTTTTTTGTTAATTCATACGAATAGCTGGTTTTTTTTCGGCAATTTGCTGCACGTAGTAGCGCAACGGGGAGGTTCCCCGTTACTTCTCCCTGAAAAACAGATTAATGGGAGTTCCGGTAAGGTTCCAATTTTCACGCATCCGGTTCTCCACGAACCGTTTGTAGGGTTCCTTAACCCATTTTGGCAGATTACAGAAAAAGACAAAAGAGGGTACACTGGTATTATGCAACTGCGTGATATATTTTATTTTCACGTATTTCCCCTTGATGGCAGGGGGAGGTTTTCGCTCGATAATGGGCAGCATCACCTCGTTCAGCTCGCTCGTGGGAATCTTTCTATTTTTATTTTGATACACCTCCTTGGCGGTATCCATCATCTTAAATAATCGCTGCTTCGTGAGTGCCGATCCAAAGATGATGGGGAAATCGGTAAAGGGTGCGAATCGTTCACGGATAGCATTTTCGAACGTTTTGATTACCTTTTGGTCTTTCTGCTCCACCGTGTCCCACTTATTGACGAAGACCACCAACCCTTTTCGGTTTTTCTGTATCAAGGAGAAAATATTCAAGTCCTGGCTCTCGATACCCCGCGTGGCATCAATAAGAAGGATACAAACATCGGCGTTCTCGATCACGCGGATCGACCGTATGACCGAGAAGTACTCCAAGTCCTCCTTCACCTTACCCTTCTTCCGGATCCCAGCTGTGTCAATCAGGTAAAAGTCCATCCCGAACTTGTTATAACGGGTATGGATGGAGTCGCGTGTGGTACCCGCGATATCGGTCACAATGCTTCGCTCCTCACCGATTAGCGCGTTGATGATGGACGACTTCCCGGCGTTGGGGCGTCCCACGACAGCGAACTTGGGGATATCTTCCCACTCCTCCTCACCCCTCTCTCTCGAAAACAGGGTGAGCAGGTGATCCAGCAGGTCGCCCGTCCCGGAACCGTTGATGGACGAAACGCTATACGGGTCACCCAAACCGAGCGAGTAAAACTCGGCCGACTGGTGTGCCAAATCGAAGTTATCGGCCTTGTTGGCCACGATGACCACCGGCTTTCCCGATTTACGAAGTATCTGCGCCACGCTCACGTCAAGGTCAGTTACCCCGAGCAGCACATCCACCACGAACAGGATAACGTCCGCCTCTTCAATCGCGATTTCCACCTGCTTGTTAATCTCGTCCTCCAGCACATCGTCCGAGTTGACCACCCATCCCCCGGTATCCACCAGGGAAAACTCCTGCCCGTTCCACAATACCTTACCGTATTGTCGATCGCGTGTGGTGCCAGCTGTCTCCGTCACGATAGCTTGACGGCTTTTCGTCAAGCGGTTAAACAGGGTCGATTTTCCCACGTTGGGACGTCCCACTATAGCTATCAAGTTTATCATACCTTATTGCACCTTTCGTTCGCCACACTTTATCGTTTTCGTCCTCCCCGTCATCGACTCACCCACCGTAAAGCCTTTGGTGAGCGTGAGTGTTAGCGTTCCCTCACGCCGTTAATCAAGCTTGTAACCAAGCGCCTTAAGCATGTTATCCCGGTTACGCCAATCCCTCTCCACCTTCACGTGCAGTTGCAGGAACACCTTCTTCTCCAGGAAACGTTCGAGCTCTTTCCGAGCCAGCGTACCCAATTTTTTCAATGCGGCCCCTTTATGACCGATAACGATTCCCTTCTGGGACTCCCGCTCCACCAAGATGATAGCCCGTATGCGGATGATATCGCTCTCCTCCTTATACTCCTCTACCATCGCCTCGATGGCGTAAGGCACCTCTTGTTGGTAGGTGAGCAACGCTTTTTCGCGGATGATCTCGGTCACGAAAAAGCGCATCGGCTTATCAGTCAGTGCATCCTTCTCGAAGTAGGGCGGTGATTCAGGCAACAGCTCCAGGACCCGCTCTTGTACCCTGTCGATATTAAAGTTGTTCAACGCCGACACGGGGTAAATCTCCGCTTGGGGCAACCGCTCCCTCCAACTCATGACCAACTCCTCCAGCCTCTCTTGGTCGGTTAGGTCAATCTTGTTAATCAGCAGCAGCACCGGCAACTCCAGCCGTTGAATCTTTTCCAAGAACTCGTCATTTTTATCCACTTTCTCTACCACGTCCGTTACGTAAAGTAACACGTCGGCATCGCCTAGGGCGGAGAGCGAAAACTTGAGCATGGACTCCTGCAGCTTGTAATTGGGTCGCAGCACTCCGGGGGTGTCGGAATAGACCACCTGGTATTCCGGCTTATTCACGATACCGATGATTCGATGGCGGGTAGTTTGCGCTTTCGCGGTGATGATGGAGATGCGCTCGCCAACCAGCCGGTTCATCAGCGTCGATTTCCCCACATTAGGGTTGCCAACGATGTTCACGAAACCGGAACGATGCCCCTTCGGTTGCATTACTTCACAAGGTTTTCACCGTTATACCCCCACTTGAGGTAAGCGCTACCCCACGAGAAACCGGCACCGAAGGCGGTCAAGATAACATTATCGCCCTTTCGCAGCTTCGGTTCCCATTCCCACAGGCAAACGGGTATAGTACCGGCGCTGGTATTGCCATACCTCTCTATGTTAATCATCACCTTCTCTCGCGGTAGGCCCGTGCGTTGAATCGTGGCATCGATGATCCGTATGTTGGCCTGATGCGGTACCAGCCAATCGACATCCTCGGGGGCCAAGTTGTTTCGGTCCATGATACTGAGCGACACCTCCGCCATACGTGATACGGCGTGCCTAAACACCACCTGCCCATCTTGTTGCACCGTGTGCTCCCTCCTTTCAACCGTTTCATAGCTAGCCGGGTACTTGCTTCCACCCGCCTTCATTTGCAAGGGCTCGTACCCGATCCCGTCTGAATGCAGCTCCACGTCTATTATGCCCATTTCCTCATCGGTCGGTTCAATCATCACCGCCCCCACGGCATCACCGAACAGGGGGCAAGTGGTTCGATCTTCATAGTTCGTTATAGACGACATCTTATCGCCTGCCAGCAAGACAATTTTCTTGTACTTACCAGTCTTCACCAACCCGTTGCACACCTCCAACCCGAAGACGAACCCCGAGCAAGCAGCTTCCATATCGAAGCAGAAAGCGTTTTTTATCCCGCAGTTTTCCGCGACGATAGAGGCCGCGGAAGGAAACATATGGTCTGGTGTAGTCGTGGCGAAAACTACCGCGTCCACCTCTTCCGGCCGCGTGTTCGTTTTCACCATCAGCTCATCAACCGCTTGGGTTCCCAATACCGAAATGCCCTGCGCCTCGCCTTTCAAAATACGCCTCTCTTTTATCCCGACACGAGTCATAATCCACTCATCGGAGGTATCCACCATGGTTTCAAGCTCTTCGTTAGTGAGGATATAGTCGGGCAAACCGACCGTGATTCCCGTGATCACGCCATATAGCTGTTTCATTTATCCAATCCGTTAATCCATTAGAAAAAACCCTGAAAAAACGAGCAGGTTATTTCAGGGTCTTTTATTCAGTGAGATCGTTGAAGTGGGTTACGCCGTCGCATCTTTGTCGATTGCCAACTTACCCCTGTAATAACCACATTCACCGCATACCGTGTGGTAAATATGCCATGCGCCGCAGTTAGCGCAAACCGCCAAGGTGGGTACTTTGGCGCGATCGTGCGATCTCCTTTTTCGTTTCCTGGCAGCCGACTGCCTTCTTTTTGGATGTGCCATTTCTCTATCTATTTTATACTTACTTGATCAATCATCTTCTAACTGCAACCCTTGCAGGGCGTCCCAACGCGGATCGTGTGCCTGATGGTCCTCTTCGTCAAGGAACCCCTCGTCGTCCCCGGCAACGCCTTCGTCATCGTCATCATCCTCGTTTTCGTCATCATAGAGGTTGACCGCCCGATGTTTCCTGAGCTTGGAGGAGACTACCCGGTTGCATTCCCCCCGGGGGGTGCACATGCTTTATGGGAATGGCCAGCGCGATGAACTCGTACAGGAACCAAGCGATGTTAATCTCGCCATCCGCCTCGGGGATAATCACGATCTCGTCGCTCTCCTCGGAGTACGCTTTCCCAAACTTGACGATAAGTCGGTCGTGCGTGTTCACCGGTTGGTTCATGTCATCCAAGCACCGCGTGCAAGGAATTTGCACCGTCCCTTTCAGATCGAAATCCATCTCGAACGAGGTCGACATCCGGTTCACTAGAACCGTTACCGCCACGTTCCCTCGCCTAACTTCCTCGCCGTCAATGGCAGCGAAGAACTTTTCATCCAGGGCATACTCGAACGTATGAAACCCCTCTGACAGGCTTTTCAAGGGAATATTGTACAAACTGAACTTTGCCACTTTTTTCCTCGAAAATAAAGCGCCGCGAAGATAACAATTTTTTCTTTACTTCAGTCATTTCCAGGCAAAATATCTCGTTTGCCGGTTACATCGACATGCGTTTCCTTGAGGTGCAACACACATGCACGATGATTGGCGACCCTACCCGAGTTAATAACCGGTTACTTCCCCGCGGCTTCCTTCACGATGCGCTGCATCTCCTGAAAATTCTCCTCCAAGCTAAGCAGCAATTTAAACTGCGCACGCGTTCGCACGAGGTTATGCTCGGGGTAAGCGATCTTGTAATAGGTATCGCCGTCGATATAATCGGTAAAGAAACGAACAGTCTGCATGTAGGTGAGCAGTTTCGCACCGAACGCCAAGTTCTCCACCTCCACCTCCGTCAAGAACGAGGCCGCTTTCTCCAAGTACCCCTTGGCATACGCCTCGAAGATGGCGAGATCGACCCCCACGTTATCGAGGTTCTTATCGTCTTCAGCACCGGTATTGGCTCCCGTGCGGATGAAATCCCCGAAATCGGATAGCACGTATCCCGGCATCACCGTGTCCAGGTCCACCACGCAAAGCACCCTGTCCTCTTCATCGAACAGGATATTATTCACCTTGGTATCGCAATGGTTGATGCGTTTCGGGAGCTTTCCTTCTCGGTGCAACCGTTCCGCTTTACACATCTCTTCGGCTCGATCCTCGATCTCCTTTACCAGGTCGACCACCTCTTTTTCTTTCATTCGCCCCACCTTATCCGCTTTTACCGCTTCTCGGAACGATTTCAGGCGCGTCTCCATATTATGAAAATCGGGAATGGTTTCGAATAGCGGCTCTCCCGGCAGGTCGGTAAGCATGCTTTGGAAGTCGCCAAAGGCGATGCCCGCCCTGTAGGCCAACTCCGGGTTTATCTCGTCGTAGCTCTTGCTATCCGTGATGAAATGCATCATCCGCCAGTAGTTCCCCGACTCATCCTTGTAGTACAACATCCCCTCGTGCGTGGGCAATAACGTAAGCACCTTTCGGTCAATACCGGTTACGCCCCGTTCCTGCAGCTTACCCCGAATATGGGAAGTCACCCGTTTAATGTTATTCTGAAGCTCGGGTACATTTTTAAAAACGTGATGATTAACGCGTTGCAGCACGTACGGATTATCGCCCGCCGTCACCTTATACGAATCGTTGATATGCCCTTTTCCAAGGGGTTTCACCTCGACCCGATTATCTCGGTCGACGAATTGAAAAACGATCTCTTTCAGTCGGTTTGTCTCTTCCATTCTCTCTATCTGTTTTAGGCATTGTTATTCCAGTTCCAGCAGGCCGAAGAACTCGGGGACATGAAAGTCCGGTTCCGGCAAGTCAATGGGGTTCCAGCTTAAATAGTGGGGTTCCGGCGTTTCGTCGCCACACTTGTAAAAGTTGGCACGTATTCGCTGCCCGGCAAGCGATTCATGATCAGCAAATCCCAACGCTTTCTTCGGTATCTCGAGGTACATCGTCCAATCGGTCACCTGCTTATCACCCTCGTAACGATGCACAACGGTTCCGTGCCGAAAAATGGCCTGCATCTGATCGTTCTGCATCACCCCTTGCCCCCTTGCCTTTTGTTGATGCGCAAGCAAAACCCCCAGCACGTTGCACTCGAAGTTGCGATACACGTTAGCGCCCTCTCGTTGCATAAAAAACTCTACGCAACTGTCTTCCCAGACTGAGCCGAAATCGCGGGTGCTGGCTGCACGAAGCTTTTCACCAGTCACCGTGTAATAGAGGTAAAGCCGGTTCCCATCGTGCGCCACCCTGACGTTAACGGGCAGGAACTTTGGGAAACTCCCCTTCCAGTTCACCTGATCGATATCGGCCACAGCACCGGCCTCTAAAATCAATTTAATCCGATCGAACGTCGTCTCATAACAGGAGATGTTCTGATAAGGTATCTGTAATGTTTTCATTTTACCTTTCCTTTCTTTTCCGATTACGAATTATATATTCATAATTTGTTTAACTAGCATGTTTTACTTAACCCATACAAAGGTATTCATTTTAAAGAAAACAGGCAAATTTAAATAGGCAGGTAGATTAAAAAAGACCGCCTCGTTTTGAAGCGGCCCTTTCCCTTTTATAGCCTTTCGTGCGAGATGCTTCGTGTTATTAAGTACGGTTACCTTTCAAACGGTTTACTTTTCACATTTACGTTACGCACGTTTTGCTTAGAATGTCATATGACCTTGTTCAAGTCATACGATCAAAATGATAGCAGTGACAAAAACGAGGCGCTTGTCTTATTCCACGCTTTCGTGGCTAAAGTAGATGCCGTTTGAAAGTTGCGGAGTTCCCTGGTAAGTGGTCTTGTAAGCGATTACCGTAAGTTTATCGCCCACTTTTAAACCTTTGGCTTCGACCAGTCCTTTGCGATCGTTGCCGGTAGCACCCCACCCCGGGTAGCAACCATAAAGGTAGATCTCGCTATCGCCATCCTTCAGGTCCATATTGCCAAACACCGCGTTGACAATATTCTTGATATCTGCCGTTACCATGTAATACACATTAGGATCATCAGGTTTCGTCAGTACCTCGGCAATTGTGGCCACGGTCACGGCTTTCACCTCCTTCAGCACGGCCCCGCTCATTTGCGGGCTACCATTATACTCGGCTCGTCTTCCTACAAGCGTGATGATATCGCCTGCTTTCAAAGAATTTGCCGTGTAATCTTGAATTTTATACACGTAGATTTCCCCGGAAAAGTCTCGTAAGTGTAAACGACCGTCATTGTTATTGTCAATTTTAGTAACTACTCCCGACAAACAATACTTTGTTTCACCTACTGGAGTTTCCAAGAACTCCGCAATACTTAGTGATTGTATATCTCCACTTTCGTGACTGAGATAAAAGCCATTGGCTAGTTGAGGCGTTCCACCATATTCACCCCTTGTTGCAATGACAGTAATGTTGTCACCCGCTTTAATTCCTTTGGCGTTAATCAACCCTTTTCTATCATCACCGGTAGCACCGTAACCCGGGTAACAACCATACATCAAAATCTCACTATCGCCTTCTTTCAAAACGATATTACCATAATCCTGATTTTGAATCTCTTTAATTGAGGCGGTTATCATGAAATAGACATTCTTGTCCACGGGTTTTGCCAGCACTTCGGCAATGGTGGCAGGGGTCACGTGAATCACATCCTCCAGGACGGCACCACTCATTTGCGGGTTACCATTATACTCGGCACGTTTTCCTACAAGCGTGATGATATCACCCACTTTCAAAGAATTTGCCGTATAGCCTTGAATTTTATACACGTAGGTTTCCCCGGAAAAGTCTCGCAAGTATAAACGGCCGTCGTTGTTATTGTCGATTTTAGTAACTGCTCCCGACAAACGATACTGAGTATTGCCTACCGGGGCAGCTAGGAATTCTGCCACGGTAGCTTTCACGATGGCACCTTTCTGGGTAAGGACTGTTTCCGTGGAGTGCTTTTTCGAATCCTTAACGGTATGGAACGTAAGGGTAGTTTCGCGGTCACCACCTTCGTTGGCCATCGCGATAAATTTCACCACCACGTTCTCTCCTTTCGATTGAATAGAGGAGATGCCCAACCACGACTTGGCATCCTCCGGGATATCTACCGATACCCCTTCGCCCTTGCAGGTGAGGAAGGCGGTAAATTCGCCCCCTTCCATGGGGAGCACCTCGTTTGCCACGGAGTCCACTTTCACTTCCGATTTATTAATCTTTACCACCGTTACGTTAACCATTTGAGGACTCCCTTTATAGGAAGATTTGGGTCCCTCGATGGTTACCTCATCGCCCACCTCCAGCCCAAGGCTCAGGAAGTTTTTCTCCGCACCTTTTTTATCGAGCGTGCCATAAATATACACCTCGCCCGTCTCATCGGTCAGGTACCAGTTGCCATATAGCGTGTTTACGATTTTCGTGCAGACGCCCGTGACGCGGAATGTTTTCCCATCGGGAGCGGCGTTCACCTCCGCCGCCTTGGCCGTGGCTATCTTCGTCAAACCCTGCATAACGTTTATTCTCTGCGTCTTGCCACCGCTGCGAATCAGAACCTCCGCGGAGCGGCCATCAATAGCGGAAGGAGCGGAAAAAGTAACCTGACTCTCGCCGGCACTTCCCGAGGTAGAAGAGAGGGTCAACCATTCAACCGGGTCTTTATCGGTAGTCACCTTCTCCGCCGTCCAGCTATCCTTAGCCGTTATAGTAATGGAGGTGGAACCTCCCCCTTCTGGGATAGCCACGTAGGACGACGATACTTGTATCTCGTCAAGGAGCGTTACTACCGGTTCATCGGCGCAGCTCACCGCCAGGACGAGCGTTGCGACGAAGAGTGGAAATAGATATTTTAGTTTCATACGATAGTTTGATTTTTATTATTTAAGGTGTATGCACCTCGTGATCATTCAGTTAAAAATATACTTGATACCTACTGACGCGTACCAACATTGACCCAACGAATAGCTTGGGGTGAACGTTTCGGTATCACCATTGATGGACGCGGGCGTAGAGAACGTGGCTACACCATCGGTATCCACCCCTTCGTACCGGATGATACGGGCCTCGGAACCAATAGCAGGGTTCAGGTATTTGGCTACCCCCCATTTGGAGTTGAACAGGTTCATCACGTTTTTCACGTCTAAGCTGAATTGCAGCATATGCTTGGTATTAGCCACGCTCAACACGAAGTCGTGCTTGTAGCTAAAGTCAATGCGATATACCCAGGGAGAGTAGACGCTGTACGGCTCGGCATACTGGCCTTGTCGGTTTTTCAAGTAATCGTTCGCGTGCACGTAGTCCATGAAGCGGGTTTTATCGTCTTCCGACACGAAACGGAACTGCCTGGTGGCCACCTCGTCGTCGGTAGGTACATAAATTGCATCGTAATTATACTCGTCACCATTGATGCCGTTTACTGTCATAAAAGAGTAGTTTCTGTTTTCACCACCACGCCACGCTTCGTAAATAATGCTATAGTGGTTACCGGACTTATCGTGTGCCATAAGCGAAGCTACCAGACGGTCAGGTGTTACGTATTCCGAGTTATGCAACTTGATGTGGTTGGGACCCTCCACCGTGGGCACGTATGTAAAAGCCGATTCGGCGTTCGAGCCGGGCATGCCGGTCACGTCTTTAGCCACCGTGCGCGTGTAGGCGGCCATCACGCTAAGCTGTTCCGTGGGTTGGGCGTTGAGCGTGATATTGGCTGACCAACCGTAGCCGCGGCCAGTGTTGGAGAGGATAAACGCCTTCGTGCCTTCGCGGTAACCATCGGGATAAATGGGACGATTATCCGCCCCGTTGAAGCGTGCGAAACCACCCACGAAAGGGATGCTCCAGTCGGTCATGGTAACACCGTTGATGGTTTTGTTGAAGATACCTTCCACCGTTACGGAGGAGGGGAAAGGGGTCGGGAAGGCGTAATCAACGGCCAGTGACGTTTTCCACACCTGCGGCATCTTGAATTTGGGATCCACGGCAGAAATTGATGAGGGGGCTGTACCATCCTCAGGTGAAACAGTAGAGGGATAGCCCAACGATGTCAATTTATCATATAGTGCAGCAATAGTAGCCTTGCCGTTAGCATCCGTTACCAGACCACCGGCAAATGTATCCATCGAAAAACCTTTCTTGGCCGCTTCTCTCGCGTTTATTTGCGCCTGATACTGCACCATACCCCCATTGGTGGGCATATTAGTGAAGAAGACGAGCGGCAGCTTACCAGAGAAAAGACCGGTACCTCCGCGCACTTTCAGGCTGTTATCTCCAAACGCGTCCCACACGAATCCCACGCGGGGCGAGAAGATAATGTTTGCCGAAGGCCACTTGCCGGTATCTATATGACGACCCGAGTAGTCGAGGTCGTAAATAGCCTTGTTTGTCATCAGGTCTGCATTATTAAAGAAAAGTCCATCCACACGTAAACCGTAGCTGAGCATAAAATTCTCATTCACGTTCCAGTCGTCTTGCACGTAAGCACCTAACTTATTCATCCTCACACGTGCCGCGGGATTACTCTCTCCGTCATATCCATAGGTCAGGTTCACAATTTCAGGTGTTCCTTCATATAAGAAATCGTCAAGACTTGAATAGCGGTAATATCCCGTTCCGTTACGCATATAAGCGTTATCGGCCATCATATACTCGTAAGCGACACCTCCCAACACTTTGTGATTACCCATATAATAGATGAGTTCATCTTTAATGTTCAGTACATCGTTATGAACACCGTTGTTCCAGGTAAACAGCTCATATCCCAGTGACATATAAGCCTGGTCATCTTTCAAAATATCGATAAATGGAAATTCCGAAGAAGTTGACCCGCGCACGTCGTCCAGTTTGGAGAAGGTGACCAGGAATTGATTCGACAGGTTATCCGCCAGACGGCTATTCAGGTCGAACGAGAAGGTGTGTACCAGGTTATCCTGAGAATACATCGAGTTGGCAAACGACATAGATGCTTTCGACATCCTGGCCTCCGACATACGGGTACCTCCATCCATAGAAGAGGCATTAGGAGATCTCCACGACAAATTCTTAGTATAGTTATAGCGCAATGCCAGACGATGTCTGTCCGATATGTTCCAGTCCAACCGGGCAAGCAGTTTGTAGTTGCTCTCATCGGCTGGAAAATCTGTGAACGAACCGGTTTCGTAGCCATATTTATTTCGTACAAAATCCGAAACCCTCTCCAGATCTTTCTCAGTAGTGCGAGAAATGTATTGATCCGGATCGGCCACACCATCGTCCGAAGCTCTCCAACGATTAACAACCGTCGGGGTTTTAGCCATCTCCGCGTTCACAAAGAAGAACAATTTATTTTTGATAATTGGACCGCCCAACGTGAAACCGTAAGTGGTATTACGGTCTTTATCACGTGCATTCGGGATTGTCTGACCATGAACGGCATCACCACGTAAGTTTTCATTTTTGTGGAATGCGTAAGCAGCTCCCCTGAATGTATTGGTACCCGACTTGGTAATGGCATTGACACCCCCACCGATAAAGTTGGTCTGACGCACATCATAGGGAGCAATAACCACCTGAAGCTCCTCGATAGCCTCAATAGAGATCGGGTTGCCCCCACCGGGGAGTGCCGAACTTAAACCGAAGTTGTTGTTGAAATTGGCACCGTCTACGGTGAAGTTGGCAGTACGACCATCGCTTCCGACAAAGGTCATACCGTTGCCTCCATAAGGCGAGAGGCGGGTCACATCCATGATGCTTCTGTTCACGGTGGGTAAATTATCTATCTGGGCGTTTGTGATATTGGTTACCGCACCCGTTTTCTCGGTAGTAAACTTGGTACGAAGTGCTGTTACCACCACTTCATCCAGCGAAGTGGCCTCTTCGGTGAGTACCACGTTTAACACGTAGTTCTCACCCAGGCTCAGGGTGATATTGCTCGTCGTGCTGGTACCGTACCCCACGTAAGAAACCGCTACCGTGTAGGGCCCCCCCACGCGCATACCGTTCAAGTTGAAACGGCCCTCCATGTTGGTCACCGTCCCATACGTCGTTCCCGAAGGTTCATGCGTGGCGATCACGGTAGCACCGATCACTGCCCCCTCGGCATCGGTAACCCTTCCGCTCATGCTGGAGGTGGTCACCTGCGCTTGTACCGCGGTAGCGAACATCACCAGAAGAGCCGCTGTTAAAAATCTTAATCTCTTCGTCATAAAAATTCAATATTAAAGTTTTGATAACAACGCGAATGTACTACAAATAAACGTGAGAAGTGTTAAGTTCTGGTTACTTTTTTCCACTTTCCACACTTCTCTTTACTCCCTTTTCCACTTGTTCAAGGCCGCATTCTAATTGACACCCCAATGTGTTCCGATTGTTCCTACCCATTCGTCTCCACTGTAAATCGCTAAACAATCACAAACGATCAATATTCGCACCAAAAAAAAGCGTGCGACATTGTAACCTTCGTTTCTCGTCGCACGCTTTATAAACGATCTAATTTACACTAACCTAACTAGCGGAAATTTCGTATCACTACATCATTCCGCCGCCCATTCCGCCACCCATGGGCACCTGCGGGGCGGGATTCTCTTCCACCTTATCGGTAATCACACACTCGGTGGTAAGGAACATCCCCGCGATGGATGCGGCGTTCTCGAGCGCCACGCGTGCCACCTTGGCCGGGTCGATCACGCCCGTCTCGTGCAGGCTCACGTACTGATCTGTACGGACGTTGTAGCCGTAGTCGGCCTTCCCCTCGCGTACCTTCTGCACCACGACGGCGCCCTCTTTCCCGGCGTTCTCCACGATCTGACGAAGCGGCTCTTCCACGGCACGTTTCACGATCTCGATACCAGTGGTCTCGTCATCGTTCTCGCCCTTTAAACCTTCCAGTGCATCGATAGCACGGATGTAAGCTACGCCACCACCGGGTACGGTACCCTCTTCCACGGCAGCGCGGGTGGCTGACAAGGCGTCCTCTACACGGTCTTTCTTCTCTTTCATCTCCACTTCGGAGGCAGCGCCCACGTAGAGAACCGCTACACCGCCCGCCAGCTTAGCCAGGCGCTCTTGCAGTTTCTCACGATCGTAATCCGAGGTGGTCTTGTCAATCTGAACACGGATCTGCCCAATGCGGCTATCGATGGCATCCTTCGATCCCCCGCCATTCACGATGGTAGTCGTATCTTTATCGATGGTCACCTTCTCGGCGCTACCCAGCATATCCAAGCTGGCGTGCTCCAGAGTAAGGCCTTTCTCTTCTGATATCACCGTTCCACCCGTCAAAATCGCGATGTCTTCCAGCATCTCTTTCCTGCGGTCTCCAAAGCCCGGGGCCTTGACGGCAGCGATCTTCAACGAACCGCGCAAGCGGTTTACCACCAAAGTGGTCAACGCTTCCGAATCGATATCTTCCGCGATGATCAGAAGCGGCTTCCCGGTTTGAATACCCTTCTCCAGGATGGGGAGCAGGTCCTTGATGGCGGAAATCTTCTTATCGTGAATCAGGATGAGCGGCTCCTCGAAATCGACCTCCATCGCCTCGGTATCGGTCACGAAGTAGGGAGAGATGTAGCCGCGGTCGAACTGCATTCCCTCAACCACGTCCACGTAGGTATCGGTTCCCTTCGACTCCTCAACCGTGATCACGCCCTCCTTGCTCACCTTCTGCATCGCTTCGGCAATCAACTTACCAATGGCATCGTCACCGTTAGCCGAAATAGCGGCCACGTTCTCGATCTTATGCAAATCGTTGCCCACTTCTTCCGCTTGCTCCTTCAAGCTATCCACGATCTTGACCACCGCCTTATCGATCCCACGCTTGAGGTCCATCGGGTTGGCACCGGCAGTCACGTTCTTCAGCCCCACGCTGATAATCGACTGCGCCAAAACGGTCGCGGTAGTGGTACCGTCGCCGGCATCGTCGTTGGTCTTGGATGCCACCTCCTTCACGAGCTGCGCACCCATGTTCTGGAAGGGATCGTCCAATTCAATCTCTTTCGCCACGGTTACCCCGTCCTTAGTAATCTGGGGAGCTCCAAACTTCTTATCGATAATCACATTACGCCCCTTGGGCCCTAACGTTATCTTAACGGCATCTGCCAACTTGTCCACGCCCTTTTTCAATTGGTCGCGGGCTTCCATGTTAAATTTAATGTCTTTAGCCATATCTTTTCTTAATTATTTTTTGTTTTTAAAGTTTTCACGGGGATTCATGCCGGTTCGCCGAATCATTATGTAACGATTTCACGTCGCCGCATCGTGCCCCTTTTTCAATCGTTTTTTAGTTCAGGATCGCTAGAATATCGGACTGACGCATGATAAGGTGTTCTACGCCGTCGAGCTCGATTTCCGTACCCGCGTATTTCCCGTAAAGCACTTTATCGCCCGGTTTGACAACCATCTCCTCCTTTTTCGTCCCCTTTCCCACGGCAATCACCTCGCCCTTAAGCGGTTTCTCCTTTGCCGTATCCGGGATAATGATTCCACTCACTGTCTTCTCTTCTGCAGCCGCCGGTTTAACCAGCACCCTGTCTGCCAATGGTTTAATTTTCATACTTGATAAAATATTTTAAATGTGACTGTTGATTAATATCAATTTGACACTATTTCATTAGCGAATTCTGTGCCAAAATAAAATGTTCACCCGTTTTGGTGCCAAAATTTAGCGCGGGGAATTAAAAACTGACAAGCGAACTGACAAAATTGCAGTCGGCTTGACAAAAATATTCGGGAAATAATAGGTTTTCTAATCGCCTTGATGTAATTTCGCAGTTAGAACGAGCAATTAATGATGGGGCACGGAAATTAAATCAACGGTATGGTAAGAAAGTCAATCCTATTTCTATTCATCAACACGATTGCCGCAACCGCCATGCTACAAGGGCAACCCTACACGCGCATCGTTTCACTGGCACCCTCCTTTACCAAGAGCATCGACCACCTCGGCGCATGGGATAACCTGGTTGGGCGCACCAGCTTCTGTCAGGCCAATGACAGCGAGAAGGTAGAGGTGGTAGCTTCTGCCGTGAAGGCCAACATTGAAAAGATCATCAGCCTAAAACCCGATGTAGTCCTCGCCTCAGGGCTCACCCACCCCAAAGATATCGAGCTATTGAGAAAGGTAGGTATCAAGGTGGAGATCATCTACTCCCCTAAGTCATTTGAGGAGTTGTGCGACCAGTTTATCCAGATGGGAGAATGGACAGGTAAAAGCGAGAAGGCCCGTGCCATCGTGAACGAATGTCGGCAAACCGTGGAGAAACTTACCCGTGAAAATGGTTCTCGGCCTTCAAAGAAGGTGTTTTTCCAAGTGGGTGCGAACCCCATTTTCTCGGTGGTACCGAACACCTATATGGACGACTTCATCACGTTGCTGGGGGCGAAGAATATCGCGGTGCAACTCACGGGGGGCACCGTTACGCGGGAGTTTGTGATAGCCAACAATCCCGACTACATATTCATCGCGACCATGGGCATCGAGGCGGAGAAGGAGGTACAAACCTGGAAAAAGTATACCAGCCTTACCGCTACCCGAAAGGGAAACATTCACATCATCGATGCCGATAAGGCATGCCAACCCATCCCCTCCTACTTCGCGGAAACGCTCCAAGAGATAAACCGACTTATGCAGGAAGTAGAAAAGTGATTTTAAAAGCGAAATACGAGACAATGAGGGGTAAACGAGCGACAACGGAACGGAAAAGATGGAGGTGGGGCGTGTACCTACTTCTGCTTCTCGTGGGGGTATTGACGGTGACGCTGCTTTCGTTGAGTATGGGTGAAATCCCGATACAGATTATCGATATTCCCGCCATCTTATCCAGCGGCGAAGGGGTGGAACATGGGGTGCTGGCCTACATCCGAATACCCAGAACGCTATTAGGCCTGTCCATCGGTGGCAGCCTTAGTTTAGCCGGTGCTATACTACAAGGAATATACCGAAACCCGCTGGTGGAGCCCTACACCCTCGGCATCTCCGGAGGGGCCTCGCTGGGGGTGACATTCGCTATCGTGGCAGGCCTTCACCTGGTTAACATCTTGGTGTTGCCCCTAGCCGGCTTTATCGGGGCCATCGCCACCATCTTCCTGGTCTACGCACTTAGCTCGGGAAGGAGCGGGCTTAGCATCAACCGAATGCTGCTCATAGGGGTGATGATCAGCTTTATATCGTCATCACTGATGATGTTTCTCATGTCGATTGCCTCCTCCGACAACATCCACAACATCATCTTCTGGATTATGGGGTCGCTGGAGCAGTCGAACGGCACGTTGATAGCCACGATGATCGCGCTCTCTCTTTGTGGCCTGATCATCTCCTACCTCTTCGTGATGCCGCTGAACGCGTTGCGGCTAGGTGAAGAGAAAGCCAAGCACCTGGGTTTTGATGCGAACAGCGTGATACGTGTCCTCTTTATCGTCACCTCCCTCCTTACCGGCGTATGCATCTCGGTGGCGGGCATTATCGGGTTCGTTGGGTTGGTTATTCCACACATCGTGCGCCTTTGGGTAGGTAGCGACTACCGGATACTGCTGATATCCTCTTTCCTGTGCGGTGGCATCTTCCTCGTGTTATGTGATATTGTAGCGCGTACCATCATCGCACCCAACGAGCTCCCCATTGGGGTGATCACCGGGATTATCGGGGGTGTTCTCTTTATCGTTTTGCTCAGTAACTCGAAGCGAAAAAAGGCCATGATATAAAACAGAACAATGGGAAAAAGAAAAAGTGATAACGTGAAGACGGAAAAGGATAAAATAAAATAAAAAGTAAATGAAACCGCTCCTCGAAATTGAAGACCTTACCTGCGGGTACCCTGGCGGTTTCCAGGTAAAGGGTATCCACCTGGTGCTCCCCGGGGGGGCGTTCGCCGGCATCATTGGCCCGAACGGCTCCGGGAAGACAACCCTCTTTCGTGGCATCTCGGGCACGTTACCACTGATGAAGGGGCGGGTACAACTGGATGGAGCCGACCTCTCGAAACTCACCTGGAAGGAGAAGGCACGAAAACTGGCCATCGTCTCTCAATTCCCGGAAACAGCCAGCATGACTGTCGAGGAATACGTTCTGATGGGGCGACTCCCATATCGTCGGCGATTCCAATTTTTCGATAGCAAAGAAGACATCAATACGGCTCACCAGGTCATGCGGCTGACCAACACCTATCGCCTAAGGGATCAGCCAATGAACGAGCTGAGCGGCGGCGAACGGCAATTGGTGCACATCGCTTGTGCCCTGTCGCAACGTCCCCGGATACTCCTGCTGGACGAGCCCACCTCGCACCTCGACATCACGCACCAAATGCAGTTCATGAACCTTATCCAGCGATTGAACGAGGAGATGAAACTAACCGTGATCATGATCCTACACGACCTGTCACTGGCCGCCGAGTATTGCGATTACCTGCTCATGATGAATGAGGGCAAAGAATTTTGCCAGGGCACACCGGAAAAGGTCATCACCTACCAGCACATCGAAAGCGTGTACCAAACGGTCGTCATTGTTAAGACCAACCCGGTATCGGGCAAGCCGGTCGTCTTCCCCGTTTCGGAGCGGCGGTTACGGAACTACCCAAAGTAAAAAACGTTCCCCACACCATTCACGAAAGGGACAAAATAGCTATTACGAAACGCCCCAAACACCTACCAAGACTCCACCTCTTCTACGATCACATCATGACAGTGATCACAAAAAACCTCAAAAAACCGTTTCAACGCGGATAATTCTAAAAAAAGATGTACTTTTACCGCTGTACGAGTATTTCAATCATCCATCGTATGAAACAAGACTTTATTACCGTTAAGACGTTCTCGTTTCCCGCCGATGTAACCATCGTGCAGACCTACATGGAGATGCGAGGCATCGAGGTGTACATGAAGAACCTTACCTCGAACAGGCTCGCCTACACGTTGGGCGACATCGAGATGCAGGTAAAAACGTCTGACTTTGAGAAAGCTAGGGCCGCGTTGATAGAGGGAGGATTCTCACGTCCCGAGGACTTCCCTTCCGTTTAAACAGAAAGCAGTACAGATTCCATGCTAAATCAAGAAGAAGCAAAAAGAGCCAATCGCCACCGGTACATCCTGATCGGCTTAATGATCATCTTGGGATTGATCATTTTCAAATATGTACGCCCCTACATGAGCGGTTTCCTGGGGGCGGCAACCCTCTACGTGATCGTCAACAGGCAACAAAAATTTCTAACCGAAAAGCTCAAGTTCAAACGGGGGCTAAGCGCCCTGCTCATCGTGCTGGAGGTATTGTTCCTTATCCTAATCCCGCTCACCGGTATCGCCTTCTTGGTAATCGACACCTTCTCAGGCATCACGATTGATCCGGAAGCCATTTTAGAGCAGGTTAACAACTTCATCACTTCGCTGGAAGAGAAGCTGGGATTTAATTTCTTTACGCCCGAAAACCTGGCCATCATCCCCCGTGCGGGTTCCAACCTATTGCAGATCCTTGGCAATAACCTCTACTCGTTCGTGATCAATGTCGTAGTAATTCTTTTCGTGCTCTACTACATGCTCTTTAATAACGATACGCTCGAACGCGCTATCTGGGAGATGCTTCCTTTCAAGAAAGAAAACAAGAGCATCATGGCGGAAGAGACACATTCTATTATTCAGGCAAACGCCATCGGTATCCCTCTCTTGGCCATCATCCAAGGATTCTTCGCGTACCTGGGCTACCTCTTCTTTGGTGCGGAAAACCCCATCCTCTACGCCATCCTCACTGGTTTTGCATCTATCCTCCCCATAGTGGGAACCATGATCGTATGGATACCCGTTGGCATCAGCATCTTACTTGCAGGGGATCTGATAGGCGGTCTTGGAATGCTCCTCTATGGTCTCATCATCATCGGGGGAGTCGATAACGTGGCGCGTTTCCTACTTCAAAAGAAACTAGCCGATATTCACCCGCTGATCACCGTGTTCGGGGTGCTTATCGGGATTCCCATGTTCGGTTTCTGGGGCGTGATCTTTGGTCCGCTCATCCTCTCCCTGTTTATCCTCTTTTTCAACATGTACCGACATGAGTACGTACCTGGTTCCAAAGCCGAACCGCGTGTCACTACGCGTATGAAGGCAAGGAAAGTGAAGATACCCAAATACAAGCCGATTAAACCTCTTAAGAAGAAAAAAAGCAAAGGGATGCGGGGAGTTGAAGAAAGAAAAATGGAGGTGCAAGAAAAGGCTAATAAACGATCTCCGCAAGAAACACAAGAAGAGCGATTAGAACAAACAACCGAAATGGATTAATCTTTTGGCACTGTTTTTGTTCATTGACAATAGACTATTTCTCGCCACGGCATAATCCAAGTGAACTTGTCTTCTGCTCGTTTGGCTTATCGAAATAGTTCATTAAAATTAGACTATTTCTCGCCACGGCATAATCCAAGTGAACTTGTCTTCTACTCGTTTGGCTTATCGAAATAGTTCATTAAAATTAGACTATTTCTCGCCACGGCATAATCCAAGTGAACTTGTCTTCTGCTCGTTTGGCTTATCGAAATAGTTCATTAAAATTAGACTATTTCTCGCCACGGCATAATCCAAGTGAACTTGTCTTCTGCTCGTTTGGCTTATCGAAATAGTTCCTATTCACTGTAGATTACGCATGTAAGGATAAATTAGATTAGGTTACGAGATGCAACGGTTAAAGAAAAGGAAAACAGTAGTATGAACACCAATTTTTCACAGCGCGTCAGGGACATCATGGCTTATAGCCGTGAAGAAGCTGGCCGCCTTCAAAACAACTATATAGGACCGGAACACCTAATGCTAGGCATCCTCCGCGATGGCGAGGGGGTAGCCGTCCAGGTGCTTCAGGATTTCGATGTCGATCCACGCTCACTCAAAGAGTACATCGACTCGCACGTGCGTGCCATGCGGGAGCCTTACGACGACAGCAACGAACTAGTCATCAACAAGAACACAGAGAAAACCTTGAAGATGAGCATTTTGGAAGCAAGGCTAACGAAAAGCAAGGAGGCCGATACGGAGCATATCCTCCTAGCCCTACTAAAAGAAAAGAACACGCTTATCTACGATATTCTCACCCAGTTCCGCCTCGATTACACGAGCGCATTCCGTTGCGTGAAAACCCATGCGGAAAATCGCTCAAGGCAGGAAAAAGAGGAGAAGGAGAAGGAGAAGGAGAAGGAGAAGGGGAATGACAACGATGAAGCCGAACTCACCCTGCCGCGGGCAGGCGCCAACTTCACCGAAGATGACGATATGGAGGAAAAATCATTCACCCCCGGCAGAGGTACGGGGAATCCCTCGCAAACCAAAGGGGCAGGATCAGACACCCCGGTGCTGGATAACTTCGGGACAGACATCACCCGTGCCGCCTTGGAAAACCGTCTCGACCCGGTGGTGGGGCGCGATAAAGAGATCGAGCGTATCGCGCAGATACTAAGCCGACGGAAGAAAAACAACCCGGTACTCATCGGCGACCCGGGCGTGGGCAAATCAGCCATCGTGGACGGGTTGGCACTGCGCATCACACAGAAGAAGGTGTCGCGTCCGCTGTTCGACAAGCGGGTTATCGCCCTGGACATGGCATCCATCGTCGCGGGCACCAAGTACCGAGGACAGTTCGAGGAACGCATTAAAGCGATCTTGAACGAACTCTCCAAAAACCCGAATATCATCCTCTTTATCGACGAGATACACACCATCGTGGGTGCCGGCGGCGCGGCCGGCTCACTAGATGCGGCCAACATGCTGAAGCCCGCGCTGGCAAGGGGAGAGATACAGTGCATCGGTGCCACCACGCTGGACGAGTACCGCAAAAACATCGAGAAGGACGGCGCACTGGAGCGTCGCTTTCAGAAGGTGATCGTGGACCCCACGACGCCCGAAGAAACGCTGCATATTCTGCAAAACATCAAGGAGCGGTACGAGGATCACCACAACGTTCGCTACACCGACGAAGCCTTAGATGCGTGCGTGAAGCTGACCGATCGGTATGTTTCCGACCGCACCTTCCCCGACAAGGCGATCGATGCGCTGGACGAGGCGGGAGCAAGAGTACATATATCCAATATCGTCATCCCCGAAACTATCGAGCAACTGGAAGAGGAGCTCAAGGTGGTGGAACAGCTGAAAACCGACGCGGTAAAGGCGCAGAAATACGAGCTGGCGGCGAGCCACCGCGACAGGCAGCGACAGCTGCTAATCGCGCTGGAAGCAGAAGAGGCACGCTGGCAGAAGGAGATCAAGGAGAAGCCGGAGCTGGTGGACGAAGAGAAGATCGCCGAGGTGGTGGCGATGATATCGGGGGTTCCCGTGCAACGGATCGCACAAGCCGAGGGACAACGCCTACTCGAGATGAAGGACCAACTCAAGGGCATGGTAATTGGGCAGGACGAGGCCGTGGAGAAGGTCGTAAAAGCGATTCAACGAAATCGGGTCGGACTCAAAGACCCGAACAAGCCGATCGGCACGTTCATGTTCCTGGGACCGACCGGCGTGGGTAAGACACACCTGGCCAAAAAACTGGCCGAGCTCCTGTTCGACTCACCAGAAAACCTTATCCGCGTAGACATGAGCGAGTACATGGAGAAATTTAACGTCTCGCGGCTCGTGGGGGCACCCCCGGGATACGTGGGCTACGAGGAGGGAGGACAACTTACCGAGAAGGTGCGGCGACGCCCCTACTCCGTGGTGCTGCTAGATGAGATAGAGAAAGCACACCCCGACGTGTTCAACATCCTCCTTCAAATCCTCGATGAAGGGCACGTGACAGACAGCCTGGGGCGTAGGATCGATTTCAAGAACACCATTGTTATCATGACCTCCAATATTGGTACCCGACAGTTAAAGGATTTCGGGCGAGGAATCGGTTTCAATACCAACCAAAACGTGAGCGACGCCGAGTACTCGCGGGGCATCATCACGAAAGCGCTGAACAAGGCGTTCGCACCCGAGTTCTTGAACCGCGTGGACGACATCGTGATGTTCGACCCGCTGAGCAAGGAGTCTATCTACCAGATCATCGACCTGGAGCTCAAGGGGCTCTACAAGCGGGTGGGTGACCTGGGCTACGAGGTCACCCTCACCGAACCCGCCAAGGAGTTTATCGCCAGCAAGGGATACGACGTTCAGTTTGGTGCTCGCCCCCTGAAACGCGCCATCCAGAAATACGTGGAAGACGAGATGGCCGAAATGGTCCTGCAAACGGGTATGAAAGGGGGAGGCCACCTCTTGGTTGATCTCGATAAAGAGAACCAAAAGATGGTTTTCACGAAGGTGGAGGGAAAACCTAATGCACGGGCGGAATAACCAATTCCTCGGTAATATCAATATGCACGAACCCCATCTCGGTCAACAGGACAGTGAGGGTCAGCTTTGCCTGCTCCGTGGCTTGTTTATAAATTCCCTGCTCAATAGCACCCCGGATCATCACGTTCTTCTCTCTCGATAGCGCCTCATTGTAGTCCGCTATTTTTATAGGGTTAAAAGCGTTTTCACTCTCGTTGAAAACTTCTATCGAGTTTTCATCGATCACGGTATCCAATATTATCGGTTTCGGGATGGAGACATGTACATCGGTGGCATTGAGTACGTTCACCTTTATCCGGTTAAAGTCGACTCCCGCCTTGACGTACCCGTTGTACTTCAGCAAGAAATACTTATCCGTCAGCGGCACGTTTAAATTCAAGAACTTACGGTAATCCTTGTAGCTGATCACGCCTGTGTAATTGTGCTGTACCAGCGCCAGCTCTTGTAGGTAAGAAACACGACTCATCACGGTAGAACTGTCGTAGCCCCCTCCTTTTTCAGCGGACTTCTTACCAGCCAGAAGAAGGATGGCCAGTATCACGGTCGTTAAAAAGAAAAAAAGAGTCGAGATGCTTATCCTTAGTCCCGATCTTCTCACTACCGATTTCATTTTCATTCTGTTTTTTTACCCTTTTCACCTTTTGCTCATCCAGTACTCGAATCACTAGACAACACCTTGCCTACAAAAATAGACGTTTTTTTGGAATAACCTCATCGTTCCTATATTTTCAATGAAAACTGTTTCTTGACATCTCACATATTTATCTTACAAACGCTTCTATAAACAGAACAGCGTTACCAAAACAGGTACGCTCACATCGAGTACGAAGCCATGAAAAACGGCGATGATGGCAAACTCTTTCCCTGAAAACTTCACGATAACGGGGAAGGTGGTATCCATGGTCGTGGCACCCCCCACCGCGATGGGTGCAAGCTTCCCGAAATATCGGACAAGCAGCGGTGCTAATAGCAAGGCAGCCAGCTCGCGCATGATATTCGACAATAGAGCAACGGTACCTAGCTCTGCCCCTTTACACTCCGTTATGAAGATGCTCGATAACGAGTAGTAACCCAATCCGCTTCCTACCGCCATCACATCCATCAATGACCGGGAAGGCAACAACAGGCTTACCACAGCGCAGCCCAACAGGGTGCCAACAACCGTTGCCAAAGGCAGCAAGTAGTACTTCGGATGTAACCCTTTAACGTGCTTCAGCGTGTTGGCATCGTTACCCAAGCTAATCCCCACGAAAAACATCAACCCACACAACGCGTAAAAAGCGAGGTTGTTATCGACAGCGGAAAGCGGGAGAAACCCGAAGTACCCGACCAGTACTCCCGCCACGAAAAAAGAGACGATAACGATACTACTCCTCATGCCCCTCTTTTTTACCTATTTGCCGCCAAAGCAGTAGTGCCGCAATGGCGCTTCCAATCACCGCGGCAGCCGTGATCATCAGCGCCTCTACCCCCATGGCGGTCAACCCCGATACAATTCGAGGATTGCTGCCCACCTCCACGCCGAGGATAAACAGGAGGAGCCAAATTAATCCCGTGATAATCTTCGAGATATGCTTGAATTCCTTTTTTCTAAATAGATAGCCTACGACACCCCCTGCCAACATAAAACCGATTGCAACGAACATACGCCTCAATGTCTATTGTGATTGTTTACTTTACTTTGCTTAGCTTTCGTCTTTGAGTATTTATCCCGCTAAGATAGTGTATTTTTACAAGTTCTAAATGCGATGCTAAAAAAACGGGGAAACGTTGTAATTTTTTAGTTATATTTGCTAATAAATTGCAGCAAAAAGAGTGCTCTTTTCCAACTATAAATTCTATCAAGCCAGTAATTCAGTCAACACGAACGAGAAGAATTTATGTATTAAGTAAATACATTAACAAATATATTGGGATATTAAATGGGAATGAATGTGAGAAATGTTTTTTTCGCGGGTGTTTTTTTGTTTTGCACTACCGCTGTTTGTTTCGGGCAAGTAAAACGCGTTAGCGTCAACCCGTCAAAGACCTTTCAGGTGATTGATAATTTTGCGGCATCGGACGCATGGAGTGGTAATTTCGTGGGCAAGTATTGGAATGATACGGCAAGGCAGCAAATAGCCGAATGGTTGTTTAGCACGGAATATGATGCAACAGGAAGTCCCAAAGGAATAGGCCTTTCTTTATGGCGGGTAAACGTTGGTGCCGGCACATTTGAACAAGCAGATGCAGATATCATGCCTTTACAGCGCCGTGCTGAATCTTTTTTAACCGTCGACGGTAAAGGTTATGATTGGGGAAAATGTTTGGGACAACAGTATTTTATGGAACAAGCCGTCAAGTTTGGATGCAACAACTTCCTGTTATTTTCAAATTCTCCATTAGTTCAATATACGCTAAACGGGAAAGGCTGGTCCTCGCATAGCGATGCTGCTAATATCCAGCCGGACAGTTATGACAAGTATGCTGCATATCTAACCGATGTAGCTTCGTATTATCAAGGGAAAGGCTGGAACATTTCCTATATCAGTCCAATAAATGAACCTCAGGTTGATTGGACCTCACCACGTCAGGAAGGTTCACCGTGGAAGAAAAGTGAAATGAAAAAAATGTATATCGCGTTGGATAAGGCATTATCAGGGGAAAAAGAGTTGTCCAATGTTAAAATACTTATAGGAGAAGCAGCTAGCCTAAAATACCTCTACGAACCGAACAGCTACTTGCGCAAACGTTTTGGAGGAGAAGAGGCTCCGGATGAACAGGTGAAAGCTTTTTTTGATGTCAACTCTCCCTATTATATTGGTAATCTAAAACATTTGCCCCGCTTGATAGCCGGGCATACGTATCACAATCATACAAAGAATAAGGAACTGAGAGAAGTCCGTTCGAACGCGGGTAAGGTATTTGAGCAATACGACGTGGATTTCCACCAAACGGAATGGTGTATATTGAACTATGCTCCCCCCATGGATGGTTTTGAGACAGATTGGCAAAAAGACGATAAAAAGGACATCCAAGTCGGACTATTGATTGGGCGACTTATTTACTCAGATATGGTAGATGCGAATGCAAAAGCTTGGGGGTATTGGAAAGGCATGGAATTAAACGGAGATTATGCATTAATCTCACTTTTGGCCAAAGAAGGCAATATTTTCAACGGAGGGACTGTCTCTTCCAATAAGATCCTCTGGGCTTTAGGCAATTACAGTTTCTTTATCCGCCCAGGCTACACTCGTATAGAAACAGAAGGTGCGAATGATTTAGATACATTAGTGGCCACGGCTTATCTGGCCCCAGATCATTCCTGCATCGTTGTAGTTTTTGTCAATTCCGGATATGACCAAGAAGAGATTGAATTAGAATTACCGAAAGCATATAACCAGAAAGTAAAAACTACTACTGTTTACAGGACTGATGATCGAATAGAATTAGCACGTGTATATCACACTAATAAGAGAAACCCAACTTTGTCGATAACACCTCGTTCATTAACAACTGTTGTTCTGGAATTAAATCCGTAGGCTCATGTAATATAACACATAGAAACAATTACTATTACCTAAATAGCAACGACAAGTCTCGGTATTAGTCATAGAGAGTCCTGTTTTTTAGTTATATTTGCTGACAAATTGCTGCAACATCACTTTTGAACATTAAGCCGAATTGCCTAACCTTGAATGCTTATTTTTCCAAACTTCAATTAATAAAGACAAAATAAAAGCGGCAAAAATAATATGTAATCCTTTAAAGAAAATCGAAGCCTACTCAGTGCTTTAGAAATGTGAAATTCAATTGTTTTAATGCTAAGGTCCATTTGTTCCGCTATATCTTTATACGATAAGCCTTGATACCGGTTCAACAAAAATATTTGACGTGTTTTTTTAGGTAATTTGTTGAGGGTGGATTCTATAATTTGTTGTATTTCATTTGAAAAAATAAATTCAGGATCACACGCTTGTAAGGTACTTATTCTTGTTGATAACACCCACTCCGCGTGATCGTTTAATTCTTTTTCTGCACGCTGGCGCACCTGAACATGTTGCAGGTGGTTAAGACATTTGTTTTTAATGACAGTCAGGATGTAAGCTTGAGGTTTTGTGTTTGACAAAAGTTGTTCCCGGTTTTCCCAAAAAGCAATAAATGCTTCCGACACAAAATCCTCAGCTATGTGCTTTTCTTTCACATAGCTTAATGCAAAACGAATAAAACGCTCATGATATTCGTTAAACAAATTATTGAAACTTTGTAAATCGGAAAAGGAGTTCATTCCGTCATTTTTTTTCGTAACAAATATAAATACAAAAAATAGTCAAATAAAATTATTTAACTAAAATATTGTTTTTATACACTGAGCAAGAGTCATTAGTGCCCACTAAAAAACGCAATTGTTCTTTGAAATAGTTGATATTTAATTTGTTATAATGGATTTTCAAGTCAACGGATGTGGAATTTACGGTAGTGTTACATTTTCTGAAAACTCTACCCAATAATTGTTATATTTTCATTTTGTGATTTTAAATTTCACTATATCCTCTCATCTCCATGTTTTGCAATCCACTCTTTTGCATATTCAACAGCCCGCAGGTTTTTATTTACAAGAGGTGTACAATGAAAAATCATCCCTTCAATTTCTCCTTCCCGGTATAATCGATACGCGAAATCCAGCTGCTTGACCATTAGATTCTGGTCCATCTCTTTTTGACCACCGAAATTCCACATGTAAATTCCAAGTAATGTTCGTTTATCAGGCACCAATGACCGGTATTTCTTAAAGCTTTCCTCTATTTGTTGAATATCTGTCCCATCCCATATCCATAGCGATACAACATCTACATATTGCATGTAGGTCTGAATTGCAGGGTGTAACTGGTGGGTATACAAAACTATTGCAAGGTCAAGGCGTCGTTTATAGGCAAGAGTTTCGTTATAAAGCTGTTTTAGCTCCTCGATAGAGAGGGCGGCAGGAGCCGGTTCATTTTCGTTTTCAGGCAATGTGCTTACACTGAATCGGAAGAAATCGTCAAGAAAATACCCGGTGAGATTAGGCATAGTATCACGCAGCCCGAATACATAATCCTTCAAGGTCTTATAAGATTCGTTACTTCCCATGGAGAGAGTCCAAGCAATCCGTTTAACATCATCAAATTGTTTCAGGTATTCACTACTCTCGGGAATCCCATGTCTTATCACGCATACATTAGGAATTCCCATGTATCGAATGCCATCTGCCATGCTAATTGGTGGGCTAAGAGGGATATTGTACACTCCATCAGGACCGTCGTAAACCCCTGAATCATGCCCCCACATCCAAAGATGGTCCCTTAATTTTTTCCCGTACGCCTGAGAAGTAATTGGCGCTGGTCTGCTACAGCTATATCCTAAAGGAAAGACCGACCATCCTGACAATGCGCCTGCTCCTAGAATAGATGCATTTTTTAAAAATTCTCTTCGATTAATCATGTTTCATCATTTTAGTTTAATAATCTCGTGATTCGAAAAATTTGGTAGTGTTACATTCAGTGTCTCTAGACTAATTTTTTTATTCGCCTTGTTACAAAATTATTCTTTTTTTTCTTTTTCACCTCATCCTTTGTAAACGGTAACTGAGAATAAAGCATTTTCGGTAAACACGAGTGCAGCACTTTCGGTAACAACCGTGCAACATTTTCGGTAACAATCGTGCAGCAGTTGCAAAGGTAATCTTTCTAGTTCACGTAGCATCAACTTGTCCTTTAAAAATGGGTAGAGTCAAGTAGCAAGTGCAATATTATATAAAATGTCATAAGTGTCCACTAAAAAAACGCAATTGTTCTTTGAAATAGTTGATATTTAGTCTGTTACGACATGTTTTCGAGTCAACTGATTTGAAATTACCTTTGCGGTCATAATCAGACCATTATGCATAAGGACAAATACGTTTTCGCTCAATTAGTCGAGTTTCTAGACAGAAATCATTTTAATTACATCGTTCGTAAGTACCAGGGAGATAAATACATAAAATCGTTCTCCTGTTGGAATCAACTGCTCGTGATGATGTTCGGGTAACTCGCCAAAAGCGAGAGTTTACGCTATAGAATCGTTGCACTAGAAGCTCACTGGAAGAAATTGTACTATCTGGGCATGGGCAAATCCGTTACAAGAAGATCTGGACAAGCCAAACGAGTAAAGAATACTACAAGATTTTCGAGGAATTTGCCTACCGCCTGGTTACAGGAACACGCTTCAAGCGTGCTGAAACTATCTTCGGCTTCAAGGGTAATGTTTACGCTTTTGACTCTACGACGATAGACCTTTGCCTTGAATTATTTCATTGGGCAAAGTTCCGAAGGCACAAGGGCGGCATCAAGCTCCATGTCTTGTATGATATTGAAGCACAGGTTCCCGCGTTCTTTCACGTGACACCGGCAGGCGTGAATGACGTGAAAGTCATGCCTGAAATCCCTTACGAAAAGGGTGCCGTCTACATCTTCGACCGAGGGTACAATGATTTCGGTAACCTCTACAAGATAGAATTGATCGAGGCAGCGTTTGTGATTCGTGCCAAGAAGAACTTGAAGTTCGAGCAAATCTCGTGGAAACGGAGACTTCCAAAGAATGTTCTATCCGACTCTACTATCGAGTTTACCGGGTATAAAAGTTCTAAAGAATACCCCGTTCCGCTTAGAAGAGTTGTCTTTTACGATGAAGAACAGGATCGGGAATTTGTTTTCCTGACAAATAACTTCGAGTCACCTGCTCTTATCGTTGCTGAATTATATCGTAATCGTTGGCAGGTTGAATTGTTCTTCAAATGGCTGAAGCAGCACCTCAAGATAAAGAAATTCTGGGGTACTACAGAGAACGCCGTGAGAATACAAATTTATTGTGCCATAATAACTTACTGCTTGGTATCAATCGTGAAGCACGATATGAAACTGGAGCGTTCTGTTTACGAGATTCTTCAAATTACAGGCATCTCTCTAACGGGTAAGACTCACTTGCGTGATCTCTTCGACAGATCAAATATCAATAATGTCAATGAACGATTCGGTATATAATGAACCAAGTTTATTTAATTTTTAATCGTCCACTTTTTTAGTGGACAGTAATGTTTCAAAATATAAAGTGTCAACAATCACACAAAGAAATTATAGAAAAAACTATCTTAATTAATTTAATGAGTCTGAATTTCCCGATTACTACTGCAAGCACAAAGTGACCAAACGATGTGGGTACATGGAAATCGGGTTCGTCAGTCTTAGGGTCTAGCCACGACCACCAGCTGGGATCTGTATCCTCATTAGAGGAGAAATCACCACGATAGACACCCATGATAAGCTTGCCTTCAGGTGAAAGCAAGCCTAACTCACGTAATTGGTCAAGAGAGATGACACCTTCAACAAAGTATCGATCATCATCTATACGCCCAGCCACTTTCAACGTCTGCATATCCCATTTGTAATCGAATTGACGATAGTATTGGGCACTATAGTCCATCACCTTACCTTGTGGATCGATTTCAATGCAGTAATACGTCTTCTTTAGTGTCGCATCCTGCGCGAAGAAAAGTTCAACACGATCACTCTCATTTACCGACAATTCTAACGAGTCTGCATTGTATGTTATTCTCGTATCCACAACATCAAATGCAAAATAAAGCCACGTGGTGTCATGCGCCATATAGAATTTCGTATCATCGCTGATGAGATACTTCCAATGCTCAGTAAGTGAACCGATAAGCGGTTTAATAGACCAGTCTTCACTCGTCCCATCTATCTTGATGTTTTCAACAAAGGGAATTGTTAAAGTTATATTTTTCGTGGTACAAGCTGACACGATGATGCAAACTGCCAACAACACGAAAACTCTTGGTTTCATATGTCTCTTTTTATAGATACTATTCAATCAGGCTGTTATTCTACTCACTATCAGAAGAATCACTAACCGTCTCACCCCTCGAATATGGAAAAGTCAGAAATATGAATACTGAAATAATATTTCTTCAAGTCCTTTTATATTATTTTATAGGACGATACTCGATTAGAATCTCTGCATATTCTTTCAACGAAGTAATATCAGGATGAGCCTTAAAGTAGGCATCATCCATATATACTGCGAAAGTTGTAACGTTACGAATACCATAGTTAGCGTATACTTCAATATCTTTTGCAAAAACATTCTTATTCCAAATAACTTTTTTTGCGGCTTCGTATAAACATTCTGAAGTGATACACTTTTCTTTTTCGAAAGTAGACACGATATTTTAAATATCACTATCTCTTTGATTTTTAGCCCGTTCCCTTCTCTCCTTCACGGACTTTGGCTCGGGTGAAAGCTCTCTTGACTCGAAAGTTTTTTCACGCGGCAGTTCACCGTTATAATAGCGCCTTCGGTAGTTGTCGGGAGTATCATAACCGATGGCGAAGCAGGGGCGTTGCTCGTTGTAGAACTTGACGTACCTCGCGATCGTGGGCCTTGAACTCATCCCGGGAACGGCATCCCTCTAGTTTAAAGTCTATTATAGTTGCTCCTTATAAATTCAAATCATGTCGAGAAACATGTTTTATCTCTCTGTAAAAACCATCGAAAAATAAAATTCAAGAAATCCTTTTTAAGCATTTCCATCATTTTCTTCAAGTTCCAAGCTGTTGCTGCCAAGTAAGCGTTAACCTGTATGCCCTTTTCGCCCCACAGGTAATTCTGCCTCCATGCGGAAATCTTTTTTAAGATGCCCTAAAACAGGTTCGATCGCGGCCCTGGCCCTGCATTTTTCCCGTTTCCGTCTTTTCTGGTAAGGCGTTTGGCTTGCCTTGGGCTTGTCGGGCGTGATAACGGTGACACCTTTTATTTGCCTTCGCCCTTTCCCGCCACGATCATAAATTAACTCTCTTGGTAGTTTCAACTTGTTGCCTTCCATCTGCTCGAGTAACGGTTCTATCGTGTCACCATCGTAAGGGTTTTCCAAAAATGCTTTTACTGCCGTGATTATCTTCCGTCCTTTCCTGCCCGTGGTTATGATCCCCACTTTATTGCCGAACTCGTACTGCTTATGTGCCTTTCCCTTGGCGATACAGCGAGTAAAGGGTTTATGGAGGCTGTAAATTTTATCCTTGTCGTCTTTTTGTTGATTTACAGCACGCTTGTAAAGTGAAAGTTCCTGTTCGTATCGCTTTTTTTGCTCATCGTTCATTTCGCGTTCAAGTTCCCTGAGCAGGGTATTGGCTATGGTTTTCAAACGACGTTTGGCTTTCCTGGCCTGTTTCACCCGTTTTGGATGTTTGCCGTTGTAAGTGTCTCGAACCAACTGTTTACTTACTCGCGTGTAACGCTGGCGTTGCTTGATCTTCTCCTTACCGGCGATTGCGTTGCACTTGTCAATGACTTTTTTGCACAGCTTGGCATCGGTAGGGAAAGTAGTGTTGTTCTCTTGGACGGTCGTGTCTGAAAGCACGAAGTTTGCCTGACCCGGTGGCTTTTTCCCGTGAAGCCGCACGCTGTACGCGAATATTTTTCCTATCCCTTCTTCACCTACACGGTTACGAAAATGAACGAAGTCGCTCGGGTCAAAAGGGAACTCGTGTTCGAAAAACTCGCACCCGCAGAAGTATTGAAAGTAAACATCTCGAATCCAGTACTCGGGAACACGTTCATCTCCAAGATTGTACAAGTGCTTCAAAAGCAAGCAACCAACCATCAAGCGGATTGGCACGCTCGGGGCACCTCGTTCCGAGTAGAGAGGGGGCAAATTCCTTCCTCGAAATAAGACCAATCGATCTTGTCTGCCAGCAGAACAAGCTCGTGATTCATATCGATGAAATCTTTCAGCATCGGGCGAAACAAATCGCGTTGTCCTTTTTCCGGTAATTTTCCTAACATGATTTGCAGTGTTTTAGCACGTGAAGATACGAAATCCTGCAATAACAGACAACCTTTTTCGATGATATTTTATTGAATATCAAGAAAGTAAATGTCTTTTAAGGAGCGACTATTATAAGCTCTTCTTTTATCCAGCCGTTCAGAGACTCATTGACGGGATTGTCAGTAGGTTTACCGGCCCTCGACATGGAACGCACGATGTTCGTGTCCTTTATTAACTCATTATACGCTTTAGAAGTATAGACGCTACCCTGATCGGTGTGTAACACCGTGGGTTCACTGCAACCTTTCAGAAGGTTCACCACGTCGACCAGGCCGTCTATATACTGGTCTCTCGAGCCACGTCTTTCGGCTACCCGATAAGAGATTATCTCTTTCGTGAAAACGTCAAAGTAGAACGTTACCTCGAAGTAGAAAATCCAGAACTTGAAGGTGGTCATGTCCGACACCACCACCTGTCGTGGACGGTCAACCGTCTCCCAGGTGGAATAGATGAGGTTCGGGTACTTGTCCTTTTCCACGCGCGGTCTGTAGCGTACCCGGTGCCGGGGTCTCGGCCTTGATCCCGAGGTACCTGAAGCACTTGTAGGCGCAGTTGTCGCTTATCTCCACGTGCATGTTGATCCTGATAAAGGCGGCAGTCCAGCGATACCCGTGCGTGCCATGGGCCTCGTGAGTCTCGCGAACCTTCTCTATCATCTCCTCGCGGTTCACGTCACGCTTGGAAGGCTCGCGGTTCTTCCATTTGTAATAGCCTGAACGGCTAACGCTCATCAGCTCACACAGCTCCTTGACACTGTAATCGCAGGACAGGTAGCTCGATTACCTCGAACTCTTCGCCTTTAAACGAACAAACTCC
>JBMNIR010000007.1:0-243061 GCA_050951125.1 Fermentimonas sp. | reverse complement strand
CGATGGATGGTTTCCACGATACGCGGGCGGAGCTGAAACGCGTTCGTGTAGTAGGCTCATGGATCGAGCAGGGTGCGCTGTTTAACTTGCGCCGCTCCTTACAAACACTGAACAGTATCGTTGCCTTCCTACACCGCGACGAGGAGAACCCGAAGTACCCGAGCCTGTTGGCCTTGGCCAGCGAAGTGACCACCTTCCCCGAGGTTACGAAACGGATCGACGCTATTTTGGACAAGTTTGGGCAGGTGAAGGACAATGCTTCACCCCGACTGGCGGAGATTAGGAGGGAACTTACCTCTACCATGAACGGGATATCGAGAACCTTGAACACGATATTGCGAAGGGCACAAGCGGAGGGTTACGTCGATAAAGATGTGTCGCCAAGCGTGCGCGACGGGCGACTGGTCATACCGGTGGATCCCTCGTACAAGCGGAAGGTGAAGGGGATCGTGCACGATGAGTCTGCCTCGGGAAAAACGGTGTTTATTGAACCTTCGGAGGTGGTGGAGGCCAACAACCGCATCCGGGAGTTGGAGGCGGAGGAGCGGAGGGAGATCATCCGCGTACTCACCGAGTTCACCGCGTACCTGCGTCCCTTCTTGCCTGACCTACTACAGTCATACGACTTCCTGGCTACTATCGACTTCATACAGGCGAAGGCATCGCTTGCCACGCTGATAGGGGGCATAAAACCGTCGCTGGAAGATAGACCGCTCATCGATTGGGTGCAAGCGACCCACCCGCTGTTGGACCTCTCGCTCAAAAAACAGGGCCGGAAAATCGTGCCCCTCGATATCACGCTAGAGAAACCGAACCGAATACTGGTCATCTCGGGTCCCAATGCCGGCGGAAAATCGGTCTGCCTGAAAACCGTGGGGCTGTTACAGTACATGGTGCAGTGCGGGCTGCTTATCCCGCTAAAGGAGAACTCTAGGGTGGGCCTTTTTCGGGATATCTTTATCGATATAGGCGATGAGCAGTCCATCGAGAACGACCTGTCGACCTACAGCTCGCACCTGCTGAACATGAAACAGTTCGAAAGGCATAGCAACGACCGATCGCTCCTGCTTATCGACGAGTTCGGGAGCGGTACCGAACCGAGCATGGGGGCAGCCATAGCCGAAGCGCTACTGGAACGATTCAACCGGAAAGAGTCGTTCGGCGTGATCACCACGCATTACCAAAACCTAAAGCACTTCGCCAATGAGCACGAGGGGGTAGTCAACGGCGCCATGTTGTACGACCGCCATGAGATGAGGCCGCTATTCCAACTTTCCATCGGCAACCCGGGCAGCTCGTTCGCGGTGGAGATAGCGCGGGGAATAGGACTGCCGGAAGAGGTGATCGCGCAGGCCTCCGAAATCGTGGGGAGTGATTACATTAACATGGACAAGTACCTGCAGGATATAGTACGCGACAGGCGCTACTGGGAACGTAAACGCGACGAGATACGCCGAGAGCGCAAGAGGTTCGCGGAGATCACGTCGAAGTACGAGGCCGACCTGGAGGAAATTAACCGGCAGAGGAAGGAGATACTGACCCAGGCGAAGGATGAGGCAGCACGACTGCTAGCAGAAAGCAACGCACGGATAGAGAACACCATCCGGGGCATCCAGGAGGCCAAAGCGGATAAAGAGAAGACCAAGAAACTAAGGCAATCGCTCTCCACGTTCCGTGAGGAGGTGGAGGCGACGGGCGAAACCAACGTGCCGATAAAACGCGACAAATCAAAGAGACAGCAGTCAACGAGGTTATCAAAGTTACCGGTGGCACCAAGGTCACGGAAACCACCGAAACCGGCACTGACCCTTCAGCCGGGCGATGCAGTGCGGCTGAAAGGGCAAACTTCACCAGGGAAGGTTATGGAGGTAGACGGGAAAAAGGCAACCGTGGCTTTCGGGATGATAAAGACGATCGTTCCCCTGAGCCAACTGGAACGGGTGAACGGGCGGCAAATCAAGCGGGAGACGAAAACATCAAACGTACGGGACCTGCTACACGAGCGCAAGCTGAATTTCAAGCCGGACATCGACGTGCGGGGGATGAGGGGCGACGAGGCGCTAATGGCGGTAACCTACTTCGTGGACGACGCGATCCAGTTGAATATCCCGAGGGTGCGTATCCTGCATGGCACTGGAACAGGTGCGCTCCGGCAAATCATTCGGGAGTACTTAAGTGGCGTAAACGGTGTAGCTCGATTCCAAGATGAACACGTGCAGTTTGGCGGGGCCGGGATAACAGTGGTGGAGTTGGAATGACACGTTCAAATATTTTGTTATCTTCGCGGCTACTGTTTTATTTTTCAACATGTGCTAATGGGAAAATCAAAGTCATCATCAAGCCCCACCAATACGGGACTCTTTGGAAAGCTTGCCGCAAGCATCTCGAAATACTCGAAGGCGTTTTGGGTAGCCAACTTCGTGGAACTCCTCGAGCGTTTGGCCTACTACGCGGTGTTTATCGTTATCACGCTCTATCTCTCCAACGTGTGGGGCTTTACCGATATCCAGGCTGCGTGGATCGCCGGGGTTTTCTCGGCCATGCTCTACCTGCTGCCGGTGTTCGCCGGCGCCGTGGCCGATAAGATTGGCTTCCGGGCCGCCATTATCCTCGCGTTCTTGCTGCTCACGCTCGGATACGGCGGGTTAGGTCTTTTGCCTACGATGCTGGAAAACGCGGGACTGGTGAACTACAAGATGACTACAATCTATACTGGGTTGAGGGAGAGCTACCTGCAATGGTCAGTCGTAGCGCCCCTTGTGCTCATCGTGATAGGGGGGTCGTTCATCAAGTCGGTCATCTCCGGCACGGTAGCACGGGAGACCACGACTGAGAACAGGGCGCGCGGTTACTCCATCTTCTACATGATGGTGAACATCGGTGCCTTTACCGGTAAAACGGTGGTGGATCCGCTGAGGCGCAGCATGGGCGACCAAGGCTTGGTGTACCTGAACTACTTTTCGGCGGCGATGACGCTCATTGCCCTGTTCGCGGTCTACCTCTTTTACCGATCGACCAAGACGGAAGGGAAAGGGAAAAGCTTCAGGGAGCTGGGAAGGTCGCTGGTGAAGGTGATACTTAACGGTAGGCTTTTGCTGTTGATATTGATCGTGAGCGGCTTCTGGTTGATCCAAAGCCAGATGTACGCCACCATGCCCAAGTATGTGATCCGCCTTATCGGCGAGGGAGCTTCGCCTGGCTGGTACGCGAACGTGAACCCGTTGGTCGTGTTGGTGAGCGTCAACTTTGTCACCACGCTAATGAGGAGAAAAAGTGCCATCTCCTCCATGCTTGTCGGCATGTGCATTATTCCACTCTCGGCACTCGTGATGTCATTTGGGAACCAACTGGGCGATGGTCATATCCTGGGGATGCACCCGGTGGCCTTCATGATGATCGTGGGGATCGCCATGCAGGCACTCGCTGAATGCTTTATCTCGCCCCGCTTCCTGGAGTACTTCTCGCTGCAGGCACCCAAGGGAGAGGAGGGGTTATACCTGGGGTTCAGCCACCTGCACTCGTTTTTCTCCTACCTCTTCGCCTTCGGTATATCGGGCTATTTACTGGATAAGTATTGCCCCGATCCCCGGCTCTTTATCGATGCTACCGGGGTATTCGATACGGTGGGATACGCCGCGGCCACGCAGAATGCGCACCACATCTGGTACGTCTTCGTGGGAATCGGTGCCATCTCCGCCATCGCACTGGTTATCTACGGGCGGGTCACCAAAAAGTTGGACGAAAAGAAGGTACGTACCTCAGCAACTTTCTCCTAATTTTGTCGGTTTTCGCGTGGAAAATAGCGTTTTTTGTGTAAATTTGTGGTATAAGCAAATAAGCAAATAAAACCTGAAGCATATGAGACTAGATTTAAGTTCGCATATCACGTTCGAGAGGGTTTCGAAGAAGTATTACCGTCCCGAGAACGCTTTCGAGGAGTACAACTTGGCACGTTTCGAGAAACTCCCGCTGGTGATTCACGAGGAGAGCCGAAAGGCCTCACGCAAGATCGCCAAGAATATCGTGAAGGAGATGAAAAAGAAGGAGCAAACGGGAAAGCCTTTCGTCATGGGAATCAGCGGGGGAACATCACCCCTTGAGGTTTACGAGGAGCTGGTGAGACAACACCGGGAGGAGCAGGTGAGTTTCCAGAACATGGTGGTGTTCAACACGTACGAGTTTTACCCGGTTCAAGACTTTTCATTCAGCAACCTGCAAATGCTGAAAGATGTGTTCCTGAATCGAGTGGACATCGACCCAAAGAATATCTACTCACCCGACGCGACCATCGAAAAGGACCGTATAGCGGTTAACTGCGAGGAGTTCGAAAAGAACCTCAACGATATGGGGGGTCTCGATTACCTGCTGTTGGGTCTGGGTACCAAGGGGAACGTGGGTTTCAACATGCCGGGGAGCGGGCTGCACTCACGAACCCGACTGGTGATGCTCGACGGTGATTCCCGGAAAGATATAGCACGCAACTTCGATTCGCCCGATAACGTGCCAGTCAGCGCCATTACGATGGGGCTCTCTGATATGATGGATGCGAAAAAGATAGTCCTCGTGGCATGGGGAGGACAGAAGGCGGAGAGTATCCGGGACATCATGGAGGGCGGCGTGACAGATCTGGTACCTGGTTCGGTCCTGCAGACGCATCCCGAAACGAAGGTGTACGTGGACCTGGAAGCGGCATCGGAGCTAACCCGAATCAGCCGCCCGTGGTTGGTCACCAACTGTGACTGGGACAACAAGCTCATCCGGCGCGCCATCGTCTGGCTATGCGGGGTGGTAGATAAGCCTATTCTTAAGCTTACCAACAAGGACTACAACGATAACGGGTTGAGTGAGCTGATTACCCTGTATGGCTCGGCTTACAACGTGAACATCAAGATATTCAACGACCTGCAACACACCATCACCGGGTGGCCGGGAGGCAAGCCAAATGCCGACGATACCTATCGACCCGAGCGTGCCAAGCCGTACCCCAAGAGGGTAATCATCTTTAGCCCGCATCCGGACGACGACGTGATCTCAATGGGGGGTACCTTCCAGCGCTTGGTCAACCAAGGGCACATGGTGCATGTGGCGTACCAAACGTCTGGAAACATTGCCGTGGGTGACGAAGAGGTAACCCGATACCTCTCCCTCTTCAATAATGCTATAAAGCAGTTCGATCCCGACAACAAGCCGTTGAAAGGAAAAATCAACGAGGTGCTGAACTACCTACTGAGAGAGAAGGGAAAGGATGGCCTGGAAACGCCCGACACCCTCTTTTTTAAGGGACGCATACGCCGCGAGGAGGCCCGATCGGCTTGCCGCTACGTGGGGCTGCCCGCCGAGAACGTGCACTTCTTGGACCTCCCCTTCTACGATACGGGGCGGGTAAAAAAGAATCCCATATCGGAGAGGGACGCGCTTATCGTGAAAGAGTTCATCGAATCCATCAAGCCGCACCAGATCTACGTTGCGGGTGACTTGGCAGACCCGCACGGAACACACAAGGTGTGCCTGGACGCTGCCCTCTCAGCGATCGACCTAGTGAAGGGGGACGACTGGTTCAAGGATTGCCGTGTCTGGATGTATCGAGGCGCGTGGATGGAGTGGGAGATAGACCATATCGAGATGGCGGTACCCCTTTCGCCCGAGGAGTTACGCCAAAAACGAAATGCCATCCTCAGGCACCAGTCACAAATGGAGAGCGCACCGTTCTTGGGCGATGATGAGCGCCTCTTCTGGCAACGCTCGGAAGACCGTAATCGCGCCACGGCCGATCTATACTGGAAGCTCGGGCTGGCTTCGTATGAGGCCATAGAGGCGTTCGTGGAATACATCCCCGTGAGTTAAAGCATTTTTTAACACGAGGCCGCTCCATCACTCGGAGCGACCTCGCTTGTAATAGATGACGCGTTATCTCACTCTTACGCAATTTTTGCTCTTGCCGTATCAAAAAAAAGTTGTATATTGGAAGCCGCTATTCAACAAGTTAATGTCGAGGGAGAAATTTCATATCGAGTTCCTCATGGGCAACGCTAGCCAGAACAGCCTGTGGCGGATGGTTAGCCAAATTGATGGCCTATCGGAATGGTTCGCCGACGAGGTGGCAACGGATGAAACGGAATCGGTATACACGTTCACATGGGGCAAAAGCAACCATGAGGCGGTTATCTTACAGAACAAGCCACAATCGGTTATACGGTATCGCTGGGCGGAAGACGACGAATCAGTTTACTTCGAGTTTCGCCTCCGTAAACTGGATCTCTCGGGCGATATGACCTTGGAGGTGACCGATTTTGCCGAACCGGCTGAAAAATCGGACGCCATTACGCTGTGGGAAGCACAAATCGACGAAATGAAAAGAAGGCTGGGGATTTAAAAAAGCCGGGGATTAATGCCGTTAATCATCTTTACTATTTGAGAAGACCATTTGTCCGTTTGATTTTGCTATCTTTGTTATAAAATTAAAACGAGGCTCACCCTGTTTACTTAATGAGAGATTTTTTCCACATAAAGCGGTTGTACGGCTATATCCTAAAAACTTTCATCCCGTTATTCCTGATGACGTTTGCCATATGCCTTTTCCTCGTGTTGATGCAGTTCCTGTGGAAGTACGTGGAAGACATGGTGGGCAAGGGGTTGGAGATCGGGGTCCTCGCGGAGATGTTCGCGGTGGCCGCCCTTAACCTGGTCCCGCTGGCGCTCCCGTTGGCGGTGCTGCTTGCCTCGCTCATGGTGTTTGGCAACTTTGGCGAAAACCTGGAGCTCCTCGCCATCAAGTCGGCAGGCATACCCCTGCTGAAAACCATGAAGCCCCTTATCATTTTGGTCTTGTTGATATCGGTGGGGGCCTTCTTCTACCAGGATAAAGCCCTCCCGAAAGTACAAACCAAGTTCTACTCCCTCCTCATATCGATCCGACAGGCATCACCGGCGCTGGACGTGCCCGAACAGGTGTTTTACAAGGAGATAGATGGATACAACCTCTACGTGGAGAAGAAGGACCACGAGACGGGGATGTTGTACGACGTGCTGATCTACGAGGTGGGGGGCGAGTTCAACGATATGACCGCCATCGTGTGCGATTCGGCGGAAATGAGCATGACGGAAGATAAGACGATGCTTATCTTTACCATGTACAACGGGCAGCAGTTCAGGAACTTCACCGAGGGAGAAATCAACCCCAGGCAAAGAAAGGAGTTCGTACCCTATTCGCGGGAGAATTTCACCGTGAAAACCATGATGGTAGCGTACGACGCCAATTTTAACCGGATGGACGAAGAGGTGATCGAGGGTAGCTCCACGAGCAACTACGTATCCAAAAACCTTGCCCAGCTAGGGATCTCCATCGATTCGATGCGAACGATCTTGGATAGCGTGAACATCGTGGATAGAAAGAAGATGAAGAACTACTCTTACCTCGCATTCCGAAACGGTTACCCCGAGGGGATGAGGGATTCGTTTATCGTAACGGCACCTCGCTCCGGGGTGGAGGTCCCACTGCCAGACACGCTCCTGCAGTCAAAATCGTTAGGTGAGCAATCCACCATCCTGAACAGCGCATTCATGAAAGCCGATAACAACAGCAACGAGTTCCTCTTCCGCTCCATCAACAAGACGACCACCCGAAAAACTATTAACCGCCATTGGATCGAATGGCACCGCAAGTTCACCATACCATTCACCTGCCTTATATTTTTCTTTATTGGCGCTCCCTTAGGGTCGATCGTCAGAAAAGGGGGACTGGGTACGCCCATCGTCATATCGGTTATCCTGTTCATCATCTACTATATCTTGGATAACGTGGGCTACAAGATGACCCGTGACGGGGTGTGGGCGCACTGGTTCGGGATGTGGTTCAGCTCCTTCATCCTGCTGCCGATGGGGGTCTTCCTGACTCACAAGGCCATTAACGATTCGGTTATCCTGAACGCCGATACTTACACGAATTTCTTCAAGCGGCTCTTCTTTATCCGTGAGAGGAGAGAGTACCCGGTGAAGAGTGTGGTGATTGACCATCCTGAATACGACAGGATTACTGCCGATTTGGTGAAGCTGTCGGAAGAAGTTTCGGCCTTCCTAGTGAGGTACAGCCCCGTGAGCTACAAGTCGTACTGGACGGATGAGGGGTACGATCAAGGACTGCAATCCATCAAGAACAACTTAGAAACGAACATGAACCAGCTCTCCAACTCCCGGAGGCGCGAAGTACTGGCCAAAGCGGAGGAGTTCCCGATCTTAACCTATCGGGTGCAGCTGTTCAAGGCCAATTCAGCCTTGGCCCGCACCTGCATGTACCTCTTCCCGGTTGGACTCCTGCTGCGACTCCTCTCTATGCCAATAGAGGCGAGAACGGTGAATGACTTAAAGAGCGTTCAGCAGCTGTGCAGCGAATTGATAGAGCGGATACGATACGGCGAAGAGACGAAGCAAATGGCCATTGCCTAAAACCAATTCCGCGGGATCAAGTGAGCGTTGATTGACCGTGAATTGATTGAAACTAGCTGTTACTGATTTTATCAGGCAACCATTAATCGTATATTTTACAATAATTAAGTGCCTGTTAGACAACCATTAAACGATCATTAAGCAAACCATTAATTCAATAATGTATGTACACGAAAATGAAACAACACCTGCAGGCTGAATTGATAGCCATCGATGAAGCAGGACTTTACAAGAACGAACGCATTATAGTAACCCCCCAAAGTGCCGAGATCAAGGTGGAATCGGGACAACAGGTGCTTAATTTCTGCGCTAACAACTACCTGGGGCTATCGGATCACCCCGAGCTGATCAAGGCGGCCAAAAAGGCACTGGACGAACGGGGTTACGGCATGTCGTCCGTGCGCTTTATCTGCGGCACGCAGGATTACCATAAAAAGCTGGAGAAAACGATCAGCGAGTTCTTCCATACCGATGATACCATTCTCTATGCCTCCTGTTTTGACGCGAACGGGGGACTCTTCGAGCCGCTTTTTACCGCGGACGATGCCATTGTCTCTGACTCGCTCAATCACGCCTCCATCATTGATGGTGTACGCCTCTGTAAGGCAAAACGTTACCGCTATGCGAACGCCGATATGGTCGACCTGGAGGAGAAGCTCATGGAGGCCCAAGCACAACGCTTCCGGGTAATCATCACCGATGGGGTCTTCTCCATGGATGGGAACGTGGCACCGATGGACCGGATCATGGAGCTGGCCAAGAAGTACGAGGCGCTGGTGATGGTGGACGAGAGTCACTCCGCCGGGGTGGTGGGTAAAACCGGGCGAGGGGTGACCGAACTGTACGGTATCCTGGGTCAGGTGGACGCGATTACCGGTACCCTGGGGAAAGCGTTCGGGGGCGCTATCGGGGGCTTCACAACCGGACGCCAGGAGATCATAGATATGCTGCGGCAACGCTCGCGGCCTTACCTCTTTTCCAACTCCATCCCCCCGCTGGTGGCAGCGGCGGGCGTAAAGGCCTTCCAGCTGCTACAGGAGAGCAACGAGCTGCAAGATAAGCTACACGAGAACGTCGATTACTTTATCGGCAAGATGAAAGCGGCGGGGTTCGATATCAAGCCGACCGAGTCGGCCATCTGCGCGGTGATGTTATACGACGCACGGCTATCACAAGAGTTCGCGGATGCATTGCTGGAAGAGGGTATCTACGTAACGGGCTTTTTCTATCCCGTGGTCCCGAAAGGGGAGGCGCGCATCCGCGTTCAACTCTCGTCGGGTCACGAACGTGAACACCTCGATAAGGCCATTAATGCCTTTATCAAGGTAGGAAAGGAAATGAAAGTTATCTAAGGTGATGTCGATAAATTATCGACCATCCAAATATTATCGAACAACTGTGAAAGAGTGAATTCCTGTTCACCTTTTCGCCTGCAAACAGGTTTGTTAACTATCTGTTAACTAAAAGAATGAGGAGCAAAATGAAAGCATTGGTTAAAGCACGTCCCGAAAAGGGGATTTGGATGGCAGAGGTGCCGATACCCGAGATCGGGGTGAACGATGTGCTTATAAAAATAAAGAAGACATCCATTTGCGGTACCGATTTCCATATCTACAACTGGGATGAGTGGTCGCAGAGGACCATCAAGATACCGATGACGATCGGACACGAGTACGTGGGCGAGGTCGTGGATATGGGGAGCGGGGTAAAGAACCTGAAAGTGGGCGATCGGGTGACCGGCGAGGGGCATATTGCTTGCGGACATTGCCGAAACTGCCGACGTGGCAAGCTACACGTGTGCGAGAACACGATCGGGGTAGGGGTGAACCGGGATGGCGCGTTCGCCGAATACCTCTCTCTACCGGTAGCCAACGTGGTGAAGCTTGACCCCCGTATCCCGGACGAGATTGCATCCATCATGGATCCGCTGGGCAACGCTACCCACACGGCACTCTCCTTTCCCTTGATCGGGGAGGACGTGCTGATCACGGGCGCAGGACTTATCGGGAGCATGGCGACCGCCATATGCCGCTTCGCAGGTGCACGATACATCGTGGTGAGCGACCTGAGCGAGTACCGGCTAAAGATTGCCCAAGAAATGGGTGCAACGCTCACGGTCAACGTATCCAAGGGAGAAACCGTGGCCAACGCGGTGAAGAAATTGGGGATGCGCGGGTTCGACGTGGGACTGGAGATGTCCGGGTCTCCCGCCGGGTTCCAGGAAATGATTGGCAGCATGTACAACGGTTCTAAAATATCGCTACTGGGTATCTTGCCGAACAACACCACCGTTGACTGGAACGCCATTATATTCAAGGCGCTTACCCTCAAGGGGATCTATGGCCGAGAGATGTGGGAGACGTGGTACCAGATGGAACAGATGATCATCTCGGGACTGGACCTGACCCCCATCATCACGCACCGCTTTCCCATCGACGAGTTCCAGAAAGGATTCGATGTGATGGAGGAGGGACACTGCGGGAAAGTGATCCTCGATTGGGAGTGATTTGAACGCTTAACGCCTGCAACCTAGCGGTAATATACGATTATTCGTTGCACAACGAAAACAGGTACCCGTAAAATTCGGGTTTAAAAAACAGCGTTACATCAAATGAAATGGGCGAATAGCAGCCAAGCCACTATCAAGGTGACAATGATATTGAAACATTGCGCGGTGAGGAACGACCAGATGTAGCGGGCGTTCTCTTTCTTGAAGATGTAGCGGAAGTCGGTCTCCAACCCGATGCAGACGAACGCTAGCGAGAAGAGAAGATTCCGTGCACCACCGTTTGCTACCTTTGATAAACTTTTGCCCATCTCGGCATCAAACGCGAAGCTGAAAATCAACGATGCAAGTAGGAAGCCAAGGACGAACTTTGGGAAGCGATCCCATAACACCTTTCCGGAGGGTCGTATATCGACGTTCGTGCCTCGGAAGGACCAGTAGATGGAGATCACGAACGCGGCCACGCCCAGTAGCACGTTTTGCGCCGACTTGATAATCACGCTGTACTGCTCGGCCGTTTCGCCGATGAACTTGCCCGAGGCGACTACCGCTGCCGTGGTATCAATGGTGCCACCCAGCCACGCCCCTGCCACCTCTTCACTTAACCCTATCCACTTGGACAAGTAGGGCAAGAGGTACATCATGGGAATGGCCACGATCAATACCAGCGAAATCACGAACGATAACTTCTTAGGTTCGCCTTTGATGGCCCCGCTTGTGGCTATCGCGGCGGAAACCCCGCAGATGGATACTGCACTCGAAAGCAACATCGACATTTCTTGATCGATCTTGAAGATACGCCTGGAGACCCAGAAGCTGAAGTACCATACCGATAAAACCACGATCACCGCTTGGATCATCCCCAAAGCCCCGGCCCGCATGATCTCGTTGAAAAGGATGGAACTTCCCAGGATGACCAACCCCGCCTTGATGTAGTACTCGCTCTTCGCGGCAGAGGCTAACCACTTCGGTAGGCCCACCGTGTTGCGAATAAACAACCCGATCAACACGGCGAAGAAAACCGACTCTAACCCGAGGGCCTTGATCTTGCTAATCCCCGCGATATAACCGGCCAACAATGCCAACAAGTAGATTCCAATGAACGAGAGGAAAAATTGCCCCTTGTCCTTATTGCCCATGAAGAGGTAACCCAAATAGGCTAAAATGGCCACGATAAGGGACATGTAAAGGGTGTTCTTCATAACTGAGGGTAGCAGCACGACCAAAATCAAGATCACGATACCCATAAGGGTGGAAACCCAATCTTCACTTCGTAATGATTTTAACATGTGTCGGTGATTTTTGATTACAATATTTCTTCTATGACTTTAACTCAATTGGCAAAATTATAAATAATTTGCTAATAATAAAGGATAAAGCCTTTTTTCTTTTCCTTTTGCAATCAGGTTACTTGGATTAATCGGGAACGTTCGGCTCATCGTCTTAAACTCGTTGTCTGCATTGAGTGAGCGGTTTGTTTGTTTTACGCGGGGTACACGAGTTAATCGGCTAAATTGGGTTGATCGCGTTGTTCGTGTTACTCGGGATGACTGGGTTAATCGTCTGAAACGCCCTGTTAGTCGATAAAATGTCTTGGTTAATCTATTTGTTTTGTCGTTTCTGCAGTTAGAACCTATTTTTGTACTCTCTAACAACCACATGGTGGGAAACGTGTCAACAATTTTTCGTGGATGAAAATGATTAGGGTATTATTTTTCGTTTTGACGTGGTGCATGATCTCCGCCACGTCCATAATATGGGGGCAGACAGGGGTGCAAAGGCAAATGTCAACGCGACCGCAACAGCAGGTATCGACGTCTCGCTCTATTACCGGTAAACTGGTAGACCAGGAGACGGAACAGCCCATCCCACAAGCAAACATCCGGGTGCTACGACAAGCGGATAGCACGTTTGTAACGGGAAAAGCCTCTAGCGATGACGGTTTCTTTTCGATTCCGGTACGCGATGGCTCCTACATCGTGCAGATCTCGTTCATAGGGTACCACGATCTTTTTGAAGAGGTTCAGATAAGCCAATCCAATCCACAAGCCAAGCTAGGCACGTTACCGATGGTTCGGGACGATATTATCCTTTCCGAAACAGTGGTCACTGCCAAAGCGCCCGAGATCGTAGTCAAAGGAGACACCTTGGAGTATAACGCGGCCTCCTACAACTTGACGGAGAGCGCGGTGGTAGAAGATCTGTTGAAGAAGATGCCTGGCGTGGAGGTGGATAGCGAAGGAAGAATCACGGTCAATGGAAAAGAGATCACGAAGATACTGGTGGATGGTGAGGAGTTTTTCAGTAGCGACCCGAAGGTAGCCTCTAAGAACCTGCCCGCGAAGATGGTTGACCGACTTCAGGTACTGGAAAGGAAAACCGAGATGGCGCAAATGACCGGTTTCGACGATGGGGAAGAGGAGAATGTGATCAACCTTACGGTTTTACCAGGTATGAAGGAGGGACTTTTCGGTAACGCTTTCGCGGGTTACGGTAACAAGAAGCGATACGAGACCAATGGGATGGTCAACTACATGAAGGATTCGGATCAATACACCTTCTTAGGGGGAATCAATAACACCAATAACGCCGGTTTCTCCGACCTAGCCACGTCCATGTTCGGAGGCATGGGGGGACGTGGAGGACGCGGAGGACGTGGCATGATGTTCGGTAGACAAGACGGTATCTCCACCTCGGCCAACGGGGGTGGTAACTTTAGCAAGCAGTTTGCACCCAACTTCAAGCTGGGTGGTAACGTTCGCTACGGGTACACCGACAACGATGTGCGCTCTGGCGTGTTTACCCGGAACCTCTTGAGCGCCGGAAACACGCTGGAACAAGAGAACAACGTGACCAACAACCGGAGCCAGAATTTCAATATGGAGCTTCGCATGGAGTGGGAACCTGATTCATTCACCACCATCATCTTCCGACCCAACGTGTCGCTATACAACAACAAGCGCGACGAAACGGGCGACTACTATACTCGCCGCGAATCGGACAGCGATACTATTAACCAAGGCGATTCCAAGTACTTTTCGGAAGGAAATGGCACCAACTTCGGGGGAAACATCGACTTCAGTCGCCAAATTGGGCGACATGGACGTGTCATTAGCGCCCAGCTACGCGCAAATCGGGGAGATTCAGAGAACAGCGGAAGTAACCTATCCAACACCTATTATTTTGGCTCGCGCCCCGATGACATCATCAATCAGCGTTTCACTAACACGAACAACAACACCTCGTGGCGAGCGTTCTTCTCGTACGTGGAGCCGATAGGGAGAGACAACTACATCCAGCTGGCCTACCAATACAGGCAGAACCTCTCCGAATCGGATAAGGATACCCGCTCGTTGGACGACTTGGGAAACTACACCGTGCTAGACTCAGCGTACAGTAAGCGCCTCGAGAACCATTTCTCGAACCAAGAGGTAGAGTTCAACTTCCGCTCCGTCAGAGAAAATTACGACTACACGGTAGGCTTTTCCGTGCAGCCATCTAGCTCTCGCAGCAAGACATTCATAGGCACGAAACAAATTCACGATACCAAGCAGAATGTGGTTAACTATGCGCCCATGGCTCAATTCAATTACCGGTGGAATCGTACCCGCAACCTGAGGTTACGCTACTTCGGGAATACCGATCAACCTTCGGTCATGCAACTATCTCCAGTTGTCGACGTGTCGGACCCGTTGAACGTGAGCTACGGAAATCCTAACCTGAAACCTTCTTTCAGCCATCGGCTCCATTTCCAATACCGTACCTCGAACCCCGAAAAGGCCAGCTCCTTCACAACATTTGCCAACATGAGCTACATGACCAACGATATCGTTTCATCTACCATAACCGATCCCTCCACGGGACGGAAGGAGAGCACGTTCAAGAACGTGAGCGGCAATTGGAACAGTAACGGGCGGGTGATGTTCAACGTGCCTTTGAGGAACATCAAGTTCTCCATCTTCTCCATGTCGTTCGCGAGCTACAGCCGCTCCAACGGGTTCTCCGGCTACTACACGAAAGAGAGCGATGAGCCGGTTATCGAGAAGAACCTCAACCAACGGATCAACCTGATGGAGACGTTGGGGCTGAATTATCGATCCGATCAGTTCGACCTGAGTATCCGGGGCAACGTGAACTTCAATAACGTGACCAATAGTCTAGAGGGTCAACGGGATCAGCAGTACGTTAACTATGGTGGCAGTGCAAACGCTTCCATCTTCCTGCCTTGGGATCTGACGATCGAGAGCGATATCAATTACGCCACCAACTCTGGTTATACCGATGGGTTCGAGCTGAACGAGTGGCTATGGAACGCGTCTATTCAGAAGCAACTTTTTAAACAAAAGAACGGTACCATTCGTTTAAAAGTATATGACATCTTGCAACAACGCAGTAATATCAGCAGAAGCGTGACTTCTAACTATATACGGGATTCAACGACCAACACGCTCACCAGCTACTTCATGGTGCATTTCGTGTACCGGTTTACCATGTTCAAAGGTGGTGCGACGCAGGAAGATATGATGCCGCCACGAAGAGGTGATGGACGTGGAGGGGGTATGGGCAGAGGTAGAGGATTTGGCCCACCGCCTCATGGGAGGTAAAGGCTGCTCTGAGAACGTTAACTGTTAGAAACGGCGAATAGAAAAGTTTGTTGAGAAGTCGGCTGTAATAGACGGGCTATAAGGGAATCAAATAACTGAATAAATGACCCGATCGTTGAAGGTGAACCAAAGAAGCAAGTGGAACAACGTTTTCGTTCATATCCTCTTGTGGGGAGTGATTTTCATCCTTCCCTACTTTTTCATGGACTCCGAGCGGCTCTTCAATTGGAAACTGTTTACCCGCTCCCTGCCTGACTTCTTGGGGTTCATGTTCATTTTTTACCTCAACTACTTCCTGTTGATCGATAAACTCCTTTTCAAGGGCAAGACCAAGCAGTTCATCGTTTATAACCTGCTCTTGATCGTGGGTACCGCTTTCCTGATGCATTACAGTCGGGAGTGGTTGACGGCCCTGTTACCTGAGGTAATGCCTCGTTGGCGCATGCGGAGAAGGGCAATGCCCATATCGTTCGTGGTACGCAACTTCACCTCGCTCTTCTTGATGACGGGACTTAGCTTGGCCCTGAAAATGACCATCCGCTGGCTTGAAGTGGACAACGAGCGAAAGGAGCTGGCCAAAGCCAAATCGGAAGCCGAGCTGCAAAACCTTAAAAATCAAATTAACCCGCATTTCCTGTTGAACACGATGAACAACATCTACGCCCTCATTGAGTTTAATCCCCCAAAAGCTCAGCAAGCCGTTGTCGACTTAAGCAAGCTGCTACGTCACCTGTTGTACGACAACAACCAGGCCTACGTGCCTCTACGTCAGGAGGTTGACTTCATGCGCAACTACGTTGAACTGATGCGTATCCGCCTATCCGAGAACGTGAAACTTAACACCCGCTTCACCTATTCCAAGGACAAGGAGACGTTGATTTCACCGCTCATTTTCATATCGTTGATAGAGAACGCGTTCAAGCATGGTGTCAGCGGCGATAAACCGTCACTCATCGATATCTCGTTAGTGGAGCATGAGAACGGAAGGGTAGAGTTCGTCTCCAGCAACAGCTACTTCCCTAAGTCGGAGTCCGACAAAAGCGGCAGCGGAATCGGCTTGGAGTTGGTGAAACGGCGGCTCGAATTGCTCTATCCCGGGAGCTACACCTGGCGAACCGAAATAAAGGACGAAATGTATACCACCGTGTTAGAGATCGATACAAAAAGGAGTGCAGATGATACTGAATTGTTGGATAGTGGACGATGAGCCGTTGGCATTATCGTTACTGGAGTCGTATGTGCAGCGAATACCTTTCCTGAAGTTGACGGGGAAGTACAGCAACGCCCTATCGGCCATGAAACAAATTGCCCGCGAAAAAGTGGATGTGATCTTTCTCGATATACAGATGCCCGAGGTGAGTGGCATGGAGTTCGCTCGTGTAATTGGCGATTCCACCCGCGTGATCTTCACCACCGCTTTCAGCCAGTACGCGGTAGAGGGGTACAAAGTCAACGCGATCGATTACCTACTTAAACCCTTCTCCTTTCCAGAGTTCTTGACCGCGGCCAAAAAAGCGTTGTCGTGGTTCGAGATAACCGGTGCCTCGAAAAAGAAGTCCCCCTCCGAACGGGAAAAGTCAGGTTTCTACGTCAAGTCGGACTACAAGCTTCTCCACTTGCTGTACGAGGATATTCTCTACATTGAAGGGCTGAAAGATTACGTGAAGATCTACACCGAGAACGATCCAAAACCCATCCTATCGCTGATGAGCCTTAAATCGCTTGAAGAGACACTACCCGCGGACCGGTTCACGCGGGTGCATCGTTCCTACATCATTCACCGGAATAAGATAACCAGTATCCAAAAGAACCGAATCGCTATCGGCAAGAAGCAAGTACCGATCGGGGAGACCTACCGGAAGCAGTTCAAGGAGATCATCGATGGTCCAATTAATATTTGAAAACCTTTCCCCCGGCAATGACCTGTTTTTGCTTTTCGTCAAAAGTGGCGCGTTGTCCGGTACGCAGGGCAGCCGTAACCATGATGTCGGCAATGGAGTGACTGTAGCCGGCTTCAACTGGAGCGTTTGTTTTCACGTTATTGTCTCTCACGCAATCCATCCAGTTTTTCATGTGTGCATTCGTTAACGGGTCAGAGCCTGTATCAGCACCTGTTTCCGCGGTTATTTTGGGCAATTCGAAGGTGTCGAGCATAAACGGTTTCATTCCCATGGCTCCTGCAAATCTTTCGTTCAATCCTCCATCGCTATTGACAATATTACTATCCAAATCGAGTTTGCCTCCGTTGGAGAAGTACCATTCTTTGGTTCCGCCTGAACTGTTATTTTGCCTTGATGAGTATATCACTTGAAAACCATTTCCCGGCTCTTTTTCAGGACTGTCTCCGTAGTCGAAAACAGCAGTCATGGTGTCGAAATTAGTTCTCCCGTCATTCCACATGTAAATCCCGCCATTTGCCACTACCGAACGGGGATAATCCAGTTCGGAAAACCAGTGAACAGTATCAATCTGATGCGCCATCCACTGGCCGGGAATACCGGAAGAGTAAGGCCAGAACAGACGATACTCCAGGTATTTGCGGGGATCCCACGGTTCGTACGGGCGGTTCATCAGGAATCGTTTCCAGTCGGTGTCTTGTTCACGGATCTCCTTGGTAAGCTGTGGCAAACGCCAACGTCCGGGCTGATTCACATTCCAGGTCATTTCCACGGCGATGATCTTGCCGAATTTCCCCGATTTAATATAATCGTACGCCGCGTGATAGTTAGTTCCGCTCCGGCGTTGCGAGCCGACTTGAATTACCTTGTTGGTCTCTTTAGCCGCTTTCAGCGCGATGTTGGCATCGTCCATGGTTTCGGCGAACGGTTTTTCAACGTACACGTCACAACCGGCTCTTACCGCTTCGGCGGTATGAAGTGCGTGCTGGAAATCCGCCGTGCTTATGATCACCGCGTCGGGTTTCTGCTCCCACAGTTCATCGGTATTTCGGGCAGTGCGAATATTCCCCCCTGTTTGTTCTTTGTACCAGGCTTGTCCTTCATCGCGGCGGCGATTCCATATATCGCAAACGGTGAAGAACTCGAAATTCATCTCTTTCGCGTACTTGAGAAAAGATTTCCCGAGCGAACCACGGAAACGGTTGGAAAATCCCAATATTCCTACCCTCACTTTATCGTTGGCACCGATGATGTTGGCATAACTTTTCGCCGACATGTTCATGGTGCTACCCAGTGTTATTCCGGCCACTCCGAGTGCCGATTTTTTAATAAATTCACGTCTTGTCCCCATGTCTATTAGTTTTTTAATTTATCGTTTATTAAAATTGTAAGAAAATTCATTTATTTCATTGTCAGTAATGTTCCCACCGATGATTACCTTATGTTTAAAAGTAACTTTTTCTCCCGGATTCAATTCTAATTTTACGGGTTCTGAATTTTTATCAACAGCCTGTCCTGCAAGATTATTGGTAGCAAACAACCCGTAACCTCTGGCATGAGACCATGCAGGGTAATTCACATTATTTTTATTGTCCATGATGACAATTGTAATTGTTTCACCCTCTTTGTTAGCCTTTAAAGCAACCCACTTGCTCCTCTTTCCCCAAACATCTCCACCTGTTAGTCCTTCAGCATTCCTGTAAACTCCATTAACACCGTCATTGTTTAGAACTGGGGTTTCCGTTACATTTCCACTTGCATCTAAAAATGTTTCCGCTTTTTTTGTCGGTTCCTCAAAAGCTCGATCAACTCTTAAACCCAACAGACCTTCTTTATTTTCCGTAAAAGTGACTTTTTGTTTGGCAGTCAGCTCAGAAATTCTTTCTATTGTCCTGATGTCGTTTTTCAGACCTCCAAAAACGTAGGTTGTCTCTTCACTCAATAGAATATTCTTTTTGTTGTCAACCCAGTTCGATAGAACAATTAATCTACCTTTCTTATCATTTGCTTCAACTATTTTTTCAAAGACTATAGACCCGTATTTGTCTTTATTTTCAGGTTTAATTGAATAGGAGTTGTTCCAAAAGTCAAGCCCATTCAGATCGCCGAAATTAAACCATAAGCCAATGTGATGTGGATGATCAGTTCTTTCAAAAGGCCTTGGGTTTAAAGGAAATCCTCTGGTAATTAATTTCCCGGAAGGTGTTTGAATGGGATAAAGAACCTGTTTCTCCATATTATCCGGATAAATAAACGATGTAAAGTAGATGTCGTTTACAAATACCTCTACGGACTGTTTTGCCTCGTCGGAAATAAATTTAACGCGTGTAGATGCATCTTTACAGCTTACGCTTATTAATATAGTGATGGTCAGGACACTGAATATTTTTTTCATTTTGAAAATTATAAAGGATTAAAATTGAGCAAGAATTATTCGCGTTTTTTTATACGTTATCGAGTTGTGTTTTCATTGCTTTTATGGCCGCCGGCATTTGTGCGTCAAAATCCTTCCATCGGGCTTCAATGGAGATTTTTCCCGTATAACGTATCTTTTTAAGGGCGTTGAAATAAGGACGAAAGTCCTCGTTGAAAGTACCGGGCACAGCCCTGTCCTGTTTTTCAGCAATATGTATATGCTTAATGAATTTCCCGTATTGCACGATACTTTCAGCTCCCTCGTCTTCCATTTTCATGTGATACAGATCTGCCAATAATTGGAAGTTGGGATGATTAATCTCTTGAACGATTTCTCCCCCTTCACCCACGGAATTGATAAAGTTGCACTCCGTGGTGTTGAGTGGCTCCAAAACAATGGTAACATCATATTTTTGAGCGATTGGTGCCATTTCTCGTCCCAATTCAATGAATTGAGCCCGGGCTTCTTCACGGGAGAACCCGTCGGGGATAAAACGCGAACCACCGCTTCCAAATACAATGATTTCCACTCCTGCCCGTTGTGCTCTTCGGAAAGCTGTCTCAGCGAATTTTAATATCTCTTCGTGAACGGCATCGGGGCCTACGCTTTTCAGGTTTCCGGGAATAAAACTGTTGCAAGCTTTGACGGGTAGCGGCAAATTAGCGCCTTCTTCCAACAGTTTATCGAATTCTTCATCCGATTTCGTGGGCATTAAAAACCTGGAAACACCTTCTTCGATATACGTGTATCCATACTGTTGCATTTTTCCCCCGTTAGAAAAATTCGTGCAAATCCCGATTTGTACCGATTTAAATTCACTTTTTGTGGTGCAAGCTGAAAAGAGTACCATGATAACGAAAAGTTGAAAATAATGTATGTTTTTACTTTTTATCTGTTTCATTTTTTGCATTTTATTCATGAGGAATTAAAAAAAACAGGTTCATCAGAGGGCGTTATGAGATTGAAAGAACTTCAACTGTTCTTCCGCAAATACCCTCCGACAAATATAATAATTATAATGATTATCCGCTATTCTTCTTATTATAAATTTTTGATTTGAAATCCTGAGGCATAAAAAAAGGCATTGTTTGCCACTTGGTGGTCAGCCCCGCTTCTTGTAGCTAAGTACCGCCCACCCGTTAAGCAAGAGTGAAAACAGAGCCAGCATGAGCAGGTTCGTCGACACGTCGGCCAGGTTACTGCCGTTCAGGTAGATCATCCGCATCGCGCTGGTAAGGTATGTGAACGGGTTGATCGCGGCAATTGCCTGGGCCCAAACCGGCATACTGGAGATTGGCGTGAACATACCGCTCAACAGGATGATGATCAGGATAAAGAATATCACCAGGAAGGCTGCTTGCTGCAAGGTATCGGAGTAGTTGGAGATAATAATCCCCATGCCTGATACGGAGATGATAAAGACGATTCCCGAGAAAAGGACGGTGAATACACTACCTGCCGGCCAGAGACCGTAAATCAGGTAAGCCACAACAATGGAGATGATGAGGGCGATTAGCCCGATGGTCCAGTAAGGGATAAGCTTTGCCAGGATGAACCACGCCTTGTGTACCGGTGTGACGTTTATTTGGTGGATGGTTCCGTTCTCTTTTTCCAGCACGATGTTCAATGCCGGAAGGATTCCGCAGAGAATGGTGAGGATGATAACGAAAAAGCCGGGGATCATGAACAGCTTATAATCCATTTGGGGATTGAACCGGTAGCGTTGCTCAATGGTGAGGCGGGGTAGGGAGGGGGTACCCTGCAACAGTTCACTTGCCAGTTCCTTCGACAGGTCGTTCACGATCTGCGTCATGTAGTTGCTGCCCAAGAGACCTACAGAACCGTTCACCGAGTTGACAGCTAACCCCAACCTTGACGACTGCTGTTTCACGATATCGCGGTCGAACGTATGCGGTATCTCCACGATCATATCGATCTCCCCTCTCTCCATGGCCTGCATGGCCGTTTCGTAGTCGGGTGGGGTATCGTTTAGTATGAAGTAGGGCGACGCCTCCACCTTATCGGTCAGTCGTTGCGAGTAGCTGCCTTTCCCGTGATCCACCACGTCGACCCGTATATTGTTCACCTCGAAGGTGATCGCCCAGGGGAAGACCAAGAGCACCATCGTCGGGAAGAGGACGATCAGGTTAGCGATGAGCGGGTTACGGAACATCTGCTTGAACTCTTTCTCTATAAGGAATTTCAACGTCTTCATCCTATTCGCGATTGCCTATGTTACATTTTACAATTCTCTGTTTACAGCTCATGGCTCACGTTGTGCACATGGCATTTCCATCTACTCTAGTCTCGTTTTAATGTTCAGTATAGAGCTTCCCACGAGCAGGAGCGACATCCCGATCAATATCGCCGTCTCTTTCCATATCACGGCCCATCCCAGTCCCTGTATCATCACTTTCCTAACGATATCGATATACCATCGTGTGGGGACGATATGGGACAGCCATTGCAATAGCTGCGGCATATTCTCGATGGGGAAAATCATCCCGGAGAGCAATAGGCCGGGAAGCATCACCGATATCGCCGAGATGATTACCGCGTTGATCTGATTTCGCACCATGGTGGATATCAGCAAGCCAAACGCCAACGAGAGGAAGATGTAGAGCACCGATATCAGGGTGAGCGTCCCTAAACTGCCTTGTATGGGTACCTTCAGCACGTAGTAACTCAACAACAAGATGGATACGAAGTTGACCACGGAGAGTGCCAGGTAAGGGACTGTTTTCGCGAACACCATCGTGCCCTGTTTGAGTGGCGACGCCAGCAGTACTTCCATCGTGCCTCGTTCTTTTTCCCGCACGATCGACACCGAGGTCATCATGGTACAGATTAGCATCAACACCAGTCCCATGATGCCCGGCACGAACATGTAGGCCGATTTCATCTCGGGATTATAGATCATTCGGTTCTCCACCTCTATCTGAAAAGGCATTCTCGTGATCCCGACCAGTTCTTGTTGATAGCCCGCGATGATGGCTGTCGCGTAAGTCGCCGCGATTGATCCCCGGTTGGGGTCGCTGCTATTGATGATAAGCTGCACCGCTTCCCCGTCTGTGTCGAACAGCACCATCATATCGAGCTTCCCCTTTCGCATGCTTTCCTCCATCGCCATGGGGTTGTCCAGCTCGGCCCGGAAAGTAAAGTATTCGCTCTGGTATAACCTTTCGGTGATACCATTGGTGAAACTGTTCGGCGAGGGAGCGTAGAGGGCCACGTGAAGGTCTTTCACCTCCGTGTTGATGGCGAAACCAAACAGGAGGATCTGCACCACGGGAATCCCCAGGATGATGAGCATGGTTCGCCTATCCCTTAGGATATGGCGGAACTCCTTGTTCACGAACGCTATAAACTGTTTCATCTGCTCCTGATGCTATGTTTTCGGTTTTCTTGTATCTCTTTCCTGCACGCTCTTTTTTCATCCATCCCCGTGCTTTACTCCACTCTTTTTGCTTGCCTGGCCAGTTGGGTAAACACCTCTTCCATCGAGGATGCGTGATGGATTCTTCTCAACTCCTTGGGTGTATCGAGCGCATCGATCCTGCCATCCACCATGATGGAGACCCGATCGCAATACTCTGCCTCATCCATGTAGTGCGTGGTTACGAAGACCGTGATGCCTCGCTCTGCCGCACCGTAAATCATCTCCCAGAACTGCCGCCTCATGGCCGGATCCACGCCACCGGTCGGCTCATCAAGGAAGACGATCTTTGGATCGTGAAATATGGCGACCGAAAAGGCCAGCTTCTGCTTCCAGCCGAGGGGGAGCGATTTCACCATCGTGTTCCGTTCGCTCTCGAAATCCAGTCGCTCCAATAGCTCGTCCGTTTTTTCGGTGATCACCTTCTCCGACAGGCCATAGATGCCGCCAAAGAGCCGTATGTTCTCCCATACCCGCAGGTCCTCGTAAAGAGAGAAGCGCTGGCTCATGTAGCCTATGTTCCGTTTTATTTTCTCACTCTCTTTGTTGATGTCGAAACCGGCCACGGTACCCGTTCCCCCGCTGGGCTTGCTTATCCCGCACAGCATTTGTATAGCGGTGGTTTTCCCGGCACCGTTCGCTCCTAGGAAGCCAAAAATCTCCCCCTCCTTCACGTTGAAGGAGATGCGATCCACAGCCGTAAAATTGCCAAATCGCTTTGTCAACTCTCTTACTTCGATTACGTTACCCATTAGCACTGTAACTTCACTTCGTTCTTATTTTATACCTATATATCAAGCGTGAATTTCATGCGCCTTTTCAAGATTTGCCCTGTAATTTCACTACGTTGTTATCCTATACCCATTGACTGAACACCGCTTAGCTACTCGTTACCGTTTAACACCTCCATGGATGCTTTCATGAAAGCATCTTCCACGGTAGGCTCTATCGGGGTGACGCGCACCTCGTTGAATCCCTTGCCGGTAAGGTATTCTCTCAGTGCATCCACGCTTAATCTCTCTTTTACGGTAACGTGGTGATTGTCGCCAAACGCGAAGGCCGTTTTCACGTCGGGGTGTGCGCGTAACTCGGCGAGCAGCGCAGGCATCCGTTCCCCCTCTACCGACCATAACAGTTCATCGTAGCTCTCCGTGATTCCCTTGGGCGTATCGGTCGCCATAAACCGTCCCGCCTGCATGAGCGAGATGCGCGTGCAGCGGTTGGCTTCGTCCATGTAGGCGGTGGAAACCAGGATGGTGATTCCTTGCTCGCTTAGCCTGTCGAGTATCTCCCAAAACTCCTGCCTCGATACCGGGTCCACCCCGGTAGTCGGCTCGTCCAGGAACAGCACCGTGGGCCTGTGTACCAGCGCACAGCTCAAGGCCAGTTTCTGCTTCATCCCGCCCGACAGTGCACCGGCCCGTCGGTCTTTAAACGGCTCGATCTGCCCGTAAATATCTTTAATGACGTGGTAGTTCTCTTTAACGGTCGTGTTAAACAGCGTCGCGAAGAAATTGAGGTTCTCTTCCACGGTCAGGTCTTGGTAGAGTGAGAACCTGCCGGGCATGTAACCGATGATCTGTCGGATTTGCCGGAAATCTTTTACTACGTCGTAACCGGCGACGGTGGCTTTGGAGGGACCCTCATCCGGTAGGAGCAGCGACGTTAAAATCCGGAAGAGGGTCGACTTTCCGGCTCCATCGGGACCGATAATCCCGTGTATCTCCCCCTTGTTGACCCGGAAGGTGACCCCGTTCAACGCCTTCACGTCGCCGTTACTGTTACCGTTACGGTCACCGTCACCTTTGCCGTTGCTCTTGCCTTTTTTACCCTTTTTGCCGAGCCCCGTGCTATACGTCTTATGTAGGTTTTCTACGACAATCATCTTCGTTAGATATTTTTACTACACCCTTAGCCCTCGCCTTTACATTTATTGTTTGTCTTGTTCTCTCTCCCCGTCAATCAAACTTCACCTCACCGTACATCCCTATTTTCAGGTAACCGTCGTTTTGTACCGATACCTTCATCGCGTAGACCAGGTTGGCCCGTTCGTTCTTGGTCTGTATGGTTTTGGGGGTGAATTCCGACTTGTCAGATATCCAGCTAATTTGCCCGGTGTAGGTGCGTGCACCGCCATCCCCATCATCTACCCGCACGGTGACCTCATCGCCCAGCTTCACCTTCGCCAGCTGGTCGTTCGTCACGTACGCGCGGAGGAACATCCTCCCGGTATCCGCGATTTTAAAGAGCGGTGTTCCCATGCCGGCCAACTCTCCCGCTTCCGCGTACTTGTTGAGCACGGTGCCGCTAATGGGGGCCTTCACCTTGGTTTTCTCCAGCTGATCTTCCAACTGGGCGATCTGTATTTCCAGCGTGGAGCTTTGCGCCGATACCTGCACGCTGCTCTGTCTCAGCACGGTTTGATGGGCATCCAGCTCGCTGCGCAGCACCTCCAGTTGCGCCACGATATCGTCCAGTTGCTTCTGGTTCGCCGCGTTCGATTCGATCAGTCGCTCCAGCCGTTCTCGTTCCCTTTCCAGGGTGTTGATCTGCTCCTGGATAGCCGCCGTCTGCTTACGGATATCGGGTTGTTGCGCCCGCACCCCTCTCGCGCTCGATAAAAGACTCAGCTTCTGCAGGTGGAGCTGCGTGCTATCGATAACTCCCACTAGCTCACCCTCCTGTAGTTGCCGACCCTCCTCCGCGTTCAGCTCCAGGATGAGCCCGTTCGCTTGCGACGACACGATAATCTCGGTCGCCTCGAACGAACCGGTCGCGTCAAACGCTGTCTCACCACCGCCACAAGAGGATAGGGTGAAGACCATAAGTATGGGTATGGTCAAAATAATGATTCTGTTTAGTTTCATTTGTTTCTTTTTTCAAATTAATCATCTGTGCTGCTTACCGTATGAGTTCCCATTCATTACTCCATATTGACCGTGTTTTTAAGCGCGTAGAGCGACATTAGGTACTGTATTTCGTGCAGCGTTTTAGCCTGTTTCGCTGCCTCCTCGGCGAGGAGTTCCTTCATCAGGTCGGACACGGTCAACGTTCCATTCTCCACCTTTGCCTCCGCCGCTTCCCGCATAATCCGATGGTGTTGAATAATCTCATCGTCCTCCTCCATCGTCTTCCTGTATCGTTCCATCTCTACCCGCTGGCGTGGGATCTCCATGTCCAACTGGTACAGAAATGTCTCCCGTTGCGCGTTCACCGCCTCCTTTTGCAGGTTGATTATCCTTAGGTCGTTCTTCCTCGTGTAGAGGGAACTGAAGTTCCAGGTGAGCTTGATACCTCCCACGAAATAGGGCTTGAACTCGTTCTCGAACATGTTCAGTCCCGGTTTGCCATACCCACCTTGTACGAAAGCCCCGATGACGGGTCGGCTTCTCGCGTTGAGCAACGATCGTTTTGAATCGATCGCGTTCTCCCGCGCTTGGAATAGCGCCCATTCCGGTCGGTTGTTCGGCAAGCGCGTTGCTTGCAGGAGCGTTTGGATGGTCGCCTCAGTGCCCGGTTCCGGTTTCACGAAAGTCATTCCGGTATCCATCGGCTCGCCGGTGAGCACCGACAACACGTGGACGTACGCTTCGAGGGCCGATTCCAGCTGCACCCGTTGTTGCTTGGCCTTTAGCTGTTCCACCTTCACCGTGCTGACATCCGCCTCGTTGGCCAATCCGTTCTCCAGGTAAGCCATCACCTTATCAAGGTTCCGTTGCAGTTCGTTCTCCAGGGTGCCCTGCTGGTGTAGGTTCGCCTTCATCAGCAAGATACCGAAAAAGACGTTGTTCACCTGCTCCCTCAACCCGTACACCTCCGTCTCCAGTTGTTGCAACTCCAGTTGGGCACCCGCCTCCAACTCTTTTTTTCGTGCCGCGATTTGTCCCCCGTCCCATATCAACTGGTTCAGTTCCGCTATCACTCGGTACTGGTCCTTATCCGGCACCGGCACCTCTATGGGCGGCATCCCCTCCGGCAAATCCAGGTTGATCTTCGTCACGTCGGACTGCCAGGAGGCTTGCGCGCTGAAGCTCCCTTGCGGCAGGTAGGCACGATTGGCATTGGCGATAGTGTACTCCTTGGTTTTCTCGATGATACCGTATCGGATCAGGGCCGGGTAGTTCTCCCATGCCAACTCCTGGCATCGATCGAGCGTGATAACCTGCTCCTTTGCCACCAGCGAGAGTGCACCGATAAGCCAGACAAGGCAGATAAACCCGATGTTCTTGAGTTGTTTGCTGTATTTGGTAAGTTCAGCATGCATAGTGGGCACAGTGTGCGTAGCGAGGCTAATAAATCTAAGAAATCCGATAAACTGGTTTTTTCGTGTACTGACAGGTAAGTTTGTAGCATGCATAAGCATTTGTTTTATTGGTTAATTTTGGTCATCCATTCCCATATCTTCTCCTTTCGCCGGTTTACGAAGTTGGTGAACTCTCCCTCTTCTACCAATCCCGACGAGATAATCAGCGGCTTGGCCACGAACGAGAACATGATCAAACTCAACAGGTTAGCGATGAAGTCATCCACGGACACCTCCATCCCGTTCTCCTTCAACTGCTTCTCAATCACCGGTTTCGCGAAGAGTCGTGCGTCACGTGTGATATCCACGAACAGATCCTCATTTACCGTCCACTCGTTAAGGATAAAGATGGGGAGTTCCTCATGTTCAAGAAGCAGTTGGGTGTAGTTCTCGGCTATGGTCACCACTTTCTCTTTCAACGACACCTTCTCGTCCGACAAAATCGGGATCATTACCTCCAGAAGCATCCCCAGGTTATTTTTTACCACCTCCTTGTAAAGCCTCTCCTTGCTGCCGAAGTAGTAGTTAAGCAGCGCCAGGTTAATGTTCGCCTCTTCGGCGATCTCCCGTGTTTTCGTTGCCGCGTACCCTTTTTGCGTAAAGAGCTTGCTGGCGGCCTTGATGATTTTTTGTTCGGTAGTTAACGGCTCCATACCCAATACCTTTAGGTTTGAATCACAAATATAGCGTCTCTTTTCAAATTAAACAAATGATTAAATCATTTGTTTAATCCATGGCGGTTTTTTATTATTTCAGTGGATTTTTTATTATTTCTTATAGGTTTTACTCCTTACGCTTGTGGAAAGTCGTTATTTCATCTATTTTTGTATTTAGGCTTCTACCAAGCAGCTCACGATGAACAACATATTGAAACAAACCCCAAAGGGGGTTAAACTAAAAAACGATGACAATGCGTAAATCTATTATTGGGGTGTGTTTTACCCTGCTCCTTTTCGTCGCGGTATCGTGCAATCCGCGGCTTCCCCGAGAATTGATCATCGGCGGGGACAATGTAGTGATGATTCTGGATTTCGTAAACTCGGCCGACAGCGTGAAGCAGGTCATTTGGGAGTTAAATACCTTCGAAATCCCGAATATGCCTGATACGATGATCCGGCGCATGAGGACCGTGGATGACCACAAGTCGGTGGACAACCATACCAAGCTCCTGATCTGCTCTTCCAGCGGCGGTACCGTGATGGTCGACCGGGAGAGTAAGGAGTGCCTCTTTTACGCCCTCACGCCCAACGCTCACTCCGTGGAGTACCTTCCGGGCAATCGGGTAGCGGTTGCCTTGTCAATCGCTCCCAAAGGGAATAGCTTGGAGATATACGATGTGAACCGTTCCAATGAAGTATTGTATAGTGACTCCCTTTATTCCGGTCACGGTGTTACCTGGCTAGAGGGAAGGAAGCTGCTCTACGCGCTGGGATACGATGAGCTCAGGGCCTATTCGTTGGTCGACTGGGATACCCCCAACCCGGGGTTGAAGCTGGAGAAAAAGTGGATCCTGCCGGAGACCGGTGGACATGACCTCTATGCCTCTTCCGAGGATCAGCTGTTGATCTCCACATCGACAAAAGTGTGGTGCTTCGATCTAAACGCCCAGACGTTCGAGCCTTTCCATCCCATCGCGAACGAACCCAACGTCAAATCGGTCTATTACGATGAGAAAACGGGCCATCTTATCTATACCAAGGGTGAAATAAGCTGGTGGACCCACAACATCTACTGCTTGAATCCAGACAAAACGGTCATCATCCCCGAAATTAACGTTTACAAGGCTAGAATTATCAAGTAGTCTTGATCAGAACGGGTACAACAGCGGCACCGCGAAAATCATCACGATCACGTAAATAATCTGGAGAGGCAGTCCCACCCTGATGAAGTCGTTGTACGTGTAATGTCCCGGAGACAGCACCAGGGAGTTGGGTGGCGTGGCGTAAGGGCTTGCCAAGCACATTACCCCGGCCGTGGCCACGGCTAACACGAACGGGTAAGGGCTCACGTTCAACGCGACCGCCGATTGAATGGCGATGGGCGCGAAAATAATCACGGTGGCCGCGTTGCTGACAAAGATGGTAAATAGCGACGTGGCTATATAGAGTGCGGCTAATACCGCGTGGGGTCCCAAGCTGCCCATTAAACTTACCAGACCGTGAGAAATGGTTGCCGATGCCCCGGTTTTATCCATCGCGGTGGCCATGGGAAGCATAGCGGCGAAAAAAACGATGTTTTGCCAACGGATGGATTTATACGCCGTCTCCACGTTTCTGAAACAACGGGTTATAATTATCAGTAGGGCTGCGACCAAAACGGATGTAACGTTGGGCAATATCTTAAATGCCATCGAGATGATCATCGCGAAAAGAATGAGCGCCGATATGCCCGCTTTGTGTTCCAACACCACCTTGTTGGCTTCTTGCATGGGCTGCCCCACGATGACCAAGTCCAACTCTTCGGAAGCCATTTCGTCCATATTGGTCCAAGCACCTTGTATAAGCAACGAGTCGCCGGCATGAATTTTTTCATGCTGAACCTGATGTAAAATGTACTCTCCCTGCCGCTTTATCCCTAAAATATTGATCTGATAGCGTCTCCGGAAACCACTCTCTTTCACTTGACGGTTGATCAGCTTCGAGCTAGAGAGCACAACTGCCTCGGCCACCCCAATTTCATCGAACTTCATCTCGGAGTCGAATGCCATAATCTTGTTTTCAGTCTGCTTGGTATCCACGAAAATCAAGTCATTTTCTTCGACAAAACGGTTCACGTCATCGAAAGAGCCCTCCACGTAAATCAAATCGTCGACATTCAAGATGGTATCGGCATTGGCAAAGTAATGGCTTACCGATTTCAATATCTTATCGGTGTGACTCTGGTAGTTCCTGATCTCAACGATGGTTACGTTGTAGTGGTTAGTAATAGCCAAATCCCTGAGCGGGGTGTGAAGGATCGGGCTCTCTTTTGGGACCTGCAACCTAAAAAGGTTGTCGGACAGTTGGTACTCTTTGATTAATTCCTGGGGAGACTTCGTTTGTCGTTGCGCAATCTCTTTGTTGCGGTCGCTTTTTTCAAGAAAAGAAGAGCGAAACCATAAAAAAACAATCCCTATGACCAATAAAATAATACCCACGGGCAACACGGTAAAAAACTCCAATCCTTTAAAATTCGCCTCTATCAACGCTTCGTTTACAATCAGGTTAGGTGGTGCGCCAATTAGGGTCATCATCCCGCCCATACTGGAGGCAAACGCCATTGGCATTAGAAATCGACGGGCATTTAAATCCGCTTCACGGGTCATGCTCACGATGATTGGCAATAACAACGCAACAGTTCCGTAGTTGCTCATAAACGAGCTTAATAGCGCCGTTACAAGCATAACGAGCACGAAAAGCAACAGTTCGCTTTTACCTCCCAGACGCAGGAGCCGGATACTCAACTTTTTTGCCAATCCCGTCTGATTAATGCCTCCCGCCACGATAAACATCCCGGCCAGCATCAGCACAACCGGATTGGAGAAACCGGCGATGGCCTCTTGGGGGGTCAAAATATCGAGAACGGTTAACGACATGAGTGCCAACATGGTTACTATATCGGAACGAAACCTCCCCCAAGCTAAGAAAGCCCCCGTGATAATTAATATGATAATCGTGATAACCATAATAGGGATGGAAAAACTGTTTGCTTACACGCGAAAATAAGAAAAAACATGAAAGCAAGTTGGTTTTATGCCTAAACTTAGCTATAAACCGCCCTAAACCCTTACTTCAAGGAGCTGGTTAATATCGGTGGTGTACGCCTTAGAGAGCCGCTCTTGGCACATCTTGTGGATACTCGCGTCCTGGTTGGCCAGTCGCACGAGCCGTTTCCCATTTCGCGATCCGATTAGCCGCCTTGGCAAGGGTTTTCGTCGGTGCGATACCCACCGAGATGGGGATGCCGACCCACCGGTTTACCCGTGCCCGCATCTCCAGCCCGTACTCCCTAAGCGGTTCGATACCCGACAAGTCCAAAAAGCACTCGTCGATGCTATATACCTCCCAGTTAGGGGAGTAAGTGGCAAGGATATTCATCACCCGCTGGCTGATGTCACCGTACAGCGGAAAGTTGGCCGAAAAAACCGTTACCCGGTGCCGCTCGAACGTATAGCGGTACTCGAACGCCGGGGCGCCCATGGGGATACCCAACCGCTTGGCCTCGTTGCTCCACACGATCACGCAACCATCGTTGTTAGATAACACCACTACCGGGCAATTTTTTAACGTGGGGTTAAACAACCGGTTTTTTTCCCTTGCGCTTGTGAAAAGCATTTTTTTCATCTATTTTTGGGAAAAGTTGGATTTCGCTTGACGATGAAAGGTGAAATTCATTGAATAACAAAAGTTGGACTTCGTTTAATGGAAACGGTATGGACGTGAAAATTGAGGAGAGCTGGAAAACCCATTTACAGCAGGAGTTTGAAAAGCCTTACTTCAAGCTGCTGACCGACTTCGTGCGGAACGAGTATGGCAAGCGGACGATTTATCCCCCGGCAAGGTTAATTTTTAACGCGTTTGATAGTTGCCCCTTCGATGAGGTGAAGGTGGTGATCGTGGGGCAAGACCCCTATCATCAACCGGGGCAGGCGCATGGCTTATGCTTCTCGGTGAGCGACGGGGTACAACCACCCCCTTCGCTGGTGAACATCTACCAGGAGATAGCAAACGACCTGGGGAAACCGATGCCCACCTCGGGAAACCTGGAGCGATGGGCCAGACAGGGTGTCTTGCTGCTGAATGCCACGCTTACCGTCCAAGCCAACCGGGCAGGCTCACACCAGGGGAAAGGGTGGGAGGAGTTCACCGATGCGGCCATCCATCAGCTCGCGACGAAGCGCGACCACCTGGTATTTATCCTCTGGGGTGCTTACGCCCAACGAAAGGGGGCCTCTATCGACATGTGGAGACACCTCGTGCTTAAATCACCGCACCCCTCGCCACTCTCTGCTCACCGTGGTTTTTTCGGTAACAAGCACTTTAGCAAAACGAACGATTACCTGATCGCGCACGGCAAGGCACCCATCGATTGGTGAATAGCGCGGTAGTTCTTTACTTAACTTTCGCATGTTGTTTACTGTTTGAGCTTTCAGGGCGAAGACCTCGTAAACTTTCGTGGGAACACATCCAGCGAAGATTGCGTTAAAAAAGGAAAGCTGTTTGAAGCGTTAGTGAACTTTTGCGTTAAGCAAGACGAGCAGAAAACGAACTTGTTCGTGTTATGCCGTTGCGAGCAAAAGTGCAGCGAAGCTGAGTTCTTTTCTTTTAGCAATCAAGCGGTAGATGGGTCACGAAATTTGCGCAAGTCGAGCCTGAAAGCTATTAAACAGTTACATGCGAAAGTTAAGTTCCTTATATCCGCCTTTGAATTGGTAAGTGGCTTAAACGCTTACCCTACGCTGCCTTCCAGGCTGATTTCGAGCAGCTTCTGTGCCTCCACGGCGAACTCCATCGGCAGCTTGTTCACCACCTCCTTCACGTAGCCGTTCACGATAAGCCCGATGGCCTGCTCTTCATCCAGTCCCCGCTGGTTGCAGTAGAAGATCTGCTCTTCACTGATTTTAGAGGTCGTTGCTTCATGCTCCAGCACCGCGGTGGGATTGTTAATCTCCGTGTAGGGGAACGTGTGCGCCCCGCAATAGTCGGTTAACAACAGGCTGTCGCACCGCGAGTGATTCCGGGCGTTGTCCGCCTTCCGGGTTACTTTCACCAATCCCCGGTAGCTATTCTGGCTGCTTCCCGCCGAAATCCCTTTCGAGACGATGCGGCTCCGCGTGTTCTTCCCAAGGTGAATCATTTTGGTACCGGTATCTGCTTGCTGAAAGTTATTGGTGACCGCGACGGAATAAAACTCACCCACCGAATCATCACCCGCCAAAACGCAGGAGGGGTACTTCCAGGTGATGGCCGACCCGGTTTCCACCTGCGTCCAAGAGATTTTGGAACGGTCGCCTTTACAGATGCCCCGTTTGGTCACGAAGTTATAGACGCCGCCCTTGCCCTGTTTGTCGCCCGGGTACCAGTTCTGCACGGTAGAATACTTCACCTCGGCATCTTCCAGTGCGATGATCTCCACGATGGCGGCATGCAGCTGATTCTCGTCCCTCATGGGCGCGGTACACCCTTCGAGGTAGCTCACGTACGAGCAGTCGTCAGCGATGATCAACGTCCGCTCGAATTGGCCCGTGTTGGCCATGTTAATACGGAAATAGGTCGATAGCTCCATGGGACAACGCACCCCTTTCGGGATGTATACAAATGAACCATCGCTAAACACCGCCGAGTTGAGGGCCGCGAAATAATTGTCGGTGTAGGGTACCACCGTGGCCATGTATTTCTTTACCAAGTCAGGGTGTTGCTTCACCGCGTCGCTAAACGAGCAGAAGATGATCCCTTTCTCGGCCAGAGTCTCCTTAAAGGTGGTCTTCACTGACACGCTATCCATCACCGCGTCGACCGCCACGCCCGTGAGCATCTTCTGCTCCTCCAGGGGGATCCCCAAGCGGTCGAAGGTCCTCAGCAACTCGGGATCTACCTCGTTGAGGCTGCCCGGCCTCTTGCGCTTGGTGGGATCGGCGTAGTAGATGATATCCTGGTAATCAATCTCGGGAATCTTTAGGTGCGCCCACGTGGGTGGCTCCATCGTCAACCAGTGTCGATATGCCTCCAAGCGAAAATCCAACAGCCACTCGGGCTCCTCCTTCTTGGCGGAGATCAAGCGGATGACACCCTCATTCAATCCCTTCTCGATCACCTCCGTCTCCACGTTGGTAGTGAACCCGTACTGGTAGTCCCGCGAGGTTAACTCGTTCAATATTTTTTCTTGATCCAATTCTTGCATATCGCGTAAAACTGACGGAGGTCCCTCTTATTTCGATTGAATATAGCGCTGCACGATCCCGCCAGGAATAAGTAAGTCAGTCAACTCCGAGTAGGGGATCATCACATTGATCACACCCATCGCGTAAGGTGCGATCTCGTACTGATTGTAGGAGTAGTGGATACCCTCATCATCCAACCAGAAATTGTTGTTCGGCACGATGTCATCGATGGTGAAAAAACCATGTGTTAACAGGGATTCTGGCTCCTCAACATGGTATTCACGCATCAGCTGATGCAGGATCTTTTCGGTCAATGGCTTGTAATAACCGGGCAGGAACAGGTCCTCTTCGGTGAGCGTGACCAGCTTCTTGAGGTCTACGTTGGTGTATGCAATGTGGTACGATCCGTGGGCACCGCCCGTGTAGTCGCTCTGCTCCACGGCGTAACTCAACAGAGCGTTGTCTTGATACAGAACCTTGTTGGTGTGCTGCAGCCAGTACCAGTACCACGAGGGGCCTCTATCTCCCAGTTTGGCTTTCTCCTCTTTATACATGTCACCAATCTCCCGGTATTCGCTCGTGTAGGTTTCCAAGTAGTGTATCATTGCTTGCCGTGGTGTTAGCGTGTCGTAGCTCACCTCACCAAAAAAGGTACCGGTAAATATTTGTTGAAGCCGGGCGAGTGACTTCCTATTCTTGAATTTTTTGGGGTAGGTGAACGCTATATTCACGTCGGAATAGGGCAGGGCGGTATCGCTCACTAGAAAAAGGGGCACGTGCTGCCTTGCCACGATACTATCGAAAACGATCCCGGAACTACCGGGCCTACCAAACCCTCCCTTACAAGATGGGAGCAGCCCTAACCCCAAGGCGAGGAACAGGAGAAGAATAAATAGCTGCTTGGTTTTCATTTTACTTGTTAAAGTTTAACTTTACCTTTACTGTATAATCTGCTTGATTGCACCCAGTTCAGGATGGAAATGAACCTGTATAGGCTGTTTCTGGTTCTCAAACATCCGCCTCGCAAGCACGTCTTGTGAGCCGTATTGTACCACGTCCACCTCTTTATTAACCAAGATCTTATTCTGGAACTCGATAACCAGATCGGCTTTACCGGGCACGTTGTAAACGATGCCTTCACTGAGCTTGCTTTCGAGCCGTTGCAACTCCTTCGCGTTTAGCTGGAGCGGAACGGAAGGCGTTTTGTTCGTCAACGTGATGCGAACGGGTTCCCCCGCCAGGTTATCGGCATCCACGGGGCCCAGTTTGCCCGAGAAGCGGGCGATAACCTCTCCGTTAATATCCTCCTTACCCGGGATAAGGGTGTAGGATGCTGTGAAATATTCGCTCTCCACGCTACCTGAAAAGAGTTCCGTGAGAGCCTTCTCTTGCGCATCAATCTCTTCCATTACCATCTTGTAAGCGTTGCCATCGGGAGGCATGTTTTCCGCTTCCCCCGAAAGGATGTCGCTGCGGTTGCGACGTAAGTCGAACACCTGCCTGGCAATCAGCTCCGCTTGTTTCGCCGTGGAACCGGCCATCAAGGTCTCTTGCGAGAGGAAACGGCGCGGGTTGACTAACGGTACCGATTTCTCGGGTAGCCGGAGCTCCTCCTTGGGGGCTTCCTCTGTCGGTTCCGCGTTAATCGTGATAATAACCCCATCTTCACGGAGGTAAACGAAAGGCTCTACCGTCCTACCACGAAATTCGACCATGAAGGAGTTCTCTTTATCGGCGATGCCCTTGTTGACAACCAAAACATCCTCGAGGGTGAAACGGGTTTCGTTCTCCGTGATCGGGTTGTCGATCCCCAGGTAACGCTGGGCGTAGGGATAAAATTCGCCTCGGTGGTAGGTAGTTTTCTTCACCACGAAGGTAATCTCGAACGATGTTTTCGGAAGGGCGTAGATAACGCCGTAATTATTCGCTTTAATGGCGTTCACTCGGGTAATCTTCTGCGCGGAGGCGCAAGAAAAAGTGAGTAACAGCATCAAAAGGGTACTATATCTTGCTCGCATCATTATTCGTTTGTTTAATAGTTTAACTTTCTCGTGATATTGTTTTCGTTTTCACTCTTAGGATTAAAGGCTCAGCTCCGTTCGCGGTAATAGCTAACGCGTGAAGGGATATACTGGAAGCCCTTCATTAATGCGCCGACTGGAATTGCTCCAGGAAACGAACGTCGTTCTCGGAGAACATCCTCAAGTCCTTCACCTGGTACTTCAGGTTCGTTACCCGCTCAATCCCCATTCCCAGTGCATACCCCGAATAAACCGTGGAATCAATCCCGCAGTTTTCCAACACGTTGGGATCAACCATACCACACCCTAAAATTTCCACCCAGCCGCTATGCTTGCAAAAGGGACACCCTTTACCACCGCATAGGTTGCAGGAGATATCCATCTCGGCACTGGGTTCCGTGAACGGGAAGTAGGAGGGGCGCAACCGTATCTGGGTGCCTTCGCCAAACATCTCCTTGGCAAAAAAGAGCAACGCTTGCTTCAAGTCGGCGAACGACACCTCCTTATCGATATAGAGGGCTTCTACCTGATGAAAAAAGCAGTGGGCACGGTACGAGATCGCCTCGTTGCGATAAACGCGCCCCGGGCAAATAATTCGTATGGGGGGCGAGATTTTCTCCATCACGCGGGTCTGAACCGATGAGGTGTGCGTGCGCAACACGATCTGCGGATCGTGTTGGATGAAGAAGGTGTCCTGCATGTCCCGTGCCGGGTGGTCATCGGCAAAGTTGAGCGAAGAGAAGACATGCCAATCGTCCTCCACCTCCGGCCCTTCTGCAATCGAGAACCCCAAGCGCTTAAAGATGTCGCAAATCTCCTCCTTCACGATGGAGATGGGGTGACGTGCGCCTAAGGGTACCGGGTATGCCGTCCGGGACAGGTCGATCCCCACGTCGGAGACCGCCTGACTCTCAAACTGCTCCTTGAGCGTTCGCACCTTCTCTGTCGCTTTCAACTTCAATTCGTTCAACCGTTGCCCGATCTCTCGTTTTTGTTCGGGAGGCACGCTACGGAAGTCGTCCATCAACGCGGCAATCACTCCTTTTTTCCCCAAGTACTTGACCCGTGCCGACTCCAAAGCATCTGGATTAGCGGGGGTCAGCTGCTCGATCTCCTGTAAAAGGGTATCTATTTTTTCTACCATACAGTAAGCTATAAATCTATTCTGCTGCAAAAATACACTTTTTATCGCTATTTCGCCCCGTTTCGTGGGGACAATTTTGTACTTTTGCCAAGCCACCAAAGATATCATGGAACAGAAAACTTGAATACATGAACAATGATTGAGAGGGTACGGACATACATAGAGAGCGAAAAACTGTTGCAGCCCAACGCTAAGGTCATCGTGGGACTTAGTGGTGGAGCCGACTCGATGGCATTGATCGATATCCTCACAAGGTTGGACTACCACTGCGTGGCTGCGCACTGTAACTTCCATTTGCGTGGTTCGGAATCAGACCGGGATGCCCACTTCGTGAAAGGGTGGTGCGAGCGCCACGATATCCCCCTGTTGAGCATCGATTTCGATACCTATCTCCACGCGCGAGAGCAGAAGCTCTCCATAGAGATGGCCGCCCGGGAGCTGCGCTACGACTGGTTCGAGACGATTCGCCAGGAACAGGGAGCGGAAGCGATCGCGGTAGCCCATCATAAAGACGACTCGGTGGAGACGGTGCTGTTGAACCTTATTCGAGGTACCGGCATCAAGGGATTGACCGGCATCCCGTCCAAGAACGGGTATGTTGTCCGCCCTCTATTGTCCGTCACCCGCTCCGATATCGAGGAGTACGTCGCCAAGATATCCATCCCGTACGTGACAGATAGTACCAACCAACAGGAGTTGTATGTCCGTAATCTTATCCGATTACGTATCCTGCCGGAGCTCGAAAAGATTAACCCAAAAGCCAAGGAGGCGATCCACCGCACTTCCCTCAATTTGGCCGAGGTGGAAAAGCTCTACAACCGGTCGATCGAGGAGGCACGTCGTGCGTTATGGAACGATAACGAGATTAAAGAGGATAACCGTGGTAATAACGGGAACGGGAAAAACAACAAGGGCAAAAACGAGATCAAGATCAATATTGAACTACTCCAAAAGTGCGCTTCCCCTCAAGCGGTATTGTTTGAACTGCTCTCGCCACTGGGCTTTTCGCCCTCCACCATCCGAGATATCCTCGAGAGCCTGCACGACGAGCCGGGGAAGCAGTTCTTTGGCGGATCCTACCGGTTGATCAAGGATAGGGAGTTCCTGCTCCTGCACCCGCTCGGGGAGGGAAGTGCCGAGCCAAAAATTTTTCTTATTGAAGCGGGGGTCGGACATATCGATTTCCCGGTGAAGTTGACCCTTAGAATGGAAGCGATGCCGGTTACTATTCAGAAAAAATCACGCTTTCTATACATGGACGCTGATAAGGTAACGTTTCCCCTGACGCTTCGAAAGTGGCAGTCTGGCGACTGGTTCATCCCCTTTGGCATGAAGGGAAGGAAGAAGCTGAGCGATTTCTTCGTGGACAAAAAATTCAGCCTCAAAGAGAAAGAGGATGCATGGCTACTTCTATCGGGCGATCAAGTAGCTTGGGTGGTGGGTGAGCGGAGTGACGACCGTTTCCGGGTTACCGAGGCAACCAAGCGGGTGCTCGTGATTGAATGGAGAAGTTGAGTAAATTTTTTCCATTTTCCATGCAGCGTTTTTCGTTTATTCGCGTCTAATAGAATAGATGCACGGCACTTTCACGCACGGCACATTTTACTTACTTGTTAAATCAAACGTACAGAGATGAAGAGTAGCAGAGTTAAAGACCTTTTAATGTTGGGTGCCTTGGCGAGCGTGGTCTATTACATTGCCCGCTATTATCGCCAAAAGAAGCAGGAATCCAGGAAATTAAGGGAGTCGATCCATTTTCAATTGTTTTAACGGCCGCTTGTTGAGGGTTAGCGCGGCGATATTTTTTTGTACCTTCGCGCCAATCATTCACGGTTGAATCATTCAATATGCTCACACTTAAAGCCATTAACGAAAATCCCGAAGAGATCGTCCGTCGCCTTTCTAAGAAACATTTCGATGGGAAAGAGATTATTGACGAAGTAATAGCGCTCGACGCGGTACGGCGCGACTCGCAAACCTCGCTCGATGCGGTGCTATCGGAAATAAACTCGCTCTCCCGTTCGATCGGGGCCTTCATGCGTGAGGGTAAAAAGGGGGAGGCCAACGCCGCCAAGGAAAAGGTAGGCCCTTTAAAGGAGTCATCCAAGCGGCTCGAGGAGACGCTCAAGGATGCCGAAGAGAGGATAGAACAGCTGTTGGTCACCATCCCCAACCTTCCCCACGAGTCGGTACCCGAGGGTAAGTCCGCGGAAGACAACCTCGTGGAACGGAGTGGGGGAGTGATGCCCTCGCTGCCGGAAGGCGCGTTACCGCATTGGGACTTGGCCAAACAGTACGACCTCATCGATTTTGAGCTGGGTGTGAAGATAACGGGCGCAGGATTCCCCGTCTACAAAGGGAAAGGAGCCAGGTTACAACGCGCGTTAATCAACTTCTTCTTAGACAGTGCACGAGACGCAGGTTTCCTGGAGGTTCAACCACCCTACGTGGTGAACAGCGCCTCGGGGTTCGGTACCGGACAACTGCCCGACAAGGAGGGGCAGATGTATCATATCGGGCTGGACGACCTCTACCTCATCCCCACATCGGAGGTACCGGTGACCAACATCTACCGCGACGTGATCCTGGAGGAGGATGAACTCCCGGTGAGGAACACTGCCTACTCCGCCTGTTTCCGCCGCGAAGCAGGTTCTTACGGGAAGGATGTACGTGGGTTAAACAGGTTGCACCAGTTCGACAAGGTGGAGATCGTTTGCATCGACAAGCCGGAGAGGTCGTACGAGCGGCTCCAGGAGATGGTGGACTACGTGCAGACGCTGGTGGAGAAGCTGGGGTTGCCGTGGCGTGTCCTCCGCCTCTGTGGTGGTGATATGGGCTTCACATCGGCGCTAACGTTCGACTTCGAGGTCTTCTCCGCGGCGCAGGAACGTTGGCTGGAGGTGAGCTCCGTCTCCAACTTCGAGAGTTACCAGGCCAACCGGCTGAAATGCCGCTACCGCGACGGAGACCGCAAGATACAGCTATGCCACACGCTCAACGGAAGTGCGTTGGCGCTCCCGCGTATCATGGCGGCGTTGCTTGAAAATAACCAAACGGCTGAAGGGATTCGCGTACCCGACGTGCTGGTACCCTATTGCGGCTTCGATATCATCACAACGAAACAGTTGGGGTAAGCAGCCAAATGCTAAATATTTTGGTGTTAAAGCAAAAAGGGTCACAATTATTTTTTTATTTTAAAGGAATGAACTATCTTTGCCCCCCGAAAAATAGGAACGAGGTGCGATTTTACCCGTTTCCCGTTCAATAATAGGTAAACAGAGAACAGATAGGAAATAAGGAGTAAGCATATGAAAAAAGAGATTCATCCCAAGAACTATCGCCCGGTCGTTTTCAAAGATATGTCGAACGACGAGATTTTTATTTCCCGCTCTACCGTCAACGCGAGGGAGACCATCGAGGTGGATGGCGTAACGTACCCCTTGGTGAAACTAGAGATTACCAGCTCGTCCCACCCCTTTTACACCGGGAAGCAGAAGCTGGTGGATACCGCCGGGCGCGTAGACAAATTCATGAGCCGCTACGGAGACCGAAGCAAGAAGAAATAGAGGGACGAAAGATACTGAATCGAATAACGGTGGCCTGACTTGGGCCACCGTTGTTTGTTTTTGCTCTTTGCAAATATCTGCGGGGTGAAAGTTCAAGTGAACGTGGAAGTAAAAAACACGTGCGTGCGAAAGTAAATGCATGTTATAGTATGATTCTAACGCAATTTTATGTATTTTTGTTCGTTGATGCCACAACCCGCATCCGTATCGCTAGGAAACAATGGTTCAATGAAAAAGATAGTTCCGTCCATTATTTTATTCACGCTCTTCGCCCTCTTCCTTCAGCCAGTTACCGCTCAGGTGCAGCTGAGTGAAAGTGCAAGGATCACCCTGTTGACCGCTTCCCCGTGGTACGAAGCCGTCTATTCCCTATTTGGCCACACGGCTATCCGTGTGCAGGACGACATCACGGGTGTTGATGCCGTTTTTAACTACGGCTACTTCGACTCATCGCAGCCCCGCTTCATCTACCACTTCGTACGGGGGGAAACCGATTACGTGCTAGGCGTGACCACCTATCAACAATTCGTGCTCGAGTATGGCTATAAGGGGCAGGAGGTGATGGAACAGGAACTGAACCTCACGCCCCAAGAAAAGCAGGAGCTTTTTGATGCACTACAAATCAATGCATTGCCTGAAAACCGGGGATATCGGTACAACTACTTCTTCGACAACTGCGCCACACGCCCCCGTGATATGGTGGAGAAATACACCCACGGCACCATTGAGTACCCACCCACCCAAGAGGGGCAATCTTTCCGCCACCTGATTCACGAGCACGTGAGCCTCTCACCCTGGACCAAATTCGGGATCGACCTGATCATCGGGAGCGATGCGGATCGAGAGATCGATGTACGGGAGAAAATGTACATCCCCTCCTACCTGATGAACTCGTTTGAAGGAGCTACCATTCACCAAAATGACAGCACGTTGAGTCGCCCTTTAGTAAGCCATTCAAGCGTGCTACTACCCGGTAACCCGGAACTCAACCAGCCGGGCAATCGGTCTCTCGTTACACCGCTTACAGCAGGAATCATCTTACTGGTGTTAACCTTATTGTTCTCCCTATTGCAAAATGTGCGACTCAGCAAGATGAGGTTGCTGCAATGGTTTGACACCTTTCTATTCGGGGCAGCTGGACTAGGCGGAATCATCGTTTTCGTGATGATGTACTTCTCTGAACATCCCGCTACCAATCCCAATTGGAACCTCGCGTGGCTCAATCCAATCGCGCTCTTTGCGGCCTTTTTATTCTGGTCCAGTTGTGCCAAGAAGATCGTTTATTTTTACCATTTCATTAATTTTGCGGTTGTGCTACTTTTCCTGTTGCTTTGGTGGTTAATCCCTCAGAAACTGCCACCGGAGACCATCCCCTTTGCCCTCTGCCTAGTACTCCGATCGGGTACGAACCTGCTGATGGTCAGGAAGGAGAGGATCAAAAAAAGACGTTACGCGTCAAGCCGAACGCTAAAAAGAAGGTGGGGGATTTAAAGGGTTCACGACAATTTGAAACAATGAGCAAAGTAATTTCTTCTTTAGTCGCTTTTTTATCGATATCGGTGCTCTGCGCACAGCCTCTTCTGGTAGAGGTACCCAAGCTGGTTGTGGGCATCACCATCGATCAGCTCCGGGGCGATTACCTTAAGCTGTTTAGGTATATCTATGGCGACCGGGGCTTCAACCGCCTCCTTGACGAAGGTCTCGTATACAACAATATTCGCTACGATTTCCCATACCTCGACAAAGCGTCCACGATAGCCACTATCTACACGGGAGCCTACCCTTCGTATCACGGCATCACCGCTGAGAACAGGTACCTGGTTGAAACCCACCAAGTGGTCTCCTCCTTCGCGGATAACAACTATATGGGTGATTTCACATCCGAGATGCTGTCGCCGCTGCCTCTAAAGGTCTCCACCATTGCCGACGAGCTGAAAATTGCCTCCGATGGGCAGTCGGACGTGTACGCGTTCGCACCTGACGCCTCGCAGGCGATCGTGTCGGGTGGTCACGCGGCCAACGCTGCCTACTGGATAGAGAACGAAAATGGCAAGTGGGCTACCACCACCTTCTACAAGTCAAAGCATCATCTCGTTGAGCAACATAACCGGAGCCAGCAATCGCTTACCTACACGATAGGGAGCACCACCTGGCGGCCGGAAATAGATATCGAGTACTACTACGCCTTTCCATACACCCGAAATCGGTACAACTTTCAACACTACCTTGGAAACAAGGAGGGAAACAGTTTTCGGCTTTTCAAGGAGTCGCCCTACGTCAATAAGGAGGTGAATGACATGGCGATACGATTGTTGGAGTCGGGCACGTTGGGTAAAAGGGTGAACCCCGACTTCCTGGCACTCACCTTCTACGCTGGGGGCTTTTCGGAAGCACTCGATAAGAATTACTCGCTTGAGATTCAGGATACCTATTATCGCCTCGACTTAGAATTGGCTCGTTTGCTGGACGCTATAGAGCGTGCCGTGGGTATCGAAAATTGCTTGATTTTCGTGGCCTCTACCGGTTACTTCAACGAGCAGGAGGTTATCCCGGAAGGAATGACAACCTCCGGAGGCGAGTTCTTCCCGGAAAGGAGCCAAGCCCTGTTGAACATGTACCTGATGGCCTTGTACGGCCGAGTGCAATGGGTTAAAACGTATTTCAATGAACAGATCTTCTTCGATAGGAAACTTATCGAGGAGAGTGGATTCAACCTGAAAGAGTTCCAACAGGAAGCGGCGGAGTTCTTAGTGCAGTCGGCCGGTGTGCAAGATGTTATCACCTCCCACCAGATGCTACATGGGGCGTATAACCAAAACGTGCAGCTTTACCGCAACGGCTATTACGAGGGGATTTCGGGAGATCTATTACTGGAGCTACAGCCGGGGTGGAAGGTGGTAGACGATCGGATGGAAACAAGTGACAGAGGACACTGCAACGCTATTATGGCACCGGTTATCTTCTTCGGGAATCACGTGAAACCAGGCAAAGTGAACCGCACCATCGATGCGACGGAAATCGCGCCCACCATCGCGTATCGACTGCGCATTCGAGCTCCCAACGCGGCGAAGGCAGAAATACTGGAGGAGTTTTACATGGAGCGATAAAGCACACATCACGCAAATGAAACATAAAAAATATGGGATTCAATAGTTTTATAACGAAAATTTTTGGTAACAAAGCGCAACGCGACCTCAACGAGATCAACCCGATCGTCAAGAAGATTAAAGAGGTATACCCGGCGATCGAGAAGCTTTCTAACGATGACCTGCGCGCCAAGACGAAAGAACTGGAAAAGGAGATCAGCGAATTCGTCGCCCCGGAAAAGGAGCAGATAGAGCAACTAAAAGCCGGGATGGAGGAGATTGAACTGAGCGAAAGGGAGGCCGTCTGGAATCAGGTGGATAAACTAGAGCAAACGATCTCCGATAAATATGAGAAGAAACTTAACGAGATACTACCGGTCGCCTTCTCCATTATGAAGGATACGGCCCGCCGATTCAAACAAAACGGTGAGGTGGTGGTAACGGCTACCGACTTCGATAGGGACTTGGCGGCCAACCACGACTTCGTACAGATAAAGGGGAAATATGCCATCTATCAAAACCACTGGATGGCCGGTGGTAACGAAATCACGTGGGATATGATACACTACGATGTGCAGCTCTTCGGGGGGGTGGTACTTCACCAGGGGAAGATCGCCGAGATGGCCACCGGGGAGGGGAAGACGTTAGTAGCCACGCTACCCGTGTTCCTCAACGCGCTCACGCACGAGGGGGTGCACGTGGTAACGGTTAACGATTACCTGGCCAAGCGTGACTCGGAGTGGATGGGACCCATGTACATGTTCCATGGCTTGTCGGTGGATTGCATCGACAAGCACGAACCCAACTCTGAAGCGCGCCGAAAAGCATACAACTCCAACGTTACCTATGGTACCAACAACGAGTTTGGTTTCGATTACCTGCGCGACAACATGGCCATCTCGCCCAAAGACCTGGTTCAACGGAAGCATAATTACGCGATCGTGGACGAGGTGGACTCGGTATTGATTGACGATGCCCGTACCCCGCTCATTATCTCCGGACCGGTTCCCAAGGGTGAGGAGCAGTTGTACGATCAGTTCCGCCCGAGGGTAGAGATTATCGTGAAGGCGCAAAGAGACCTCACGACCAAGCTGTTGGCTGAAGCTAGGACGAAAATGGCCTCTGAAGATCCCAAGGTGCAGGAGGAGGGCTCATTGCTGCTCTTCCGCTCCTACAAGGGGATGCCAAAATACACTCCTCTTATCAAGTTCCTAAGCGAACAGGGGATCAAGACAGCCATGCTCAAGACCGAGGCGTTTTACATGCAGGAGCAGATGAGGAACATGCATATCGTGACCGACCCGCTCTACTTCGTGATCGACGAGAAGCAGAACAGCATCGAGCTGACCGATAAAGGCATCGACCTGCTGACCGGTAAGTCAGACGACCCCCAATTTTTCGTCCTTCCCGATATCGCGTCGCAACTATCGGAACTGGAAACGGAGCCGCTCACCGATGAGGAGAAGGCGGCAAAGAAAGATGAGCTGCTACAGAACTACGCGATCAAGTCGGAACGAGTACACACCATCAACCAGCTACTCAAAGCGTACACCCTTTTTGAGAAAGATGTGGAGTACGTTGTAATCGATAATAAGGTGAAAATCGTGGACGAGCAGACGGGACGCGTGATGGAGGGGCGACGTTACTCCGACGGTCTACACCAGGCTATCGAAGCCAAGGAGCGGGTCAAGGTGGAAGCGGCCACGCAGACCTTCGCGACCATCACCCTGCAAAACTTTTTCCGCATGTATGGCAAGCTGGCTGGTATGACCGGTACTGCCGAAACAGAAGCAGGTGAGTTTTGGGACATCTACAAATTAGACGTGGTGGTAATCCCGACCAATAGTCCCATAATTCGAAACGACCAGAACGATCGCATCTACAAGACGAAGCGGGAAAAGTACACGGCGGTCATCGAGGAGATATCCTCCTTGATCTCGGAAGGACGGCCGGTACTGGTAGGCACCACCTCAGTGGAAATATCGGAGTTGTTGAGTAGAATGCTCACGCTTCGGAAGATTAAGCACAACGTGCTGAACGCCAAGCTCCACCAGCGTGAAGCCGAGATCGTGGCCACGGCAGGGCAGAGCGGGGTGGTAACCATCGCGACCAACATGGCGGGCCGCGGTACCGACATCAAGCTATCGCCTGAGGTACGGAAGGCTGGTGGACTAGCCATCATCGGCACGGAGCGGCACGAGTCACGTCGAGTTGACCGCCAGCTACGGGGACGGGCAGGACGACAGGGAGACCCCGGGTCATCGGTTTTCTTCGTCTCGTTGGAGGACGACCTGATGCGCCTGTTCGCCACAGAGCGGATCGCGACCATGATGGACCGTATGGGGTTTAAAGAGGGCGACGTACTGGAGCACAACATGCTGAGCAAGTCGGTGGAACGGGCCCAGAAGAAAGTGGAAGAGAACAACTTCGGCATCCGTAAACGGTTGCTGGAATACGACGACGTGATGAACTCGCAACGCGAAGTGATCTACAGGCGACGCCGCCACGCCCTAATGGGAGAGCGAATCGATAACGACGTAGCCAACATGATCACCGAGACCTCGAAGAACATCGTGGAGAACAACCTTGACTATTACGATGATATGAAGCTGGAGCTCTACCGCGTGTTGGCCCTCGACGTCCCCTTCAAGGAGGAAGATGTGAAAAAGATAAGGCCGAACGAAGCGGTTGACATGGTCACGGAAAAGGCGTTCGAAACGTTCAAACGCAAAACCGAGCGACTGGCAGAGATTGCCCATCCAGTCATCAAGCAGGTGTACGAGAACCAAGGTGCGGTGTACGAGAACATCCTTATACCCATCACGGACGGGAAACGGGTGTACAACATCTCTTGTAATCTGAAAGAGGCCTATGAAACCGGCTCGAAAGCGCTGGTGAAGGCATTCGAGAAATCGATCCTGCTCCACACGATCGATGAGAATTGGAAGGAGCACCTTAGGGAGATGGACGAGTTAAAGCAATCGGTACAAACCGCAAGCTACGAGCAGAAAGATCCGCTCTTGATTTACAAGCTGGAATCGTTCAACCTCTTTCGGGAGATGGTTAATGATGTCAACTACAAAGCGGTATCGATCCTGATGAGGGGGCAGATTCCCATCCAGGACCCGAGTAGCGTGCGCCAAGCTGCACCTGAGAGGAAGACCGACTACAGCAAGTACCGTACCCAGAAAGACGACACGGAGAATCTGGGTCACCAAGGAGAGGGCGGGGGAGGGCAGCCACCTCGGCAGCCGCGGAAGCTGGAACCCATCCGCGTAGAGAAAAAAATCGGACGAAACGAGCCCTGCCCTTGCGGAAGCGGCAAAAAGTATAAAAATTGCCACGGCAGGTAAAAAGGGTTTTTGTTGTTAAAATCGAAGAAAAGTTGTACCTTAGTAGTTTGAAATGATAGAACGCAATCGACACTCTATTCGCTTGTAAATCAGCAGAATAAGGTATTTTTGAAAGAGAATAATCACGTTTAAAATGATTAATCAAGAAGAGAAAATCATCAAGATTAACATCGAAGATGAAATGAGATCGTCGTACATCGATTACTCGATGTCCGTTATTGTTTCCCGCGCGTTACCCGACGTGCGGGATGGATTTAAACCGGTCCACCGGCGCATCCTATACGGGATGTCCGAATTGGGCAACACCGCCGATAAACCCCACAAGAAATCGGCCCGTATCGTGGGGGAGGTGCTGGGTAAATTTCACCCGCATGGCGACTCATCGGTATACAACGCGATGGTTCGCTTGGCGCAAGATTGGAGCATGCGCTACCCCTTAGTGGATGGGCAGGGCAACATGGGGAGCGTGGATGGCGACAGCCCGGCAGCCATGCGGTACACCGAGGCTCGGCTCAACAAGTTGGCCGAGGAGATGTTGCGCGATATCGACAAGGAGACCGTCGATTTTCAACTCAATTTCGATGATACGCTACAAGAACCTACCGTGCTACCCACACGCATTCCCAACCTGTTAATCAACGGCTCATCGGGAATCGCCGTGGGTATGGCCACCAATATCGCCCCTCACAACCTCACCGAATGCATCAACGGGATTATCGCGTATATTGACGATAAGGATATAGATACTAAGGGGTTAATGCATTACATCAAAGCTCCTGATTTCCCGACGGGCGCCTACGTCTATGGCTACCAAGGGGTAGAGGAGGCGTTCGATACGGGTAGGGGACGCGTGGTGATGCGCGGGAAAGCCGAGATCGAATCGGGCAAGTCGCACGATAAGATCATCATCTCGGAGATCCCCTACTTGGTAAACAAGGCCGATTTGATCAAAAATATCGCCGACCTGGTATCGGATAAAAGGATTGACGGCATCTCTAACATTAACGACGAGTCGGACCGCGAGGGCATGCGGATCGTGGTGGACCTCAAGCGCGACGCCAACGCGAGCATCGTGCTGAATAAGCTCTACAAGCTTACCTCGTTGCAATCGTCGTTTAGCGTGAACAACATCGCCCTGGTGAACGGCCGCCCCGAAACGCTGAACCTCAAAAGGATGATCGAGCTGTTCGTGGATCACCGTATCGACGTGGTGGTGCGCCGCACGCGATTCGAACTTCGCAAAGCCGAGGAGCGTGCCCATATCCTGGAGGGGCTCATCATCGCGTCGGACAATATCGATGAGGTGATCGCCATCATCCGGGGCTCATCCACGCCTCAAATAGCCATCCAGCGGCTCATGGAGCGCTTCGAGCTGACCGAGGTACAAGCCCGCGCCATCGTGGAGATGCGCCTCCGCCAGCTGACCGGCTTGGAGCAGGAGAAGCTACACGCCGAATACGAAGAGATTCAGAAGCTTATTGCCTACCTAAACGAGATCCTCACCAACGAGGAGCTCCGGATGCAGGTGATCAAGGATGAGCTGATCGAGGTGCGTGATAAGTACGGTGACGAACGTCGCTCAGAGATCATCTTTTCTGCCGAGGAAATGAACGCCGAGGATTTCTACGCCGATGACGAAATGGTGATCACCATCTCGCACATGGGATACATCAAGCGAACCGCCTTAACAGAGTTCCAAACGCAAAACAGGGGTGGGGTGGGAGCTCGCGGCACCGATACCCGCGACGAGGACTTCGTGGAGTATATCTACCCGGCCACCAACCACAACTACATGCTCTTTTTTACCCAGAAAGGGAAGTGTTACTGGCTGCGAGTATTCGAGATACCGGAAGGAACCAAAAACTCGAAGGGAAGGGCCATTCAAAACCTGTTGAACATCGATTCAGACGATTCGGTAACCGCGTTTGTACGTGTAGAAACCTTTCAGGATGAGGAGTATATCAACTCTAACTACCTGCTTTTCTGCACACGGAATGGGGTGGTGAAGAAGACCTTGCTCGAAGCCTACTCGAGACCCCGACAAAACGGCGTGAACGCGATTACCCTGCGCGAAGATGACCAGGTGATCTCCGTGCGGCTGACCGACGGGAAACAGCACGTGATCCTGGCCAACCGCAACGGGCGAGCGATTCGCTTCGACGAAGAGGATGTACGCCCCATGGGGCGCACCGCTACCGGGGTGAAAGGGATAACGCTGGACGATGACGGTGAGGACGCCGTAATAGGTATGATCTGCATGACCCCAGAGTCGGAAAACACTATCTTAGTCGTATCCGAACAGGGATACGGCAAACGAACCATGCTAAATGACGAGGATGGCGAACCGGTGTACCGCATCACGCGCCGAGGCGGTAAAGGGGTTAAAACCATCAACATTACCGATAAAACAGGTAAGCTGGTGGCCATCAAAAGTGTAACGGACGACAATGATTTAATGATAATTAACAAATCAGGTATAACAATACGTGTGAAAATTTCCGATATTCGCATCATGGGACGTGTCACGCAGGGTGTCCGACTGATTAACTTGGAGAAAAGGAACGATGAGATCGCTTCCGTTTGCAAGGTGAATGCGGAAGATAACGGTGAGGAAAGCAATGATGTAAACGGTGAAGAGAACGAGAACGACGATGACATTAGACTGTAATACGAATTATCAAACAAAAAAACATGAATACAATGAGAAGATTTTTACTCCTAACTATGATTGCCTTTTTTTCGACCGGGGTTCTCTTCGCGCAAAAATCGGCACTTAGAGACGCTAAAAGATCGCTAGGAAAAGACGATCTGAATGAAGCACGTACGCTGATTAAGCAAGCCGCCTCGCACGAGGAGACGGCGACAGATCCGGAAACGTGGAAGGTGATGGGAGACATTGGCAACAAAGCGTTCGATAACGAGCGCACCAAAGCGATGTTGGGGCAGACCTCTAACGATAAGGTGATGTACGACGGCTTAATGGAATCATACCTGCCGTACCTTAAAGCCGATTCGCTATCAGAGATTCCCGATTCCAAAGGACGAGTCAGAAACAGAGTTCGTAGAGATATCGCCGGAATCCTCCGTGCAAATCACCAGTTTTACATCAATGGGGGAATCTACTATAACGAGCAGGGAGACTACAAAAAAGCAACCGACTTTTTCGAAGTGTTTTGGGATATTCCCACGCTCCCCATCTTTGCTGGTCAAAAAGACGCGTTCGTGCTGGATAGCACTTACCAAACCATTAAATACTATGCTATTATCACTGCTATCCAATCTAATGACCACGAGCGAGCGCTAAAAATGATAGAGAGAGCGACTAACGAACCTTTTATTGAAAACAGTTCGTTCAAAGAGAGCGACCTGTACGAGTTGATGGCCAGCGAGTACATTAACTCAGGCGATACGGCAAGCTACATGCGGACATTGGAGCTGGGAGCCACTAAATTCCCCTCAAGCAACTACTTCATCACGAACCTCGCGAACGTCTCTATCCGTAGCGGTGAAAGCGCGAAGGCCATCGAGTACTTGAACCAGGCTATCGAGAACGATCCCTCAAATGGATGTGATCTATACAGCGTGAAAGGTGCTTTGATAGGCGAGCAAGGCGACTTCGCGGGTGCGGAAGCTGAATACAATAAAGCACTCGAAACGGATCCCAATTGCGAAAGAGCACTTGAGCATCTCGCGAGGAATTTTATTATCCAAGCGCAGAATTTGAAAGAGGAGACCGCTATGTTGACGAATAGGCAACAGCAGGTGGAAAACGATGATAAAACAGTGGAATATTACCAAAGTTCGCTACCGCTACTGGAAAAACTGGAAAAATTACTCAAAGAACGAAGCGCCACGGAAAGTGAAATTAAAAACGCGCTGCTACTGCTCAGAAACGTCTACTATAACCTGAGCGTTTTGGGAGTCGACAAGTCAAAGGAACTGCAGACCGTTGAGAGTCAACTTAACCTGGAGTAATTAACCTCAGAATGTGAAACATCCGTCCTTATCTTAGTGTGGCGGATGATTAACGTGGGGGAGAGCGTGAAGGATGAATTCCAAACGCTGTTTCCCACTTTTTTTGTAGTACCACAAAGTCGTTGCACTCTAAAAACCACCACACGTGCAATAATACCCAAACAATTAAACATAATAGTAATTATAGGAATTTCACATGTTCAAAACCTTCATGTTAATTACGTCATAATACGTTACAGTAACGCTAATACAATTTGGTCATACTTTATAATAACGACAAGCGCATTCGAGGTTAATCACACGTGTTTTCCGATCTTTTTTTGTATTTTTGTGAACTAGGAAGTTTCTTCTAGAAAGCAAAAATAAAACATACACGCGAAAGTTGAACAATACGCGGTACTTAAAAATAAATGAACGTAGATAAAACGTATGGCAACTACCCAACGATATTTTCAGCGCGGCGTTTCCGCGACGAAGGAAGAGGTACACGCGGCAATAAAAAATAGCGATAAGGGATTGTACCCCAATGCTTTTTGTAAAATCGTACCGGATTACCTAGGTAACGACTCGGCCTATTGCAACGTAATGCACGCTGACGGGGCTGGCACCAAATCCTCGCTTGCCTACGTGTACTGGAAGGAGACGGGAGACCTGTCAGTATGGAAAGGGATCGCGCAAGATGCGTTGATCATGAATGTGGATGACTTGCTGTGCGTGGGTGCCACGGACAATATCCTGGTTTCTTCCACCATTGGCCGCAATAAGCACCTTATCCCGGGTGAGGTAATTGCCGCTATCATCAATGGAACCAACGAGTTATGCGAAAAGCTTACGGCTATGGGCGTGCGTGTTTACCCCACCGGCGGCGAGACGGCAGATGTGGGTGACCTGGTACGCACCATCATCGTGGATAGCACGGTTACCTGCAGGATGCGGCGTGCAAACGTGATCGATAACGCACGCGTACAGGCAGGTGACGTGATCGTGGGACTCTCCTCATCGGGACAAGCCACGTACGAGGAGGAATATAATGGCGGTATGGGCAGTAACGGGCTCACCTCGGCTCGGCACGACCTGTTCGCACACTACCTGGCGGAAAAATACCCGGAGAGTTACGACCCATCCATCCCGGACCACTTGGTTTATTCCGGCAACCTGAAGTTGACAGAGACCATCGAAGGACTTGGTCTGGACGCTGGAAAGCTTGTACTATCCCCTACCCGCACCTATGCTCCAATTATATCGTTGATATTAAGAGAATTAAGAGGAAAAATTCACGGAATGGTTCATTGTTCTGGTGGTGCGCAAACCAAGGTGTTGCACTTTTTAAAAGATGGGTTGCGGGCGGTTAAGAACAACCTGTTTCCTACCCCACAGCTTTTCCAACTCATCCAGGAACAGTCGCGAACCGACTGGAAAGAGATGTACCGGGTATTCAACATGGGGCACCGTATGGAGCTTTACTTGCCTGAGGCGTACGCCCAGCGGATCATCGATATCTCTCGCTCGTTTAACGTGGATGCGCAAATCGTGGGACACGTTGAAAAGTCAGACAAAAAAGAGGTGCTTATCGAAAGTAAACAGGGCAAGTTCAGTTACATGTGAACTGTTCATGTGCTTGAACCGTTTATGTAGGAGTAAAGAAGATATAAAAGAAGATGTCGGAAAATTCATTGATAGAAAAATTACAACACCTGGTCGCTCGTTTCGAGGAGCTAGGCACGTTAATCGCGGATCCCGCCGTGATAGCCGATATGGATCGGTACGTGAAACTGAACAAAGAGTACAGCGACCTGCAGAAGATCGTTGACGCACGAAACGAATACAAATCGGCCCTTGACAGCATCGCCGAGGCAAAGGGCATCCTGGAAAACGAATCGGATGGCGATCTGCGGCAACTGGCACAAGATGAACTGACGCTGCACAGCAACAGGATACCCCAACTCGAGGAGGAGATCAAGCTGCTACTTATTCCTGCCGATCCGGAAGATACGAAAAATGCGGTGATGGAGATACGGGCCGGCACTGGTGGCGATGAAGCTTCAATCTTCGCGGGAGACCTCTACAAAATGTATACTCGCTATTGTGAGGACAAAGGCTGGATCACGGGGGTGATTAGCTACACCGAAGGAACAGCCGGCGGCTATAAAGAGATCATCTTCACTGTAACCGGAACCGACGTGTACGGAACGTTGAAGTATGAATCGGGGGTACACCGGGTGCAACGCGTACCCCAGACCGAAACACAAGGACGCGTGCATACCTCGGCGGCCACGGTGGCCGTGCTACCCGAGGCGGAAGAGTTCGACGTGGAACTCAACCCGGCCGATATCGATTTTCAGACCGCACGCTCAAGCGGCGCCGGTGGACAGCACGTGAACAAGGTAGAGACCAAGGTACAACTCACACATAAACCGACAGGGATCGTGGTGGTCTGCCAGGAGGGGCGGTCACAGCTGAAAAATAGGGAGACGGCTATGAAGATGCTACGAGCCCGACTATACGATATGGAGCTAACCAAGCGTCAAGGTGAAATCGCATCCCGAAGGAGGACAATGGTAGCCACGGGCGACCGGTCAGCGAAGATTCGTACCTACAATTACCCACAGGGCCGTGTGACCGACCACCGCGTAAACTACACCATCTACAACCTTCCCGCGTTCATGAACGGGGAGATTCAAGAGGTCATTGATCGACTGATGGTGACCGAAAACGCTGAAAAAATGAAAGAGGCAAGATTATAAACCTCTACTATTAGTTACGATTTTCATTTTAAAATACTGTTTCCAAGCACTTTGCCTTTACCGATATCCATTTTATCAAACGAATATATGACCAAGCAACAGCTGTTTGAACAGGTACAACAAAAACAATCCTTCCTCTGCGTGGGGTTGGATAGCGATTGCAAAAAGATACCGCAACACCTCCTAGAGGGGGAAGACCCGATCTACGAGTTCAACAAGGCGATTATCGATGCCACAGCACCCTATTGCGTGGCTTACAAACCTAACCTCGCCTTCTACGAGAGCGAGGGTACCGCGGGGTGGATGTCACTGGAGAAGAGCGTAGCCTATATCCGCCAGCGCTATCCCGATCAGTTTATCATCGCCGACGCTAAACGGGGTGATATAGGCAACACGAGCGAGATGTACGCCCGAACCTTCTTCGAGAAACTGAAGGCCGATGCGGTGACGGTGGCTCCCTACATGGGCGAAGACAGCGTGAAGCCATTTCTGAACCAACCAGGACGATGGGTGGTGCTGCTAGCCCTCACCAGCAACAAGGGATCGCTTGATTTCCAGCTTACTGCCGATGCAAACGGCGAACGGCTCTTCGAGAAAGTGTTGCGCGTATCCCAAGAGTGGGCGTCGAGCGAGCAGATGATGTACGTGGTAGGTGCCACCCAAGGGAAGCGGTTTGAAGAGGTGCGGAAGATCGCACCCCAGCACTTCCTGCTGGTCCCGGGTGTGGGTGCGCAGGGCGGCTCCCTTGAAGAGGTATGCCGATACGGGATGAACCGGGAGTGCGGACTGCTGGTTAACTCCTCTAGGGCGATCATTTACGCCGATCAAGGGGAAGGTTTCGCACTAGCGGCGGCAAAGGAGGCGAACAGGTTGCAAAAGGAGATGAAAGCGATGTTGCAAAAATACCTCTGATCCTACAATTAGGAATTATCAACCAACCAGCTGTGTGTTCGCTAAATAAATGATGAATCGTGAAAGTCAAATCGCAAATAGCTAAAATATCGAAAATATGTGAATTATGACATTGAAGCGAAAGATAATCAACGACCCGGTGTTCGGGTTTATCACCATACCGAATGATTTCGTGTACGATATCATCCAGCACCCTTTCCTACAGCGCTTAAACCGCATCCGGCAATTGGGGCTAACATCGTTCGTCTACCCCGGTGCGCAACACACCCGCTTTCACCACTCCCTCGGGGCCATGTTCTTAATGGGAGAAGCGCTGAAGACACTCAAAGAGAAAGGGCACGAGATCACCGAAGAGGAAAAGAACGGGGCGCTGGCAGCCATCTTGATGCACGATATCGGACACGGTCCCTTTTCGCACGTGCTGGAACACACGCTGGTAACACGCATTCAACACGAAACCCTATCGCTCCTTCTAATGAAACAGATGAATATAGAGTGGAACGGGGCATTACAAACCGCCATCGATATCTTTACCGACAACTATCCCAAACGATTCCTTCACCAGTTGGTGAGCGGCCAACTGGATATGGATCGCCTCGACTACCTACGACGCGACAGTTTCTTTACTGGCGTGAGCGAAGGAAATATAGGCTCGGCACGCATCATCAAGATGCTCGATGTGAAAAACGACCAGTTGGTGGTCGAGTCAAAAGGGATCTATTCCATAGAGAACTTTTTAATGTCGAGGCGATTAATGTTCTGGCAGGTCTACCTTCACAAAACCGCGGTCGCCGCGGAGAAGATGATGATCAACACGCTGAAACGGGCCCAGGAACTGAGCCTAAATGGGGAACACCTCTTCGCCTCCCCTGCCCTATCCTACTTCTTGAGAAACGAAACCTCTCTGACCGACTTCGAGAACCACGGTGAAGCGTTGCAGTACTTTGCCCTCCTTGATGACAACGATCTTTGGTCGGCCCTGAAAGTATGGGCATCACACGCCGATACCGTCCTTCAGGTGTTGAGCGAAGGGATGATAAACCGAAAACTCTTCAAAATCGAGATAACGGAAGAAGAGGTAGCCCAAGAGAGAGTAAAGCAACAACTGGAGTATTACATGCGAAAGTTCAACGTTTCGAAACGTGAGGCTGCTTACTTCCTGGCATCAGATTGTATGGCAACCGATATGTACAATAAAGAGGATGATAGCATCGGGATTCTTTACAAGGATGGCACGGTGAAAGATATCTCCAAAGCATCCGATATGCTCAACATCGAACTGCTATCGAAGAGGGTGGAAAAACATTATTTCGCGTACTTGCGGGGTTAATTCACTCCTCCCGTGCCGTGGGCACGAAATACCAATAGGTAATAAATAGTTTGGGGACTTCGTATAATTCCACTACCTTCGCGGAGAATTGTTAAGGTTATCAAGATTTCAAAAAAATGAGGCATTCCAATAAAACAGAAGATAAAAAGGTTCGAGTGCTTTTCGTCTGCCTCGGCAACATTTGCCGTTCACCGGCCGCCGAGGGTATCATGAAGCGATTAGTGGAGAAGAACGATCTACAGGATTTCATCGAGGTGGATTCCGCCGGTATCTCCGGGTGGCATGAAGGCGACCTGCCGGACGAGCGCATGCAAGCGCACGGTGAGAAAAGAGACTACGACTTTAACAGCCGTGCTCGCCTGTTCCGGAAGAGCGACCTCGAGAAATTCGATTATATCATCGTGATGGACCGCGGCAACTACACCCACGTGAAATCACATGCTTCCACCAAAGAACAGCTGGATAAGATTACCATGATGACCGACTATTCCCAACAATACAACCATGACCACGTTCCCGACCCTTATTACGGCGGAGCATCGGGGTTCGAGCTGGTGCTTGACCTTCTTGAGGACGCAACCGAAGGTCTGCTACAATCCATTAAGGAAAAACACGCTATCGGGTAGGGTTAAATAATGTAGAGGGAACTGATTGATTCGTTGTTACAGACTCGCATGATTGATTCGGCGAACATGGGCGCAACAGAAAGGATCTTCACTTTTTCCGATTTCTTCGAATAGGGAATACTGTCGGTAAAGATAATCTCTTTCAGGCTCGAATTATTGACCCTTTCCGAAGCGGGGTCCGACATCACGGCGTGGCTTGCAATGGCCCGTACCGAATTGGCGCCATTCTCCATTATCAGGTCGGCCGCCTTCGTGATCGTGCCGGCCGTATCCACGATATCGTCGATGAGCAGCACGTCCATACCTTCCACATCGCCAATTATTTGCATGTCCGATATCACGTTGGCCTTTTTCCGAAGCTTGTAGCAGATCACCATGGGGCACCCTAAGAATTTTGAATACGCGCTGGCGCGCTTGGTGCCTCCCACATCGGGCGCAGCAATTACCAAGTTGTTGGATTTCCGCTTCAGCTCGTTCAAATAATCGATGAAAATTCGGGACGCGTAAAGGTGATCTACCGGCACATCGAAGAAACCCTGTATCTGATCGGCATGCAAATCCATGGTTATCAATCGATTTATTCCAGCCGCGCTCAGCATATCGGCAATCAATTTAGCCCCGATACTTACCCGTGGCTTATCCTTCCTATCTTGTCTTGCCCAGCCAAAGTAAGGTATAACGGCCACGATGGATTTTGCTGAAGCACGTTTGGCCGCATCAATCATCAACAACAACTCCATCAGGTTATCGGAGTTGGGGAAGGTAGATTGAATCAAGAACACCTGTTTTCCTCGTATCGACTCCTCGTAGGAGACGGAAAACTCGCCGTCGGCAAAATGTTCAATGATCATATTCCCGAGCGGACATTCTAAACTAGCGCACACCTTCTCTGCAAAGTAACGCGACTTACTCCCCGAGAAAATTTTAAACGGTCTATTCTGCATGGTAACTCCTTGTTATTAACGTTTCAGCAAAAATACAATAATAAACTTCATTTAAGAACTTTAGGCGAAAGAAATCTCAAATATCCCCCCGTCGTTAGCACGAAGCGTTACGTTCACGGGCTCCGTTGGCCGAAAAAACAGCGTTTCGCTACCCTCTTCTAACAATGGCGTTATCCTAACTCCCTTTCCCATCTGTTTTTCCCGGTTAAAAAACCGATACGCGTGAGACGGAATATAGATGGAAACCGATTGCTCTCGGTCGCTAAAGTTGGCCGTGATCAACAACAACCGCGTATCGTTCCCTCGCAAGAAAGAGAAAATCGAGGTGGAGTCGTACCCCTTGTTAGGGTAGTTGGGCGGCATAAGGTCGTAAAACAGCCCGGAGGTGATCGCCTCATCCCTATTGCACAAACAAATTAATCGGCTATAAAAGTCCTTTAGTCGAACCTCTCCGGGAGTTAACAGGGCGTCATCCCACCTACCCCCGTTATTCCACCGCCTCAATGTATCGAGCGACCAGTAGTCGAAGATAGTAGTACGTCCATCTCTCCCGCTGAATCCCTCTTCATCCATCCCTCGCTCGCCCAACTCCTGTCCCGCGTAGATCATCACCGGGTTGCTATTGACGCATGCCGTAACCACCATGGCGGCACGCGCTTTCTGGCCATCACCCAAGAAGAAGTTCGATGCCACCCGTTGCTCGTCGTGGTTCTCAAGGAAGTTCAACATCCTGTGCTGGATATCCCCCACCCTATGCAACGCCAATGAGATATCGGAGGCAGGACGGTGGCCACATGCCACATCACGCGTGGTATCATACAGCCCTACCTTATCGTACAGGTAATCAAAGCCATCCGTATTTAAAAAATCCCTGTACGCCGACTGGTTATAGATCTCGGCAATAAAAAGGGTGCTCGGGAACTGCTTTTTCACCCGCGGGATAAGCCAGCGCCAGAACGAAAGGGGCACCATCTCCGCCATGTCGCACCGGAACCCATCCACCTTCTTCTCGGCCCAAAACATAAATATATCCTTCATCTTCAACCAAGTATCCGGGACAGGGTCGAAATAAGCGGTTTGGTTATCGAGGTAATCCACCCCGTAATTCAATTTCACCGTCTCGTACCAATCGTTGGTAGAGGGTCGGTTCGTGAAGCAGTCGTTTCCCGTCGCCTTCGCGGGAAACTCCCGGTAATTGGTTTCACGAAACAAAATTTCCAATTTCTGTCCCGGCAAGTAATAGAAGTTGTTATGGGGTGCGAAGGCGGCCGTTGGATCGTCCTCCTCCCCGAAATCTTTAGCGCCATCGGGTTTCCCGATCGACCGGTACTCTCGGGCCACGTGGTTGGGCACGTTATCGATAATCACTTTCAATCCCGCGGCGTGCGTGCGAGCCACCAACTCCTCGAACTCCCTCATCCGGCTGGGCAGGTCTTCCGCCAGATCCGGGTCCACATCGTAATAATCCCGCACCGCGTAGGGGGAACCCGCCTTACCCTTAACGATTCCCGGGGTCTGTTTGGGAATACCGTGAGCCGTGTAATCGGTGGTGGAGGCGTGAGCTAGGACACCAATGTACCAGACGTGCGTGTACCCGCTCTCCTTGAGTTTCTCCAGCAGGGTCGTCGTTATGTCGTTGAACTTGCCGCACCCGTTCTCTTCCAAAGTCCCATCCCGTCTATTAGTAGGGTTTTGATTGCCGAACAACCGGGGCAGCAGTTGATAAATAAACAGCTTTTCGTTTTGCATCCTTGTTGATTGGGTTTATAGCCTTCGCAGTCGTTGGACCTGCCTTCTCACTTTCTCTTGCCTCTGGTAATGCTTGTGACATTTTTCCACGATGGTCCATGATTCCTTTTCACTCATCTTGATGGCCGCGTAGTGGTATCCCATCTCGGTAATCTTGTCCATGTTATCCAGGTCGAACATGGCGTACCGCTCTATCCCCTTAGACTCTATCAAGATATCGCAGTGAGTTTTATCGATGAGGGTATTGGAATTGGACATCAGGTTAAAGGTACGTTCGGCCATGGTACGAATGGTATCTTTCTCGGCCACCGGGATAAATGGAGTCACGTTCACGCCGATCACGTACCGACACTGCTCGCGAATCACCGAAACCGGGAAGTTTTTAAACAACCCCCCGTCCACGTATGGCACGCCGTTAATGTACTGCGGTTGAAAGACGATGGGAACCGAACAGGAAGCCACAACCGCGTCCACTAGGTCATCACCTTCCGAAAAAACCACGATCTGCGCCCTATTCCAATCGGTCGCCACCGCGTAAAAAGGAACCTGTAACTCCTCGAAGCATTGCGCCCTCAAGTTCTTCTTGAGGAAACCGTGTAGACCGGTGCTTTTAAACAAACCCGTTTTGGGAATGGCCAGCTCCGCGAACTCTCGAAACTCCTTTTCACGGAAAAGCTCGAGGATCTCTTCAGGGTGGTAACCGTCCGCGTAGAACACGCCCGCTAGTGAACCGGCACTCGTGCCCGCGATCACGTCGGGTTTCAGCTCGCACTTCTCCAATATCTTCAAAGCCCCGAGGTGTGCAAACCCTTTAGCTCCGCCCCCGCTCAACGCGTACCCCAAAAAGTGGTCGTACCCTTTTCCAAAAATAGCCATAATGCAACCTACTTTTTTGTCTCGTACTACAAAGCAGTCTTACTTCTCAACTCCTCCGTCAACTCCTGAATGCTCTTTTGCAATACCGGGTGAATCGCGTTTGGCGCGATCTCGTTCAGAGGGAGGAGGACAAAGTCGCGCTCATGCATTCGGGGATGCGGAATTACCAGCCGAGGGGTGTTGATGACCCGATCGCCCGCTAACAGCAAATCGATGTCGATGATCCGGTCGGTATAGCCGCCCGCATCGCTCTTGCGAACCCGACCCATCTCCTTCTCAATCCCTTGAATCGCCTCGAAGAGGCTATCTATATCCAGGTTGCTTCTCACCTCGCACGCGGAGTTCACGAAATCGTGTTCCGATTCAAAGCCAACCGGCTTGGAAAAATAAAAAGCGGAGGAAGAGGTTACCCTCCCGACCCGCTCTTCAATTCGTTTATACGCCATCTCGATGTTTCGCAGCCTGTCGCCCAAGTTAGAGCCCAGTGCCAAGTAGACGGTCATTTCATTTTCAGACATGGTTAATCGATGATCAGCATCGCATCGCCATAGGCACCAAACCGGTATTTCTCCTCTATAGCCAACTGGTAGAGATCCATTATCCGTTCGTAACCGCCAAACGCACACGCCATCATCAGCAACGTGGAATAAGGCATTTGAAAGTTTGTGATCAAGCTGTTGGCAAGCGTGAACTCGTAAGGGGGGAAAATAAACTTATTGGTCCATCCCTCCCTTGGCTTGAGTTGCCCGTCTGTGCTCACGGCTGTTTCCACGGCGCGCAGCACGGAGGTACCCACGGCGCAGATGTTGTGTTGTCCTGCCTTTGCACGGTTCACCTGGTCACATAACTCCCGCGTGATGATCATCTGTTCCGACTCCATCTTATGCTTGGTCAGATCCTCCACGTCAATCATCCGGTAAGCACCCAACCCGTTATGCAGGGTAATGAAACCGAACTCTATATCCCTGATTTGCATCCGTTTCATCAACTCCCGGCTAAAATGTAGTCCCGCGGCAGGAGCTACGACGGCTCCCTCGTTCCGTGCGAAGATATTCTGGTAGCGTTCCAAATCATCCGGTTCTGCTGGTCGTTCTAAGTACTCGGGGATGGGTGTTTGGCCCACCTGGAACAGCTGCTCCTTAAACTCCTCGTATGGTCCATCATATAAAAATCGCAAGGTGCGACCCCTCGAAGTGGTGTTATCGATTACCTCGGCCACCAACTCCTCGTTTTCACCAAAGTAGAGCTTGTTGCCAATTCTAATCTTTCTTGCCGGGTTCACCAGCACGTCCCAGAGATGTTGATCGGGATTCAGCTCCCTCAATAGGAAGACTTCTATTTTCGCTCCCGTTTTCTCCTTATTCCCAAACAGGCGGGCTGGAAACACCATAGTGTCGTTAAAAATAAAGAAATCCTTCGTGTTAAAATAGTCCAGAACATCTTTAAAGATACGGTGTTCTACCTTGTCGGACTGCTTGTGTACAACCATTAACCGAGATTCATCGCGATGTCTAGTAGGGTATTTCGCGATAAGTTCCTCGGGTAACTCAAACTTAAATTGCGAAAGCTTCATACGTTTCAAAATCCTGTGTTTCAAAATCCTGTATCAATTTATATTTCACGTTTAAACATACGTATCCAAAATAAACCAATCATGCCGTGACCGTTATTCACAAAACAGTCATTTCCTAGAGATAGCCTTATCCAAAAAGGAATCCATGTCGTCCATTTCCAAACATTGATCCAGCGTGACCTTTCCTATCCTCGTGCGCGTAAGGCCAACAAGGTGAGCGCCCGAGTTGAGCGTTTCACCGATATCCCTTGCCAACGCCCTGATGTACGTGCCTTTACTGCACGTTACCCGGATGGTCACTCTTGGAAGGTCGCAGGCAATCAACTCAACACTATCTATAACCAACAATTTGGGTTTTAGTTCAATCTCCTCGTTCTCGCGGGCGTACTGGTACGCCCGTTTGCCATCGACCTTAACTGCCGAGTAAACGGGGGGTACCTGCTCGATGGTACCGATGAATTGATCGAGAACCTCCCTCACCTTCGCTTCCGTGATATGCTCAACGGGGTACAACGCATCGACCTCTGTTTCAAGGTCGTACGAAGGAGTGGTCGCACCCAAGCGGATCTCGGCCACGTACTCCTTCACGAGGGCCTGTAGTCCCTCTATCTGTTTGGTCTTCTTTCCCGTACAAAGGATCATCACACCGGTGGCCAACGGATCAAGCGTACCCGCGTGACCCACCTTTAGCTTTTTAATGTTCAGTCTCTGGCAAATCTTGGCCCGCACGACCCGCACCAACTGGAACGACGTCCAGGTGAGCGGCTTGTTAATGTATAAAATTTCACCACGTATAAAATCCATTCGCTTACTTCGAAAAGAGGGTAAAAAGTACCGTAGCCATTCCCACGACGGCGCAATAGATGGCAAAATAGATTAGTTTGCCCCTTTTCACTATATTGATCATCCACTTGCAAGCGATGGCACCCGCCACGAAAGCGGCCACGAAACCGGCCATCAATGAAGCGGGGGGTATGCCTCCCAAAACATCGCCTCCTTGAGCGATCTTAATGGTGTTCAGCAGCGCCTCCCCAAGAATGGGGAGGATCACCATCAGGAACGAGAATTGTGCCAACTGCTCCTTTTTATTGCCTAGCAACAAGCCGGTAGCGATGGTTGTTCCTGACCTCGACAAGCCCGGGACGACCGCGATAGCTTGCGAAATCCCTATGATAAGGGCATCCAGCTTCCCGATTACTTCTTTCTCGCGAGGCCGATAGTAATACGAAAACGACAAAAGAAAGGCCGTCAGCAGAAGCATACATCCCACGAGAAGAAGACCGGAAGTAAAGATCGCCTCCACCTGCTCTTTAAAGAAGAACCCAACAATGGCTATCGGTATCATCGAAATGATGATATTAACCACGTAACGTGTTTCGCTATTCATCTTCCAGGTGAAAAGGCCCTTGAAAAACCCTTTGATGAGTCCCATCACCTCTCTCCATAGCACGGTTAACGTGCTAAACACCGTGGCGATATGCACCACCACGGCAAACGTGAGGTTCTCTTCGGCCTCGATGCCAAACAGCGCGGAGCCAATAGTCAAATGGCCGCTGCTGCTCACGGGTAGGTACTCCGTTAATCCTTGTACGATTCCAAGGATGATCGCCTCGATAATACTCATTCGAAAACAGCTTGAAAGGATAGTGTAGGGTTATTTTTCCGGTTCTTTCGTTTTCTCTTTCGAAGGGTACAGGATGCCGGCCACCATCAGCACGAACCCCGTCAAGCAGACGATGGGTGCCACTTTAATCCGTCGTGTGCTAAAGATATCCGGTTCAAAGCCATCCTGAAAAGTTGTGCCGGGTCCCGTCATCAGCACGAAACCTACGACAATCAGCAGCACGGCAATGCCGCAAATGATAAGGTTTATTTTTCCTAAAGCAAAACTTTTTTGAGACATATATAGGCAATTAGTTACACGTAATAGAGATTGTCCGAATCCATCTTCAAATACCGGTTCACCGCGAAGGCGGTAGCGATCATCGAGATCACGACGCCCAGCACGATAACCAGGGCAAACGTGATCGCGAGGTACAAGTCCGAAACGATCAACCGGATATCAGCGTACTCCTTGTTAAAGATGAGCAGTAGGCCAAGAATCACCAGGTCAGCAATCACGCCGGCCACGATACCCGTGACGATATTATTCACCACGAAGGGTTTCCGGATAAACGCGCTGGTTGCCCCCACCAGCTTCATCGTGTTGATGAGGAATCGTTTCGCGTAAACGCTTAACCGGATGGTATTTCGGATAAGCGTGAACGATATGAACAGCAACACGACGGCCAAGAAGAGCAAGACCACCATCACCTTCGACAAGTTCTCGTTGATCAAGTCGATGGCCTCCTGCTGATAAAGCAGATCGGTCACGTTGTTCTCCTGCCGGATTACCCGGTTGATCATGGCAATGCTGTCGCTGTTCGCGTACTCCGAGTGCAAGAAAATCTCGATGCAGTCCTGCGCCGGGTTGTAGCCCAGCAACTCTTCCGGGTCCTCCCCCAAATCCTTAATCAGTTGCTCTTTCGCCTCCTCCTTGCTAATATAACGAGACGATAGCACGAACGGCTGCGCGTCCAAGTTTTTACGGACACGGGCAATCTCGGCATCGCTCACGTTGGATGAGAGCATCACGTTAAAGCTCATGTTCTCCTTGACGAACCTCGATAGGCCGTTTCCCATGAAAAGGATTAGAAGGGTAATGCCCAAGAGCACCAGCACGAGCGAAATGCTGATCGTGGAGGTGATCTTCGCGTTTAAAAAGCGGACGGCAGATATTTTTCTTTTACCTGATTTTTTTTTTCCTGACATAGAGGTTTAAACCATTTTCTATATAAAGCCGCAAAGTAATGAAAATTATCGCAGAAAACGGGATTTAATCGGAAATAATAAGGCAAAAAAACTTAATTGGGCGTTAGGTTCATCTCCCTTGCCTTTTCCAGCATGAATTGATACGCGGCGTCGCGCTCGTTGGGAATCACCCCATCTAAGATCGCATCCTTAATGGCCGATTTCAGCAGCCCCACCTCCCGACCCGGCGGCAGGTTGAACAGCTCCATGATCTCGTTCCCATCCACCGGGGGCTGAAAGTTCCTGATCCGGTCTTTCTCTTCAATCTCTTTCAGCTTCCGGCGCACAATCCAGAAATTGTGTATGAAACGGCGCACCTTGACCGGGTTTTTCGAGGTGATATCGGCCTCGCACAGCGTCATCAAGTCCTCGATATCATCGCCCGCGTCGAATAGCAGCCGTCTCACCGCGGAGTCGGTCACCTCCTCTTCCACCAGTTGCATGGGGCGCATATGCAGCGAGACCATCTTTCTGGTATACTTCATCTTCTCGTTCAGCGGCAACTTCATACGCCTGAAAATCCTCGGTACCATCTTCTCCCCCACGTAATTGTGGTTATGAAAGGTCCACCCTAGCCGGGGATCCCACCGCTTGGTGGCCGGTTTCCCAATATCGTGCAGGAGCGCCGCCCACCGAAGCCAGAGGTCGTCGCTCTTCTTGGCGATATTGTCCAACACGGCCAGCGTGTGGTAAAAGTTGTCCTTGTGTCCCACCCCATCTTTCGTCTCCGCCCCTTTCAGCGCGTAGAGCTCCGGGAAAATGATCTCCAGCAGTCCCGTCTTCTCCAGCAAGACGAAACCAACGGAAGGTTTGGACGATAAGATGATCTTGTTCAGCTCGTCCGTCACCCGCTCCATCGAGACGATCTCTATCCGCTCCCGGTTTTCCCAAATGGCGTCGAACGTGTCGGGGTGAATATCGAAGCCCAGTTGCGAGGCAAACCGTACGGCGCGCATCATGCGCAAGGGATCATCGCTAAACGTGATACCCGGTTCCCTCGGGGTGCGTATAATCAGGTCCTGCAAGTCCTGCAACCCGTTAAACGGGTCAAGCAGCTCACCGTATCGCTCTCGGTTAAGGCAAAACGCCATGGCGTTTATCGTGAAGTCCCTCCGTTCCTGGTCCTCTTGCAACGTGCCATCTTCTATTACCGGTTTACGTGAGTCGTGCCGGTAGGACTCCTTTCTAGCGCCCACGAACTCGATCTCGTACCCGCCCTGTTTCAATTGGGCCGTACCAAACATTTTAAAGACCTTGACGGGAATTTTCTTGCCCCTCTCCTCGCCTATTTTCAGGGCCACCCGTTCCGCCAGTTCAATACCGCTACCCACCGCCACGATATCAAGGTCTGTCGAGGGTCGGTAGAGGAAGAAATCACGAACCGACCCTCCTATCAGGTAGCACTCTACCTGTAACTCGTCGGCCGCTTCAGCTATCATCCTGAAGATGGGTTTCTCCAAATATCTTATTATCTCGTCTCGCGGTATATTCATTCTCTCGTACGTTCTTTGGTGAATTCCTCGTGAAAAGGCATTTTATCTGTTACTAATTGCAAAATTACAATAATTGTGCCTCAAAAGCGATTATATGAGGAATATATTCGTAAATTTGTCATGAAGTATCGATTTTAAAAGGCTATTTCAGTGATGCGTTTTTCTGTTCAAACCACGATTCTATTCATTTTTGCTCTTCTGTTTTTCTCCTGTTCGGGGAAAAGCCGGGGGGCGAAGGAGTACCTTTCGGAAGCAAGGAGTGCTTACACGGAAGGCAACTATGCTCTGGCTAAGTTGAAGATTGACAGCATAAAACTCGTTTTTCCTAAAGCTTTTGATGAGATTAATGCCGGGTTTTCCTTGATGCAGGAGGTACGCTTGGCCGAAAACCGTAGAAACATACTCTACTGCGACTCCATGCTCCGCGTGCAATACGATGAGCTCAACTCGATGCTCACGAAGTTCGACTACATTCGGGACAGTCGCTACCAAGAATTTGGCGAATACTACTCCAAGGCGTACCCGTACCACTCTTCCCTGGATAGGAATGGCTTGCGTGCCGGCGTGCGTGAAAAGGGAACCCTCTTCATCGAAAGCATCCTGGGCGCCTCAAACGTGAAGCACAACCGGGTAAAAGTGACCGCGAAAGACGACACCTTCGCGGGGACCGGGCCGGTTACCGCCGATGGGATGAACTACCGTTTTAACACATCCGTCCGCTCCTACGAGATCGTGCGCTACATTGGTGATGACGCGAGCGGGTTGGCCCAGTTTATTCATACCATGCAGGATCAACCGCTCACCGCGCATTTTATCGGCAACCGAACGGTAACGGCCACCTTGACCCGCGGTGCGAAACGGGCCATCGGCGAATCATACGAGCTCTCTACCCTTCTGCTCAACATCGAGCAACTTAAGCTGGAGAAGGAGAAAAGCGAAGTGTTGATCCGATATCTCGAAAGCCGAAAGTAGTTTGGCGCAAGGTCACGAATTGTTACTCCCGGTGGCACCCGGTTAAGGGGTAGAATCCCTCTTCCGCTTTAGGTAGAAAATCTCGGTCTCATCTTTTGAATCCCGAACCACGTGAATCAGCTCGAACCCCTCTTTGCTCAACAGGTTAAGTACGGCGATCATGCCGTTGAACGATATGGGGCGACGGCGATCGTCCGAGATCTGAGGTATTCGTCCCCCTTGGCCGTAGTCGACCCTCACCGTAATCTTGGAGCTGAGCAAGGGTCCCGAGTCGGACCACACCCGGATGTACTCGGTGTCCAACTCGTTGATTCGTTTCTGGTCCACGTATTGCGCTTTGGCCAGCGTTACTCCACCGAGGAGAAGCAGCGCGATAAGAATAAATTTCGGTTTCATAGTGGTTGTTTTGATTTAATTACATGTTAATCCAGCTTCAGCACCGCGAGGAACGCCTTTTGCGGCACCTCCACGTTGCCCACCTGCTTCATCCGCTTCTTGCCCTCTTTCTGCTTCTCCAGCAGCTTGCGTTTCCGCGAGATATCTCCCCCGTAACACTTGGCCGTCACGTCCTTGCGAAGCGCCTTCACCGTCTCCCTGGCGATAATCTTGGCCCCGATAGCCGCTTGAATAGCGATATCGAACTGTTGGCGGGGGATCAACTCTTTCAGCTTCTCGCACATACGCCGCCCGAAGCTCTGCGCGTTGTCGGCATGCGTCAGCGTGGAGAGCGCGTCCACCGGTTCCCCGTTGAGCAAGATATCCAGTTTCACCAGCCTGGAGGGGCGGTAGTCGTGCATATGGTAATCAAACGAGGCGTACCCTCTTGACACGCTCTTTAATTTATCGTAGAAGTCAATCACGATCTCCCCGAGCGGCATATCGAAGGTGATCTCTATCCGGTCGCCCGAGATGTAATCCTGTCGGATCAACTCCCCCCGTTTGCCCAGGCAGAGCGTCATGATGGGACCGATATAGGTGGTACGGGTAATGATTGATGCCCGGATAAACGGCTCCTCGATGCGTTCAATCAGCGTGATGTCGGGCAATCCTCCCGGGTTATCCACCACCTTCATATTTCCTTTCTTATCGAACACGTGGTACGACACGTTGGGTACCGTGGTGATCACGTCCATATCGAACTCCCTCTCCAGCCGCTCCTGCACGATCTCCATGTGGAGCAGGCCCAGGAAGCCGCACCTAAAGCCAAAGCCGAGCGCTATCGACGACTCCGGCTGGAACGTGAGGGAGGCATCGTTCAACTGTAATTTCTCCAGTGATGCGCGCAGGTTTTCGAAGTCCTCGCTCTCGATCGGGTAGACCCCCGCGAAGACCATCGGTTTCACCTCTTCGAAGCCCGCGATAGCCTCTTTGGCAGGGCGTTTAACGTGGGTGATGGTATCGCCCACCTTCACCTCTTTCGATGTCTTGATGCCGGAAATGATATAGCCCACATCGCCACACGTGACCTCCTCTCTCGGTACCATGTCGAGCCTTAGTATGCCCACTTCGTCGGCATTATACTCTTTGCCCGTGTTGATGAACTTCACCAGGTCGCCTTGCCGAATCGACCCGTTCTCGATTTTGAAGTACGCTATAATCCCTCGGAACGAATTAAAGACCGAGTCGAAGATCAACGCCTGCAACGGTGCATCGGGATCTCCTTGCGGTGCGGGTATCCTTTCGATAATCGCCTTCAGTATATCCTCTATTCCCAAGCCGGTCTTGCCGCTCGCCCGGACAATCTCTTCCCTGTCAACGCCCAGCAACTCCACGATCTGGTCCTCCACCTCCTCCGGCATGGCGCTCTCTAGGTCGATCTTGTTCATCACCGGGATGATCTCCAGGTTATTCTCGATAGCCATGTAGAGGTTAGAGATGGTCTGGGCTTGAATCCCTTGTGCCGCGTCAACCACCAGCAACGCACCCTCGCACGCCGCGATGGAACGAGACACCTCGTACGAAAAATCCACGTGTCCCGGCGTATCGATCAGGTTAAGCGTGTATTTTTTTCCATTTAACTCATACTCCATCTGCACGGCGTGGCTCTTGATAGTGATGCCCCGTTCTCGTTCCAAATCCATGCTGTCGAGTACCTGCGAATGCAGGTCATCCCCTTCTACGGTCTTGGTAAACTCCAACAAACGGTCCGCCAACGTGCTCTTACCGTGGTCGATATGCGCTATAATGCAAAAATTACGTATATTCTTCATTCAACTTCTCTCCTCGTTTAAATCACCTTCAGAACTCCGCGTTGCCGGGTGTGCGCGGGAACGGGATCACGTCCCGTATGTTGGCCATACCGGTAATAAACAGCATCAGCCGTTCAAAGCCTAATCCAAAACCCGCGTGTGGTGCGGTACCAAACTTACGCGTCTCGATGTACCACCAGATGGGGTTGATGTCCATACCAATCTTATTCACCCAGTTCATCAATTTTTCGTGGTCCGTCTCTCGCTCCGACCCCCCGATGATCTCCCCGATTTTCGGGAAGAGCACGTCCATCGCCCGCACCGTTTTCCCGTCATCGTTCTGTTTCATGTAAAACGATTTAATCTCTTTGGGATAATTGCTCAGTATTACCGGGCGCTTAAAATGTTTCTCTACCAGGTACCGCTCGTGCTCCGACTGCAGGTCAGCTCCCCAGTAGATGGGAAATTCGAACTTCTGCCCCGATTGCTCCAGTATTTTCACCCCTTCGGTATAACTCAGCCGTACGAAGTCGTTATCAATCACGAAGTGCAACCGCTCTACCAGCTCCTTGTCGTACATCTTTGCCAGGAACTCGATATCGTCCTTGCAGTGCTCCAACGCGTAGCGAATCAGGTATTTCAGGAAGTCCTCCGCCAGGTCCATGTTGTCGTTGTTGTCATTGAACGCCACTTCCGGTTCGATCATCCAGAACTCCGCCAGGTGGCGCGGCGTGTTCGAGTTCTCCGCCCGGAAGGTAGGTCCGAAGGTGTATATGGCTCCTAGTGCCATGGCCCCCATCTCCCCCTCCAGTTGACCCGAAACGGTCAGGTTGGTTTGCCGACCAAAGAAATCCTCCTTGAAGTCGACCTTCCCATTCTCATCCCTTGGCGGGTTGTTCACATCGAGCGTCGTCACCTCGAACATTGAACCGGCCCCCTCGGCATCCGATGCCGTGATGATGGGCGTGTGGAAATAGAAGAACCCTCTATCATTAAAGTACTTGTGAATCGCGTACGACATATGGTGTCTAATCCTGAAGATGGCACCGAACGTGTTGGTGCGGGGGCGCAAGTGCGCGATCTCGCGCAGGAACTCCAGCGAGTGTCCCTTCTTCTGTAGCGGGTATGTGGTTGGGTCGGCCTCCCCGTAAATCTCTATCTCGGTGGCCTGTACCTCCACCGACTGTCCTTTCCCCATCGATTCCACCAGTTTCCCGTTCACGTTGATGCAAGCACCGGTTGTGATGGGTTTGAGGAACTCTTCACCAAATTTGACTACATCGATAACAATCTGCATGTTATGTATCGTGGAGCCATCGTTTAGCGCCACGAACCCCACGTTCTTGTTGCCTCTCCGGGTGCGTACCCACCCCTTCACGTTCACCTCTTCACCAAAGTTCTTGAGCTGTAAAGCCTCCGCTATTTTCGTTCTTTTAATCTGTTTCATAATCCTATGGCACACTCTCTTGCTGGAGATTGCTATATCTCTTGTTTATATTATTTCTGTTTCAGGGCAGTGGTATTACCCAATAAGGTGAACCCGTTGTTCTCCTCTATGATTGCTTATCTCTCGTTGAATACCGTTACCGCTTATTAGTCGAACGCCCCCATTCTCAGCATGTTCACCTCCTGCTCGGTCAAGTAGCGCCATTTACCGCGAGACAGTTTTTTCTTGGTCAATCCCGCGAAGTACACCCGGTCAAGTTTCAGCACCCTGTACCCCAGTTTCTCGAAGATACGCCGCACGATGCGGTTTCTTCCCGAGTGGAGCTCGATGCCCACTTGCGTCAGGTCCTCTTCCGTGACGTAGCTAATAGCGTCCGCGTGAATCTCGCCGTCCTCCAGTTCAATACCGTCCGCGATCATCTGCATGTGCTCCATAGCTACCGGCTTATCAAGCCATACCTGGTAAATCTTCCTTTTCTCGTACTTGGGGTGAGTCAGTTTCGATGCTAGGTCGCCGTCATTCGTGAGCAGCAACACCCCTGTTGTCGCCCTATCTAGTCTCCCCACCGGGTATATCCGTTCCGTGGCCGCGCTCTTCACTAGTTCCATTACCGTCTTCCGGTTCTCCGGGTCATCAGTGGTTGTTACAAACCCTTTTGGTTTGTTCAACAGCACGTACACCTTGCTCTCCAGCCGAACCGGCTGGTTATTGAACAACACCTCATCGGCCCGGGTAATCTTGGTACCCAACTCGGTAACAAGTTCCCCGTTCACCTTCACCACGCCCGCTTGAATAAACTCATCAGCCTCCCGACGCGAGCAGATGCCCGCGTTGGCCAGGTACTTGTTCAGGCGGATGGGTGCGTTGGGATCGGCGTTCTCTTTATACTTGATTTGCTTAAATGGTTTTTTCTTTTTGATCTTCTTCCTGGGGCCTCCCTGTTGCTGCCTACTGCCCGGGTGCTGCGGTTGATTGCCCCAGTTACGGTTATACCCTCCGCCTTGACCTCTTTGGATGGATTGCGATTGTTCTCCCACCCTTGGGCGGCGTTTCCTCGGGGTAGTTCCACTCCCGTAAGTTCCTCTTTCGCGGCTTCCGTACCCGTCTCTATCGCCGTATGAACCCCTGTTAGGGGTACCATACGCCCCCCTCTGCTGGTTACCGTACGTCCTTCTCTCTTGGTTGCCGTAAGCGCCTCTTTCGCTTCCGCCGTACCCTCCCCGGTCTTGCTGGTTACCGTAGCCCCCTCTTTCTTGGTTACTATAGCGTCCCCTGTCTTGGTTGCCGTATGAACCCCGCTCATTTTCGTTGTAGTTTCTCCTTTCTTGATTACCATAATATCCCCTCTCCTGGTGGTTTCTTTGATTGGGATTACTCTGGTGATAAGGCCTTTCAGGTTGATAACCATCTTGTTGTATTCTTCGCTCACTATCATAGTTCTTGTTCGAAGAAGCGTGTCTCTCATTGTTCGCGTCGTTATAATTTCTTTTGGGACGCGAGTCATCGTTGTTTGTTGTCATTGTTCTGTTTACTTTTTGTTTACACTTAAAACCTCACGGTTTTTTATCATCATCTAAAGTTTTGATTTACAATTAACCTATATTCCCGTGTAATTGTGGGGCGTGATTTTTTTCAGTTCCTTTTTTACCTGTTCACTTACCTCCAATGTATCGATAAACTGCTCGATACTCTCTTTCGTGATCCGTTCATTTGTACGCGTTAACGTTTTTAGTGCCTCGTAGGGTTTCGGGTAGCCTTCGCGGCGCAGGACGGTTTGTATTCCCTCTGCCACAACTGCCCAATTGTTCTCCAGATCCCTATCGATAGCCTCTCTATTCATTAACAATTTATCGAGTCCTTTTGTTGTGCTTTTTATCGCGATAAGCCCGTGAGCCATGGGTACCCCAATGTTGCGAGTCACCGTCGAGTCGGTCAAGTCACGTTGCAATCGCGAAACAGGCAGTTTGCTCGAAAGATGTTCCAGTAAAGCATTAGCGATCCCAAGGTTTCCCTCCGCGTTCTCGAAGTCGATCGGGTTCACCTTGTGTGGCATCGCCGATGAACCCACCTCGCCCTTTTTAATCTTCTGTTTAAAGTAGTCCATCGATATATAATGCCACATATCGCGGGTAAGGTCAATCAGCACCGTGTGCAGACGTTTCATCGCGTCAAACGAAGCCGCGAGCGTATCGTAATTTGAGACCTGTGTCGTGTACTCCTCTCTTTCGAGGTTCAGCTTCTCTATCAGGAACCGGTTCCCAAACGCTTGCCAGTCGATATTCGGGTAAGCCACCTTATGAGCGTTAAAGTTACCTGTAGCCCCTCCGAACTTTCCTTTGGCAGGGATACGCTTCAGTTCCTCCAGCTGGTTCTCCAGCCGGTAGGCGAACACCTTCACCTCTTTCCCGAGGCGTGTGGGCGATGCCGGTTGGCCGTGCGTACGCGCCAGCATGGGAACCTCCTCCCACTCGCCGGCCAGGTTATTCAGCTTCTTAAGCACCCCCTCCATCGCCGGGATATAGCACTGCTCCAGCGCATCCCTCCACATCATCGGCATGGCTGTATTGTTGATATCTTGCGAGGTGAGCCCAAAGTGGATGAACTCCTTGTACTGCTCCAGTCCCAGCTCGTTGAACCTCTCTTTCAGGAAGTACTCCACCGCCTTCACATCATGATTCGTAACCCGTTCGATCTTCTTGACCTGCTCCGCGTCAGTCACGTTAAAGTCGAGGTACAAGCTCCTAAGCCGTTCGTACACCTCCTCTTTCACCCCGTTTAGCGATGGTATCCCCACCTCTCGGAGGGCGATAAAATACTCCACCTCTACCTGAACCCGGTACTTAATCAGCGCGTATTCAGAAAAGTAGGGGTGTAAATCGACCGTTTTGTCCCTGTATCGCCCATCAACGGGTGAAATGGTTGTCAGTTGATTTAAACTCATGATAGTAATTGTATTCGCACCCGGTTATTCAATTTTTCACCGTGATCAGTCAACCGGTAGCATCCCTAAATGATTGTATTCGCACCCGGTATTCGATTTTCCATACCTATATCGTTGTTTCAATTGATCTTATGTTAAGCGAAGCAAAGCCTTCCCCGCGGGTGGCACTTATTCAAGTTACAAAAATAGCGATAATAAAAGAGTCTTGGAAATTTATAAGAAAAAATTTCAGGAAAATTTTGGAGTAAATTAAAAAGAGGTTATCTTTGCACCGCAATTTCGGAAGGCAATATAGGGAAAGCGTTCCCAAAGTAGGTCATCAAACCGAAGTGCCAACCCGAGTTTCCCGGGCGTTTAGCTCAGCTGGTTCAGAGCACCTGCCTTACAAGCAGGGGGTCGGCGGTTCAAATCCGTCAACGCCCACGGTTAAAAATCAAGCACTTATCGAGGTTTCGGTAGGTGCTTTTTTGTTTGGGTTAAACATAGGTTAAACATTTAGTGAAAGGTTGCCGTGTAACATCCTAAGTTCAACTTAGACCATCAAAAACTCCCTACCCTTAAAAAAGTTTCGGCATCCATTACCGGAATTTTTGCTTGTTTGAAATCTTTCTCATTACGAGAAATAATAATATCGCAATGAGTGGCAAGAGCACTATAGTATTGTAGCGCATCTTCAAAATCTCTAAAATCAGAACGAAGTGCTTTTTCAATCACTTCATCGTCCATGATAGATATTCGGCAAAGTAGTTTGAATTTGCTTATTTTTTCTAATACAGAGAGTTTGTTCCTTGATTTCGACAACAGGTAAAAGGTAGTAGCGATGGATGTAGGAGAAGTAAATACCTCTATTTTTCGATTATCTGCCAAAGTCATGATTTTTGCACACGGCGGATAGAAATTTTCTCTCTCGCCAAGAAAATCGAGCAAAAAATTGGTGTCTAAAAACACTTTTTGCATAGCTTAATGATGTTTTTCGTCCAAATAATCGATGTAGTCAGAGCGCAACTCTTTCCAATCACGGGTGTCATTTAGGGCTTTTCCATCAGCGATGCTACTGACGAAAGGAGAGATTTTTATATCCGCGGACGGTTCATCTCTTGTTATTAAATCAAGCTGATTTTCAACGACTTTAGACAAACTCACCTTCCTTTTGGAGGCATACTTTTTAGCACGTTCAATAACGTTTGCATTTAGTTTTAATGTTAGTTTTGCATCCATATTTGTAATAATTCAATTGTTATACGTGCAAATATAGTAAAATTGCACGTACATAAAAACAAAATAGATGAAAAACAACAATAGGACGGACAAGGCTATTTACACATGAAACAAGGTGTTGGGATGCGTAGGGTAAGCTAAGCTAAGCAAGTTAATTTTGTAAGATATTATTCAAACAAAATGAACCTTGCTCAATTCTTCTGCAAAATCGCGGATACCTTTCTCTATTTTTTCAACTGTTCCTGTTCTAGGTTTTTTCACTCTGTTCAAGTAGTGACTTAACTGACGTTGATTTACACCTGTTATTTTTTCCAGTCCTGCCAATGAAAGAACGTCAGAGTAATATGATAAAAATGAAGTTACATCATACTTAAAGTTAAACTCCAATTCCGGAAACTCCTTTCCCAACTCATCATAAAGCTCCTTCATCTCTTCCGCACTCACGCAAAAGTCTTCAATACACTCATCAACAGAACTACCTTCACCGAATAAACCGAAAGTCAAACCGTAGTCCTTATCCGGATCTATCACTGCTTCAAAGCGTTTACCTTCACTAGTTTCAACTATTACATCTATTTTTTTCATGTTTTTTTGCTTTTTGACGAGGGTTAAAGCTCAACACCAGAATCTTTGCTAATTGATTTCATCGTCCCAAATTTGGCTTCCTCACTTAAATGATAGCTTAACGCAAATTCTTTTCCTGTTATTGGGCTGTACCAAATCGGGTGCCTCTTACCATTACGAACCAAATAACAGCCCTCTTTTTTTAGCTTTTTCTGAATCTCAGAATATTTCATTTTCAACTTTATTAGCACCTCACAAAGGTAGTGAAAGTAATATCATTAACAAAATAAATCAGGCAAACTTTCGCAAAAAATAAACCGGCATCTCTATCGGCTGGAACGGCGGGCCGTACTTAATCATTACGGACACCCCCGCACAGCAAATATACAATATTTTCCGACAATTATTTTTGTTTTGTAGAATTCTAAACAAATTTGTATTTTTGTACTGGTCTTTGACCGCCAGAGAGCGGGAATGCGAAGCCATACGCAAGCGATGGATGTTAAGCCGAGCTCACATAAAGCAATCACTGAACGGTGGTTGCTTTTTTATTAAAAAACCTCGGTCTCCGATTATCATTTGGTCGGCGCCATAGATATCGTCATTGAAGACCCTTATACACGATATCCTTACCAGATTAGAAACCTGTTGGATCTCTTAACTTATATCGATAAAGCGAATGAAGAGGGAGAAATCATCACGGTAAAACTCATTACATGGAACACGGAAAATCGTATGTCGGATTCGATTGAAGCCTTTGAAGAGATAAAAGAATCGCTCGCGGATACCGGAATTCAATTCAGTATCGTAAAAGCCTCTTATCAATCGTGATATTGGCTATATTGCATACTGTTACCTCCCAGTCCAAATCCATATCCCTTGCATAAAACGAGATGACTACCATTACAAGTTCTTCATTCTTCTATGTTCCGCGGGCGTGACACCATACATCTTCTTGAACGCGTGATAGAAGCTGGAAGGATGATCAAAACCACAGCGGTCGGCGATATCTTCTATCTTCAGTTCAGATTTTCCCTCAAGCAATAAACGAGCCCTTTGCATCTTTATTTTCAGCATGTATGAGGCGGGGGTATCTCCTGTCAAAGCGATGATTTTCCGATGGAGTTGCCTGGGACTCATGCAGAGTTTCTCCGCCAAAGTATTCACTTCCAGTTTTCGCTTGTCCATGAGGAGGTATATGAAGTCCACCGTTTTCACAAGGAATCTACGCTCTGCTTCTGTAAGTTGCTCTTCTTTGCCCGTCTCCTTGTTAGTGTTGGGACTCTCTCCAAATTTACGGCGCAAACGGCGATGGCGATCAAGTAGTTTCTCCACCCGCGTGCGCAACTCATCGCTGTTGAAAGGCTTGGCGAGATAGGCATCTGCTCCGGCTTCTATGCCTTTGATACGCTCTTCTTCGGTAATCTTCGCCGTTACCACGATGATGGGAATGTGGTTCACGATTTCGTTGCCGCGAATCTGTCGGCACATCTCCAAACCATCCATGCCGGGCATCATCAGGTCGGTAATAATCAGGTCGGGCACCAGGTCCAATGTCTTTTCCAATCCTTCCCCTCCGCCGGAAGCGTAAAAAATAGCGTAGTGGTCGGTAAACTGAGAGCCGATATAGGCGGCGATGTCACGGTTATCCTCAACGATGAGCAGGCGACATTCGTTATCGTCTTTCTCGCTGTCCGCGGGCATTTCAACTGTTTCAGTCGGCAGTGGCTTGTAGGTTTCCTCAAAGGCAGTTACCTGTCGTTGGTAACGATTGTGGATGGGCACGCTTACGTGGAAAGTCGTGCCTTTGCCCACCTCACTTTCCACCGTGATACTTCCCTCCACGGCATCGATGATTTGCGTGACGAGAGCCAATCCTATACCTGTACCGAGGTTCCTTGCATCGCTATCTGCCTGATAAAACGGCTCGAAGATATGTTTCAAAGTCTCCTTGTCCATCCCTTCACCTGTATCCTGCACTTCGACGAGCAATCGCCTATTATTGGACCACACCAATACACTCACCTTGCCATATTCGGGTGTGAACTTGAAGGCGTTGGATAGCAAGTTATTGATGACTTTGTTCACATAGTTGGGCACGAAATCCATCTCCACTGTTTCCTTGACGACGAGTTGCAGGTCAATGTTTCGACCGCGAGCATAGTCACGCCAACTCTCAACTATCATCGTGAAGTACGCCGTGATATTGCCGTTGCACCAATCCTGATTGCCCACTGCCGACTTTACTTTCGAGATGTCCAATAGTTGGTTAATGAGCGTGAGTAGTCCGTTGCCTTGCCGCTCGATAGTTTGTGCCTTATCCTTGACCCCTTCCGCATCGGTGGATTGCAGGTCGCGGCTCAGTCCGAGTATCACAGTGAGCGGAGTGCGGAACTCATGGGTGATATTGGTAAAGAAATTCTCGCGCAGAGCCGACATCTGTTTCAATGCGCGGTTGCTTCGGGTTCGCAAGCGATTAGTGTAAAGCAGGAAAAGGATGAATAAACCCAACACCAATGCCATCGAAATACCGGCAATCAATATCAGCTTTCGTTCCGCCTTGTTGTTTTCTATCTCTCTCGCGTATTCTTCATTCTTGTATCTGGCGTTGTAATGGCTCACAGCCTGCTCCATATCGCGCAGATAAATAGAGTCTTTCAGCTGGGTATAGCGATAGAGGTGTTCGGTGGCAGATTCAAGGTCGCTCTTCTTCAAAGCCTCGTACAGTCCAATTCTCGCGTGACTCTCGTTATAGATGTCGCCCCGTGAAGCAAATACGTTCACTGCTTTCTCAAAACATTGAGCAGCTTCGGCATGGGCGTGGCGACGGTTGAGCAGATCGCCCATCTGGTTGTTACAGATGGCAAGCGATTGCGTGTTTCCAGCCTTTTCAAGTATCGGAATGGCGCGCCTCAGCGAACGTTCCCCTTCTGCATCCTGTTTCAACGCGATTTGTGCTACAGCCATCTGCGAAAGTCGTATGCCTAACTTCGCGTTGTTGCCTTTTATCGAGTCCATATAGTAGGCTTGGCGGGCATAATCCAAAGCATGTTCGTCCTTGCCCATGCCATGGTATATTTCCGATGCCATGCCACACTGTATGGCAAAGCGGTTGGAGTCATTTGCCTCTTTGCTGTAATGGATAGCTTCAAGGATATATCGCTCTCCGTCTGCAAGTTGTTTCATTGTTAAACAAATGGCTGCCAATGAATTGAGCGAACTACTGATATTACTTTTGTCGTCGGTCTCACGGTAAATTTCGAGAGACTTATGCACGTGCTCCAATGCTTGCACATAGTCAGCCTTACGAAAAAGGAACTGCCCCATCAAGTGTTCGCAATCGGCTCTCAATAACAAATCATCCACCTTGTATGCAAACGGGAGAGCCTTTGTGACACAGCGTATTCCCTCATCGAAGTCGAACACTTCCCAGAAATAGACCCCGGCTTGGTACCAAACCAAGAGGTTTAGGCTGTCGGGCGGTGTTTGAGCGGTTACCCTGATTTTCTCGTCAAGAAAATCCTCCTTGTAAAGAAGCGTGAATATTTTGTTTGCAGTAGTTACCCGCTCATCGCCTTTTTGTTTGTCGTAGTCGCCAAGTAACCGACGTATCGCCTTGTCAACGTCGCCCTCATCTTCTTGCAATAATAGTGACTGGGTTGGGATGCTATCGGTGGTGTCGCTTTCTTCCGTTGAGGAAGATGCAGGCTTCTTGCCACACGAGATGAATAGAAAAGAGACTGAAATAAACGCGGCTAATAGATTATTAAAAATCAACCGATAGCGTTTACGGCCCCCACATGTATATGGACTGAGCTGTTTGATTTTGATAGAGTTCTCCATACCCGGTTCATTTTTAGGATTTATCATGTTGGCGATTAGCCATTGATCGAACTCACGTTATTTGCTTACAAAAATACAAAATTGTGTCGGGTGCACTAAAATATTACTCCAATATTTTGAGATTTTTTTGCTGTATTTGTAGGCAAGAATCTCGCGCGTTGAATGATATTTACCCTCGAATTTATCCTGCTAATCGCGAAATACGATAGCCGAAAATCAACTTTTTCTCTCCAAAAACTCATTTCTTAAAATATGTAAAAGTGTTTGCGACTTTCATTTAATTGTCAATTAGTTACAGGTTTAAAATGGCAGTTTAAAACAGTCGTAACAGATGAAGATTGTCAGTTTAGAACATTTGTTTGGCAGATAAAAGCACCAAGATTGGCTTATATCACCTGTAATTTTACCGCAAACAAAACAAAGAATATCGGATATGGCACAGAAACGACAAAAGCAGCATCTTAAATCAGATGAAGCGTTGCATTTCTCGGAAGACCGCGTGCAACTCCTGGAGACCGTTCGCCAGATGATTGACTCCGAATTCGAACGCCGTGAGCATGAAAGGGATCACAATATATACCCCGTGAATCCACCACCTTGTCGCGGCCTCTGGCGACGACTGTTGAGTCTCTTTCCTCCCTCCTATCACAATAAAGGTATAAAGAATTCATAAATCATTATTCACCTATTTAATTCAAAACACAATGAATAAAAAACGAAAGACAAAGCTGTTACCTCTGCTCAGCGGCAGGATAGCAAGAGTGGGACTCTCCCTCTTGTTCGCTTTTGTCACCGTCTCCGCCGTACAGGCGCAGACCGGTGACAGGAGCGCCGCGCGGGGCACGGGAGACTACAACCAGGAACTACGTACCCGCACGTGGAGCATCTATGCCGAGGGCGGGCTATCGTGGGCTACCGATGTGTGGTATCTTAATGTGGATGCCAAGAAGAGTTACAAACTCGCACCCGCCGTGGGTGGCGGCGTGGACTTCACCATCCGCCCATGGGTACGCGTGGGAGCAGAGTACCTGTGGTCGCGCTACCGCCGTGAGCAGCGATTCGCAACGCTCGACACCCAAACGATGCCCGTGAAGATGTACGGCAACTACCTGATGAACTTCCACAACGCCAAACTCAGCGTGGGGTTCAACCTGATGGAACTGTGGCCTCGCCGCGGCGCGCAGTGGCTCAACATCTGGGCGAGCACGGGCGTGGGCTACTCCTTTGCCAAGGGTAACGAGTACGGTATGTACGTCAACAACACCATAACGGAGAACGGGCAGACCAAGCCGGTGACCGATGGGGTGACCATCAACAACGACGATGCCGTGACCATCACGGGCAACGTGCGTACCACCAACCGCCACGAGGGGTTCAACAAGTTCTACATCCCCGCCTCGCTCCACATCGAAACCGATGTAAGCCGTCAGTTCACCATAGGGTTAAAAGGTGAAATGGATTGGCTCCTCCAGCGAGAAGACATCGCGCCGAAGAACCTCATCCTCGCCCTCGCCACCGTGCGCTACAACTTTGTGCCGAGCCGTGCTAAAGTGTTAAAGCAGTACTACGACGGTGAGCTTGGTGCACTCAACGACCGCATCAATGCCTTGCAACGGGAAAACGAAACCGAAAGAAAGCGTGCCGAAACCGACCGCGCCAAGATGCAGCAAGAGAAAGCCGACCTCCAACGTCGTCTTGCCAACTGCGAAAGCAAGCCCGCCACAGTGGTACAGGAGGTAAAACTCTCTCACTACGTGCAGTTCAACCACAACAGTTCCTATTTCAGCCGTGATGAGGGTGAACGCCTCAAAGCCTTTGCCCGAAGCGTTCGTGGCAAGAAGCTGACCATCGTAGCCGAAGCCAGCACGCCCGGCACGGATGATTACAACCAAACACTTTCCGAACGCAGACTTGCTCGTGTTGTTGAGGCGCTCGTGGCAGAAGGCTTCGCCAAGGAAGACCTGCATCCGCAAACCGCCATCGGCGAGCAAAGGGGCAAACCCGCGAGCGAAGGACGGAGAGTAACCATTACCGTAGAATAATAAAACAACGATTACAAGAAGTATAAATCCTAAAAATAAAAACAACATGAAACGTATTCAACCCATTTTGTTCGCCATAGCCATGCTGTTGGCAACATCCGCATTCTTCACTTCATGCCAGGAAGATGCACCAGCAATCAACTACACGATGAACGTGACCGTGAATAACGACTTCACCGAGGTGGTGGGAGCCATTAACAACGGGGCACTCAAAAACGAGGAAGCCATCAGGAAACTCACCGCCGCCATCGACAAGATGAACGCCGACCAAGTCGCCAAGCTGCAGGCTATTCTCGGCGTGCTCAACGACGTGAACACCTCGCTCAACGCCAAACTAGCGGCCATCGAGGCAGCCATGAAGGCGCAAACCCTCTCGCTTGAAAGCAAACTCGCGCTGCTCGAAACGGCGATCAACAACCAAACCCTAAAGCAGGAAGAACTGGCCGGCAACATCAAAACCGCCATCGACAACCTGAACAGTGACCTCAACGGCAAACTACAAGCGATAAACGATGCCATCAACTCCGTGGACGTCACCCTTGAAAGCAAACTCGCACTGATACAGGGAGCCATCGAGGCACAGACCCTCTCGCTTGAAAGCAAACTTGCTCTACTCGAAACGGCTATTGATAACCAAACCCTTACGCTTGCAAATAAACTTGCTCTAATCGAAGCGGCTATTAATAACCAAACCAACATGCAGGAAGAAATGACAGGCTACATCATCGCCGCTATCAACGACGTGAACGTCACGCTTGACACCAAGCTCGCGCTGATACAGGGAGCTATCGGGGCACAGACCCTTGAGCTAAGCGAAAAACTCGTGTTGATACGGAGAGCTATCAGGTCACAGACCCTTGAACTAAGCGAAAAACTCGAGCTGATACGGACAGCTATCGGGGTACAGACCATTGCCCTAAGAAATAAATTCGATTTGCTGATCGCCGCTGTCAAAGAATTGCCCGATTACAGTAGCAAGTTCGACGCGGTGGTTGGTGCGCTGGGTTTGATTAAGACACAACTAGAAACGGGACAGGGCGATATCGCCACGAAGATTAGCGAGGTAACCGCCGAAATCACTGCTCTCATAGCCGCTGTAAACACCGGCAATACTGATGCAGCCGATGCCCTTGCCGATATCATCCAAAAACTGGAAGAACTTAAAACAGCAATCGGCAATATCAACACGGGTGGCGGTGGCACAAACCCGGGTGGTGGAGAAAACCCGGGCGGTGGTGAAAATCCGGGTGGTGGAGAAAACCCGGGTGGTGGAACTGACCCATCCACAATGGAGTACGTTGACCTCGGTCTGCCAAATGGCTTGAAGTGGGCGACGTGCAACCTTGGCGCCACCAAGCCTTCGGAATCAGGCTACTACTACGCATGGGGCGAAACCGAGCCTAAGAACGACTACTCATGGGAGACCTACAAGTGGACGACCTACAAGTCGTTTGGTACGGTACGCAAACTGACCAAGTACAACGCCACCGACGGCAAGAAGATCCTCGACCCCGAGGACGATGCTGCCACCGTCAAGCTCGGCTCACCTTGGCGCATGCCAACACAAGCAGAAATGGAAATGCTTATCGAGTTCTGCACTTGGGAATTCACTAAGCAGGACCGCGTGGATGGCTACAAATTGAAGGGTCCGAGCGGCAACTCCATCTTCCTGCCTGCAGTGAGCTGCTACAACGGTACCGACTACCTCAGATATAGCACCCCGGAGGGCAGTTACTGGTCTAGTACGTTAAGTTCTTCGGACAACGACTACGGCCAACACGTCTCACTCAGTTGGTCCCATGGCGACCCCAGGGTATCGGGACGACCTCGCCATTATGGGATACCGATACGCCCTGTCCACCCATAAATCAGCCTTACTTAAATGATATAAATTGATAAAATAAGCTAACATTCCCTCTCGTCCACAATGGACGGGAGGGGGATCCTATCAAAAAATATAAATAGATAAAAAGAATAAAGAACAAGGAGCAAAGAACAAAGAACAAAGAACAAAGACAAAAGAACAAAGACAAAAGAACAAAAATAATAAACAGCACTGCTCACAAATTCCCCCTTCAGGGGGTTAGGGGGCTACATTAAACAATTATTACAATGAAAAAAATTATTGCAATCTTACTGCTTGCTTTGGCAGTACAAGGTACTGCACAGGCACAACTGGGCGGGATGCTCAACAAGGCAAAAAAAGCCGTGACAAACAAGGTGGAAAACGCCATTGAAGAGAAAACGAAGTCGGCAGAAAAAAAAGCCGAGCAAACCGTAAAGGAAACCACCGGCGAGGCGAAACAAGCCGTAACGGAAAAGGGAACCGAAGCGGTAACCACCGCTGCTTCAGAGAATGAGGAAAAGCCGTTGTTTAACGAAGATTCATCTGAACGAGAACTCTACAAGGCTTTCAACCAGATAATCGAAAAACTCAACGCTGCCACGGATAAGAAAAACATTGACGAGATGACCACTTACTACTATCAACTCGACGAGTGTATGGATTTAATCGTCAAAGGCAATCCTTTTGCAATCGATGAGAAAAATCGGCAATCCGATGCCTACAAGAAAGCTCACGATGTGCTGTTCGATGGATTACCTTTCAAAGGTATGTCCACGGCAGCAGAAACAAAAGCAAGCATGCAATGGGACATGGAAAAAATAAAAGCAAGCAACCACATGGCTACACAAAAATTCTACGTTACAGATGCCACATCGCGCCGCTACATGCACTACACATTCGGCAAAGATGCTAAACTTGACCCCGACATCGAGGCTATCAATAACGAACTTATGCCCTACTGGGACTCATTCAACGAAGCCTTCAAAACCAAGTACGCTAACTCAGACCCTCGCCTTGAATTCGACGCCATGAAAGAGTATGGAGATAATATTCACAAGAGAGTGGCAGAAAATAAAGCCAAATTAGAAGCTCAACGTGTAGAAAACTCTAAATACATACCCAAAGCAGCGGTAAATGATCCGGCATTGGAAGCCGAGATAAAAAATTGGGCAAAAGGACGATGGGAAAAACGCGATTTAGTTAAAGTTATTTTGACCGATAAAGAATGGGGCTACGATAAAAATGCTTTCGGAGTGATTTTAAGAAGAGGGAAAAACTTTACCGTTATTCTTCGCGACAAATCCGACAAAACTTACTACATGTCTCGCTGTACGATAACCCAGCAAGCCAACGGCTCTAGTTATGGTAAAAACCTGTTCTCGGTAGATAGTTTCTTGGATAACTTTGAAGGAACGCCGATTAATTGGAATGAATAAATCGTTACAGTCTATTGTCGCCAGTTTTAACTGACGGATAAGAGGATAAAGAAAACAAACCGATGCTTATCACTTTTACACCCGATAAGCATCGGTTTGGCAGTAGGTTATTGATAGCAAGTGGTGCGGTAGCAACGGGTAAGATCGGCAAATTGTTATCCTTTGATATTCAAGGCCTATTTCCCATGTTCAAGCAATTCTTCCAGGTATTGTTCACTAAAGTCAACGTTTAACTCTACCCACAAAGGCAAGTGATCCGACATTCTAAAAGTACGGTATTTCAAGTAGTATTTTTGAATATCATCATCCGATTTTCCTTCTACATATTTCTTGTCGAAATCAGACATGTAAATCTTCCAGTCGTCGGGCTTGTAAACTGATTTCGTGAAATTAAAAGCCCCCGCTTTTTGTATTTTCTCCTTAAAAAGCGTCATTGTTTTATTCAGCTTTAAATTAAAAGCGATTTGATCGTAGTGTTTCGTACCGCCTAAGTCCGTTGGATGCTCTTTAATGGCATTGGGTATTTCAAAACCACTGCTTTCGAGCGCTTTCATGTAATCGTCATCAACCGATGGGACATTGAAATCACCCAGTAAAATATAATTGGTTTGTTCCTTCTTTTGACGTTTGGTCAAAAACTTAGCGATACTTTCTATCTCCTTCAGGCGCTGCGGGTTCACCTTGGTCGATTTCCCGAAAATGATATGCACCGTGGTTAAGTTAAACTTAAACCACCCCACCTGAAACATCACGCAGAATGGCGTTCTTGCAAATTGCAACTCATTGATAAGCAAGTTCGGGGGCAGCACGATCTCACCGGCCACATTTTTAAAAGTGACCTTGCTTTTATCATACAAAAAGGCCATGCACTCCGACCCTCCTGCCGTTCCCTCGGTAGCATCCGTGGCAATATAATCCCAACTCCTACCTAAAATGGGCATCAACTTATCAAGGGCTTTTTTATTCCCCAGCACTTCCTGAATCGCGATCAGGTCAAAGCGGCTGATAATCTCAGCAATGTAGAAATAGTCTTCGATCTTGCGCTTTTCACTGCCAAATTCTCGGATATTCCACGTGGCTAAAAGAAAAGAAGAGGAGGCTGTTTTTCCCGGGATCTCTTTGTCAAGTTGCTTACGCAACATCAACAATCGCTCCACAATTCTCTTTCTCTCCTCTTGGTTCCGGACTTTTTTAATGGATGTATAAATCATAGGTCGTAAAAATTAAAGGGTTATTAATTCGATACAGAATCTTGGCACTGTCAATCACCGCTGAAATATTATTTCCTCCACTTAACAGTCCAAAAACAATTTTGCCATATGGTGTCATAGGCTTACCTTTTACCCGGGTTTAAAAGTGGTAAGGTGATTTTTGAAGGGTACTCTCCACCGAGATATATCGTGTGAATAGCCTGTTTGCTTTCTACTGCATGATATACCGGTTCTTCACTGTTTAGACTCCGGTTATATCTTGGAAACCAACTTGAGGTGATCGCGATTCGCAGCTTATGACCGGGATTTAATTGGTAACCGGTAGGCCATGACTCTATTTCAATCCGGTTAACTTTATCCTTTTCCAATCGAACACGCTTACCCCCTTCCTGTATATTGATTATCGTATCGTTAGGAAACAGATCTTGAACAAGAATGATGAAATCGGTTGTTTCAACGTTACTACTTACAAGCAAAGAGGCAGATATACTACCAAGCAGCGTGACGGGATCCGTTAAAATATCCGATTCAAAGACCCATTGGTCACACCTATCGCTATTAGGATTTTGGATTGCCGGACCAACATCCGATCCCAAAAAAGAACCTCCTAAATTCGGGTATGGTTTCATTGGATCGTAAATGTAGTGTAAACGGTTCTCCTTTTCAGGTTTTCTTTCCGTTATTTTATTTACATCTAAGAAAAGATCTACTTTTTCCACCTCCTTCGGCGGCCATGTTTCACTTCCGTAATAGGTGTTACGTTCCATGATAAATAAATTGTACTTACTATCCGTGTAAGGGGTCTCCATGACCTCAACTTCCTTTCCCAGTAAATTTTTACTCAGAAACCGTTCTTTCAACAAAGCTGTATTTCCAACTTTATCTGCCCCTCCGTATCCATTTTTATGGGATTGACTTCCGTGACACCAGGGGCCTATCACCATCTTATTACCCGGATGATTATTATGCCGGTCTATTTCGACAAAGTCACTTATCTGAGCCAGCAAAAAAATATCGTACCATCCGGCAATAGACAATACAGGGCCTTTCGCGAATTTCCGGTGATTAAAATCTTTCCAGTACTGATTTTCCTGTTCATGCAATATCCAATCATTAATGAATTGACTGTCGTGATACGTGGAATCATCCGCGACGGATAGCGGGAGGTACCAAAAGCTCTTTGCCTTTTTATCCGGATCAATCGCATTTTCCTTATGAGAATCCACTGCCATTCCCCAATTAAATGCCAGGGACAACGAGAAAAGTCCCTGTGGATAAAGCAAATCATAGATGTTTGCCCCTGTTAGATCGGGACAAATAGCATCCAGTTGATCAGCAATAGCCCATTGCGTGTACCCGACGTAGCTCCCCCCATAACCGGCAATTTTATCTTTACACCACGATTGTTTTTTTATCCAATCAACTGTTTTCAAACCGTCGATCCGCTCGTTAACAAATGGATAAAAGTCTCCCCCCGAACCAAATTTCCCCCTACAATCTTGTACTACTACGGCATACCCTTGTTTCGTAAACAAAGTGGCATCATACTTGAAATGTTCTTTTTTATAGGGTGTGCGTACCAATATGACAGGGAAAGTGTGGTCATTGTCCGGCAGATAGATATCGGTCGCAAGTTGTATTCCGTTGGATGTTTCAACAGAATCATGCAGTAGAACGTAACTATTTTCATCTTGAGCAACTCCTTTCAACAAGGAGATCAAAAAGAACATAAATGTTAGGAAGACAGTAAATCTATTCATATCGTAATTATTTTAGTTAAGAAAGATGACTTCATTGGTTGATTTAGAGTGATAAGCTTATCGCTTCTAAAGATAAAGAAGTATCCGCGAGACACTACTCAAGCACAAAGTGACCAAACGATGTGGGTACATGGAAGTCCGGTTCGCCAGTCTTAGGGTCTATCCACGACCACCAGTTGGGATCTGTATCCTCATTAGAGGAGAAATCACCACGATAGACACCCATGATAAGCTTGCCTTCAGGTGAAAGCAAGCCCAACTCGCGTAATTGCTCAAGAGAGATGGCACCCTCAACAAAGTATCGATCATCATCTATGCGCCCAGCCACTTTCAACGTCTGCATACCCCATTTGTAATCGAACTGACGATAGTATTGGGCACTATAGTCCATCACTTTACCTTGTGGATCGATTTCAATGCAGTAATACGTCTTCTTTAGTGTCGCATCCTGCGCGAAGAAAAGTTCAACACGATCACTCTCGTTTACCGACAATTCTAACGAGTCTGCATTGTATGTAATTCTCGTATCCACAACATCAAATGCAAAATAAAGCCACGTGGTGTCATGCGCCATATAGAATTTCGTATCATCGCTGAGATGCTTCCAATGCTCAGTAAGTGAACCGATAAGCGGTTTAATAGACCAGTCTTCACTCGTCCCATCTATCTTGATGTTTTCAACAAAGGGAATTGTTAAAGTTACATGCTTCGTGGTACAAGCTGACACGATGATGCAAACTGCCAACAACACGAAAACTCTTGGTTTCATACGATTATTTGATTTTTTTGTTTCGGTGTATGGAACTCGCTTTAATCATGTTCTTGTGTGAAAACAGTTTTCATGCTCGTTTCATACGAAAATTTATATTATAAAACGATACTCGATATATTCGTTAAACAACGATTATCGAAATTATTCTCATTTTATTATCGATTTTGAATTAGTCGAGCCTTAAAAAGCCCATCCCGTCTTATTAATGCTGACAACCCTATTGCTAATCAGGCAATCTCCCGCTAAAATCCGCCCAAAACAGTTTGTGAAACAACTTTGTATCTTCGCTTAATTGAACGGTATCGCTGGGAGAGACCTTGAACGTTCTTCCTCCGTCATATAAAACGGAAAAATCGGTATGAAACTGTATGCCATACACGTTTTTGAACCGGTTATGTTGCAAAGCTTCCACCACTTTTCCGTCTATGGATGTGGCGGCAACCTTAAATCCCTTCCCGATTTTCTTCGCCGACTGATGGTGCGAGCTGGCCACCACCGGATTTTCCGAAATATCTTTAAACTTCAAAAAACTTCCTTCGGGAATGATAATTGGATGGAAATGGATAGAAGAGTAGTCGTTTTCGTTGTCCATGCGGTGCCAATAGTTTCTGTGAATGTTTTCCGAGCCCAATTGTTGAAGGCTCTCGAACGTGGATTTTCCATAGATTTGGTATGGGATATCCTGGTATAACGAACCACCGGCTGCCACGTTTAGCTCCTGCATCCCAAGACAGATGCCGAGGATAGGGAAATCGGGGTTCTTTTCCAAAAACGGTTTAAAATTCGTGTTTTGTGATCCTCCAATCAGGTGAAACAAAAATGACAACTCCCAATTTTTCCCACCCGAAATTAATTCGGTAGTCAAAAAAGTCTCTTCGCCGTAAACGGAAGGTGGGATATCGGCCCCACCGAAAATGAGAAGCGCGTCGATTTTATTGAAAACATCGGAAAATTGCCGAGAGCAAGCGTTTTCAATAAAAAGGCTATCGATGGAAATAAAACCTTCTATTTTTTCAAGCGTGATGTTCTTGTAATTACTCCTTTGAATAAACTCTTCCGATGAAGCCATAGACGATGCCTGCAATTGGTGATAAATTCCGACGATTGCCATGCTGTCCGCTTGCAAGTAACCTTTGTTAATGAGGTTTATCGTGTTGCTTAAATTCCCAACGGTAGGATTCACAATTCCCAATCGGGTTATTTGCTTTGTTTGCGTGTAAACGACAAACAAATGAAAAACTAAAAGCGTTAAAAGCAATGTTCGTTTCATTCTTATTAATTTTTTGGTGCTTTTTCATCGGGATACTCTTCATGAAATCCCTGCCAATACTCTTTTACAGTTGATTTCATATCGCGATGCAGGATTAAAATCCCGAACAGATTCGGAATTGCCATAAAAGCAACGGTCAATAACGACAAATTCCAAACGATGGTCGTATCGGTGAACGATGCGAAAAAGAAAGCCACCACGAAAAGAATCCGGTAGATCATCACGTAATTAACTCCAAACAGATACGTCACGGCACGGTCACCATAATAAGACCACGCGATGGCCGTGGAAAATGCGAACAGCAACAGCCCGATAGCAACAATGTATTTCCCGAAATCGCCGAAGAAACTTCTCGTGAAAGCCACTGCAGTAAGCGGGGCGCTGTGAATAAGCGAATTTCCAGTGATTACAAGGCCGTTGTCTGAATTTTGTAGTTTGCCGTTGGTAACGGTGAGTGCTCCCGTGAATGGTTGCCCGTTTTTCAGAACGACAATATTTTCAGCCAACGACCGGGAGTGAATGATCGACAAATCATCGTTAATCTTCCCGTCTGCAACGGTAAGTGAACCGGAAAATAGACCCAATTTTTCTTTTCCGCTCAAGTGATTTTCCAGTTTCACTATATCGGCGGCTTCAGTATCACTGTATTTTGCTGCCAGCACTTCGATATCGGTTTTCTGAAACTGATTGGGCAGTTTTTCCTTCCAAACGCCCGACGACAACAACACCAATCCGGTTAGCATACAGATAATCACGGTATCGATAAAGGGTTCCAAGATCGACACCATTCCTTCGGAAACGGGCTCGTGCGCTCTGGCCGATGCGTGCGCGATCGGCGCCGAACCTTGACCGGCTTCGTTAGAGAAAAGTCCGCGATTCACCCCGTTGTTGAAAGCGAACGTGAAACCTGCTCCCAAAAATCCCCCGACGGCCGCCGTTCCGGTAAATACATCGCGAAACATCGAAATGAACGAGGGAATGAAGTTTTCATAATTGAACAAAATAACCGCCATAGCTCCCAAGAAATAGATTATTGCCATCACGGGAACCAATCTTTCGGTTACTTTGGCAATTCGTTTAATTCCTCCGATGATGATTAAGGCCAGCAACACAGACATCACGGCTCCCGTGATGATGTGCTTAACGCCAAACGTGGCGAATATGGAGTTGGAAATACTGTTGATCTGCGGCAAACTTCCCGAGCCGAACGACGATAAAATGGTTGCTGCAGCAAAAAATCCGCCAAGCCAATACCCGGTTTTAATCAGTTTCCCGCTTTTCAGTTTTATGTTCAACCGTTTTTTCATGTAATACATTGGCCCGCCGGCTACCATCCCTTTTTCATCGAAATCGCGGTACTTGTGCGATAACGTTACTTCCACGAACTTGGTACACATCCCCAGGAACGCTGTCATCAGCATCCAAAACAGCGCGGCAGGTCCCCCTAAATGCACGGCAAGAGCCACGCCGGCAATGTTACCGGTTCCCACCGTTCCCGACAAAGCCGTTGCCAGCGCTTGGAAATGCGATGTGTCGCCTTTATCGGTTTTTTTGTCGTATTTCCCTTTTACAATTCGTATAGCATGTTTAAAATACCTGATTTGCGGGAACTTGAGGTAGAAAGTAAAAAATATTCCGGTTCCCAATAATAGGAATACAAACCAGTTGTTTCCGCCGACATAGCTGTGTACAGTATTGAAGAATTCGTTGACTTGTTGCATAAAACTAATATGGGGTATTATTCAGAGCGTCATGCTCTATTCTTCTTGAAATTCTCCGCCTGTTCAAAAATTTCCACGTACACCTCATCACGTTCAACGGGAGGATAGTTGTGTTCATCCAGCAGTATAATCAATCCAGCTTTCAATGCCGACTTTATATCTTCACGCTTGTTCCAGTCTGGATAACGGGCTTGGCTATCCACCAGCTTTTTAACCTCTTTAGCCAATACAATCATCTTGTCGTCGGGATACGTGAAGTCATACTTCACGCATAACGCTTTCAGAATATCATAAAAGGCTTTTTCTTCAAAATCAATTCCTAACTCCTCTCCGGCAAAAAACTCTTTATGTACATCCCAAATTAGTGCGGTAAGCTGTTCCGCCATCTCTTCGTATACTTCGCTCCGCAAAATATCGTTCACCGAGCGGTCGTTATACCTCTCCACCAATTGTTGCATTCTACGACTAAAGTCAATACCCTTCATGCGGTTCACTTTTCGTAGTTGCCCGATGGCTTTTGCCAGCAGTTTCTGCAAAAGTTTGATTTTTGTGTTAGGCAGCTTAATTCTATCTATTTTAGCCAAATAGGCTTCATCGAACAGATCCTGTTCGCTTTCGGCTTCATCGCCAATTTTCAGTATCTCCTCTACCCCATCACTTCTTAAAGCTTCCTCAATCAATTCACGTACACGGCTATTCATTTGTACCACATCTGGTGTTTCGCCCTTGGTCAGCTTAAAAACAATGGAGCGGATGGCCATGAAAAAATGCACCTGATCACGCTCTTCCTGTGTTAGTTGCTCGCTTCCCACGCAAATGTCGTACGCAGCTTTCAACCGTCTGGTCAATCCCATAAACCGACTTTCCTTTTCTTTGGTTTGCTGTACAAATTCGGCAGCCAGATTTAGCGTGTTTAGTTGCTCCAAAGCTGAGCCTTTGAAATACTTTGTATCATCGAACGTGTGCATCAACCGTTTCAACAAATCCAGGTGATCCCGCGTGATCACAAGCGATTGAGAAATATCCTCAAAGTTATCGCCATCCATTTTATCGTATTGGGCAAGAGCCATATTCATTTTGTTCTTTATGCCGATATAATCCACCACGAGACCTTTATTTTTACCTTCCACCCGACGATTCACCCGCGAGATAGTCTGTATCAGATTGTGTTGCTGAATGGGCTTATCGATATAAATGGTGTCCAAAGAGGGCACGTCGAAACCGGTAAGCCACATATCGACCACGATAGCGATTTTGAAGTTCGATTTCTCGTTTTTGAACTGCCTGTCCAGCTCTTTCCTGTACTCCCTTGTTCCTAACAAATCCCAAAGCTCTTTCTCATCGTCTTTCGAACGTGTCATCACCATTTTTATCCGCTCGATGGGCTTTAATTCCTTTTTATCCTCATCTGAAAGTACTACTCCCTCTTCTGCCGCACGTATTTCATTCCATTCGGGACGTAGCGCGATAATCCGCTTGAACAGGTCGTAAGCGATTTCCCTGTTGCTGCAGACAAACATCGCTTTACCTTTCAGCGTTGCTTTTTCCGAAACACGTTTCTCATAATGTTCTACGAAGTCTTCAGCAACACTCTGCAAACGTTTCGGGTCACCAAGAATAGCATTCATCTTGGCGGTCTCCTTTTTGCTTTGCTCAATTTGATATTCGTTAGCTCCCGCTTCCGCAACCGCATCGTAGTAGCGCTCGATCTCCTCCAGCTTGCTGTTATCCAACGCCACTTTGGCGGCTCTGCCTTCGTACACGATGCGCACGGTAATTTCATCACGTACCGATTCGGTCATGGTGTAGGCATCCACCACCGGACCGAAAACATCCAACGTGGCATCTACGGGCGTTCCGGTAAAACCCACGTAAGTAGCATTGGGCAAAGAATCGTGCAGGTATTTGACAAATCCAAACGACTTGGTCACCCCTTGTTCAGTAATACGGATTTTTTGGTCAAGGTTGGTTTGCGTGCGGTGAGCCTCGTCTGAAATACAAATCACATTGCTTCGCTCGGTAAGCAATTTCGTATCCTCAGTAAACTTCTGGATGGTGGTCAGGAAAACGCCCCCACTTTGCCTGCCCTGTAACTTTTCGCGTAGATCGACACGACTCTCCACGCTTTGCACCATCTCATCGCCGATAAATTTCTTAGCGTTAACAAATTGTTCCGAGAGCTGGTCATCTAAATCGTTGCGGTCTGTAATCAGCACGATGGTGGGGCTGGCAAAATGTTCGCTTTTCATCAGCAAGCGCGTAAGGTAAAGCATCGTGAAGCTTTTACCGCTACCAGTTGCCCCGAAATAGGTACCACCTTTCCCGTTGCCGTCAGGTTTTTGAGCCTTCTTAATGTTTTCGAACAACGCACGTGCGGCGTAATATTGTGGGTAACGACAAACTATTTTCGTCTCGTTATCCCCAGTGTCGGGGAAAAAGATAAAGTTGCGAAGTATATCCCGGAAACGGTTTTTGTCAAACATGCCCTTAATCAGGGTAAACATGCTGTCAATCCCGTCAACATCTTTTGCCAAGCCAGCTACCCTTCTCCATGCGTAGAAAAATTCGTAAGGGGCGAAAAGCGAACCCGCCTTGCTATTTACGCCGTCACTGATAACGCAAAAGGCGTTGTACTTGAAAAGCTCAGGAATATCACGGCGATAACGCACCGTGAGCTGCTTGTATGCATCATGAATAGTAGTGTTTTCTTCGACGGTGCTTTTGAATTCAAAAACCACCAATGGCAACCCGTTCACGTAAATAACCCCATCGGGAACACGCTTTTCGTTGCCCACGATTTCCATCTGGTTTACAAACCTGTAAATGTTTTCATCGAGGGGATAAACCTCTTTTTGTTGCGCAACCATGGAAATAAGCATCTCCGGATCAGGTTGCAGGTGTTTTTCCAATCCTTTGTAGTCGATAAGTTCAATATAGATATCTTTCTGCGTGCGATCTTCCCGTTTCAGGATAAAACCGTCCGAAAGCATCCGCGTAAACCGCTTATTGCTCTCGTATAGATCGCTAGCAGGAAGTGATTTAAGTTGCAATATAATGGAATTCACCTCATTTTCTGTTAGCTTATCTACCTGATAGTGTGAAAGCAAAAAATTACGCAAATCCTCCTCTATCAATACTTCATCCACCGAAGCACGCTGCACTGAAACACCCTTAGTGTGCTTATAACCCTCTTCCGCAAGCAGTTTGATAAAGGTCTCTTCGAGTTTGGATTCAGTAAATTTCATTAGTTAGTTAATAAATAATTACTCAATATCTTTTGTCAATTCTTCAAATGATATTACTTCTTTTTCTATTTTCCCTAATTTACTTGCAGTTAAATCCTTGTTAAAATTAACGATTATTATATAATATGCTTTTCCATTAAAGATAAATCTATTTGGCCATTTATTATCTGCTTCTTTCCCAAGTATTTCAATTTCAATCTTGTCAAGATTAAAGATAACCAAGTAACCCACATCTTTATGATAATCGTTAGCATATTTTACAATTTGAGCAAATCCACTAATAATCCTATCTTTTTTATAATTTTTTTCTCTATCATAAATCTTTATTTCCAATACTAATGGATCATCGGTATCAATTAAACTTACTATATCTGCTCTTCCTAAAGCAGACTTTGGTGTTGAAAATGGGTAATCTATTCCTTGGTCGAACAAAAAAAGTCTTAAATCTTCTTCAAAAAACTCCTCATAATTTTTTCCTAAACTTTTGTATTCACTCAACAGTTTTCTCCCTGTAAACCATTCTGTTCTAATCTTGTATTTTTCAAGAATATACAAGATATAGCTAATATCATCTAATTTGTCGTGAATAAAATCGATTAATGGACTAATAATGTTATCTTTAAAGTAGTCCAATGTGTCTTGGTAATTTCCACCAACAAGAAATGTATATCTAAAATCCTTACCTTTTTCTATAATCCAACGACAAAATTGATAATTAAAAGCACTAAATTCAACTTCATTTTCAAATTTATATCTAAAAACACCTTCTTTTAACATTTCCATTATTTTCTCTTCTGAAAATGAATAATTCATACAAAGCTCATCCAAAATATTTTTTATGATATTTTCCTGTTCAAGTTTTGTAAACAAGAAGTTGAAACTATTAACAGATAATTTAAAATCTGATTTTAAAAATCGATTTTTCCACTCTTGCAAATTAGCTCTTAATTGATGGTTGTAATACATTATTTGAATAAATTTTTAAGTGTGTTATTTAAGTCTTCAAAAGCATCTTCTATAGATTTCAAACCTCTATTTGTCGAAACTTCACTATCAATAAGTTTAATATTTGTCTTGCAGTTATGACATATAACATTCATTTCAAGCTTAACGGCTTGAAGCTGAATATCAAATTCATATTTACATTTTGGACAACTAATTGATATCCATGTTTTCGAGAAATTAAGCATCATAGATTATTGCATTATTATTCTCTCCCCATCTTCACCAACAACAAAGATAGAAATTCTTTTAATTTAATATTTTGTTCTTGTAGCTGTTCTAATTGTTCAAGAATTGGTAAAAATACAGATTTTCTTTGGTCGCCAATAATTATTGGAAGGTTAGTTATTAACTCTTGATTTAAATTCTCTTGTGCTCCACCTATTGCCAATCTTTTTATTTCATCTTGATTGAATAACAGATGAAAAAACAAAAAAGCAGCCTCTTCTTTTGTGTTACAAATCATATTACAACAAGCTTGATTTGTGGTCATTTCACATCTTAAAAAACTAACTTGTGCAGCAGTTGCTCCATACATAGCCATAACAACAGTATTTATTGGTATCAACTTAGCTGAACTATTTGCCATTCCTTCTTTACTGATATATTCCTCTGTATCAAAAACAATATTATTCTGAACTTCGCCAGTTTTTAGCCATCTGCATTCTCTTTTATTCCAATAATCACTATTAGCTCTATTGGGTGTTCCACCAGATTTTATTTCTAAACAATATTCACCAATTGTGCCCCATCTCCACCCTTCCGGTAAACTTTCCGGGTCAATATCTTCTACAAAGTATTTACGATAAAGTGCTTGGGCTGTTTCTTCAAGTTTTTGACAAAGTTTCTCGTTTACCTGTATGCGTCGTTCAATTGTTTGGTATTCATCTACTAGGGCTTGTTGTTGGGTTATATCGGGAATGGGAAGCCAGACATCACACATTTCTTCCCAAGAAAAAATTTCTCTTGCACTTCCATGGCTTTTAAATCTTGCATACCTGTCAAACTCAGGACGACGAAACCACATCATTAAATATTCCGGTATAAGTTTTGTGGTGTCAATGATTTTAAAGGGTATATATGCTTGTGAAATTAAAGCCTTATCGTAATCTTTGAAAAGAGCAATCGTGATTTTATCCCCATTTCTTGAAGTTACCGGACCATAAGCAAATTGATTTTTTCGGATAATTTTGTAAGTAGACATATTGGTTCCTATCGTATTCGCTATTGACGGGATAAACTTTTTTTGAATGCTTAATCCCATTAAGGGCAAATCCTCCAACTTGGAATTTCTTTCATCCACCTGCTGTATATAATCGCCTAATCGTCTATAGTTTTTCTGCATATTCGTCGGTGGTTTTATAAGCTTGTTCGGGATGATTATGCGTAAACGGGTATTTTTTCTCTAATTTTCCCTCTTTTAGCATTTTAGGTATAATTTCATTTCTGATATAATTTTCTGAACGGTTTAATAGTTCTGCAAGCTCTTCTTTTTTCACGTAGTTATCCTTACAAATTCTCATAATTATATTTTCCATTTTGGTTGCACTCATCCTTTTGGGAAGTTCAGTTAAGGTTGCAAGGTTGGGATCCGAGGTTGCAAGGTTTCTATCACGTAAGCTTGCAACCTTACCGCTAGAGGTGTCAACCTTTCTATCGGAGGTGTCAACCCTTCCACCTTCATTGTCCTGAGTGTCAGTGCATTTCTTAGAGGTATCAACCTTTGTCCTATAGGTTGCAACCTTGCCTTCCGAGGTTGCAAGGTTGGGGCCTGAGGTTGCAAGGTTGGGGTCTGAGGTTGCAACCTTAGGTTTGATTTTATACGTGGTCCAGCGACCGTAATTTTCCGCTTCTAAATAACCGTCAACGCACAATTTCTTAAGCATGCTCGTTATATCCGAACTATGCATGTTTAACACGTACTGCAAGCGATGATTAGATATAGAGCCTTCAATTAAGCTAAAAGAGAGCGTGGTTAATTCATCGGGACTAAGATAACTTACATCGCCAAAAATAGCGTTGAGTTCATTAAGCACCTGTTCGGGCAACACGCTAAACATGGGCAAGGTAAGCTTAACCCTATCCGGTCGGTTTTCTAACACGAGAAAGGGCCTTCGCCAATGAGAAGCTTGCCAGCCGGTCATAATCTTATCCACCCCGCTACCGGCTTTTTCAGCACGACCAATCAGCATAAACATAAGCTGTAAAGCCGGATTGCGGCATTCACTCACGCCTCCAGCGTAATACTGTTCAAGGGAAACAAGCAGGGTGCCGGGATTTGAAAACACAAACTGCTCGGTATCTAGCTCAATAATGATATTGCCACTTAACGAGTAGTCGGTATGTACCAAGGTATTTACAAAAGCTTCACGTAATGCGATATGGGCTGGCGTTTCATCAACACGTTCATCCTTGTCCAAGTGGAATGGCTTGGGTAAAGTGGAGGATAGCTTGGGCCACACTTTCAGGTAAAATTGAAGTAAATTGCTTTCCCAAGTTCCATCGGGACAAATACGGTCTGTCCATCGCACTTTTTCATCCATAGATAAACGCTCTCTAAAATCCGGGAAGTAATCAGGCAAAGCGTCTTGTTCTCGGATGCTGTCTCCTTTGCCAAACATTAATAAGCCAGCAAGCGTGATTCCTTCTTGCCCCGTTTTCCGGTCAACACGGTAAGCACCTAGTTTTTTCAGCAGTTCTTTATCTTCTAAGGTGAGCCAAGGATGTCCCGGCTTAGTGGACGAAAACAGTTGACGAAACTGACGAATGCTGACGGGGTCTAAATCATCTATCATGAAATTCTCTAGAAGCAGGTTGTCCCTTTTAAGTTCCGTACCGGCATCAGCCAACATCCTCTTTACTTCATCATCAGTACACCGGTAGTCGCCTTCGTGATTGCGTTTGTAGGTGTTTCCAAACGGGTTTCGTGTAAGGAAAACCGGTCTTTGGGTACGATGAGCAAAGGGAACCCGGATAGCCAATAGTTTTTTCGACTTTGCCTCGATTACTTTAATATCTTCGTTGTTCAAAAGATTGACACTAACGGTATTCGGATTATTACAGTTATCCCAAAACTGTTTTTTATAGTTTGAAATTTGCTCCTCCGTCAATCCCTCAATGGTGAGAATGCCTCTTTTATCCCTTACACCAATAATTATGACCCCGGAATTGGTGTTGGCAAAGGCCGAATAGGTTTTCCAAAGCTCCTTTGGAAAGCCATCCTTACCGAATTTGTATTCAACTTCATGGTATTCTTCCGGTAAAAACTCTTGGTTGATGAGTGAATAGATAGCATACTCATCACCAAAATCAAAAAGGTTTAGTTGCTTTTCGTTCATTCTAACTCAATTTTGTAGCCCAAATCTTCAAAAACAGCCAGCATTTCACTTCGGGATTTTTTTTCTTCTCGCAATAATTCCCCTATTTCCTGCTGTAGGCTTTTCATTTTTTCGTCAAAATCAATCGCTTCATCACGGTTTACAAACTCAATGTACCTACTTGGCACAAGGGAATAGTCTTTCTCCCTTATCTCCTCTATACCGGCGGAATAACAATACTCGGGGATGTCTTTGTAATGATTAACATCCTTACCCCCGTTGGTTGTTAATGATGTGTCATTAATCATGGTAGCCGTTTGCCAGGTGTGGTAAGTATCGGCAATTTTCCGGATATCACCTTCAGAGAATTGGATGTACTTTTTTTCAAACGGTTCACCCATTTCCCGCAAATCCATGAAAAGGATCTCTTGTTGTCGGTCACGGTAATATCTTGTGTCACAGCCTATTTCCCGGGTGGTCTTTTTCTTGTTTTTGTTTAATATCCAGAGCGTTACGCTTATATCGGTGGTATAAAACATGTTACGGGGTAAAATCAGGATAGCCTCCACCAAATTGTTTTCAATCAACTGCTTGCGAATCTTATACTCGTCGCCTCCACCGCTCAACGCCCCGTTTGCCAAGAGAAATCCTGCCACACCGTTACTTGAAAGTTTAGAAGCCATGGTGAGTATCCAGCCGTAGTTGGCGTTGCTTCTAGGTGGCACATCGTACCCTTTCCAACGAGGGTCATCCAAAAGCTCGTTTTCTGCCCGCCAATCTTTTTGGTTGAAAGGGGGATTGGCCATGATGAAGTCGGCTTTCAGGTCTTTATGCAGGTCGTTGCTGAAAGTGTTAGCGGCTCTTTCGCCCAAATTGGCAGAAATGCCCCGAATGGCAAGGTTCATTTTCGCCAGCTTGTAAGTGGTATTGGTATATTCTTGTCCGTAAATAGACACCTCTTTCTTGTTGCCGTGATGTGCCTCGATAAACTTGACAGACTGCACGAACATTCCACCTGAACCGCAACAAGGGTCATATATTACTCCTTTGTACGGTTCTATCAGCTCGGTAATTAAATTCACGATGCTTTTAGGTGTGTAAAACTCGCCTTTACCCTTTCCCTCGGCAATGGCGAACTTGCTCAAGAAATACTCGTAAATACGCCCGATAACGTCTTGTTCTTTGTCTTTCTGCGTATCTATGCTGTCTATTTCGCTGATAAGGGCAGCTAGCTTGGATGTATCAAGCCCGAGACGAGAAAAATAGTTGTCGGGCAAAGCGCCTTTCAGGGCTTTGTTGTCTTTTTCGATAGCGTGTAAGGCGGAGTCGATTATCAGCGCGATATCGTTTTGGCGGGATTTGCTTACAATGTATGCCCAACGAGTCTCCTCTTTCAGGAAAAAGACGTTATTCATATTGTAAAACTCCGGTCTTTCAATGTATTTCTCTTTGCCATCGTCGATTAGTTTTTGTCGTTGCTCTTCAAACTTATCGCTCACGAACTTCAAAAAAATCAACGCCAATACCACGTGCTTGTACTCCGAAGGCTCTACACTGCCCCGCAACTTGTTAGCCGATTCCCACAGCGCTACCTCTACCGCTTTTTCCTTTACCTGTTTCTTCGCTCCTTTTTTCTCCATTGATTAACATTATGTATTATTTTTTACAAAAATAGAGAATTTCTCCAACTTCCGATAAACAGATTGCTCTAAATCAAAAAAAGTTATTGACTCATAAGGATTTCACGACAACTGCGCTTTAAGCGTATCGCATACACCTTTTGGTATGGGAAGATGGTAGGAAGCGTTGGGGGTAACAAGCGTACAGGTGGAGGTCTTGGAGTTCAGCTTGCGGATGTAGTTCTTGTTGATAATTAAACTGCGGCCGGCACGGATGAAAGCCGGGCTGTTCAGCCTTTTTTCGATGTCGCCCAAACGCTCGAAAATCAGCTCTTTCTTGTCGTGCAGCAGCTGTATCTGCGCGTAATTGCCATCGGCTTCAATGTAGACGATATCGTCCTCCGAGGCAATAAGCTGCGAGTTAAGCATACGGAACGAGTAGATATTTTTTTGAGATACATGCTTAATCTCTTTCTCCTCCCGAATCCGCTTTTTGGCCTTTTCGACGGCTTGCGCCAATTCCATGATATTGATCGGTTTGTTCAGGTAATCGGTTGCCGAGAACTTGATGGCCTTCAACAGGTACTCGGGATCGGTATAGGCGGTGGTGAATATGATTCGCGGTAACTTCCCGGTTTGTTGCAACTGTTCCAACAGCCACATCGAGTTTTGCCCCGGAAGCTGGATGTCCAAGAACAAGATTTGCGGTCTGTTCCGCAAAATGCTTTCCAGGGCCGACTCGGCATCTTCGCACATGGCCAAAATCTCGATATCGGGATGATAGGTCTCCAGCTTCGACTTCAACGATAACCGGGGCAACTCTTCATCTTCTACGATAATGCAGGTATACATGATACTACCCTCGTTTTAAATATATTCGTATTGATACGGAACGTACAGTTCAAAGCGTGTTCCTGCCGCGTTACCCTGCTCGTCCCTCAAATCCACCACCTTTTCATCTATTTTCTCGCTGTTTTGCTGATTGTACAGTGCTATTTGTCGGGAAAGGATGCTTAAACCTTGACCAACACGGTTTTGCTGTCTGTTTTTCTCTTCTGAAACGGCACGCCCCACCCCATCATCTTCCACCGAAACACGTACGCCGCTACCTTCATCTTTGATGGAAATAGTTACTTTACCGGCCATGTTTTTACCCCGTATACCATGTTTCACGGCATTTTCGGCGTAGGTGTGCAGCACCATGTTCGGTATCATTATCTCCTGCCTTACATCATTATCAACGTCTATATCATACGAAAGTTTGTCGCCGTAGCGCATTTTTTCCAACTCAAGGTACATAGATACATACTCCAGCTCATCTTTCAGCGGTCGTTGTGCTTTATCGATATCGTGAAGGGTGATGTTGGTAAAACGGGAATAGGTCGTGAGCAGTTCGTTGGCCTCCTCCTTCGATTTGGTCATGATGAAATACTCGATACCCGCCAACACGTTGCTGTTGAAGTGCGGGATGGATTTCAACCGCACGGATTGCACGCGGAGCTCGTTCATCTCTTTTTCGCGGTTGGCCTTGCGGATCTCCTTTTCGTGCCTACGTCGCTGATACCGGATGGCGAGACAAGCTATTATCCCCACGAAAAGTGCAAAAACCAGGATCTTAAAAAGCAGTGTCTGCCAAAACGCGGGTTTGATGTATACCGGTAACGAAACCGTTTCGGTTTGTGTTTCAGGTGTTCCGGCATTCGCTTTTAATTCGAAAATATATTTACCGGGCTTCAAGTTATTGAAATTCAACTCTCTATCGGCGACAGGTCGTGACCAGTCATCCTGAAATCCGACCAACCGATACCGGTAGCGCACGTTTTGAGCCGCTGAATAGGACAACCCGATGTAAGAAAATCGCAGGTTCTTTTTCTCGTGCGTGAGTCGTGGGGCCTCCAGATCCTCTTTCTGCCAATTGACGTTGTCGGGAGAGGAGGAAAGCGAAAGGATATAGAGCTTCGGTACCGGTTGTCGCGTAAGCAGTTCATCGGGATTGAAACTGACGAGTGAGGTAACCGACGGCATCCATACCCTTCCCTCTTCATCTTCCGATATACCGGCCCGCATCACCTCTTTCCCGGTGAACCCGTTCAGGTGATCATACACGACGATATGGTTCAACGCGGTATCCGAGATGTTTATCGCGTTGGAGGTGCCAACGATCAGCTTGTTGTTTCGGGTAAAGAAAATGGTTTCGATGGCGTTCCGAAAGGTGTGCATGAGTTCCACCGAGTCCCCCATGGCACGGAACAACCGGTTTTCCGCTGCAAGCCAGACATTGCCTTCGTTATCGTTCGCGAAAACCAAGCATGGCTGTAAAAGATTACCGCTTACCCGTTTTATGGTATCTTTTGCCACGATAGTGATCCCGTGAGCCCCACCACACCATACATTGCCTTGCCTGTCTTCGGCGATATTGGAATGGATAGCCTGTAAAAGGGTATCCATCGGAAATGTTTTCACTATGTTTCCCTCGGCAGAAATAAGATGTATGCCATCCATCCCGCCCACGGCAACAGTCCCATCGGAAAGGGCATACGCGAAGTCATAACTCTGAACCGGAAGATTCAGCCAGTGGCTTTGACGGCCACTGATTTTCAATATTTTCCCATTTCCGGGAAGGAAGAGACTCCCCTGCTTCTCCATAAAATACGCGCTAAATGAATTGCCGTACTCATTGGATGGGTAAGCTATGTTCGCGCTCGAATCATCGTTAAACCGTATAAGTTCCCCGTTGTAGCTGCCGATGATTTTCTGGTTATTGACATCCGTTACAACGCCGCGCACCACGTCGCTCCGATTTTTCAACCAGTAGTTTTTGAATTGAAGCAGGAACAGGTTATACAACCCCTGATAGGTGGCGATCCAGAGATTGCCTTCACTGTCCACCAGCATATCGGTAATTTGGTTGACACCGGTGAAGAGCGTTTCAATTTGTTCGTTCAACAGCCTGTAAACCGAAAAATTGTCACAGAATAGCAAGGCACCATTAGCGTCTACACACAATTTCATGATGCTAACGTCGTGTTGGGCATCAATGGATATCATTTTCTCGATGACATCATGATCAAAACGGTAAATGCCATCGGAAGCTACAAACCAAACGGTATCGCGATAACGAATGAAATTATAGGCGTAATAGCCGGGATACAAGGCGAGACGCTCCCCCGACAAGGAGAGGATACTGATGCCATCAGACATCGGGACGTAAATACGATCATGTTCTTCATCAATAAACAACCGCCCTGAAAACAGATCCGTTTTCTCAAAATCGGGATGCTCTACTCTTTTCACGAAACCGGTATCGGTTAGCTGAAACAATGCCTTTGTCTTCGAGTAGCTTTTATTTAGCAGGAAGTAGCCGGCGGGGAAATCGCCATGATTGTTTTTGTAGACGTAATATCCTTTGGGGAATTTCAGTGAACGGACGGTATCGGTGTTACGGTCAATCGTGTTTAAGTTTAAGCCATAAGCTATGATTTCGTGCTGACTGTTTTCTGAAATCCGTACAATATTGCTGAATTCGCCCTCCATGTAGCGATGGAAGGTAAAGCCGTCGTACCGGGCAATTCCCCCGCTACATCCCACCCAGATAAACCCCCTACTGTCTTGATAAATTGTTTCAAGCGAATATGAGGGCAGCCCGTCATCGGTGGTATAATGGCGATAGGCATACTCCGACGTGATCAGGTTTTCCTGAGCGCAGACGTTTTGCAGAAAGGAGAAAAGAAGCAGTGCAAAAACAGCGTGCAAAATAAAGCGTAATCTACACATAAAAGGAGCTTAAACACGATCACATTCTCCCTACAAATATAAAAAGTTTCAACTTCTTGACTTCTTTTTTACTGTTTTTTCTCACGCGTGCTCAATCACTATTCTCTCTTCCTATGGCAACGAACGTTTACCTGTAAACTGGTCTATTTTGTACAAATAACAAAATAGACCACCTCTCCTCTTTTTTCCCTTCACAGAATATAGTAAATTTATTGAAATTTTATAAGCCCCTTTCGGTAATAATCAAGTTGCGCGTGCTCTCACGGTTGCCCAACTGACCAAATAGTAATGATGAACAACACAAACTAAACTTTTAAGAACATGAAAACAAAAGAAGTAAAGCAACAAAAAGCCGCGGACGAGCCCTATGTTGCTCCCGCCATTGAAATTATCGACATTGAACTGTCACAAAACATCCTCCAGCCAAGTGACGCAAGTGGCGATGGTGTATTACCCGGCGTTGAAGACGGTGGACTGGCATGGTGATTAATAAGACAAAAGATGCAAGACTCAAGAGCAAAGGGCAAGGAGTTCGGTCCCCCGACATCTGACACCCGACTGACAACTGCACACTAAAAACTAAAGCGACATGAAACCCAAACTATTTATTTTCGCACTCCTCGCCCTGTTGGTGGCGAGCTGCACAGACGAGATCGATATTCCCGAACCCGCGGCAAAAGAGGGAGAGATGGTGACCATCAACGCCACAATCCCGCAAGAAGATACCCGCGTAACCTACCATGACAACACGCGCAAACTCGCGTGGGCAGACAACGACCAACTTCTGCTGGCAGGATATGACGGCACAACGTATATAGGAAACTCTACCTTTACCTGGACCGGAGAAGGCAACAAATTTAACGGAACAGCGGTAGCAGGCGCCACCACCTACAAAGCCTACTATCCGGCGAGTGCCATCACGCTGGATGAAAACGGCAATACGCGACTTCCCGCTGACTTCTGGGAACAGACACAGAACGGGTCTTCGTCGAATATACATCTCGGCGACAAGCTGCTTTTGTTCGACGAGGAAGCCAAAACCCTCGGTCAGACCTTTACCTTGGCCATGAAGAACGATATTATCAGATTGTTTCTCCGCGACATACCGAAAGATATAATAAGGCCTCAAAAAGTGATCTGGACGGTTCAGACCACAGCGGGAGGGGAAAGTCGATCGGCGATCCTTAATATAGACGATGTTTTTATCGACCCCATGAACAGCACATTCGACCTGATTGTTTACCTTGCTTTTGACCCTGGCGTGATGAAGATTGCTGAAAACGGGAAGGTAAAAATAAAGGTGATTGGAACGGGCGGAATGTACGAGTGGACGAGTGACAACATTACTGCCGGCAAGACCTATAGTCCCGGCAAGCGCTATAGGCAAACCGTGGCCGGTTGGACGAAAAGATCAATGCTTACCAAAATACTAAGTTATAAAATCCACGTCAGCGAGTCAAATACGAAATACCCGATCTTGCTGCAGAATACAACCACCACCACCAGTCCTGCTGATTTGAAGATCGACTGGGGAGATGGAACCACAACCAATATCGCGCAAGGCCAACTACTTGCACATGGCATCGCTGAGCACCACTATGGGAATAACACAGGCGATTATACTATCAAGATTTACTCCAGCGAAGCAGACCCCACTTTCCAACAGATGCCGCAGATCACATTTTATAATCGTTTTCACGCCTCCGGTGACAAACTGCTTAGGGAGATACTTGACCCCTTCCCCAATATGGGTGCAACAGATTTCGACCGATTGTTTCGAGGGCTGCACCGGATTAACTGACATTCCGGCAGAGTTTTTTAAGTACAATCGGCAAGCAGAAAGTTTTATGGGATGCTTCTCCGGCTGCACCGGATTAACCGCCATTCCGACAGACCCGTTCAAGCATAATACGGAAGCGAAAACTTTCTCAGCCTGCTTCTACGACTGCAACCAATTGGAAGGAACCATTCCTGAAGACCTATTCAAACACAATACGAAAGCAACATCTTTCAGTCAGTGTTTCTATTTATGCGAAAAATTGTCCGGTTCCATTCCGGCAGACCTGTTCAGATACAATGCGCAAGCAGTATCTTTCGACGTCTTGCTTCAGGTCCTGCTATGAATTAACCACGGTTCCGACAGATCTGTTTAGATACAACACGAAAGCATGAAGCTTTGCGGATGTTGCTTCTCCTGAACTGCCACGGGTTAACCTCTATCCCGGCGGGACTGTTTAACAACAACACGCAAACAACAGATTTTAGTTCCTGCTTCTACTACTGCAGCCACTTGCAATTACGGGCGGATATTTTCCCGGATCCGGAAGTACCCGAAAACAAGAATTTTTTTGAAGGTAGAGAGATGAATTTTGAAAAGTGTTTTTCCAAGGTAGGCTACAACCTCGCACCATCTGCCGGTACCGCCCCAAAGTTATGGTTATTTAATGGCACTAGTAGCTGGAATTTTACCGATTGTTTTACAGGTTCCAGCCAAATGTAACCAACTACAACGATATTCCGGCAAGTTGGGGAGGGGGAGGTAGTTAATGCGTTTAAATGAATATAAACAATTAAAGACATATATCAACATGAAAACAAAAGAAGTAAAGCAACAAAAAGCCGCGGACGCGCCCTATGTTGCTCCCGCCATTGAAATTATCGACATTGAACTGACCCAAAACATACCTCGCAGGCTAGTGGCGATGGTGTATTACCCGGCGTTGGAGACGGTGGACTGGCATGGTGATTAATAAGACAAAAGATGCAAGACACTAGAGCAAAGGGCAAGGAGTTCGGTCCCCCGACATCTGACACCCGACTGACAACTGCACACTAAAAACTAAAGCGACATGAAACCCAAACTATTTATTTTCGCACTCCTCGCCCTGTTGGTGGCGAGCTGCACAGACGAGATCGATATTCCCGAACCCGCGGCAAAAGAGGAAAAAGCGCCAAAAGCGGGAGAAATGGTTACCATCGAGGCCTCGATCCCGCCGGAGACCCGCGTGGCATATGATGACAGCGACGGCAGCCTTTCATGGCAGAGCGGCGACCAGCTCCGGCTGGCCGCGTATAACGGCGATACTTATATTGGAAGCTCTATATTTACCTGGACCGGAACCGGCAATACTTTTTCGGGGACGTTGGTAGAGGGTGCTACCCCTGCCACCGTGTACAAAGCCTATTATCCCGCGGAAGTCATCACGTTGGATGATAACGGCAACGTACAACCGCTCCCGGCCGGTTTCTGGCGACAGAAACAGTACACTTCAAATGGCAAGGGCCATCTCAGAGGTAAGATACTATTGAGGGACGAGGCAGCCAACCCCCTCAATGAGCCCTTTGAGTTGACCTTAAACAGCTGCATCGTGAAATTTGAGCTCGAAAACATGCCACGAGATATAGAGAGCCTAAAAAGTGTGATTTGGACGGTTGTAACCACATCGGGAGAAACACGCTCGGCAATTCTTGATGTGGACGGGGTAAAAAAACCTATTTATGGAGTTGGTCCAACCCCATTCAATGTAACGGTTTACATCGCTTTCGACCCTGGCTTTATGCAAGTAGCCGCGGGCGGGAAGGTGAAAATCACACTGATCGGCGACAAATCGTACGAGTGGAGCGGCACCTCGCAAAACGGCAAGACCTACACCGCCGGAAAGCGCTACCACGCTAGCGTAAGCGACGGTTGGACAGAAATCGTTCCGTTTATCTTCACCATCAAAACCGGCGAACCAAATCGGGCACTTACACTTTATCAGGTGGCTGCCGCCTATAGCCCTGCCAACCTGACAATCGACTGGGGGGATGGGTCCGAAAACACAACCATCCAGCATGGAGTCTGGCTTGGCGAGACCATCGCCTCGAAAACCTATGACAACGCGGGAGATTATACCGTTACCATCTACTCCGATAATACAAATTACTCAAGCAAACAGGTTCCGCACATTACGTTTAACAAATATGGTTACGGAAACGCTTGGCTGACGGCCGTAGCCACCCCATTCCCCAATATGGTGGTGAGCGATGGGAGCGGTTCATGTAATTTCGATGAATGCTTCAAAGACTGTTCTCAATTAACCTCTATACCGGCAGAGCTGTTCAAGTACAATGCGCAAATTACAAGTTTCACTATGTGCTTTGAAAACTGCAGCAGATTGGCCTCTATCCCGGCAGAGCTGTTTAAACACAATGGGCTCGCGGAAGATTTCGAATACTGTTTCCGCAAATGTGCCGGATTAACCGAAATTCCGGCAGGACTCTTTAAAAACAACACAAAAGTACTTTATTTTAACTATTGCTTCGATATGTGCAGCGGATTAACCTCCATACCGGCAGAGCTGTTCAAATACAATGGGCTCGCGGAAGATTTCGAATACTGTTTCCGCAAATGTGCCGGATTAACCGAAATTCCGGCAGGACTGTTTGACAACAATACAGCAGCTATAAATTTCAAAGGTTGCTTTTCCGGTTGCACCGGACTAACCGAAATTCCGGCAGAGCTGTTCAACTACAATACGGATGTAACCACTTTCTCTGGATGCTTTTCCAGTTGCACCGGACTAACCGAAATTCCGGCAGGACTGTTTGACAAAAACACTGCAGCTGCGAATTTCGCAAGTTGCTTCGCCTCTTGTTCCGGATTAACCGAAATCCCGGCAGGATTGTTTGACAACAATACAGCAGCAACGAGTTTTAATTGGTGTTTCATGTTGTGCACCGGATTGACCTCTATCGCCAACTGATCTGTTCAGGCATAACGGGGAAGCAACAAGTTTCTTTGCTTGCTTCAACGGCTGCACCGGATTGACCACTCTCCCAAACAACCTATTCCTTTATAATAAGAAAGCAACAGATTTCCGCTACTGCTTCTTGAACTGTACAAAATTGGAATTGAGAGCGGATATCTTCCCGATGCCGACGGGTAGTTTCAGCCAACCTGACTTTTTTAATGATAGAGCAATGGATTTTACGGAGTTTTGTAAAAATGTAGGTACGGCTGCAACGACACAGGGTACCGCCCCCGAGTTATGGAGGTTTAATTACGGCGCCGGCGTAACATCTACCGATTGCTTCACCGGCATTACCACCAATTTAACCAACTACGCCTCTATCCCGCAGGCTTGGGGAGGACCCGCTGCTCCTTAGGGCAAAATATCAATTTTCTTTTCGGAAACGAAGAATAATTTTTAAACCCAAACTTTTTTGCAAATAGAACGATGTCCTTTGGTTATTGTTTTTATAATGTAGGTTCGGACCCTTTGGCAACAGCCGGCACCGCCCCTAAGTTATGGCGGTTTACCGGAGGTGGAAATGGAGGAGCGACAATGTCACATCAAAAAAGCCTCAGGTGTCACATTGAAAAAGCCTCAGGTGTCACATCGAAAACTCTACAAATATTTAGATTGTTTCTCTCACTATATCGACCAATTTTGAAATCAAATAAAATGGTAGATTAATCAGCCTAAAATTCTTTCCTGCATTGGTTTTAACATCATCAATACCATATTTGCCCGACCAAATTCTCACAGCAACATTATGATTGGTTTCATCCATAAATTGGTGAATCGATTTTAGGTGAGCGTTATGTCCGCTTTTCACCTCTACGGGGATAATCAATCCGGCCTGAATCCAAACAAAATCAACTTCAGCTGTGCTGCCACGCTTGTTGCGACGCCAATAATTTCGTCTGAACCCCACATCGTTAGAGAGAGCCTTCAACTCTTGAGCGACAATTTGTTCTGCAGCGGCGCCACGCCATGTATCAATCAAGTCTTTATGTAGCAGATACTCTCGTTGAATACCGGCCGCGTAGTTCACTAAGCCGGCATCAAGCCAAAAAAGTTTAGGCGTTTTTTTCAGGTCGGATATCGCAGGCATTATTGTATTTGTCGTAGGATAGACTAATTCCAGCAACATGGCTTTACTAAGCGTGCGAAATGCTTCGCCGGTTTCACGGGCTTTGTATGGCGATCCTGCAAAACCGCCAAACGTGATGGTTTGCCCCGAAAAAGCCCATCCTTCTTCTAAGATATAACGGAGAACAGCAGCTCGCGTGTTGGTTTCCGCATACTTTTCCACATCATTTTTATAAGCGTTCAAAAGTTCATTATAAGTTTGAGCAAGAGCGACAATGTCTCGTTGAGCAGCGTAACGAGCTACTACTTCGGGCATTCCTCCGATAAGGGCATAACGCTCAAAATGTTCGATTAGCGGTTGATGGAATATATTCACACTCTCTTTCTCATTAATCACTTGTAAAAGCCCGTTTTCATTTAGGGCAACCAAATATTCGGAAAAAGAGCAAGGATGAAGGGCCATATATTCCACTCGTCCCACAGGCAATGAAACATGCTTGTCGAGCATTGTCTCCAAAAGTGATCCCGCGGCAATAACATAAATCTCCGGGGTCTCTTCATAGAAATATCGCAGCAGAGAGACAGTACGCGGTGAGTTTTGAATCTCATCTATAAACAGCAGAGTGCGTCCCTCTTTTTGTGTTTTATTGGCATAAAGAAAAAGCAGCGGAATCAATTTTTTCACTTCATCCACACTCTCCATAAGATTTTTATCAGCAGACTTTTCGAGATTAATGGGAATGAAATTTTCAAAATTTTCCGCGAATTGATTAACCACGGTTGTTTTTCCTACCTGCCTTGCTCCACGCAGAATCAGTGGTTTGCGATAGGGATTTTCTGCCCATTTATGCAGTTGAGCTTCTATGTTTCGCTTAAACATTGAATAGTAATTTGATTTTCAAGTGCAAATATAGTAAAATGTTTCATTGCATAGGTAAAATCATGCAGTTTTTGTATCATTGCATAGGTAAAATTACGCTATTTTTGTTTTACCTCGTAATGATGGTGTTAAAGTTATCCCTCTTGGCTGCTTGAAAGACTAATCTATACACAACCTCAATAATCCACCTACATCACAACACAGAGATTTTTTAAGCAACGTTTTGATTAGACTAAAAAAACTTGTACCTTTATAATTTATGTGGCTATAGGCAGACAACAAATAGCCAAAACAAAAAAAGTCATGAAATTCAAACTAGTAATTTTTGCACTGCTAACCCTTCTGATAGCGAGCTGTACTCGCGAAATTCTTCCCGAACCTGAAGGGCAAGAAAGAGAGTTAGTTACCATTAGTGCCACGATCTCACCGGAGACCCGCGTCTCCTACACTGATGGTGCACCAGGAACACTCGCGTGGGAGAGCGGTGACCAGCTCCTGCTAGCCGGATTTGATGGCACGGGAAACTACATATCAAGCTCTACCTTTAACTGGCAATCCGGCAACAATTTTACCGGCCAAGCGGTACAAGGCGCCGTCAACTACAAAGCCTACTACGCCGCGACTTTCACACTGGATGGGAATGGCAATGTGCAACCGCTTGCCGATAATTTCTGGGAGCAAACACAAACCGGAAATGGCTCGACCGCGCATCTCGCCGCCAAACTGCTCCTAAGCGATACGCAAGCCAATCCCCTCTCTCAGACCTTTGAATTAGACTCACCTTGCAGCATCATCAAGTTTGCCCTCAGCAACATACCGGAAGAGGTAGGAGAACTCAGCAAACTGATCTGGACGGTAGAGACCGCATCGGGACCCCAATCGATGACACTTAACGTGAACAACGTAACTATCGGTACCGGTGCAACCGGCCTGAACGCATTTCTCGCTTTTGACCCAACTACGATGCAAATCGCACCAAACGGAGAGACGAAAATAATGCTGGTCGGCACAAAATCATGCAAGTGGAACGCAACCGTTGCAAGCCCAAAGATATACTCCGCGAAATATCGCTATACAGCTGCCGTTGGCAATTGGGTAATGATGTCTCAATTCCGCTTCAATATCACGATCGATCAGGCAGGCACAACATACGAGATCTGGCAGCCGACTGCCGCCACCATCAACCCCGCCGAGCTTACGATAGACTGGGGAGATGGATCCCCGAACACAACCATCGATTCAGATGCAACGCTTTCAAACGTGGCCATCGCTTCACATCCTTACGGTAGCGCGGGTGATTATACCATCACCATTTACTCCGATCAGCCTGATCCCTCCAATATACAGATGCCGCAAATCACATTCTCTTATAATGAAGAGGGAGACGAGTGTTTGACGGCTATACTTGACCCCTTCCCCAATATGGGAGCAACGGATTTTACTCAATGCTTCTATGGCTGCACCCAATTAGACTCCATTCCGGCAGGACTGTTTAGCAATAATAAACTAGCAACATGTTTCGAAGACTGTTTCTGCTGTACAGGATTAACTGAAATTCCGACAGGACTATTTAGTAGCAATACAGAAGCAACCGATTTCTATGGTTGCTTTTCAGGGTGCACCGGATTAACCTCTATTCCTACGGGACTGTTTGACAACAACACAAAAGCAACAAATTTTGTAGATTGCTTCTCTCAATGCCCCCTATTGACCTCTATCCCGTCAGGACTGTTTGACAATAATACGAAAGCAAAAGATTTCAGCCAATGCTTCTCCGGCTGCACCGGACTGACTGAAGTTCCGGCAGGACTGTTTGTTAACAACACAGAAGCAATAAATTTCTACGGGTGCTTTCGGAATTGCAATAATTTGAAATTAATAGCGGAAATTTTTCCTGATCCGGCTACAAACGCCAACTTTTTTGCAGGTAGAGAAATGAATTTTAAAGAGTGTTTTCAAAATGTAGGCACGAGCTCCGCGACACCAGGCACCGCCCCCGAATTGTGGAGGTTTGCCGGAGGTGGAGCAGGAACAACGTGGACAATTACCGATTGTTTCACCGGCGCCACCACTTTAACCAACTACAGCGCTATTCCGCCCGGATGGAAAGGACTATAACACCCTCTTTCAATCAAAGGATCCCTCTCGCTAATGACAAACGCCTTAATGGCGGGAGGGATTGTTTCGGCACCACCCAAACGCCATCTTTCCGTTGGTAGGCGTACTGACCCACACCCGTGAGAACCATCAGGAACGAGGGTCGATTCATTCTCGTGATATCGATCTTATCTGCCAGTTTTTTAAGGGTTTTAGGACCTGTTTCTACTGTTCACTACAGCGTCCACGTAATTGGTCGCTTGCCGCAAAGCGGCTTTACGCTCTAAAAAAAGCGAACCTGGCCATCCCCCGCCATGAAAGGTAAGCCAACTCGTTCAACGAGATATCGTTGGACAGGGCTGTTTTCCAATACTCTACGAAAGAATTCACCAACTTGGCCGATTTTCATTCGGCAACTTGTACCAGCTCGAAAAACTTATCACAGTTTAAAAATAGTTCTTAACGGCAAAGCGGAGATAAAGAATAGCGAGTGGCCCTTCCCCTACCTTCAAAATGTTGAAGCTTGTAACCTGTCAAAGTGATTCGTGTATCAAATCGGGGACTTCATGTAATAGCGAGGCAGGTTCGTAAAGCACCTGTTAAAATAGTTGCACACCCTTTAGTTACTAGCTAAAATTGCCATCAATAATAGGGGTTTTGAACGTTCGGAACCTGGATTTTTAAACATAAAAGAGATGCAATACAGACTCGTGCAAAAAGCCAACCCTGCAAACCGTAAACAAAAAGCAAAATGGTATGCCAACCCTGTAAATAAAGGCAAGATCACCTCTTTTCAGGTTAGTAAAGACATTGCTAAACGAACGGCCATTAAAAGAGGCGATGTACATTCAATCATCCAATGTTATTCCGAAAATGTCATCGACTATCTGATGGCCGGCTATAGCGTTACGTTGGGTAATTCGGGCATATTCCGCCTTTCCCTTTCATCGGAAGGCGTGGAAGAGAAAAACGATTTTTCTCCGGATAAAATCAAGAGCGTACGGATCATATTTACCCCGTCCACCCGGTCGACAAAAAAAATAAACCAGTTTCGACATAACGACTTACACGAAAATGAAACCACAACAGTTGGATCAACCAGTTGAACGACAAGAAGCCGCGGTCGAGCCCTACGTGGCTCCCGACATTGAAGTCATCGATATCGAGTTACAGCAGAACATCCTCCAGGCAAGTGGTGACGGTACATTACCCGGTGTGGGGGACGGAGGAGACGCGTGGTAGTTGCAATGAGCAATGAGCAATGAGCAATGAACAATTAGCAATTAAGTAAAAGATAAAAGTAGCTCGAATTTCGTGGATGACTTTCAACTTTATAAACTATCAACTTAAACAGATATGAAAATCAAACCATTTATTTTTGCACTCCTCGCCCTCCTGACGGCAAGCTGCACGCGGGATATCAATGTCCCGGAACCTGCTGCAGCCAAAGAAAGAGGGACGGTTATCATAAACGCCGCAATACCTCAACAAACCCGAGTGGCATACGATGACGCTACGCTCAAACTCGCCTGGGAAAACAACGACCAACTGCTGCTGGCGGGCTTTGACAACAACGGAGCTTATCAAGGAAGCGCAACCTTTACCTACACCGGAAGCGGCAACCAATTTTCGGGAGAAGCGGTGACGGGCGCCACCATATATAAGGCGTACTATCCCGCGGCAGCAACCACCCTCGATGCTAACGGAAACCCGTTACCTTTTGCCGCCACGTTCTGGAAACAGACACAGGCGGGAGACAACACCACGGCGCATCTCGGCGATAAGCTGATCATGAGCGACGAGGCGCCCAACGCCATCGATGAATCTTTTACCTTGACTTTAAAGAGCGACATCATTAAATTCGTGCTCACCAACGTGCCGGCCGAGGTGGGCGCCCTCAAAAAACTGATTTGGACGGTAAAGACCGCCAAGGGCGTTACCCGATCGGCCATACTCGACGTTACCGGCGTAACGTTCTCGTCCTCTGCAACCGCCTTTACCGCTTACCTGGCTTTTGACCCCGCCGTGACGAATATTGCAGCCAACGGAAAAGTAAAAATAAAGCTTATAGGCGATCGGACGTACGAGTGGGTTGCCACCGTTGCCGCCGGAAAGAGTTACACCGCCGGAAACCGCTACACTGCAACCGTAAACGGCAATTGGGAAACGCCTGGTACCACCTCATTCCGATTTACCGTAAACACTGCCAGTACAAAGAGCATAGACATCAAACAGCATTATTCCTCCTCCACCAACCCGGCCAATCTGACGATTGACTGGGGAGACGGAACCGCGAACACAACCATCGAGCAAGGTGCTTCGCTTCCATGGATCATGGCTTCGCATACCTATGTCAACGCGGGTGATTACACCATTACCGTTACATCCGATCAGGCAGAGCCCTCCCTAAAACAGATGCCGCAAATCTCGTTCAAGTATAATAGACAGCTCACATCCGTACTAGACCCTTTCCCCAATATGGAAGCAACAAAGTTCGAAGATTGCTTCTTCCACAGTGAAGGTTTGACGAGCATTCCTGACGAACTATTCAAGAATAATACCAAAGTAACAAACTTCAGAGGATGCTTCTCTGACTGCTACAGTTTGACCAGCATTCCTGCCGGACTGTTCAACAACAATACGCAAGCAACAGATTTCGGTGGCTGCTTCTACTACTGCTACAATTTGACCAGCATCCCTGCCGGACTGTTCAATAACAATACGCAAGTAACAAGTTTCTTCGGATGCTTCGTAGACTGCCAAAGATTGACAAGCATCCCTGCCGGACTGTTCGACAACAACACGCAAGCAACAGCTTTCAGTAACTGCTTCTCCGACTGCTACAGTTTGACCAGCATTCCTGCCGGACTGTTCGACAACAATACGCAAGTAACAAGTTTCAACGGCTGCTTCTCCTCCTGCTACAGTTTGACCAGCATTCCTGCCGGATTGTTCAACAACAATACGCAAGCGACAGATTTCGGTGGCTGCTTCTCCTCCTGCTACAGTTTGACAAGCATTCCTGCCGGACTGTTTGACAACAATACGCAAGTTAAATCTTTTGGCGGCTGTTTCTCCGACTGCACCGGTTTGACGAGCATCCCCTCCGGACTGTTCGACAACAATACGCAAGTAATAGATTTAGGATGCTTCGGAGGATGCAAAAGTTTGACCAGCATTCCTGCCGGACTCTTCGACAACAATACGCAAGTAACAAGTTTCATCGAATGCTTCAGAGGCTGCGAAAGTTTGACGAGTATTCCTGCCGGACTATTCGACAACAATACGCAAGTAACACACTTCAGAGGATGCTTCGTAGACTGCAAAAATTTGACAAACATCCCCGCCGGACTCTTTGACAACAATACGCAAGTAACAGACTTCTTCAGATGCTTCGACGGCTGCAAAAGTTTGACGAGTATCCCTGCCGGACTGTTCGACAACAATACGCAAGTAACAAGTTTCTGGGGATGCTTCAGAGGCTGCGAAAGTTTGACAAGCATCCCTACCGGACTGTTCGACAACAATACGCAAGTAACAACCTTTTACGGATGCTTCTCCGACTGCCTCGGTTTGACAAGCATTCCGTCCGGACTCTTTGACAACAATACGCAAGTAACAAGCTTCCAGTACTGCTTCAGAAGCTGCAAAAGTTTGACGAGTATCCCTGCCGGACTGTTCGATCATAATGTGCTAGTGACTATATTCGAGTCCTGCTTCAGCAGCTGCAAAAGTTTGACAAGTATTCCTGCCGGACTCTTCGACAACAATACTCAAGTAACAAACTTCGCCAGATGCTTCGGAGACTGCGAAAGTTTGACAAACGTCCCTGCCGGACTGTTCAACAACAATACGTTAGCAACAAATTTTTCATACTGCTTTATTAACTGCTTTAATTTGCAATTAACAGCAAATATTTTCCCCGATCCGGTTGCAAACCCCAACTTTTTCGCCGGTAGGGCAATGTATTTCAGTTGGTGTTTCGTATCAGCAGGAAAAAACCTTTCTACGCCTGGTACCGCCCCCGAGCTATGGAAATTTTCCGGCAGTAACACTTGGTCTGTTACCGGCTGTTTCACCGGGGCCAATGTAAGCAACTACGACGTTATTCCGAACAATTGGAAATAAAAGCAGTTCGTTGTATAAACATTCAAATAATAATAATCGAAATGAAAACCGAACAAAACAATCAACACAAAGCCGCGGTCGAGCCCTACGTGGCTCCCGCCATTGAAGTCGTCGAAGTGGAGTTGCAGCAGAACATCCTTGGTGGATCGGGTGATCTTCCTGATATTCCGGGAGAAGGCGCATGAAACTTTCTCGCCTTTTCCGAATGAGTTATCACAACACTAGTGTCAGGTTTTTGAACCTGACACTGGTAAAAAGACCGAATCATGCAAAAAATATAAAAACCAATGAAACATTTCAAACTACTTGTTACGGCGGTCGCCGTGATCATGCTCGCAAGCTGTCAGCAACAGGAAGATATATTGCCCGACAACCTCCCTACTGGTGCGAACGGAAAAATAACCGTGTGCGCCGAAATGCCTACCGACGAGACCACCACACGCACCACGATGGAGAGTTATAAAAACGCGGCCAACTACGATGCCTTCCGCCTCTTTTGGCAGGAGGGCGACGTGATTGAAGGGGTCGCCTGGCAGGGCGATGACGCCGCTTGGTGGGAAAACGCCAGGGTTTTAACCATTCCGTCATTAACAGAAGGTGATTTAACCGACGAGAATAAAAGAGCGACATTCACCATCGAGATTCCCAGTGGCTTTGACGCGTCACAACCCCTGAAAATAGCCCTGTTCTACGTGAAAGACGCGAACAACGACGGCTATTCCGATACCTACAGGGACAACCCCATCTCCTTTTCCATCCCGAACAGGGGGTTGACGTGGCACAACGCGCAAATGGTACAGGCGGTCATGCCATCTTCACCCTGGGAAGCTGACTTTACTTACCTCACCAACCGCACACCCATGATGGCCCGCACGGAACTGCCGGTGGGCTGGACACAGGCCGGTCAGTCGATCAGCGTGCCGTTTCATCACCTGACCACCCTCTTCGGGTTTAAAATCTACAACACGAGCGATGCCGACCTGGAGCTCACCGGGCTGGAATTAAGCGTCAGCGACGATACGCGAAAGATGTTCCTGGCCGATGGGGCCGTTATCGATCCCATCAGCGGGAGCGCCGTGCCGGATGCCGGCAAAACATCGGTAACGGCTATATCGGGCATCACCAACAACACCATTTTCCCGGCTTCAGCCGATACCTATTGCCTGCCCTGTGTCGTGACGGGCGATATGACGGGAGTGGAGTACAGCTTCAAGGTCAACGGCCAACCCGCGGTCACCAAAACGGGCAAGAACTATATGCCGGGTGTCTGTTACTCGATTGACATAAAATGGGATGGCACCAACTTCTCGCTGCTCGATCACGGCCAATCCTCCATGTTCAGTTATTGGATAAGCCCCGATAGCACAACGTTGCTGAGATGGTTTGGGGATGAAAGCGTGGTGGATTTCTCGAAAATTCCGGATCTGACAAAAATTAGCGAAATAGGAGTCGAAGCCTTTCGGGGCTTAACAAAATTAAAAAAAGTCATTATAAGCGACAATATCACTTCTATCGGAGAAGGTGCTTTTGCGGCCACCGAAAATATGGAGGAACTATTTATCCCATCAAGTGTTATTTCGATTGGAGAGGAAGTCTTCGAGGTAAGCTCGGTCAATGTCACCGTGCACGCGGACAACCCCAATTATTCCTCACTAGATGGGGTGCTTTTTAATAAGGAGAAAACCATCCTGCTGCACTTTCCCACCTCGCGCACGGGAACATATACCATTCCTTCCACGGTAAAAGAAATAGGTGTCACAGCTTTTGAAAACACCAACATCACTTCCGTAATCTTCCCGGCATCACTGGAAACTGTTTCTTATCAGGCGTTTAAGTACAGCACACAACTGGTAGAGGTAGATTTTACCTCATGTCCGCTTCTTGAAACTATTGGCGAAGAAGCGTTTGGTTCCGGCGAGGCCTTGCAATCCGTTCATTTGCCGGGCTCATTGGTAAGTATCAACAAAAGCGCTTTTTGCTGGTGTAAAAACCTTACTACCGTTACATTTGCACAACCTTCATCCTTAACGAGTATCGGGTATGCAGCTTTCAACGACACCAAGGTGGCCTATCTGGTTATTCCTCCTTCCGTAAACGACTTCGGGTATTCTGCAACATTTTCACATTGTACCGAATTAAAAGAAATCGCCCTTCCCGATGCCCTAACAACAATTCCAAACTATGCATTTTTCGGTTGCTCCCAGTTAAAGAGCATCACGATTCCTGCTAATGTAACCAGCCTTGAGAAATCACCTTTCAGCGGCTGTTACACGGTGTACGCCATGCCGGCGGTTCATCCTTCGCTGAATGGTAACCCCGGTTTAAGTGGAACGTTGTATAACATTTCGCAAGCGGCACAGAGCGATTACCAAAATAATGGATGGACTATGTTCGGTACCTATAAAATCATGAACCCATGCGATCTGTCATCAAACGCCGTAGCCATGGCTGTATCAGGCGGTAATGCAAGCATACAAATAACGACCAATACATCATGGGCAGCGGTTAGCACTCAATCGTGGCTTACTGTTACACCCTCTGGTACAGGCAATGCCTCAATTACTTTAAACGCGGCGGCAAACGCGACCGGTAAAACCCGCGCGGCTTACGTAGTGATCACGGCTACCGATGCCCCCACCCGGTTGGTGCAAGTAGTGCAGGGGAAATAAGAAACTATGTATCGCTAAATCTCCTGTGTCAGGTTCAAAAACCTGACACAGGTAAAAACCGAAACATGAATAAAACAACAAACCGATGAAACACCTCAAACTGCTTATTACGGCAGTCGCCGTGATCATGCTGGCAAGCTGCCAGCAACAGGAAGAGATATTGCCCGACAACGTTCCTACCGGTGTAGGCGGGAAAATAACCGTCTGCGCCGAAATGCCTACCGACGAGACCGCTACACGAACCACGATGGACAATTATAAAAACGTGGCCAACTACGATGCTTTCCGCCTCTTTTGGCAGGGTGGCGACGTGATTGAAGGGGTTGCCTGGCAGGGCGATGACGCCACTTGGTGGGAAAACGCACGGGTTTTAACCATTCCCTCGTTAACGGAGGATGATTTAACCGACGAGAATAAAAGAGCGACATTTACCGTCGAGATTCCCGCGGGCTTTGACACCTCACAGCCCCTGAAAATTGCCCTCTTCTACGTGAAAGACGCGGACAACGACGGCTACTCAGATGCCTACAGGGACAACCCCATCTCCTTTTCGATACCGGACAGGGGGTTGACCTGGCACAATGCGCAAATGGTCAAGACGGTTCCACCACCCGACCCGTGGGAGTTGCCCAACTATACCTACCTCACCAACCGCGCGCCCATGATGGCGCACACGGAACTGCCGTCAGGCTGGACACAGTCCGGTCTGTCGATCAGCGTGCCATTTAGCCACCTGACAACCCTCTTCGGGTTTAAAATTTACAACAGCTCCGATGCCGACCTGAGCCTTACCGGGCTGGAATTAAGCGTCAGCGACGATACGCGAAAGATGTTCCTGGCTGACGGGGCCGTTATCGACCCCATTAGCGGAAATGCCGTGCCGGATGCTGGCAAAACATCGGTAACGGCTATAGTGGGTATCACCAACAACACTATTGCCCCGGAATCTGCCCATACCTACTTCCTGCCCTGTATCGTAACGGGCGATATGACGGGGGTGGAGTACAGCTTCAAGGTAAACGGCCAACCCGCTGTCACCAAAACGGGCAAAAACTATATGCCGGGAGTCTGCTACTCGATAGACATACAATGGGACGGGAGCAACTTTTCGCTGCTCGACCACGGCCAATCCATGATGTATAGCTACCTGCTCAGCGAAGACGGCAAAACGCTGCTGAAATGGACAGGCGATGAATCGTTCGTCGATATGAACCTCGACCCCCGCTTAGCCGAAGTGACCACCATAGACGGATACGATGATGACGGTTGGCATACGGGCGCTTTCGCCAATAATAAGAGCATTAAAAAAATCATCATCGGCAACAAGGTTACCACCATAAAAACAGAGGCATTTATGGCCTTCGAAGGTTCGGAAGAGATACATATCCCCGCCTCGGTGACCACCATTGAAGAGGGCGCATTCCGATGGACCTCCGGCGCGTTCACGGTTGACCCGGCAAACCAGCACTATTGCAGTGAGGAAGGTGTTCTATTCAATAAGGCGAAAACCGAATTGCTCCGCTTCCCGGAAATTAAAGGGGGCGACTATACCGTGCCTGCCACCGTGAGCAAAATTGAAACCGAGGCCTTTTCGAGTTGTTATTTGCTCACCTCGGTTGTTCTTTCCCCAGCACTTACCGAAATTGGATTCGATGCTTTTTCCTATTGCGATGCGCTCCTGTCCGTTGATTTCAGTCCCTGCACCTCGCTCACGACCATCGGTAACATCTTCTCTAACTGCACATCATTGGAATGGGCGCATATACCCGGTTCGGTTACCACTTTGGGCGATTATGCCTTCGATACCTACGGGAATAAACTAAGCACGGTCATCATCGATCATCCCTCTTCTTTGCAGAGCATAGGTCCCAGTGCTTTCAGTGGATGTAGCTTTACCCATTTTGTCATTCCATCCGGTGTAACGACTCTGGACGGGGGCGCTTTTTCATCATGCAGGCAATTGCAGGAAGTTTCCCTGCCTGAAACCATTACACGAATTCACGAAGGTACTTTTTCTAGATGCTCTTCATTGAATAGCATCACCATCCCGGCAAGTGTGACGGATATTGATAACATGGCATTTTATGATAACCACTTGAATGCCGTTTACGCTTTTCCGGCAACTGCCCCGAGGTTGAACGGGACCGCCGTTTTTACCGTGTTCAACGAACAGGGTCACGTAGTAAGCCAGACGGCGACTTTGTACAATATCTCCATTGATTCCCAAACCGATTATTTGAATTTGCCCCCCTGGAATGGAGCCAGCAACGCATCGCTGTGGGAACATTTCCCCACGCGGGAAATAATGACACCATCTGACGCTGCGCCAAACCGGGCAGCCGTTACGGCGACAGGGGGTACCGTTTCGGTAAACGTGACCACCGGTGCACCGTGGAGTGCCAGTAGCAGCCAACCATGGCTCACCGCCGCACCGCCATCGGGAACGGGTAACGCGACACTTGCCATTACCGCCGCTCCCAACAGCACCGGTAAGGCACGCGTGGCGCATATCGTCATTACCGCCACCAATGCCCCCACCCGACTGGTGGAGATAGTACAGGGAAAGTAGTTGACTACAAGGCTAATGAAAGCCTTAACATTGTATTACAGTACAAATGTAGCTTAACTGAACTACCTTATCCCAAGAACGAGATAAGCACGCCGGCAGCCACGGCAGAGCCGATAACACCCGACACGTTGCTCGACATGCAGTACTGCAATATATGGTTCGATTTATCGTACTTCAGTGCCAACTCGTTGGCCACACGTGCTGCCATCGGCACTGCGCTAAGTCCCGTGGCACCCACGAGAGGATTGATCTTTTTCTTGGAAAACTTGTTGTAGATCTTCACCCCTAAAATACCTCCCGCGACCGAAAAGCAGAACGCGAGGAATCCTCCCACGATAATACCTATGGTTTGGAGGTTGAGGAAAACTTCGGATGTCATGGTGGCTCCCACCGATAAGCCCAGGAAGATGGTGGCCGTGTTCATAATGGGACCCGAAGCGGCATCGGCCAGACGAGCCGTGTTGGGACCTATCTCCTTAATAAGATTACCAAACAGCAACATTCCTACCAGAGGGGCAGATGAGGGTACCAGAACGGCTACAATCAGTCCCAGAACGATGGGGAAAGCAATTTTAACCACCCGCATATGCTTTATCTCATGCTTGGGAGGATAAATCCTGTCCATCTTCCGCATATGAATTTTAAATTCATTTTTGGTCATCAGCGACTTTGCCACAAGTGGTATAATTACCGGAACTAGTGCCATATAGGAGTAAGCCGCGATGGCTATCGGTCCCAGAAGATGAGGTGCCAGCTTAATGGTGGTGTATATGGCCGTAGGTCCGTCAGCACCCCCTATTATACCCAGCGATGCCGCTTCGGGAAGGGTAAACCCTACCAGCACGGCACCTATCAGCACGGCAAAAATACCTAACTGCGCGGCACCACCAAAAAATGCAAGCTTCAAATTCCTCAACATGGGTCCGAAATCGGTCAACGCCCCCACCCCCATAAAGATAATAGGGGGTAAAAATCCCGTTTTTATCAGCGCGTAGTAAAGGAAATTCAAAATCCCGTAATTGTTGGCAATATCGATTAGGGTCATATAGGTGCCATCGGGATTAATGACCAACTCGTTCTCTACAATGCCCATTCCGGCACCCGGCAGGTTGGCAAGCAATACTCCAAACCCGATGGGTACCAACAGCAACGGTTCATACTCTTTAAAAATTCCCAGGTACAACAGGATAAAAGCTATAACCCACATCAACACGATCCCCCAGTCGACCTGGGCAAATCCTGTCATCTCCAATATACCGGAAAGTATTTCATTCATGCTTATACAAATTTAATAAGTACGTCATCTTCATCTACCGAATCGCCATTGGCAAAACATATCTCCGTGATCCGGCCACTCTCTTCGGCAGCTATAGCGTTATAGGTTTTCATCGACTCGATATACCCTATAATGGTTCCCTCTTGCACTATATCGCCAACCTTGATGGGTGTTTCAGAAGATTCTTTTGTAAAGTAAAACTTCCCCTCCAGTGGAGAGAGAAGCGTCTTCACCTGTCCCTCGCTTACAGCGACTTCACTGGCTTGCGGGGAGGGAGTTGAAGAAGTGGATCGCGGAGTGCTTCCGGAATCGGGATAGGAGATATTTACAGTATACTCTTCATTCCCGACTTTTACCACTATGGTTTGGGGTTGATGAATGGCAACAGCGGTCGACGCAGCTGTAAGCGACAGTTCATCCTCCGCTTTTTTGTTTGCCAGATCCTCCTCGAATTCTCGTTTGGCATCGCCCGATTTGTAAGCCCTGTACTGCTCTGGATGCATGGCCAGCTCAAACAGTTCCTCGTCGTCCTCGCCCGGCTCCCAGTTATTTTTCTTCATCTCTTGTCTAAAGTCGTCGAGGGCATCGGGATAGAGGTCTTGCGGAACACCGGTATAAAACTCGCGTCCCTGCTCCTTGGCCAGCTCCACTAGTTCGGGAGCAAGTTCGCCGGGCAATTTACCCGACTTTCCAAGCATCATATCCCATATGTTATCGGCAATCATGCTCCACCGTTTTCTCCCCTTTTCAAGTTGAAGAACGTTCATCAACGCCAGGTTCTTCACGTACTGACTAAATGGTGTAACCAATGGCGGGTAGCCGACCATCGGCCAGATATGGGTAACCTCTTCAAACAGCATGACCAGCAAATCGTCCTGCGTGAGCTCCGGCTGATCGCGTTTCTGTTTCCACCTGTTCAGGGAGGAGAGGTTATCTTCCAAATCGGCCATAAGGCTTCCCATCATCCCGCCGGGTAGCCCGGGACCTATCAGCAGCGAGTTCATCACCCTGTTACGGGGATTAATGTAGTATCCCAAAAAATCATCAATGAACTTCTGCAAAAACGAACGCACCTTCATGTAGGCCTTGATATTGATTTCCGGCACCTTAAATCCGGCATCTTTAAGCATAGCTTGAACCGCCAGCACGTCGGCATGTCCAGTTCCCCAAGAGAGGGGTTCCATCGCGACATCAAAATAATCGGCTCCCGCGTAGGCCGCTTCCAGTATGGAGGCCATCTGAAATCCGGGACCGGAATGCCCGTGATACTGAACGAGAACATCGGGATGACGCGCTTTTATTTTTTTGACTATCTTGCCGATGGATGCCGGACGCCCTATGCCCGCCATATCTTTTATGCATATCTCGTCAGCACCCATCTCTATTAACTGATCTACCTTATTGGTATAATACTCCACGGTATGTACCGGTGAAACGGTAAGACAAAGAGCTGCTTGTGAAATCATTCCCGCCTCTTTGGCGAATTTGATGGAGTTCTCCAGGTTGCGAAGGTCATTCAACCCGTCAAACGAGCGGGCAATATCGGTACCCTGTTTTTTCTTCACCTGACACATCAGCCGACGCACATCGGCCGGCACCGGAGTCATACGTATACCGTTGAGACCGCGCTCCAGCATATGGGTCTGAATGCCTGCATCATTAAACGGCTGCGTCCATTCGCGTACCGATTTATTGGGATTTTCACCGAACAGCAGGCTGATCTGCTCAAACCCGCCACCGTTGGTTTCAACCCGTGCGAAACAGCCCATATCTACAATTGCCGGGGCAACCTCAAGCAACTGCTCCACAGTCGGCACGTACTTACCAGACGACTGCCACATATCTCTAAAAACGAGACTAAACTTAATCTCTCTTGCCATACTTGTTGTTTTATATTTATTTGGATTATTTCTTCTCGACAGAATCTATGACTCCCTTTCCTTGTGTAAGTACATTCACGGCTGCAGCAATAACCGCCATCTTCTCTTTATCCACTCCTCCTGAACGGGGAGCACCATCGTCTTTCGCTTCAGGATGATAAAAACGATTGGATAACTCGATTACCGAAGTGCCAACAACCGTTACCAGCCAAAGAACGATAAACACGGTAATCATCCCCACCACCAAAAGCCCTAGAGCCTCGCTTAAATTTTCCATATTGATATGATGTAAATAAATTGTAATTATTCTCGCGGAAACATTGTTCGTTACCTAAAAAGTCTTCTCTTTTTCTTTTTTAAATTCCGATTGGCAAAGATACAAGTTTTTTTCATCTACCTGCTTCTTTTTTCTAAAAACAGCACCTAATTGCATTTTCTTTCTATTTTTTATGGATGCCAATCTGTCTCCTCGCTACATCGAAAGTGCTATCGCAATTATAGCTGTCAAAAGCGTTAGCGCTATTTTTTGTTTTATTTTTTCTTGCAAAAACAGGAAAAACCACACCTTCTCGAACGAGATTTTAAACTATTTGTCCCGAACACCGTCTGATGAAATAGTTCGATGAAATGAGTTACAATGTGTAAATGAAAAAATCAAGCAAAATGAAAAAGAATGTTTTAACAACGACATTGATGGCATTTTTGCTATCGTTTGTTTTTGTCTCGTGCGACAAGGAGGGTGATGACCTTCAGCTTATCAACAAGAAACCGGTTAATATACAGTTTGTCGCCAAAGGCGGGGAAAAAACCACAAGATCGAGCGTGAGAACAAAGTTCTCCTGGTTCAGCAACTTCAACATCCAGGTTACAGATTTTATCCTGAATATTGGAGAGATCGAGTTTGAGTTTGACGACGATTACGACGATGATGACGACTGCAACCCATTCTTGGTGTTTAATGGAACGTATGACGGCGACGATGAACTGGAGCTGAAGGGACCGTTCGAGATTACATTGATTTCAAATGGTGAGCTCAACACCAACATGGTTATCAAAGGGATACAACTTCCCATGGCTGCCTACTCCGGGGTAGAGTTCGAAATGAAGAAGTCAAAGGATAAGACATCCGTGATGTACGGTAAGAGCATCTTGATTAAAGGTACCATCGGAGACATTCCATTCGAGTTCGCTTCCGATAAGTCGTTCGATTTTGAAATCGAGTACCCGGATAATAAACCGTTCGTGGTAGGAGAAAATGAGGACTTGGTCATTTCCTTCGATTTGGATAAGCTGTTTGCGAATAAACTCCTGTTCGTTAGCTTCTCAATGGATAAGGTTATTAAAATAGAAGGGCAATCCGGTTTCTACTTCCACTACTTTGATGACACAGATAGCTACAAGTGGTTTAAGGAAAGGCACAAATGGCATTACGAGTTTGCCAAAAAGTTCTGGAACTGGCTGGATGACGTGCTAGACGACGACTGGGACGACAACGATGATGACGACTATAATGATTAATGGATTTTTATTGATTGTGTGAATTGTTTTAGGTTCAGGGGGCGTAGCGCGTGCAACGCCCCCTTTGTTTGGTGAACAAATTTTTCATACCCCAAGCCAGAGAGCTTAGTTGGACTATATCTGAACTACTGTTTTCTGTTTCGTGGCAGCTAAAGCTCCTCGGTGACGACTTCCACTAAATCAAGATTACCCCTTTACTTCTCGCCTCCTCCCGCATCTCACGTGGCCACAGGCTGGCTTGAATTTCCCCGATATGCGCTTTGCGCAGGTAGTGCATGCAGAGGCGCGACTGACCTATCCCCCCGCCGATGGAAAGCGGGAGCTCGTTGTTCATCAGCCGTTTGTGGAAATAAAGCGATAGACGGTCCAACTGCCCCCTTGCCCTTAGTTGCCGCTCCATGGTTTCAGGATCCACCCGAATGCCCATAGAGCTAATCTCCACGGCCTGCCTCAATACCGGGTTCCATATAAGCAGGTCGCCGTTAAGCCCCAAGAAGCCATCGCTATTGGGCGTGCTCCAGTCGTCGTAGTCAGGTGCTCGCCCGTCATGCGGCTTCCCGTCTGATAACGGCGCCCCGATTCCCATCACGAATACCGCGCCATGCGCCTCGGTAATGGCATCTTCACGCCCTTTTGGATCCTTCCCCGGGTATTTTTGCAGCAGTTCCTCGGCATGGATAAACGTGATGTCGTAAGGCAACCGAGGCCTGATTGCCGGGAACAGCTCGTAGACCAAGTACTCCGTCCGCAGCATCGCGGCGTAAATACGCCGCACGGTCTGTTTCAAAAACTCTATGTCGCGATCACCATCGTCGATTACCATCTCCCAATCCCACTGGTCCACGTAGAGCGAATGAAGGTTGTCCAACTCTTCGTCCGCCCGGATCGCGTTCATATCGGTGTAGATGCCGAACCCCCGCTTGATCTCGTATTCGGCCAGCGTGAGCCGCTTCCATTTAGCTAGCGAGTGAACGATCTCGGCGCTTTTGTCGCCCATATCCTTGATCGGGAAACATACCGGCCGCTCCACCCCGTTCAAGTCGTCGTTAATCCCGGTGCCACTCTCCACGAACAACGGCGCGGTAACGCGGCGCAAGCGCAACTCGGACGAGAGGTTGATTTGAAAAAAATCCTTTATGCTTTTAATTCCCAGTTCGGTTTGCTTTAGATTGAGCAGCGGCGCGTAGTCGGCCGGAATCACTAGTTTTGCCATGAAAAAGTACTATATGAAATGATTAAAAACCTGGAAGCATCCATCAGTTTGGGTTATTATTTAATCAGCCCGACCAGGTCGTTGACCGATTCGAAACCATGCCGATCCAGGTAGTCGTTTATCCCCTCCACGATCTTAACCGTTACCGTCGGGTCAATGAAGTTATACGTTCCCACCTGTATGGCCGTGGCGCCTACCAAGATGAACTCGATGGCGTCTTGCCAGTTACAGATCCCACCCATTCCAATAACGGGAACAGTCACCGCGTGAAACACCTCCCACACCATGCGGAGGGCGATGGGCTTAATGCAGGGTCCCGAAAGGCCCCCGGTGACCGTTGAAAGCAAGGGCTGCCGCTTCTCCGCGTCGACTGCCATGCCCAGGAACGTGTTGACAAGCGAGACCGAGTCGGCTCCCTCCCCTTCCACCGCCCTGGCGATCTCGGCGATGTTGGTAACGTTCGGCGACAGCTTCACGATCATGGTTTTAGGAAACACCTTGCGCACCGCGCGGGTCACCTCCGCCGCCGATTTAACAGAGGTGCCAAACGCCATCCCCCCCGCTTTCACGTTGGGACAGGAGATATTCAGCTCGATGGCCGGCATCTTGTCGAGATCGGCCAACCTCTCCGCGCAAGCCACGTACCCCTCCACGGTGGAACCCGATACGTTTACCATCATGTGGGTGTCATACTCCTTGATGACCGGGTAAAGATGCTCCACGAAATAGTCGACCCCCGGGTTTTGAAGGCCCACCGAGTTGAGCATCCCAGAGGCGGTTTCGGCCATCCTGGGGTAATCGTTCCCTTGGCGTGCTTCAAGGGTCGTTCCCTTCACGAAAACCCCTCCAAGGCGCCCTAAATCGATGAAATCGAGGTATTCCGTACCGTAACCGAACGTCCCCGAAGCTGTAGTCACCGGGTTCCTGAGGGTCAACCCTCCTATCTGTACATCTAATCTAGCCATGTAAGCATATCGGTATTAAAGACGGGGCCTTCCGTGCAGGTGTTGAGATTCCCGCGTGTCGTTTTCTCGATGCAACAGAGGCAGGCACCAAAACCACACGCCATGAGGTTCTCCAAGGATGCCTCGCAGGGGATCCCTCTCTCGCGGGCAAACCCGGCCACGGCCACCATCATCGGCTTGGGGCCGCAAGTGTAGATAAAATCGTACCGCTTCTCCTGCCACAACGAGTGGTGGGTCACGAACCCCCTCTCGCCCAAAGAACCATCTTCGGTGGTACAGTAAAGCGTGCCATATTTCTCGAAGTCAGCACGTTGCAAGATATCCGTGGCGGAGCGCCCGCCCAACAGGAAATCTACTTGAAGGTCACGTGCATGCAGTTCCTTGCTCAAAAACAGGAGGGGAGCCGTTCCCACCCCGCCTCCTACAAGGAGGAAGCGGCGTTCATCGTTACGTTCTTCCTCTTGACAAACCTCCTTGTGCTGTTCTTTCCCAAAACGCTCCTCCTCATACTGTTCTCCCCCAAGGCGTTCCTCTTCTCGACACTCTTCATTGCGGCACCCTTTCCTCTCTGGTAGGGTAAACGAATTCCCCAACGGGTAGATGAGGTTCATAATCTCGCCGGGGCGACGGCTACACATTTCACGCGTACCTTCTCCCACCTTTTGGATAAGCAACCACAACTCGTTCTTCTCGCGATCCACGAAGTTGATGGAGATAGGCCTACGTAGGAAAGCGTTAGGCAAACAATCGACCAAGATTTGCACGAACTGACCCGGTTGTATCGGAGGCAGAAGCCGGTGATCGGCAGGTGCCACCTTGATCAAACAATTGCGGTCGTTCAGCGCTTCGTTCGAACAGATAATAAAATCAGTTACTTGCATCGGGATATTTCGTTAACGACAGCAAAAATACATCATTATTGCCAGTTCGGCAAAAGAGAAGCAAACTTTGCATGCCATTTTCTTTCGGCACCCATCCCTTTTCCAGGGTTTCACATCTTCTTCAGATTTCCTACATTCGTTCAAGTTTCATTCTTTATCCCCCAATTTCACGGTTTGAAGACTTTAAAGGTATGGTCCGTGAAGTAAACGATAATTTGTGAAATCTCTTTGGCTGGGTTGTTAACAGCCGATGTGACTAATGGAGTGGCGTTAGACGCTTGCGGTGAAGCCACCGGGCCATGCGGGACTGCTTCTCGTTGGGAGACTTCCGAAACGCGAGCGGCTACATCACGTGAAACATTTTCCAACGCGCGAGCAGCCACCTCACGTAACGAAATTTCCAACGCGTTAACCTCATTTCCTCGCGATATCCGCTCCGATATTGGGGATGGTTCGATTTTTTCGATGGGTGGGTTAAATAGATCAGGCTCCTTAGGAATGGAATTCGGATCAATACCCTCTTTGTACATGTTACCGGTCCCGTTGATTAGCCACTCGGGATTGATGTAATTCATTTCGTTTAAAATACGGGTTACCACCTCTAAGCTAGGATTGTTGCGACCATTCAATATATGCGATACGCTGGCTCGGCTAATCTGAACCCTCTCGGCAAAGTTGGCCGAAGTAAGGTTTTCTGCTTCCATGATCTGTCTGATGCGATCCTTCATATGACTTGGTTTTTATGTTCATGGCAACTTTTCCCGGGATGAAATACCATGAACAGGTATAGAAAATGCAACTACAAATGTAAATAATATAATTCACACTTGAAAATAACAGGTGTATATAATCGTGAATCACAAATGTGAATCATGCGATACAATTGTAATCAAAAATACGTGTACAATTGAAAACAACGCCTTTAAATAATAAAACTATCAATTGACATTTTTGATATATTCAACTGATATAAAAGTAGATAGTTTTATTTAAAATCGAATTTTTAACTGTTTTATAACTACATTGAGCGATATAGGATGGTATTATAAATTATGACTTTTCTAAATAATCATAATATCTTGACATATAGCAAGATATGAAACACAAAAATAAGGATAATCGAGTGTTAAAATAGGATTTACACAAAAGTAAATAAGTGAAGCCTCATTCTGAAAAGTATGGTGAAAACGGGGTATGAATATGATGTTACATTGGTGAATTAACAAATGTATATCGTGAAAAGCCGATATTTCTGTACCTTCCTTGATTACATTTGTATATTTATAATTGATGAATTTGAATTCGCTGTGGTCGCGATATTCGTAACGTGGTTAATGCATGATCCGAAATACGAGCTCCTTGAGCAATTCGCCCTGTGAGGCAGAAACATTGTCTACCCCCTTAGAATACGCATCAAATGTGCGAAGATCGGTGATAATGGCCATCACCTTGTGTGCATTATAATGGCGAAGGCCAATTAAGTAGTCTCTTACGAAAAAGGTAGAGCGGAGGTTCAAAGCGTTCATAATGTTCTGTTCATCTTTTCGTGGAAGCCAGAAACACTCTAGCAGGTTGCTGAAATAGTTGAACAATACCGATACCGTAGCCATCATGGAGTAATCCTTAGGGTTCGTCCCAAAGTAATTCACAATCCGGTTAGCCATCACCACGTCCTTCTTAATAATGGCCTTTAGCAATTCAAAGTTGTTGTAATCTTTGCTGATGCCCACGTTCTTCTCAATCAGATCAGACGTTACCCGTCGGTCGCCATCATCTAGGGAGACCTCCAGCTTTTGAAGTTGAGGAATCAATTGGCTAATATTGTTCCCCACATGGTCGGTCAGCATCTGTGCCGACTTCAAGTCAATCGCGATTCCTTTCTCTTTAAACCAAGAGATTATAAAAGATGGAACCTGGTTCTCGTAAAGCTTCTTCGACTCGAAGAGCACCCCTACCTCGCTAATGTTTTTCACAAACGCTTTGCGACGGTCGACCGTTCCGTGCTTGTAGTTGATAACCAGTACGGTTGAGGGCATTGGCTTCTTGGCGTACAGATCCAGGAGCTCTAGCTTATCGAGCTGTTGCGCCTCCTTGACGACAACAAGCTGCCGTTCAGACATCATCGGGAAGCGTCGTGCAGTCGCGATAACCGTGTTCACGTCAGAATCCACCCCGTAGTAGGTGTAGAAATTAAAATCCTTCTCGGTTTCGGTAAGAACCGACTCGACCAAGAGATCGGTAATCGAGTCGATGAAGTAAGCCTCTTCACCCATCAACAGGTAGATCGGGTAAAAACGGCGTTGGAGGATATCATTCCGTATTGAGTCGTATGTCCATTGAGAAGATTTAGCCATGTCATTACCAGTCAAACCGTAAATGCTTAATCGTGGAGCTTTGGTTCATGATGGAAGAGAGCGATTTGATACCAATTTTCACGTGCTCCTCCACGAATCGCTCCGTCACCAATCGATCGCTCTCCTCCGTTTTCACCCCGGTTGAAATAAGGGGCTGATCGGACACCAACAGTAGGGCACCCGTGGAGATATGGTTGGCAAAGCCACACGTGAAGAGGGTGGCCGTCTCCATATCAACCGCCATGGCGCGTATCTCCCTCAAGTAGTTCTTGAACAGCTCATCGTACTCCCACACGCGACGGTTGGTGGTATATACCGTGCCGGTCCAGTAGTCGCGATTAAAATCGCGCACGTTTGACGAAACCGCCCTCAAGAGGCTGAAAGCAGGCAGCGAGGGCACTTCCGGGGGGAAGTAGTCATTCGAGGTCCCTTCGCCACGAATAGCCGCTATGGGCAGGATGTAGTCACCCAGCTGGCTTATCTCCTTCAACCCACCACACTTGCCCAAGAAGAGGACCGCGGCAGGCGATACAGCGCTCAACAGGTCCATGATGGTAGCCGCGTTGGCGCTACCCATGCCAAAATTGATTATGGTGATCCCATTAGCCGATGCATTGGGCATATTGGCACCGGCTCCCACGATAGGCACGTTGAAATGAGCGGCAAATATCTCCACGTACTTTTGAAAGTTGGTCAACAGTATAAACTTCGTGAACTCGTGCAGTGGTCGTTTGGTGTACCTAGGGAGCCAATTCTCCACTATTTCTTGTTTCGTTTTCATCTTTCTTGTCCCTTTCTCGTGAAAAAATGGTATTTTAGCACCGGGTAACTAAAAATCGATGGAACAAAGATACAATGTACCGTTTAAATTTACCACCTTTTGAGCCAAAAATCCGGAAAAAGGATGCATCAAGCGACAGCGAGATATTTGATCCGCTGCGGCGAAAGTACGTGGTACTCACTCCTGAAGAGTGGGTACGCCAACACTTCGTGCACTACCTGATCTCAGAAAAAAAATACCCCACCTCACTGATAGCCAATGAAGCGGGAATTAAGCTAAACTCACTCAGCCGACGGTGCGATACGGTAGTATTCAATACGCGGCTAGAGCCGGTGATGATCGTGGAGTACAAAGAGCCAAAGGTGAAAATCACGCAAGAGGTATTCGACCAAGTGGTTCGATACAACAGCGTGTTGAAAGTGCGCTTTATCGTCGTTACCAACGGGTTAATCCATTACTGTTGTCGAATGGACTACGAGAAAATGGACCACGAGTACCTCACGGAAATCCCTACCTGGGGGGAGGGTGACTTGTAAGCCAAAAAAACCTTGCGCGGCAAGTCTATAAGCCAATTAAAACCTATAACCAAGCGTCAGCAACCCTCGAACGGAGTTATTCTTCAGCTTAAAGGGTGAGGCATCGATCACCAACTCTTGCCGTCCCTCCGTGTAGAGGCAGGGGAACGGGTAAAGGTCATCCATTTGCGTTTTATAGACGAGCGCCGCATCAAGGTAGAAATTCATGCTGAATCGATACCCTATCCCACCGGTAATCCAATGGGTGTCGCCCTCCATCCGGAAGATGCTGTTGGACCAGGCAATCGCGGGGTCACCACTCATCTCATATGACTCGTCATACGGGTTCAGCATCCAAGCGTAGCCTAACCTACCGTACATCTGGGATGTTAAGCGATATTCCATGCCCAACCTTACTATAGAGGCCAGCCTGTAGTCATCCGAGATGTATTGGTTGTGGGTATCATACCATGTGTACGAGTCCACGGAGTTCGCGGGAACCATCAACCGCATTTTCCCGTAATTCATCAGCTCGTAATCCACGCTGACGATAAACCGGTTACCTAGCACGCTGGCCACACTAGCCACGAACTTACCCGGTGTCTTCAAGTCGTAGTCGTTGGAAAAGTGATCCGAATAGGTGTTAGACGGCTCATAATTCGGGTCAGTCACGTACGCCGCAAGGTTATCCGCCATCTCTGCCTTGTAAGTTTCCGACAACACGTACCACGTGGGTGTGTGGTAGGCGATTCCCAACCTCAACTCGTTTATGGGCCGGTAGATGACCCCGAACTTGGCTCCAAAGCCTGCACCGCTGACACTAAGGTCGTTATAGAGACCAAAATCCCCTTTACCAAACTCCTCCTCGTAATCGGAGGTGATGCTATACGATATGCTCTTTACGGAAAGCGATAGCCCAAGGTTAAGAACATCCTGGATGGTAGTACCTATCGTAAAGTCGAAATTATCGATCCCCCCACTCTCCCGCGTGCCGATCTTGTTGATGGGTTTCTCACTTCCGGTGTTCAGAGGAAGGTAACGGGGACCGGTGTTGTTCTCCGGGTTAACTAGGTAAGAGTTGTACCCCAATACCGGCAACCAAGGTTGCGATAGGAAAGGATCAGGAAAATCGTCATGAAACTGCAAATCTTGAGGTACAATATCATAACTCACGTCGGCAATGTAGTCTTTCAACGAGTTGTTGGGACTTCCCACGGCCATGATGTTCTTGTTGAACGATTTTAGCTTGTTGTATGAAAATCCGAAGTTGACCAGGGGGATCGCATCGTTTCGTAACGGGAAGTAACCTACGAAACCGAAGTTATCCATCTTGAACTGGGTACGGTTTGCGTTGTGGCTCCCCACGATTGATTTTTCGGTTGAAAAATCAATCGTACCCACCACCTCGGAACTTCGGTACACCGCGATTCCGGCCGGATTGATGAAAACACCGGTCAAATCACCCCCTAAGGCGCCAAAAGCACCCCCCATCGACATGGCTCGAGCGGTACCGTATAGATCTTCCCGGCTAAACCGGTACGCATCCAGCGCACCTTGCGCATGCAGGAGCATGGAAAAGAGAAAGAGAAAAGAGAATATCGAAGTAACTTTTTTCATACGAATATTTTATCTTCATGTTTCACTGTATGGAACCTATCGGTTTCATATCCGCTGTTGAATAAAACCTATAGTAAAGGTTAACGGTATTACCCTAACTCATTTGCCGTTAAAGCAATACTGAGAGTTGTTTGATCTGTGCTATCTTCGACCTCCACTGGAACGACCGCTGCTACCACTGCTACCGCTCGAGCCCCGGCTACTGCCGCTACTGCTCCCGAAAGAGCTGCTGGATGAAGAACTGCGGCTGGGTGCGGAGTAAGTGGACGACGAGCTGCGGCTCGTCGAGCTGCTCCGTGAAGGTGTAGAGTAGCTACTACTGCTACGACTTTGGGTACTCCGTTGATAAGTGGATCTACTCCTTGAAGGAGAGGTGGTAGTACTCCGCTGGTACGTGTTCCCAGAGGAAGAAGAACCTCTCTGGTAGGTGGAGCTGCTTCTCGAAGGGGTGGTGGTACTGTACCTGCTACTCTCACCAGAGCGAGTCATAGAGCGGTTCACCGAGCTCGATCGTGAAGAGGCGTTCGAGCGATCGACCGCAACCCCCGTCCTAGCATCGTACGCCCTGCCCGAAGAGTCGATAATCCTTGTTCTGGAAGTGGTAGAGCTACCTCGGTTGCTTAACGCGGAAGCACTCCTCCCGGAAACCGTCGAACGTGTCATGCTAGACGACCTACCCGAAAGGGCAGCCGTGGCAGACGATGTGCGATTAGCCGAGCTGGTTCGGTAAATACCGGAACTCCTCCCCGAACGATTCCGGGTCAAACTGCTGTAATACCCATCGTTAAAACCATGATAATATCCACTGCCATACCCGTAATAGCCGCCATACCACCCGCCGTAATACCAGGGGTCATACCACCCGTAATACCACGGGGAGTACCAACGACTGTAGTACCAGGGGCTATGCCAACCGTACCAGCTACCGTAATACCAGGGATCGTACCACCCGCCGTAGTACCACGGGGAGTACCAGCGGCTATAGTACCATGGACTGTGCCAACCGTACCAGCCACCGTAGTACCAAGGATCGTACCATGGGTAAAAGCTGTTCCAACCCCAGCCGATATGCAGGCTACTGTTAAAGCCACGGTTGTTGTAATTTTCATAAATATCGTCACCCACGTAAACGATCACCTCATCGGCGCCCGTTATCTTGATGCTCGATTCCGGGTCGTGAAAGCGAACGATTCGATCGGTATACTCGTACTCTTCGTAATCGTTGGTGTAGGCCTCTTCTTCTAATCGGGTGGTATCGTTACCCCCGCGGCGGTTGTACTCATCAATATCCCTGCCGTTTGCAATCACCTCCATCCCGGAAGCTTCTCCCTGCACGATCACCACTTTTTTCTTCGGCGGCTGCTCTCGTTTCTTGGGCTGAGCTTTCCGTTCTTCTCGAGATCGAGAGGGATCCGCGTAGATATCGTCCCACTCTTGGGCGAAACCTGACAACGGCACAGCGGCCAACAGGACCGCGAATAGTAAGTTTTTAGTTTTCATAGTCTCTCCCTTTTTATCTTGTTTATTTATCCTGTTCCGGTTATTCTTTTGACTGCTGACAAATGCAATAGTTTAAAACGAATACCGATAATATATACCTCCTTTTCTTGAATGACGAAGAAAACGCGAAAAAGCTGCACCTCGCGTGGTTAAAAAAACAAAAGAACCGCTAACGGCTCATCACCTCCAGTCCGTCATAAGCCAAGAAAACCGTTTCAGGCAACTCCTCTTGCACCTCACCGTGCAAGCCCAACTCGTGGCTGATGTGCGTGAGGTAAGCGGTACCCGGGTCAATCGCCCTTATCACCGCTAGCGCCTCCCCCAAGGTTTGGTGCGAGAAGTGCTCTGTTTTGCGCAAAGCGCTTATCACCAACACATCCAATCCTCGTAACTTCTCCAATTCGCCTTCAGGAATCGTCTTCACATCGGTAAGGTACGCGAAATCGCCTATCCTGAATCCCAAGATAGGTAACTTGTAGTGCATTACTCGAATGGGCATGACCTCCACCTCACCCACGTGAAAAACCTTGCCCGGATCAATCGATTGTACGCGGATGTCCGGGACACCCTTGTAGCCATGGGGCGTGAAACAGTAAGGCATACGAAGACGGATAACCTCCTCCAAGTGAGCCTCCATGTACAGGTCTATCGTCCCGAAGCGGGAGAACGGCCTTAGGTCATCAATCCCCCCCACGTGATCGTAATGCTCGTGCGTGAAGAGGCAACCGTCGAATTTCCGATACGGAAGCGACATGACCTGCTGCCTGAAGTCGGGGGAGCAGTCGATCAATAGACGGCGAATGCCGGCCTCGACCATTACTGACGCACGCAAGCGATTGTCACGGGGGTCGTCCGAGCTACACACGTCACACCGGCAACCAATCTGCGGGACACCCGTGGAGGTGCCTGTGCCTAAGAATCTCACGTACATAGGGACGATTTCACGAAAAAAGCCACCTACAAACCGGGCAGCTTTCTCCTTGTTTATCTATAGGCAAGTCAACGATTAGAACTGTCTTTCCAAGATCCACAGGTCGTTGAAAGGCACCCCGTACGTTCTCCTCAGGTACTCGGTATTCCCTTTTGCAGAATAGGTTCTATAGATTTCATCGCGTTTACTGGCAGCTTGCGCCCTGTCATCGTAACTGGCCACGATGACCCGATACATGCCCTGTTCGTTCTGGGCAAGGATCACGTTGTACCCCTCACTCTCCATCCGCTCCTTCAGCGATTCGGCGTTCAACTTCACGCTTAATGAGGCGATAACCACGTTATACCTCCTAAGGCCTGCTGCATCCGAGGAATGAACAGCCTCCACCTTCTCTTTCCTTACCGACACCTCTACCGGGGACAGGGTGCCGGCATCTTTAGTCACCGCGGTCGGTTGAGACGCGGCTTGCTGCATCTCTTTCTCCTTAGCAGCCTCGTATACTTGCTTGTACGCGCTCTGCTTGGGCTTACAAGAGGTACCCACCGCTAATAGCGCGGCTAAAATCAATGCGAAATGAAATCGTTTCATGTGAATAATTATTATAATGTTGTTGCAAAGATAGCAAAGTTGATGGGTATTACATTCCCGTTAGAGTGAAAATTAATTAAATCGATGACCGTACGGGGCTATTCACCTTCACCTTCACCTTCATCGGGTATCAGCGATCGCTGCGGCAACCGTATCGGCTTGGGGGTAATATCGACTACTCCCGTGGTATCAACGTTCCAGATGAAAGCGGTATCGGCGTAAAGTGAGGCGGGGTGAGAAAACAGGTACACCTCCCACTCTCCCTTTGTGAGCCCGGCAAACGAGAACATGCCATCCTGTTCAGGCAGCGTGAACAGGGTGTCCGGATCCTTTATAATCGCTATCGCGGTGGTGAATTCAGCCGGGTTAACGTACCCCCGAAGGATGCTGCCGTACATTTCCGGGAAAGCCCTCACGTTGGGATGGATGAAATAGTTACCGTCCCGCTCGCGGACAGAATGGACGGCATTCACGTCGATGATCAGGCTTGAGATGATGTTGGGCTTCATCAGTATCGGCTCCATCAGGTCGACCTCGATACCCTCGATGATCTCGTTGGGCATCTGTAAGGGGTATGGCTTCGCGGTATTGGTTAAGATGCGGTTGTTGTTGCCGAGGAGCAGGCGGACTTTCCATATCTCCTTGCCCGCCGGGAAATACTGGTCGACCAACGTCACGTTCTTCCCGTTGAACAGCGTCAGCAAGTTGTATTCCCCGCCACCACATTCCAGCTCTATCCACTCCCCGTTGGAATTCATGGTATCGGTAACGAAAACCGACACCCCGCGTACATGAAGATAGAGCTCCTTGATGGTGAAATCCGTGCCATCGGTGAGCTTGACCCGCAGGCGACCCGCATTCACGCTGGGGTCGTTCCCCTCGCATGTACCCAACAAAAATAGGGAAAGCGCTACAAGGAGAACGCGCAAAGTCCATTTCTCACGTTTCACCCCTGTACCACGTTGAAGCCAAGTATAGCCTGGCATCCTTGTTTCACGTTGCATTGCCGAATAATTTACCTTAACTATCGCGTGCTTTTAGTGCTTTTTCTGTTCTGCAGACTGAAGGCTGGCGACCAGGTTGCGGTCCCCGTACGCGTTGTCCACCCTCGCCACGTTCACCCAGAACTTGTTATCCCTCACGTATGGGAGCGGGTAAGCCGCTTTGCTTCTCGGGTAGGCGTGGTTCCACTCGTCGGCCACCACCTCGTACTCGGGATGCGGCGAGTTGACCAGCACGTTATCCTCACGGCTGTACTCGCCCCTCGATACTTCGAGAACCTCTTCGTATATCTGTTTCATCACCTCCACGAAACGATCCAGCTCGGCCAGGCTTTCACTCTCCGTGGGCTCGATCATCAGGGTACCGTGTACCGGGAAGGAGAGCGTGGGCGCGTGGTAGCCATAGTCCACGAGTCGCTTGGCGACATCGGTCTCGGTGACTCCTGCCAGCTCTTTCAACCCGCGGCACTCCAGGATGAGCTCGTGCCCCACCCTGCCCTTTTCACCGCGGTAGAGGATGCCGTACGAGTCGTCCAGCTTCTCCGCCAGGTAGTTGGCGTTCAGGATAGCAGCCGCGGTAGCCTCTTTAAGCCCCTGCGCACCCATCATCCGAATGTAGCCGTAGGTGATGGCTTGCACCCCGGCACTGCCGTATGGAGCCGAGGAGACCGTGTTCTTATCGGTCGCGAACATCACCGGGTGTCCGGGAAGGAAAGGTACCAGGTGGTCGGCCACGCAGATGGGTCCAACGCCCGGTCCCCCACCCCCGTGGGGAATGGCGAAAGTCTTGTGCAGGTTCAGGTGGCAGACGTCCGCCCCGATCGTGCCCGGGTTGGTGTACCCCACTTGCGCGTTCATGTTGGCCCCGTCCATGTAGACCTGTCCCCCCGCCTCGTGTATCAGTCGGCACATCTCCGCGATCTCCGTCTCGAAAATCCCGTGGGTCGAGGGGTAGGTCACCATGTAGGCCGCCAAGTTATCTTTATGCTCTTCGATCTTGCGGCGCAGGTCGTCCATATCCACGTTCCCCTTCTCGTCGCTCGCCACGGTGACTGGCGTGAAACCCGCCTGAACGGAGCTCGCCGGGTTGGTTCCGTGGGCCGATGCCGGAATCAAGACCACTTCGCGATGCCCCTCTCCAATGCTCTCCAGGTAGCTGGCGATGGTGATGAGGCCGGTAAACTCGCCCGCCGCACCCGAGTTGGGTTGCAGGCTGGTAGCGGCGAATCCGGTGATCACGGCCAGCAGCTGCCCCAGCTCCTCTATCATCTGCAGGTACCCTTGCGCTTGCTCCACGGGAGCGAAGGGGTGGATGCGCTGCAGGGTAGTGAGGCCCAACGGCAGCATCTCCGATGCCGCGTTCAACTTCATGGTGCAGGAGCCAAGGGAAATCATGGAGTGAGCCAGCGATATATCCTTTCTATCCAGCCGTTTGATATAGCGCATCAGCTCCGTTTCGGTGTGGTAGCTGTTGAAGGTGGGGTGCGTGAGGAAGGGCGACTTTCTCTGTTGCTCCTTTTTCAGGGTGATCAGCTCGGGAAGCTCATCGAACTCGCACACCCGCGAGCTGCCCGCGGCCATGGCGAAGACGGCCAACAGCTCCTTCGCACGATCGCCACTGGTGGTCTCGTCAATGCTGACCCCCACCTCACCGCTATCGAAGTAGCGGAGGTTAATCTTCCGCATCTCCGCGTTGTCGCGTATATCCTGCACCGTGACCCCCTCGGGAAGGGTAATCTTTAACGTGTCAAAGAAGCTGGTGTTGTGCTGCTTGTAGCCCATCTTCTTCAGTTGGTCGTTCAGGTGTGACGTTACCGAGTGCACGCGGCGGGCGATTTTCTTCAGCCCCTCGGGACCGTGGTACACCGCGTAGAAAGAGGCCATGGTGGCCAGGAGCGCCTGCGCGGTACATATGTTCGAGGTGGCCCTTTCGCGCTTGATATGTTGCTCGCGCGTCTGCAAGGCCATCCGCAGTGCCTCTTTCCCGTAGGCGTCCTTGGAGATACCGATAATCCTGCCCGGTACCTGTCGCTTGTACTCCTCTTTGGTGGCGAAGAAGGCGGCCGAGGGACCCCCGAAGTACATGGGGATACCAAACCGTTGGCTGCTGCCAAAAGCGATATCGGCGCCCCACTCGCCCGGTGGCGTTAGCAGCACCAGGGCCAGGAGGTCGGTCGCCACCGCCACCTTGCATCCCACGCCCTTTGCCTTTTCGGTAAAGACCCGGTAATCCTCCACGCTGCCATCGCTGTTGGGGTATTGCAGGATCGCCCCGAACAGCGGTGTATCGAAGGCGTACTCCCGGTAATCACCCACGATCACCTCGATGCCCACCCGCTCCATCCTCACTTTCAGTACCGACAAGGTCTGCGGGAATATCTTCTCATCCACGAAGAGCGCCTTCACGTCGTCCTTCACCTGGGCACGATCCCTGAGGTTGTACATCATGGTGGCCGCCTCGCCCGCGGCGGTACCCTCGTCCAACAGCGAACTGTTTGCCAGCGGCAGTCCGGTGAGGTCACTCACCATCGTCTGGAAGTTGAGCAGTGCCTCAAGCCTCCCCTGCGATATCTCCGCCTGGTACGGGGTGTATGAGGTGTACCACACCGGGTTCTCAAACACGTTACGGTAAATGACCGCGGGTGTAATGGTGTCGTACCACCCCATACCGATGTAGGAGGCGTAGATCTGGTTCTTCTCGGCGATACGCGCGATCTCTTCGGCGTACTCCTGTTCAGAAAGGGCTTTGGGTAACGGTAGCAGTTCCTTTAAGCGAATATCAGCCGGGATGGTCTGGTTAATCAACTCATCGATGGAAGTAAGCCCGATCGATTCAAGCATTTTTTGCTTATCGGCCTCGGTGATACCGATATGTCTCTGTTTAAATTGTTCCATTTTCATATGATTATCGCGTTTATTTTCTCTGCCCCACGAAGGGGTTGTATCTCTTTTCGTACCCGATGGTGGTAGCGGAACCATGACCGGGGTAGACCACCGTCTCATCCGGCAGGGTAAACAGTTTCTCCCGGATACCCCGCGCCAACGTTTCGTAACTGCCGCCGTAGAGGTCTGTCCGCCCTATGCTGGAGTGGAACAGCACGTCGCCAACGAACAGGCAGCCGGCGGTTGCATTGTAAAAGACAAGGCTACCCGGCGAATGTCCCGGAACGTGTAGCACCTCCAGCAATTGGTTCCCAAACGAGACCCTGTCTCCCTCCTTGAGGTAAGTAATCGACTTCGGCTTCATGTCGTAATCGAGGGGCGGTAGGCCAAACTGCATCAGTTGCCGGGGGAGGTCGTCCATCAAGAAGCGGTCACCCTCGTGGCATGAGAGGGGAACGTTGTAGGTGGACGAGATGAAGTTGACACCCATGAGGTGATCAAAGTGGAGGTGGGTATTCAGTAACTGCTTCACCAGCAGCCCATTGTCCGCGATAAATCGGGAGAGCTGCTCCTCCTCGTCGGGGTAAAAGCAGGCCGCGTCGATCACGGCGCACTCCCTCGTCTCGTCATGCAAGAGGTACGTGTTGACTCCCAACGGATTAAACTCGAATGTTTCGACTCTCATACAGGGGCAAACATTGAAATTATCAATCAGGCCTTACAAAAATAACCATTTTTTTTCAATTAGCCCATAGGTAGGTAGAGCAGTTTCTTCGTCCGGAAGAACGGCTCCTTGAAGTAGTGGTTTAGAGGTACCTCCTCGGCAATTCGTTTAAAAGGCCTTAGCTCGGCGGTTAAATCCCCGCCCTTCAAGCAGATAAGCCCATTGGGGAGCGCGTTGAACTGCTCATGCGCCATGTTTTTGCTGGTCACTTTCACCAGGTCGGGCAGGGGCATCACGGCACGGCTGACGATGAAGTGGAACTTACGCTTTTCCGCCTCCACCCGCGCATGCACTTCCTCCACGTTTGTTAGCCCCAACGCCTTAGATACTTCGCATACCACCTTTACCTTCTTACCGATGCTGTCAAGCAGCACGAACTGAACCCCCGGGAAGTAGATGGCCAAGGGGATTCCCGGGAATCCCCCACCCGTTCCCACGTCCATGATGGCCGTGTTGCCCGTGAAACGGGTATACTTTGCGATGGCCAGGGAGTGCAAGACGTGGTGTAAGTAGAGGTTGCCAATATCCTTGCGGGAGATCACGTTGATACGGGCGTTCCAGTAGCCGTACAACTCACTTAACTGCTCGAATTGATCCAACTGCCGATCGGTAAGGTTTGGAAAGTAGGTGGTCAGCGTCTTCACTTTAGGTCGGCCAGTTTAGTGGCTGGGGTGTTCTCTCTCAGCAAGGAGCGTATCGCACTGTACGGGATAAACACCTCGGGAGCATCCAACTGGTATGCCGAGTATTCCCCTTTGTTGTACGTGTAGGTGATACCCCTATCGGTTAACAAAAAATTCCCATTGGGAACGATCTCATGGACCCCGAAGAAGCCGATATCTTCTAGCTCCTCGATACTCTTCACGTTATTCTGTTCCAGCAGCGACGCGATAATTAGCTTCTGCAACGCCTGGTCATACCCGGCTTGGAACAGCTCGTTCTCGGTGACCTGCTTACCGCTGTTCACATCCATCACCCAGTTACTGTAAGAGACGAAAGAGGCAGCTCCCCCCTTGCTGTTCGACTGCTCTACCTGGAAGGAGAGCACCCCGTGGCGGTTATAAACGATCCGGTTTAAGAGCGATTCGTAATAGGAGTAGAAATCACCGCTGCCCCGCCGTTCATGGTCGTGTAAGCCAACATCTGGGATGAGCTCGTTCCACTCCTTCAAATCGGTAACCGACTCCCGGTAAGTCTCCGCATCGTAAGTATAATTATCGATGTAGCTCTTCACGTACGCCTCTACCGCCACTTGCGGCGTCATCTCTACAAACGCGTTGCCCAGCATGTTCTGCGTGAAAAATTGCTGCAAAATCACGGCATTAACTCCGCTACTGCTGACCGGGTAAATAAATTCCACGCTAATATCGCAATAGGGGTTTGACGTATCGCCTTCAAGGTGGCTACGTTGGGCTACCCGAATCGTATCAAGCTCGACGCTTTTCTCCGCCACTTTCTCTTTGCGCAGTGCGTTGTTGCACGAGAAGAAAGTGAGGAGCAGCACTCCAAGCAGCATGAAACCGGTCAGTATATTCGGTCTCTCCATATGAGGAAAAAGTTTAGTTACATCTTTTGTTACGTCACTGCAAAATTATACCTTTTATCGGGATTTCACAAGACTCACGCTTGGGCAACCCCACCACCCATCGGAGGCAAGAAACCCGGGTCACTCTGCGCTTTGATGGGTCCGTTGTGTTGCTCGAACTTATCAATATTGTCGGTCAAAGCAACCAGCAGCCGTTTCGCGTGCTCCGGCGTGAGGATGATCCTGGAGTTGACCTTGGCCTTACTCACACCGGGCATCACCCGGATAAAATCGATAACGAACTCCGACGTGGAATGAGAGATAACCGCCAAGTTAGAATAGGTTCCTTGAGCCATCTCTTCGCTTAACTCTATCTGTATTTCGTTTTCTTTCTTGAATTGCTCCATTGTTATTATGCGTTTTAATGATTAAAATTGCGGTAATTAACTACATTTTCGTGTCTACACGGGAAATCAAATTAGCTACAACACGATGGATTGAACTATAGCAACTCCCTCAACAAAGATTCCAGTGAATCCTTCGCGTCGCCCAACAGGAGGTGTACCCTCTCTTCTCGTTTATATAGCGGGTTATCCACTCCGGAATAGCCCGGGTTAAGGTCGTAGTTGCAAATAATCACCTCCTTCGCTTGATCCACGTTGAGTACCGGCATCCCGTAAATGGGCGTGTCAGCAGCATCGCGCGCAGCGGGGTTGATCACGTCGTTGGCACCGATAACGAGTGCCGCATCGGTAGATACGAAGTCGTCGTTCACCGCATCCATCTCGAATAGCTTGTCGTACGGCACGTCGGCTTCCGCCAGCAGCACGTTCATATGTCCCGGCATACGGCCCGCCACCGGGTGGATGGCGAACTTGACGTCCGCACCTTTTTCCTCCAGCCTATCGGCCAACTGCTTCACCAGGTGTTGCGCTTGGGCCAACGCCATCCCGTAGCCCGGGACGATGATGACCGACTTGGCGTTCGTAAGGATATCGGCAGGCGTTTTTTTAGCGGGCTCTTCTTTTAGCTCGTGTCGCGTCCCGGAAAGGTGTTCCACTGACGCGGCAGTTACTGTAATCTCTTCGGGAACGGGGTCCTGTTCCGTTTCGGTTTCCTCGACAACACTTACCGGTTTGGCTTTCTGTTTGGATGATGTCACGGACGTTTTCCCTGTCAAGATATCGCTCAACCCCCGGTTCATGGCGCGGCACATCACCTGCGTGAGCAACAACCCCGATGCCCCCACGATACCCCCCACCGCCACCAGCAGCAGGTCGTTCACTGCCATCCCCGCGATGGCACCCGCCACCCCGCTCAACGAGTTAAGGAGAGAGATGGTGATCGGCATATCGGCCCCACCGACACGGATGGCAAAGGCAACACCGAAAAAGGAACTAATCACGATGCTACCGATCAGGACCACCGCTATCATCCACGAGCTCTCGCCCACGAAAGCGGCAAAAATTGTTACGCTCACCAGCAGGATAAGGCTCAAGTTAAGAATAAGCGAGTGATTTTTCCAAACAACCGGCTTCTGCGGGAGCAGTCGGTGTAGTTTACCGGCCGCCACCAGGCTACCGAACAAGGTCACCAGCCCCACCACGATAGCCAGGACCGAGGTGACATTCACGAAAAGCGGATAATCAGGTTCAGGAATACCCACCCCCAGCAGGGAAAGGGTTCCCACCAGCGCCGAAGCGAAGCCACCAAGCCCGTTCAACAGTGCCACCAGCTGAGGCATCTGTATCATCTTCACCCTAGCGGCGAGGGCTCCCCCGATCAATATACCGATCAACATAAAGGGGAAGATGCTCCATGCCGAAAGGATGTCGTTATAAACTAGGGTGATCACCACGCCCAGGAAGAGGCTCACCGCGCTGATCAAGTTACCGGCTACAGCCGTTTTCACTTTGCTCATGAACGAGATCCCGATCAGGACAGTAACCGAGAGGATGGCGCACGCGATAATATACAGGGTAGAAGTCATGATGTAGGCTCCTTTTTCTTATCGAACATCTTTAACATCCGGTGAGTTACGGCAAAGCCGCCCATCACGTTCACCGTGGCCGCGATGATGGCGATTCCACCAAATACCTGACCCAGGAACAGCTCACCCTGTGACGAGTCACCCCGCAATGAGGCGAGGAAGGTAAAACCCACGGCGGTCAGCGCACCTAACAGCGTAATTCCTGACAACGCGTTCATCCCCGACATCAAGGGGGTATGTAGCAGCGAGGGAACTTGCTTGATAATCAGGTAACCCACGACCGTGGCTACCACGAAAACAAGGATTAAGATAATGGGGTGCATAGAAAAATCGACTTTTTATTATTCTAATTATCTGACAGCTTGGGCCTTCTAGTCAAGCATTGCTTCACGGGTTCCCTGGTGTACTACCTCCCCATCGCGGGTCACCAAGATGGAGCGGGTAATCTCATCGTTTTCATCCAGCACGAGCTCACCATCACGTACCAGGTATTTTACCAGGTTGTAGACGTTCTGGGCGAACATCCAGGTAGAGCTGGTCGGTATAAGCCCCGGGATGTTCTTGATGCCGCAAAGGGTGACATTGTGTTTCACCTCTTTGGTTCCCGGCGGGGTAATCTCGCAATTGCCCCCCTGATCGATAGAGATATCCACGATGACCGATCCGTTCTTCATCTCCTTGACCATCTTCTCGGTAACGAGGATGGGGGCGACCTTACCCGGTACGAGTGCGCTCAAGAAGAGGATATCCATCTCCTTGATCACGCCCCGAAGCACTTCGCGCTCCTTCTCGAGCCACTCCTTCGGCAACTTGTTGGCGTACCCACCTTGACCGATCGCGATTTCTGGCGGTACGCCCGTGTCAATCACCTTAGCCCCTAGGCTCTTGGCCTGTTCGCAGGCCGCCGGTCGAATATCCATCGCGTGGGTAACCGCACCCAACCGCTTGGCCGTGGCAAGTGCCTGTAGACCGGCAACCCCCACTCCAATCACCAACACGTTGGCCGGTTTCAGCATGCCCACGGCGGTAAACATCTGGGGCATGAAGAAAGAGAGGTCATTCGCCGCCATGATGATCCCCTTGTAGCCGGCGCAGGTACTCATCGAGGTGAGTGCATCCATGTTCTGCGCGCGCGATATACGGGGGATACCATCCAGTGTTAAACTAATCACGCCGATTGACGCGAGCCGCCGCACCATATCGTGGTTAACCGGTGACGCGGGGTGTAAAAAGGTAATCAGGTGTTGCCCCCGGTGCATCATCTCCACCTCGTGCTTCCCCAGCGCCTCGTTAAAGAGTGGCTCCTTCACCTTCAGGATCAAGTTGGCCTTACGGAACAGTTCCCCCGGTTCAGTCACCATTTCCGCACCGGCCTCCATGTACTGCTCATCGTAAAAGTGCGATTTCACACCGGCGCCACGCTCTACAAGCACCCTCATGCCATCGTTAACGAACTTTTCCACGGTTTCAGGTGTGGCGGCTACTCTCGCTTCACCACGCATAATCTCTTTAGGTATTCCTATGATCATAACAAAAAAAGGTATTAAAAACGAACACGGTAGGTGATCGGCTTTCACAAGCCGAAACACGCTACCGTTGCAAAAATAGCAATAAAAAATAGAATAGCAACCTTATCTCGCGAAGAATCGGTTTTCTGAATTTTGTTTTTTTCACGCTTGAATTATCATAATTAAACTCTCTTTCGGGTAAAAATTTCTTTCGTATCGGATTTAATCGTACTTTTGTGATAAAATTTCAAATTATCCAATCAATAAAAAACAATTAGCATAATGGTAAGTTACAAAGAATTGGGCCTTGTAAACTCAAGAGAGCTATTTAAGAAAGCGATGGAAGGTGGTTACGCCATTCCCGCTTTTAACTTCAACAACATGGAGCAGATGCAGGCCATCATCTCGGCTTGCGTGGAAACCAGGTCCCCCGTGATCCTTCAGGTATCCAGTGGCGCGCGTAAGTACGCCAACCAAACCCTGTTGCGCTACATGGCTCAAGGAGCCGTTCAATACGCGAAAGAGCTAGGGTACGAGATTCCCATCGTCCTGCACCTTGACCACGGCAATACTTTTGAGCTCTGCAAGGATTGCGTCGATACCGGGTTCTCGTCGGTAATGATCGACGGCTCCCACCTGCCTTACGAGGAGAACGTCGCGTTGACCAAGAAGGTGGTCGAGTACGCACATCAGTACGACGTGACGGTAGAGGGTGAATTGGGTGTCTTGGCCGGCATCGAAGATGACGTGGCAGCCGAGAGCCACACCTATACCGAACCGGATGAGGTGGTGGACTTCGTAACCCGCACCGGCGTCGACTCGTTAGCGATCTCTATCGGCACCTCTCACGGGGCGTACAAGTTCACCCCCGAGCAGTGCACACGCAACGAAGAGGGTATCTTGGTGCCGCCCCCCTTGCGTTTCGATATCCTCGAGGAGGTTGAAGAGCGCATCCCCGGGTTCCCCATCGTGCTTCACGGTTCCTCTTCCGTACCCCAAGAGTACGTGGAGACGATCAACAAGTATGGCGGTAAGCTGAAAGACTCCATCGGCATCCCCGAAGAGCAGTTGCGTAAAGCGGCTCAATCGGCGGTTTGCAAGATCAATATCGACTCGGATGGCCGCTTAGCCATGACTGCTGCCGTGCGTGAAGTGTTGGCTACCCAACCTGCCGAGTTTGACCCCCGCAAATACTTGGGGCCGGCACGCGAAGAGTTGAAAAAGCTCTACATGCACAAAACCAAGAACGTGTTGGGAAGCGCCGGAAAAGCGTGATAAGATTCCTCAACGTAGGTTATATACAGAAAAGGGTGAGATCGTGGTGTACGACTCACCCTTTTTGTTTTCACGGGTTACGGTTTCCTTTTTAACCCCCTCACTGTTTCATTAAACGCCTTCTCCTCAAGGAGCTGTTCTAACGGGATATGCATGCGGTAGCACCAGTAGTGCGACGAGTTGGAAGGCACGTTAATACGTTCCGACTGGATATCGGGATTTCGCAATGCATCATCGATCGACATCCAATCCTGCAACGGCAGTATGACCCACATGGCCGACGAGCGCAGGTGTTCTTCCACAACTTGCCGGCAGATACCGGTGCTGCACTCTTCGGGCGCGGGGCCTTCGCGATGGAGTACCTCGTTGTAGTACCGTTGCGTGAGCTCCCTGTTCTCGGTCCACCACAACCGTAGGGGCGACATATCGTGGGTAGAGGTGGTGCAGACCGACAAGTAGGGTAGTCGGTTAAGGTCGGTGAACGACACCCGTTCCACCTTGGGCATCCGCTGAATCTCTAAGCTAAGGATCTGCAATTGATCCATAACCGATGGCACGCAGTCGGGTACCATCCCCAGGTCCTCCCCGCATGCCATCATGGGGGTGGCAGAGAGGATCACCGGCAGCTTCTTCATCGCCTGCTCCCTCCAGAAGTAGTTGTGGCGGCGATAATAAAATTCGTTGTAAAGCCGGTCGAACGCCTCTTTCACCTGGTCATCAAGGTAGCGGTAGGAGTAGGTGAATTGTGCCGTGATGCGCGGGTGAAAGCGATTCCGATCCCTCGGGTCACGCACGAACAGCACCTCCGTGCAGAGCGCGAGTAACCCGTCACGTATTTTTTTCTCCCGGTCGCCCTCCTCCCCCGCGAACCGTTGCACTATTTTTTGTTGCGTGTCGTAACAAGACTTCAACCGGAACCGCTGCCATCCTGACACCTCAAGGAACTCCTCCTTCACCCGCTCCATATCTTCACCAAAAATTTCGGGCAGGAATCCCTCGTGAATAAAGGGGCGAACCATCCGTTCCTCATCGAACGGGATTCCAGCTTGCACGATCTCCTCCGCCCAGTAAGGCAAGGCGGGGTTAAAATAGCCCAGCAAACCCTGGACCGCATCCAAGGGGATCTCCCAGATGCGGAAGAAGCCCAGGATATGATCAATCCTGTACGCGTCGAAGTAGTCCGCCATCTTCCGGAAGCGGTTGATCCACCAACTGTATCCCTCCTCCATGGCTTGCCAGTTGTAGGTTGGAAAGCCCCAGTTCTGACCGAAGTAGGAGAAGTCGTCCGGCGGTGCACCGGTCTGCGTATCCATATTAAAGAGGTGAGGCGTGTACCACGCTTCCACGCTATCCCGATTGATCCCGATGGGGATATCCCCCTTAAGCGCCACCCCTTTCTCGTGGGCATACCCTTTCGCCATTAAGAACTGCTGGTGAAGGAGAAACTGCATGAAGTACCAGAAGTCGGTCGCCTCTTTCGCCTTCGGATCCTCTTTCACCAATCGCCGCAAGTTCGCCTCGTTGTAATGTCGGTATACGCCCCAGCGGGTAAAATCGACGCTCTTCTCACGATCCCGTAAGAAACAGTAACACGCGTAGGGGAAGAGCCACGATTTGTTTTGGACAAAGAACGATTGGAACGCCTCCGAGGCCAAGACCGCTTGGCCCTCTTGCTCGTAGAGTTCACGCGCGTACCCCTCTTTCAATGCCAGCACCCGCTCGTAATCCATCCGGGGCAGTTCATTCAAACGCTTTCCCTCCTTTATAAACTGCTTGTACCTCTTCAGGTCTTTCAGTGGGAAATCGGTGCACCCCAGGTAGATGGGATGAAGCGCGTAGTTGGAAATGGCGCTATACGGGTAGGAGTCCCGCCACGTCTTGCTGGTGGTGGTATCGTTCACCGGGAGCAGTTGGATCAGCTGCTGCCCGGTCTCCGCCACCCAGTCGACCATCTTGCGGAGGTCCGCGAAATCGCCAATCCCAAAGCTACGCCGCGTCCTTAACGAGAAGAGGGGGATGGCTGTCCCTACCCCTTTAAACTGAAAGCGGTGATGATGAAACACCAACCCCATCTCCGCGAAGACCCAGGAGGTCTCGTTGGCGACGATGGGCTCCAGCAGGCGATTGCCGCCATCCTCCCAGTGAACCGCCTCACGGGTAGTCTTATCGACGATCACGAACTTGTAGCACGACCTTTTCGGTAACTTCTTGGCGTTAAGCAGCAGCTGCCACACCCCATCATCCACGCACCGCATCGGCTTAGCCCGTTGCAGGTCCCATTGACCCAACTCCTCGCAGTCACCGCTCATCACCAGCGTCTGCTCACTTCTCACGTAGGGGCACACCACGTTAAGCAGTACCGACTGGGCGTGGTACCGTTCGGGAAGCCCCTCCTTTGGGTGCGCGAAAAAGGTGCCCGTGAAGGCCGACGAGTATAGGTAAGCATGGTAAGGCCCATTTTTCCAAAGGTCTCGCACGATATAGTCCTTGCTTGCTATAACCCGTAGGGAGCGGGGTGTACCCCATTCACGGCGAACGGTGTTGTCTCGTTCGCGGATAAGGTAGTAATAACTGATCTCCCGCGACTTCGGGATGGCTACTTCTGTAAACCAGAGGTCTCCCTCGTTCGTGAGGGGCAATGCTTTGGATTCGTCCATATCACCCAGCTCAGGGATGGATCCGCACAGGCAGACCTCCTGCCCCCAAGCGGTATGGTAATCAATTTGAAAGCTAAGAACGGCCATAATATATTCTTATTAATTCATTTTCTATTAGTAAACATTAGTGTCCCATTAAAATTGGGACGTTATTAAAAATCAAATAAATTTGGCTCATTAAGCCTAAAACGTTCTTTGTCATTTTGAAATTTAGTTTTATCAAAAAGGTCTTTCAGATGAGTTTTGTCTGTTAACGATATACTCAATATCTGTAAAACTTCATATGTGCTTCTGTCAATCTGCATGTCTTTTTGAACAATTGCTACTAAACAATAAGTACATATGGCAGTGTAAAGTTGAATTCTAACAGCATTTTCAGTTGTACCCCAGAATTTCTTAATTTTCAAATGTTGTTTTAACCATTTGAAAAACAGCTCAATCTGCCATCTGTTTTTGTAAAGTTCAGCTACTTGTAGCGCAGAGATATGCATCGAGTTTGTTAAGAAAACAAATTCACGCTTTTGCTCTTCATCCCAATATCTGACCATACGAATATGTTCGGGATAGTATTGTTTTGGATAGAATCCTGTTAATTCAATCTGAGCATCTGATAGCACGTTTTTAGGTAGCTTACGTTTCCACTTGATGGTTTTATATTGGATATTCTTTTTTGCTCTGATAACGAAAAAAGCACTTATCTGATTAATTTTATACAGCATCTTAAAGTTGTTGTAAGCACGGTCAAATATATAGTAAGAGTCAACTTCATATGGAATTTCCTTCATAACTTTTGAGTCGTGTAAAGAAGCTTCGGTAATATGAAAGAAAGTAGGTATCTGTGTTTCTACATCATATAACGTGTGAACTTTGATGCCACCCTTGCTCTTTCGAAACTTTGCCCACCAAAACACAGATAGACATAAATCTATTGTTGTCGAGTCAAAAGCATAAACATTACCACCTAGTTGGAATATATTGGAAATACGTTTTTTCCTTGCTTCATTTACCAGATAATAAGCAAATTCTTCAAAAATGTGATAATCTCTATCTTGATTGGCTCTTGCTAAGGATGTTCTTGATACATTTTTACCCATTCCTAAATGATAACATTTGGAATGATGAGCATCAAGAGCGACAATCAAATCTCTCAGACTTTCACGATTTGATAGTTGACCAAACATCATAGCAAGCAGTTGATTCCAGCAAGTGAAATGCTTCACATATCTATCACCTTTGTATTTGCTAACTATGCGGTTAAACTTACCGCGATTAAGAAATGAGACTAATTGAGCGAAAACGTATTTGTCTTGAAACATATGCGATCAGTTTTGTTTGACACAAAACTACAAATTCAAGTCCGTTCGCACGAAAAAGTCGTGTAACTAACTAAATTTCAAATATTTCAAAGAGCTTTTTTAGATTTTAATGGGACAGCAATGATTAGTAAAAGGAATCCATGGCTCACGATGCCAAACATGGATTCCAGGCAAATCTACAACGTTTCGCTTGGTAATTACCCATATTGTGCTCAACTCATGGAACAATTCACGTGCAAACGATTGCGAGAGACATTTCACTCAATCGCAAGAAGCCCTTCACTTAATCGCAACGAACATTTTAGTCGATTATAATAAGCCCTTAATCGGCTTTTTCCAAGCACGTGCTAAAAATCGAGAAAGATTTACAAAGTAAAATCGATAAGCTTTCAACATAAATTGTAAAAATCCATTTAATCCTGTCGTGAATCTGTTTAGAAGTGTTACAAAACGAGCAATTTACCCCGGTAAAGGTTCCGGAACTCCTTTTTTTATCCTACTTTTATCCCATCAAACTATCGTGTGTAACCAGAAATTAGAAATACATCAAAATCGGAAACCACCGTGCAGCGAAAACGGTAACAACAGTACAGCAAAAACGGTAACAATAGTGCAGCGAAAACGGTAACAACAGTACATCGTTTTTCAAGGAATTAATTTGACCTTCGCGTCATAACTCACCCTTTAAAATTCATGGCGTTATGACAGAGAAGGAATTTAAAACACTAAACCGTTTGATCATGTACGACAAAATTCACCAGCTCCACCACGAGGAGCGCCGATCCATCCGCTGGATAGCCGGGTACTTGGGCGTTAACTTTCGAACCGTCAAGAAGTACCTGGGCATGGACCCGGCCGAGTTCCAAGAGTACTCCGAGGGCTTGAACAACCGCGGCTGCCTGCTCGATCCCTACAAGCCCTTCATCCTTGAACGCCTTGGCCAGTTCCAGGACACGCCCGCGGCGCAGATGCACGACTGGCTGAAGGAACATTACCCCTCCTTCCCCGAGGTGTCCTCCAAGACCGTCTACAATTACGTCATGAAGTTGCGCCAGGAACACGACCTACCAAAGGTCAGCGTCAACGAGCGCCAGTACGCGTGCCTTCCCGAGGCGCCACCGGGCAAGTACGCGCAGGTCGACTTCGGCACCAGCAAGCAGCGCCGTGGCGACGGCACACGCGTGCGCGTTCACTTCATGGGGATGTTGCTGTGCCACAGCAGGCACAAGTTCGTTTGGTTCCAGGAAAGACCCTTCAGCAGCGAGGACGCCGTGCACGCCCACGAGCTCGCTTTCCGCTTCTTCCACGGGATCCCCAGGTTCATCATCTACGACCAGGACAGCGTTTTCCTCCGCGACGAGAACCTGGGCGATTACCGCCTCACGGACGTCTTCAGCGGTTACCTGAAGAACCGCCCCTTCAAGCCGGTCTTTTGCCGCCCGGGCGACCCCCAGAGCAAGGGGAAGGTTGAAAACCTGATCAAGTACGTCAAGCGAAACTTCCTGTTGAACCGGCCTTACAGCACCATCGAGAACCTGAACGAGGAGGCGATCGGTTGGCTGAACAGGACCGGTAACGCCATGGTTCACAACACCACGTGCAAGGTACCCCGCGAGGTGTGGCGCTCGGAAGTCGCCGACCTCCAACCCTTCACCCCCGTGACCTCCCTGCCCACGGGTGCCGGGCACAAGGTTTTAAAGACGAACAGCATTCGTTACAGGGGGAACAGTTACTCCCTGCCCCTGGGGACCTACCGGGGCGAGGAAACCCGCGTGCTGGTGGAAGAGCGGGATGGCGTGCTGGTGGTCAAGACCATGGACGGCGACCCCTTGACCAAGCACCTGATACCGGCGGGGCGGGGCGAGAAGGTCATCAACAAGAACCACCGGCGAGACAAGTCCGCCACGGTCGAGGCGATGGGTCGCCAGGTCGCGGAGCAGTTCAGCGACACGCGAGCGGCGGAGGTTTTCCTCTCCGGGCTAAGGGAGCGGTACCCCCGCTACATGAGAGACCAGCTGGGCACGATGTTGACCTGCCTGTCGAGGCACGAGCCTGGGGACGCGGACAAGGCCCTCGAGCTGTGCGTTTCCCGGGGTCTCTTCAGCGCGAACGACTTCAAGTCGGTGCTGTCTACCATCGCCCCCGCGCGGGAGGACGAGCGGGGGATCCCGGTCACGCCCCTTCCCACCCCCGGGGCGCGGCTCATGGTGAACATCGCGCCCGAGAAGTCGAGGATAGACGTGTACCAGGACCTCTTTAAAAGCAACTGACATGACAACGGACAAGCTTACCGCCATACGCTCTCACGCGAAGAGGCTCAGGTTATCCGGGTTGAACGCGCACGCGCATGAGCTGCTGGTGAAGGCATGGAAGGAATCGCCCAGTTACGATGACTTCCTGCTCGCGGCGCTAGAGCTCGAGGTCAAGGGGCGCGAGGAGAGGCAACGGGCCTCGCGTTACAAGTTAGCCAGGTTACCGCTGGCGCGTGACCTCGACACCTACGACCACGCCGCGTCAAGCGGGCTTAGCGCCACCCAGCTCAACCAGCTGCGAGAGCTACGGTGGGTTGACGAGTGTTACAACCTCATGCTGGCCGGCCCTTGCGGCGTTGGCAAGACCTTCATAGCGGCGGGGCTCTGCGCCGACGCCATCGACAAGGGCTACAAGGCCTGCTTCAGGAGCATGGACGAGATCCTGACCACCCTGAAGCTGAGGGAGATCGCGGCCAGCGCGGGGAGGGAGTACAAGAACCTGCGCGCCGCGCAGCTGATCGTGATAGACGACTTGATGAACATCGCCGTGAACAGGGAGGAGGGTAACTTGCTCTTCGCCTTCGTCAACAGCGTCTACGAGTCGACCTCGTTCATCATCACCACCAACAAGTCCCCCGCGCAATGGGCACGGTCGCTCGACGACGAGGTCCTGGCGACGGCCCTGTTGGACAGGTTACTCTACAAGTGCGAGTTGATTCAACTATCGGGCAAGAGCTACAGGATGCAGAACAGGAAAACCATTTTTAAAGGACAAGTTGATGGTATGTAAACAAGAAAAACTATCTTTGCAACTGCTGCACTATTGTTACCGAAAGTGTTGCACCGTTGTTACCGAAAACGCTGCACGATTGTTACCGAAAGTGCTGCACTCGTGTTTACCGAAAATGCTGTATTCTCAGTTTCCGTTTACAATCGTGCGATGAAACAATCCATCCTTCAGATCCTCGTGATCCTTTCGATGACGTTTTTTTTCACGCTCGGCGCGTACGGACAAAATCGGGACGCACGCGTGAACGAGCTTATCACCGAGGGGGTAGAGTTTCACGATGCCGGCGATTATGAAGGGGCGATTGATTGCTACTTGGAGGCGCTGGAGTTAGACAGTACCTCCGTCCTAGCTAACTACGAGCTTTCGCTCTCCTACCTTGCCTTGAAGGATTTTGAGAACGCGTTGGAGTACAGCTCTTGGGTGATCATTTCGTCTGACGAGCAGCTCTGTTCTGGCGCGTACGCCGTGAAGAGTGAGGCACTAGCCGGGTTGAACCGTGTGGATGAGGCGATCGAGTTGCTTCGTGAAGGGCTTGAAAAACATGGAGACGAGTACCTCCTCCATTTCAACATGGCGTTGAATTATTACAAGAAAGGAAATATCGACAAGACATTGGAACACTTGAAACGAGCTATCGACCTGGATAAAAGGCACAGCGGTGCCTTTCTACTTAACGCGTACGCACTGAACGACAGGGGGTTATGGATTCAGAGCATCCTCTCGTTCCAGATGTTCCTCCTGCTTGAACCCGATAGTCGCCGCTCCAAGAACGCGTTCGAGGAGATGCTGCAAACCATGCGGGTAAAGAAAAAAGAGGAGCCGGTGGAGCGATCGTTCACCCAGTTGCAAATGACACGTGGTGAGTCGGCCACCGCACCCTATCTCGGTAATTCATCCCCTTTGGCCAGCCAAAGCAGTATAGACCAGAGCTCGATCTACCGGGTCATTACCTCCACGATTGACTCGCTCAAGGCGGTGGACACGAACATCGATGAATTCAAACTCTTTAAGACGGTAAACAAAGCCTTTATAAGCGAACTCGAAGAGGAGAGTATGGGCAACAAAGAGGGCATCCTCTGGACCTTTTACGTGCCTTTTTTCTCCCGGATTTCCAACTCCAACTATTACGACACCTTTTGTCGCTACATCAGCGTCTCCTATTACCCCGAATCGTTGGAGTGGTGGCAACAGAACCCCGATGCCGCGGTCAACTTCGTGATATGGTTTGAAAAGGGAGACGCGAGTTAACTAAATGTGGAATAACAGGATGGGAATAACCAACGAGAAAGAACTACTTGACGCGCTACGCGACCCGAAAACTAGCCGCCAAGCTTTCGCGAAAGTGGTATCGGAATACAGCGAGCGACTGTATTGGCAGATACGTAAGATGGTGCTCGTACACGAGGACACCGACGACATCTTGCAGGATACGTTCATTAAAGCCTGGACCAACATCGATAACTTCAGGGGCGACTCCAAGCTCTCCACCTGGTTATACCGGATCGCGATCAACGAGAGCATCACCTTCCTCAACAAGAAACGCAACCAGCATAACGTCTCGATGGACGATGACGACACGTTCCTCTTGAACACGCTCGAGAGCGATACCTACTTTGACGGCGACGAGGCGCAGCTGCTTCTGCAAAAAGCGATCCTCACCCTTCCCGAAAAGCAACGTCTCGTTTTCCAGATGAAGTACTTCAAAGAGATGAAGTACGAGGAGATGTCCGATATCTTAGGCACGTCGGTGGGTGCCCTCAAGGCTTCATACCACCACGCTACTAAAAAAATTGAAAAATTTTTAAGCGAGCCGCGTTAAACCTTTTACTTATCGTTCAGTCTATTCATCAGTACAGCGCAAAAAAAAGTATGAAAACCAAATTTAACAATTTACAAGAAGTGAACGAAGGAAATCCTTTTAAAATACCCGAGAATTATTTCGCACGATTTAATGAAGAGATAATGCATCGATTACCGGAGAAGGAGTTTGTCCCTCCCCGGAAGGTTTCTTTATGGGAAAAGGCTAGACCGTGGGTTTACTTGGCCGCGATGTTGGCAGGGCTGTACATTACCATTACTTTCATTACCCGGCCACCAGAGGAAGGGTTATTTTCATCTCGAAAAGAAACCCCGGTTCGAACCGCCATGGATTCGACAACCGACAGCTACTGGTCTACCGTGTACATTACCGAGGAGGAGTTTTACCAATACCTGGAAGATCAGCTGGTCAGTGACGGGTATTACGACTACCTCTATTATCAAGTCTATCAATAATACAAGGTCAGTTATGAAAAATCGGGTTATCTTGCTCTGCGGTTTATTGCTGTTTTCCGCGTTGGGATCGACACTGGTGGCCCAACGACAGGAAAACCGGCGAATGAACATGGTAGACTATGAAAAAAGAAAAAAGGAGTACATACAGAAAGAGGCCGGGCTCACCGAAGCCGAGGCGAATAAATATTTCCCGTTGAACAACGAACTCACCCAAAAAAAATTCGAACTGCACAAAGAGCATCGGGAAAAACTCAGGGAAATAAAGGAGAACACCGATATCTCCGATGAAGAGTACCGGAAGTTGTTGGAGAACGACGTGGAGATTAAGGTAAAAGAAGCCGCCCTGGATAAAGAGTACGCCCCGAAGTTCGAGAAGGTGCTTTCGCCTGAAAAATTGTTCAAGGCACAACAGGCGGAACGCGATTTCATGCAGAAAGAGTTAAACAGCTTTAGGCAGGGGGGTGCTCGGCAGGGGATCAGAAGGTTAAGGTAAAAAGACACCCATTTTTTACCCACTACACGCCAATCATTGATAATCAGGCAGTTCCGTGGAGTTGGCGGGACTCGAACCCGCGTCCAAACGAGGAAGCCATCTGCTTTCTACATGCTTAGCTTCATTTTGATTGTCGGGAGCGAGCGCGACTGAAGCCACCATACCCTCTCCTTAGCTTCTTAAATTTCGGAAAGGGGCCAAAGCCTCCCCTATCCTATCTCCGATTTACCTGCACCGCCTGATCGGGACGCTTCGGAGCCACAACTCCCGGGCGATGTCTTGTCCCATCACCTGGTGACGGGATTAAGCGTCAGCTTACTATTCTTCGGCTACGCGGCAAGAGCGTAATTGTTATTGCCAGTTAATTGGTTGACGTTTGAGTTTAAAGTGCAAACCGACAACGCACTGCATGCTTACAAACCACCTCTACCCGCTGTCAAAACCGGTCAACCCCATATTCTTCGTATCTCGCTGATACTTAGTAAAAAACGAGGTGTTGTTTAGGTGGTGAGTAACAAACCAGTAACAAAAATGTAAGATTTAACATTATGCACCCCGTTTCTTATGACAAAGATATATTTTTTCTTTCAATGTTGCAAAAAACATTTCGAGATGCTTTCTTTATGGAGGTCGATAGGTGATTTATAGCGGGATGGTGTCATTTTGTCCTTTTGAATTTTATTTCAATATCCTCGATGTATAAAGTCAAATCGTTCCCTTTTATTTCAAATGCGCCTGAATTCCCATCTGTATCATAGAATACTCCTGTTCCCAGAGACGGATTATATGTATATGTTCCTGTCAGCACATTTCCACCGTAATTAACTGTCAAAGTCTTTTCTGAAACTTTCACGGTTGCTGTTACATATTCTCCTTTTTCGTAGTCATATAATTGTCCAACCCATTCAGTACCTGAAAGAGTTTTCGGGTAAGGATTATCAACTTTAGGATCATCCTCAGCGCAAGCAACTAATAACAATACAGATAGAATTAATAGTAACCTTTTCATAGCACAATATTTTTAAATTGATTGATTCGTTCCACGATGTTTAAAATATTTGATTTTACTTCTTGCCTATTTGAATGTGGTTTTAAAGAATCGATCATTTCGTTTAACTCTTTTATTAGTTTTTCCGTCCTGTTTCGTTTAGATATTTTCGTTTTTAAATCGTGTATTTTCCTCATTTCCACATCGTAACGATAATTCGCTATACGCTCTATATTGGTGTTAGTCCATCTGTTCACGGAACTTTCAAACCCTTCCGCTTCAGCTTCAAATTTGGCCGGGTATCCGGCATCTATTGCAAGCGTTATCCAGTTGTATGAGTCCAGTATATCTTCATACCTCGAAAGAAGCGTTTTTAAATTATTCGTTTTCCTGACAATATTAACGCTATCTTCGAGTATTCGCCTGTGACTTTCAAACGTTGGTGTTAAGGCTTCTATTTCGTAGTATCTCATTCGTGCCATATCAGGAGGTAAAACGATTGTATCTACCTTCGACTTTATTTATCAACAAATCGGTTATTCTATCAAAGGCATCACTTGTGTTGTAGTTTTCTTTAAGGATCTGCAAGAGTTCATCCGTTGAACTCGCGTTAAAAACGATCAAGACCTTATCCAGCTCATCTGTTTCAAATATTCGCTCTTCATCAAATACTTTCGGCTTTATGTCGTACTGAGTGATAGTAAATTTTCCATCTTCGATATTAACGTTCGTGGAGCGACTTATATCGAAATCATCTTTGTAAATATTCATACGTGCAGGATTTGAGCATAAAGATAATGAAAATATAAATAACCGACAATTTGATATTTAAAAATAGGTCTGCGGATTTTTCTGCAACCCCATTATACCATACCACTGCATAATTTTGAGCAACCAACTTGGATTATATCCAGGGAAACGCTATCTTTACATGGTTAATATACTTCTATGGCAAAATACATAGATAATGACGGCTTCGAATATGAAAGCTATGAAGCGTATTGTAACGCTCCGGGTTTAGACCCTGATATAGTGGGCGTGATGCTCGCCACTAAAAGGCGCACCCCGCAGAATGATTACGAAAAACGACTACTCGCGGAAATTGAAGAACTCGACAAAAAGAACATACCTATCGAATTCACTTTTAATTAAGACGGTTAAGTGCAAGACTATCACCGAAGCCGAACACGAACGATATTAAAACACCGCAACGGACAAGGCTACTTGCACATGAAACAAGGTGGTGGGATGCGCGTGGTTGACCAGGTGTTTGGAGAGAGGTTTCATCCTCTCTTTTTTTATTGAATGATTTTCGGTTAAAATGTACGCGTGGCGTACTTTTTTTGTTCTATAAAAGGGCGCAAAATAATTGCACCCCAGCTGAAATATCAGCTAACATTTTAAATCTTAATTATCTTCTTCCGGATAATCAGCATCGGGATCATTTTCATTGACCCACTCCTCAACCTCCCCAATAGCTTCAATGACTGACACAGAAACATCCGCACCCAGGTCAATTTCTTTGCCTGTTTTGGCGTAAGTGTACGTCACGATAACATCCTCTAAAGTTGAGATTTTCATGAAATTTTCAACGTCTAAGGCACGGTTTGTTTTCTTTGAACTCATAATTTTAAATTTTTAAATGTTTAACTTCGTGCTATATTATAGCTTTAATATTCAATACTCATCGTGAACTCTTCGCTCATCAGCAATAAATATTGGTACATCACATCGTTTATGTGATCAAGTGCTTTTGAGGTTATTTCTTTATACCTCCCTTGTTTCTTCTCGCCGTATGCGTACAATCGTGCCTGCATTTCCCTTAATGATAGAATTTCATCGGCCAATCGTGGATCAACAACGTCTGAAACTTTAGCGTTCATCAATTCTTTTAGTTCCATGATTTTCTGTTTAATTGAACTGCTTAAATATCACGTCGGAAAGCTCAATCTTTTTAATCACCCCGTAAATCATTGATAGATGATTCCCGATTGATGAAATAAAATCTTCTGTTCCCCTGATCATTTCATGTAGTTCCTCGTATTCATCTACAAAGAGTATCTCTTTATCCTTATACTCATTGTTTTTGTTGCAAATTTCGTGATACTGCTCACGGAATTCAGACAAAGCTTCACCGGCCTTGACAATCATCGCGGCGTAATCATCCAGATCCTTTTTTCTCCTGCTTGCGATAGCGGGATTACTGTTGGTTGTTGCTGTCATATTCTGTCATTTTTTGAGGTTGATAATGTTTCAGTTCTTAATTGTTTTGATAAATCCGTAAATCTGTTTTCTCTCGCTGTCGAGCTTCTCCACCGCAAGCTCAGCCATAAACTTTAACTTGATGAAATCCTCGTTTTCTTCATCATCACTAAAGAATTCCGCCAAATCCATCAAAGATTCAAGTTGATACATCACCGGAAGCAAGTTTGAAGCCGTGTTTTCCAACTGTTCAATTAATGCTGCTTTTTCCATAATTGATAAGGCTACCTCAATAGCTTTTCGATGCGTTTAATTTCCTTGTTTAATCCCTTTGATAAATTCATCATAGGGCTTGTAATGCGAAGGTCATCTCCCATGATAACGTCAAACTCTTCAAATGAAACTTCTTTATTATCGGAAAAATCCATCTGTAGTTTAAGTGCCTTGTCAATTTCTTCATCACAATGTGATGCAAATCCGTAGGCTGTTTTAAAATGGCCCAGCATTCCATTTAATACATCTCTTTGTTCTTTTGTTAGTTTCATTGTTTTATACACTGTGTCCGTGTCGTGCGCAACTTCTATAAATTAGTGTTCACCGGCAAATATAAGGGGTAGAACCAACATAAAAAAACCTGAAAACATACTTTATATTTAATTAACTAATTGACTGATAATGAGCGTATTAAGTTCGTTTCCTGAGGGGGAATCGAGCCCTATTTGTTTATCAGCAAGTTACGGGCAAGTTAAGAAATGTCGGACCAAATGTCGGACTACCCCCGGGATTATCATCATTAATAAAAGCGTTTCATGGGTTGTACTCCTACCGGGTGTACAACCACCGTTGATTATCAATGTATTATAGAGGTGTCGGACTAAATGTCGGACTTATTTCGGGGTGGTTGCTTTCTCAAAGTTAATAGTTAGTAAGCTATGATGATGCAGTAGTCATACTTTCGCAGGGCGAAGCAGGGCGGCTACGATAAAATTAATTTTATAAATAGCTGCCTTATGCCGAAAATAAATTATTCCAAATTGAAAGACTTACTACTCATTTTATCTATCATTGATAACTTTAATGACGTTGTTCAATTTATTGATAATCTTCTTCGCTTTAGGAATTTCCTTGTAAAAGCCTGTCGCTTTTTGGTCTCATTCCCTTTACAATTTCCAAGTATCGGGATTATAGTGTTTATCACGCTGATTGTGATATATGTAATAAATAAAAAAGACGGTACGCGATAGCGATTATAAACCGTCTTTTATCCTAAGCGTTTATATTCTATCCGTGTTAATATTGATTTTTTCAAGGATATCATTCGTCCGATTGATCAGCTTCGTGTTCTTGTTTATCCCCTGCAATTCCTCAAGCATAAGCACGCTTAGACCCCTTATCTCGCTCGCGCTCTCGCCCATCGTTTTGAAAGTTTGAGAATTTTCGACCATGATCATGTGAATACCTGTCAACCGTCCATCGATGGCGCTCGCCTGGTCTTGAGTTATCTTCTCGTATTCACCGAAAGAAGCCGGCCCTTGCCCTGTCGCTCCCGCGATGTCTATCCCCGTAATCTGTTTTAATTGGTCGGCTTGCTGCGAAAGGTTTTCATTTATCCTGATATAATCTTCTCGCAATCCTTCGATCTCTTCCTTCGACAATCCATCTTTGGCAAGTTCGGCATACTTGCTGTACCAGCCTTGTAACTGTTGATCGGCAAACAAAGTGAGAGAGCTTTCAACGGCTCCACGCATCAAATCTTCAAAGCTGTCTGCAAAGTCCTTAGCGGATCGTTTGCCTTGCTTAAACGCGTTGACAATACCCGAAACGATCCCATCATAAGAACTACCCGTGTAGACCTCTTTAAGACGCTCCAAGTAGTCTTCTTGCATCTTGGTAATATCTTCGCCCTCCTCTTTCGCTTTTTTCAGTGCCTCGTAGAACTTCATACCATCTTCTGAAAGTTTACCTTGTGCCGCAAACGCTTCTATTTCTTTCCACGTTTTACCGGCTAACGAAGTCCACTCCTCGACTATTTTTCCTTTGCCCCATCCGAAAAGCCCGGTCTTCTTGAAATACTCGCCCGACTTATATTGCTCGTTGCGAAGCTTGCTCCATAAATCGCTCTGCGCCTTTTCGTTCTCTGTCGCTTGTTTTTTAAGCTCCTCGCCATTGCGTCTAATATAGCTTAGCGTGGTTTCACCAGTCTTTTGCGCCCACTCGTATTTTCTTCTATATACTTCCTCTATTTCTAATTGCCCGAAATACTCCCTATCTTGGTTTTCTTGTATCTCTTTCCTGAGTTCCTTCCGGTGCTTTTTATTTTCTGATGCCCAGCTGAATATTTTCGACCAGTACGAGAAATAGCCTTTTGTCGTGTTGACAAAATCACCCGTCATCGCGCTTGCGACCGTGCCACCAATGTCTGACCCGATATCTGCAAGCTTTGATATATCACTTCCTATCGATGAATCTTTACCAACTAACCCGCTGATGGATTCTAAATACTTCCCGAAGTTCTGCACGGCTTGCGAAACATCGTTGAGCCCTCTTTTTAGCTTATCCAGTGCCTCAATCTGCTTGATCGTTCCGTTGTTTTTCGGGTCAAACAGTTCCTTAAACCCCTCGTTAATTAAGCCTATGGGCGTATCAAGTTGATAGATGGATTCTTTTACGTTATCTAGCCCTCGTTTGAATTTCGAGAGTTTTTCTGGGTCAGTGATGATGCTGTCAAACACATCTTTTGTGATGCCGAATAATGCGCCCGTATCTTCATCCCATTTCCCTGTAGAAATAAAATCCCAAAGTTCCTCAGCCTCGTATCGGATTCTCCTTAACTCCTCTATGGATTTGTCGCTCATATCGGAAAAGAGTTGAGCGATAGCGGGTATTTTTTCACTTGCCTCATCGTCAATTGCGGCAAGTGCCTTTTTCATTTCTTTCTCAAGTATTAGTTTATCGCCTTTCGTTAAAGCTTTGGCCATCTTATTATTGTAAAGGTCGATAACCGCCTGCCTGCGCTCTAGGTAATTGCCGTATTCGGCCAGGTACTTGTTCATCGTCTCGCGCTGCCGTTCGATAAACGCCGCATCGTCTTTGTCTTGCCTTGCCTTCAAATTGTACTGGAGGGCATCGAAATTCGCCAGTTCCGTTTCACTCAATCCCACGCTAGAACCGTCAAACAACTTGCCTGCGTTGGCCGGGTTGGCCTCGAATAGAACCCGGGCGTTCTCTATCTTGCGCCGCAAATAATCTTCGCGTTGCCGGTCAAGTTCCTCCAGTTCTATTTCATGGTCAAGCCTCATTTGCGCCAGTGCCTTATCCGCTCCATCCTCCATTGCTTCAACACGTGATCGCTCAATAGAAAATTGAATATCCTTTACGGCTCGCTCCATCTCCGCGCCTTGCTTTTCCTCCAAGTTTTTAAAAGCAGCCAATTCCCGCGCCCTATCGGCCACCGACTTGCCCCCTACTAAACGGGTAACACCCCCCAGATCTTCATAGGCTTGTTTTTTCTCCGCCGCCAGTTTTGCCGCATCCTCATACTGCTTCCTCGTGTAATTATCGGCGTTGCGTTTTACGTCTTCTAGTGCCCTTGTTGCGTCTTTATATTCTTGCTCCGCCCTTGCCTTCGCTTCTGCGTACGTCTCCCCGGCTTCCGTCGCGGCGTTAATGCCCGCCATTGTAGCCTCTATCCTTTGAATGTTGCCGTTCAGTGCGTTCAACTGCATGATGTTATACCACGTTTGCGCGTCGAATTTGCCCCACTCGACATTCAGGCTTGTTACACTTGCTTTCGTGTCATCGGTCGCCCTTAGAACGTGAGAGACTGCATCAGCACTGCGCATCGTTTCCGGGACTTGCTTTTCAAGTTCGGCGTATTGTTTCTTATAGGCTTCTAATTGCTGATTTAGCTGTATGAGCTTCTTTTCATCCGATAACGCTTCAAATTCTGCTTCTCTCGCTATCTCTTCACGTTCTCGCCTTTCGGCTTGCTTTAACCTGAATATCTCTTCGGCCTTTTCAAGCTCTTCTTGCAAGTGCAAAGCAGAACCCATCACCATAGCCGGGCTACTTATCGCATCATCAATCTGCTTCCTTAACTCGTTAACGCGCCTTTCGGCTTCATTAAGGGATATTTCAAACTGTTGTTTATCGCGGGTGTCGGCTGATTCGCTAATTAACCGCTTTCTTTCATCCACGGACATAGCCCGAAATTCGGAGAGTGTCATTTTTTGAAACGCTTCCGGAATCTCCTTTTTCAGTTCGCGCCACGCTGCAACCTGCTGATGAATGGTTTTGGTTTCATCGTTTATCGCGTCGGCAAGGCTGTTCGTTTTCGTCAAAAGGGCTTCTTTTGCTTCCGCCGCTTTCTCCAGTTCTTCATTGTGCTGCTTCTGCGCTTTTTCGGCTGCTGTTGTTCGTTGCGTGTAAAGGTAGATCGTTGCACCCAGTGCAGCTACAGATGCCGCCGCTAAAACATAAGGGTTTGTTAGCATCGTCTTGTTAAGTAAGGCTTGCGCTTTCTGTAGCCTTTCAGTCCATAACCACCGCGCGGCTAAACTCTTATTAAACACGCCATTTGAAGCAGCTACCATCGCGTTAATGGCTGCCTGCTCTTTCAAAACCACGTTAATAGCGATTAGAGCCGCCTTGTATGTTCCATATGTAGCCACGATCACCGCGATAGCCTTTCCGATACGCTCGTAGTTTTCGACAAGATTAATCGCTGCCTTGTACCCGCTTGTTATCAAACCCTGCCGATCCGAACCCATTTTGTTCAAAGTGTCCTGAATTAGACCCTGTAGTTCGGCTTGTAAACCTTTTATTCCTTCGGCTTGCTTTTCGGTCATCCCGTGGAACTTGCCGCCCTCATCTGTCGCGCTTTTAAAGGCATCGGCAACCATTTCAGAGGTAATAACCCCTTTTTCCATTTCAGCCCGTAAATCGCTGATTGACTTGCCCGTTTTCCGTGATATTTCTTGTAAAGGATTGAAGCCCGCGTTTATCATTTGTAGCAAATCTTGCCCCATCAGCTTCCCCACGCTCGACATTTGAGCAAAGGCAAGGGTAAGAGACTGAAAACGTTGCTCGTTCCCCATTGATATATCGCCCAGCTGCCTCAATACCGGTAGCACTTTTTCCGCTTCAACGTTGAAACCCAGCAGCGTTTGGGCCGCTTTCGATACGCCCGTGAGGGATAATGGGCTTTCTACGGCAAAGTCTTTCAAGTCGCGCATAAATTGCTTGTGCCCGGCTTTCCCCACCAGTGTTTCAAACGATGCCTCAAGTAGCTCCATTTCCCCACGGACGTTTATTATTTCCTTAGCGAAGCCTCTTGCGGCAACAACAGAAAAAACACCGGGTATCAACGCCCCGGCTCTTTTAATCGAGTTCATTATCCGTTGATTCGTTCTCTCCGCTTCTGCTCCACTCTCTAAAATCCCCTTCCTTACTTCCGCAAGCTTCTTTTTGAAGTCGGTATTATCTAATGTAAGTTTATAGCTCAATCCGCTCATACTGTTATATGTTTATGGTTTTCAATTCGCTCATTAATCTTTTAGCCTCCATTTCACACACGAGTTTAGATGATGAAAGAACGTCATACCCCTTAGCTTCTACATATACGGCGTACTTCATGCCGGCAACGACCACCAGCGCCCATTCTTTGCCGATTCCTTCAGCGATACGGTCTAAAGCGTCAAGCCCTGCCGCCTTCCCCTCTTTCGCCCCCAGGATGCTCTCGAACGCGCTCACGCCGATTCTTTTCCCATCACGATAAACGGCGTACCCAATTGATGAGGTCAAGTTTCCCGTATCGTCCAAATACGCGTGGTTACTTCTCGCGTAATTCACGCATTTTTCACCAATCGTGAAGAGTTTCTTAAGGATGAATTCCTCCGACTTTTCTACGATTCGGTCTATTTCCCTATCGACATCAAGCATCGTGAAAGTAGGCTCAAACTTCATGATCTTTTGAATTTCTCGTTTTTAAAATCAAACCTTGTAACGAAATTCTCTTTTTTCATTATGCTGCTTATCAGGTATATCTCGCTTGCAATGGGTCTCAGCTCACCTTTTGCCGTTATGTCAATGATAAGGGGATTATGAGTATAAGCCCTCACCAGCTTTTCATCTTTGGTCAACTGGTACGCTTCATTTAAAAGCCGTTCCAAGTTGATAGCGTAATTATCATGTAATTCCTTTTTCATTTTTGCTCTATTTTATAGAAAGGGCAAAACGCCCCTTCAGGTTAAAAAGTCATTTGTCTTAAAACTGCATACACTTCATCATCGGTCGCCTCGATTAAAGCATTATTTTCACTACGGAGAAACGCTTCTAATTGCGTGATTTGACTTGCTACGATACGGCGCTCTCGGTACGATTCCGGGTCGTTTTTAGTCATCAATACGGCCCTTAAAGCCCTCGCCTCAAGTAACTCATTATTAATTGCCTTGATATTGCGCTCTCTTTCTAATGCGATAATTTTATTTCGTTTTGATTCGTCTAATAAAGTCATAATGTTAAATTTTAGTTTATTAATCGTTTACCTGCTCTTTTACCGCCTCTATTTCCTTGCGGTATTTGCTTTTAAGTTCCTTGTATTCCGAATTTAACGGAATATCGCTAACAAAGTCACCAAACAGTTCTTTTATGTGTCCACTTAGTTGACTTGCTTCCTTCAAAAATTGTTCTTCTTTTGTCATAGCTATATTAAATTAAATAGTTTTTAAAAACCCCCGGGTTAATAACCGCTTCCCTGCCCGTTTCAGTGTTTTTGTATGCGAATAACCCTAACGGGTCAGGTAGGGAAGCTGATGGCTTATTTTGCAATGAAATGATTTTATCGCACAATTCGCAAACTTGACTGCATAGTTTAAATAGTTCTTTTTCCTCCGCCGTTTCGGCGTAAACTTTGGTTTTAGCTTCGTTTGCTTTTTTTATTTCAGTATCTGAAATTTTTACCATAAAACCGTGTTCGGCTGCTACTACAGAAATGGCATCTTTCGGGAATAGTCTTCTCACATCATCATAAGCGACTTTAATAATATGCAACCCGGTTTTAAATTCCTGAATCTGGTAAGGGATATGTTCTTTTTTTCTATAAATTTCGTTCGGCTTTTTCAGCGTTTCCAGTTCGTTTTGTAGCGACTGTTCGTATTTCTGTAATGTCTCTTCCCCCCCAGTCTCGAAAACGTCCTGAATGTCCTGCAAGCTAGCGAAACGGAGCACTATAAGAGCACCACTATTCATTCCGTTTAATGCTTGGTTTAAACTTCTAACCGCCACTCGAATTTCCTCTTCTACTGCGAAATCGATAATTGTTCCTACAAATAATTTTTCTTTCATAGTTGTAATTTTTGATTGGTTTATTCCTGTAACTTTCATTATGTTTACTGTTAAAATCGCATAATCAATTGATTTTCAGCACCTTTTTTTGGTACTTACTTTTTGTGAATTTTTGAAACTTTGCTGTCATTGTCATTTTGCTTCCAATTTTCATGTTTTGCCATCTTTTTATCATTTATATTTGGTTTTTAACACCAATCTGACAATATTCGCCCCTCCTGAACGCTCTCTTTCTCTAACTTCGCTGCTATTTTAAGAAGCCTATTTCTTTCCTCTTTTGATAGCCTGCTTATGTTTGCTGATTTTACAAGATCATCCACCATCGGGGCATCTGTGCCATTTATTAGGTATTCGAGTAATTCCCTTTTATTCGTTGGTGTTAACTCAATTCGATGATCAGGATCTGTTATTTTTTCCTCTATTCTAGATAAGAACTCTACCTCATCAGTGGTGAGGATTCGCAGGCTGTCATCATCGCACTGGTCGTGCAACGCATTCAACTCCCGAACGGTTATAAATCCACGTTTCAGGGCTTTTTTAATTATGCTTTTCATGTTTCCTCAATTTTTATAAACATATCAATTAAAAACTGTTGCTCTTCCTCCGTCAGGCAGTTGATGTTGGGCTTATTATTAAAATCACTTTCGGGGGGCAGTTCTCCATCTAAAAGGTATTTAAGCATATTTCGTTTATTCTCTTTTGTTAGGAATATCTGCCTGTTTGGTTCATCCATTTTTTTAATTATCTCCTCGAATTTGATTATCTCTTCGGGTGTGAGGGCATTATCAAGGACAATGTCTTCATCATTGTAAATTTGGGCAAGCTCTCTCAGTAGGATATAGCCCCGCTTCAATGATTTTTTAAATGTTTTCTTTGTTTCCATATTAACCTAATCTGCTGTTGCGGCCTTCATTATTTTTAAAAATGCATTTTCCGCTATTCCCGCTTTTAAGTCGGGAATAGTGTCAAAGTCAATATGACCATCTCTCAAGGCTTTCAGCAAGCTTCGCTTGTCGTTCATCGTCAGGGGTAAAGAATATTCCCCAAATATCTCTATAGTCCTGTCGTGGTCTTGAATATCATTGGTGAGGTGCTTTAATTCGTGTACAGGGAACATTCCACTTTTCAAACTTTTGATTATCAAAACCCTATCTGTATTTTTTAGTTGCTGTTTCATTCCGCGTTTAATTCATTAATGATTTGATCAACTTGTTCATCACTCAGCTTGCCTATATCTACCTTTTGGTTTATTTCCTTCGGTGCGTTCAGCCCTAATAAGTTGGCGATGCTGTCTAATGCTTTTTGTTTGTCGTAAAGCTCAATTCTCACATATTCAATATCGACAATATCCGGCCGTTCTTTCGTTCCGATGTTTCGCTTAACTACTTTTGTGGAAACACTTTTGATGCAAGCCTTTTCCTCTTCCGTGAGGGCTTCAAAATCCTTCAGTTCAATCCAGGTATTATGCAGGTGCGCGATTGATGAGAATGCTATTTTCTTATGCTCCTGTACCACCTTTAGCGCTGTCACCCCGGCCGCTTTTTTCAAATTGGATTGAAGCTCTTTTATTAGCTCCTGCACCTCAGCATTTCTCAGCAATCTGCTGCCAGTGGAATACGCCGATCTTTCGCTGTAACCCGCTCTTATCGCGGCCTGCGTGGCGTTCAGATCGATCACGTACTCATAACAGAATTTTTTCGCCTTTTTATTCATGCTCTTTCTCCTTTCATCCTTCTTAAAAAAATCTTTCTTCCTCTGCTTCAGGCACTTCATCGCCCAAATCTTTGAAATGTGTCGTTTTAGCATCAAAAGCGCATATAAATTTCAATAGTCCTATGTTTCGGCCTTTTGCTATGTCGATCATTGCCGTTCCCTTCGTGGAATATTTCGTAAATGGTTCGGGGTAGTTCCTACCGTAAATTTCCGGCCGGTAAACGAATATGACTATATCGGCTGCCTCCGCAATCTGCCCGCTATCTCGTAGCCGGTTGAGGTTCGGGACCGGGTTTGCATCGTTCCTGTTGAGTTGAGAAAGGGCGATAATCCATATATCTAAATCTTTTGCCAAATTCTTTAACCTCCGTGCGGCATCTCCCATTGCCTGCTCTCTGGTCATGTTTCTTTGCTGGTTTACGTTTAGAATCTGCAAGTAATCTACTACCGCCCCGGATATATTAAACTTCTGTTTCATCACCCGGATTGATGCGATAACCTTATCGATGTTTGAAGTAGAGTTGTCATCAAAGTAGATAGGTAAGTTTCCCATTCGATTTATTCCATCATCGAGAATTTTCAAGTATTCTGCATCGAGTTGGGAGAATAGAATCTGATTGCTTGGTACACCCGTGTTCATCGAAAGAATCCGGGCTGTTAGTTGTTCCTTTTTCATCTCCATTGAATAGATCGCAATCGCTTCACCCGACTTAGCGGCCTTATCTATAAACGATAAGGCAAGAGAGGTTTTACCCTGCGATGTTTCCCCGGCGATGATTATCAAATCGCTTTTCTGTAATCCTCCCGTTGCCTTGTTAATCTGATGAAATCCTGTATCTGTTCCGGTCAAGTGTTCGCCATTGAGGTTGTTTTCAATCTGCTTGTAAACGCCCTTTACCGCGTCGCTGAACGATGTGATACTTGCTTGTGTTACCGATTGGTATATACCCCCCAGTTCCCGTTGTAAATCGTTTAGAATGGTGTCTGTTTCTTTGGTGTGAGAAAAAATATCACTTGCAAGCTGATTGCCAATTTTCCAGAGCAAGCGGCGCACGTGCTTTTCCTGCACGTTTAGAGCGTGTTCGTAGTAGTCAGGAGAAAAGAAGCCCGATATATCCGCTATTTTTAAAACGCTGTTTGTGTCATGCTTGTATTTTTCAGAAAGTAGAACAATGTCCGGTGCTTTTCCTTGTTTGCTCAAATTCAGAATCTCACTGAACAATTCAGCGTGGAACGAATTGTAAAACATTTCCGGGGTTACAATCGACCTCACTTCCGCGAATGCGTTCACGTCAGACAAGATAGATCCAAGTACTATCTTTTCTGAATCTTCGTTATGTGGCAAAACTCTATCTTGCATTTTTTAAGTCTTTATTACGCCAGTTGATAATGGTATTATAAACCGTTTTATTGCTACTGCGCCATTCTGATAGCCGTCGCGTGTAGTCCTTTAATTCATCCCCCGAAAATCCCTCTATGGTTTTTAGTTTAAAATACTGCTCTATGTTTATCTGCTTTCCCTTTTTTCTCAAATTTGGAATCTCGGCATCAACCCACTCATTAAATCCGTCATACTCTTTTTGATCTGCATCGCTATATATAGTTTCTTTGTTTATTGTTAATGGTTTATATATACTACTAGTGCTTTCGCCTGTGCTTTGTACCGTGCTTTCACTTTGCTTTGTCACATGGTTTATAAGTGCTTTATCAAAATTTGATAGGGCAACCTCTTTCGCTTCATCCTTTGCTTTATCAAAATTTGATAGGGCAATGATGTTTGATGAATATTGATTTTTTGATTTTTGAATCAGTTTTATAAATCCAAAGTCGATAAGATCATTAAGAGTATTGATATAGGTATTGTACGAGTGAATCCCGATAGCTTCTTTTGCCATCGATGTAGGTAAACCGATTTTCTCCTTCCACCCCATACGATTACACCACTCTACACAGAAAAAATAGAGTGCTGTGTGATTTGGTTTAATCTTCTCCGGATTATCAAAACAGAAATCAAACCATCTCCTGCTCAACTCGTAGCCTGTCATATCCAGTACCGTTTGAAGCGTGTATCGCTTGGCTGTACCCATTCATCTAAAACCGTGATCCCTTTTTCACGTAAAATAGATATGTGGCTTCGCGGGTCGCAATATCCAAGCTTTATGCTTATATCAGCCGCGCTGTGCTTCCCGGTACGGAGTAATTCATATACTTTCCGTTGCCGTTTTGACAATTTTGGAGTATCTTTGTCCTGAAACATAAAAGGAATTTCGCCCTGTTGTTGGCTCGCCCCCACATCGGGGCGTTTTTCTTTTTCGTTCATGGTATTACCCTCCTATCGCTAAATAATTATCGGCCATTTCTTCTATCTCGTTATCAGAGGCTACACGGTTTTGTTTTAGCCAGTCCTCCAGCTCTTCCCGATCAAAGTAAATCATTTTCCCGTTCGGCTTATAGTGTGGAATTTTACCCGAAGATGTTAGTTTATACAAGTAGCTCTTACTAAAACCTGTTAGAAAAGCAACATCCTCAAATGTGAGTACATTTTTAGACGCTAATAGCGTATTCCTCTCTATTCTTTCAAGTTGTGCTTTAATCTCTGTCCCCATTTTTTTTATTTTTCTGGTTAATGAAATAGCGTGTACTTTGCCAGTGTTTTGTGATCACGCTACAAACATAAGGCAATAGGAAAAAGAAAAACCCCTATATAGTGCCTATATAGGGGTTTAAAGTGCTTGCTATCTGATGATTATATAAAAATGGAGTCTATCTCGTCTTGTTTCTCAACCTTTCCAATATACTCTTTATTTTCCCGGTTCGTTTGTGCAAGATGTTTGCACCCCCAAAGTTTTTCAAAAGGTTTCCACGAGACAAAAGGAACGATTTTTCCGTGTATGCGTCTCATCTCTGTTAATCCCAGCTTGTTGCTTGCGAGTTCCGCAAAATAGGCTTGTTGGTATCTTGAGCCATTAAACGAGAAGTCCTCATTCATAAATCCCATACCTATAGCTTTCTGTAATATCTGCTTTGCCATATCAGTTTGTAATTCCACGGGAAGGGTTCGTTTTCGGGGTTTCTCTAAATCTATAAGCCTTTTATTTGCTCTATTAATCAAATTCTCATAGACAATAATAAACGCTTCGTTTCGCCTTAAACTACATAAATTTAAACGCTCGGTCATTAGTTCGATAAGCTTCTGTAATAGCTCTTTATCTGCTTTATCAATCCTATTATCATAAGTTACCGCACCCTGCTCTATATCCGGCTCATACCCGTCAATTAATAACCTTTGAGCTTCGTTGTAAACATTTTTAGGCAACTTGTCCATATCTACAAGAATGCCACCGTGTTTATCCCCTATGTTAAGGTGGATCATTGAAAAATCAATGTTTTTGTATTTTATATTTTTCATAGTCATTTCTCATTAATATCAAAGATACCATCTTGTTTATCCACCGCCGACCGTTGCGCCTCATCGACAATCTTAGCGTAAATTTCAGTCGTGGCAATTTTAGAATGTCCCATAAGTTTAGAAACAACCGCAACCGGAACACCCAAAGAAAGGTTTAAGGTTGCAGCCGTGTGCCTGCTACAATGGAATGTAATGTTTTTATTTATCTTAGCAGCTTTTACCCAATCGGCTAAAACCGGGTTTACTATTTCATTTTTCGAGAGTTTAAAAATCCTGTCGGTCGGTTTCGTTCTTTCAGGCAAAAACTTAACGGCTTCATTACTTATCTGGATGATCACCGGCTTTTTCACTTTCTGCATCTGGAATTTTAATTCGTACCCGCCAGAATTATTTTTTTGAACATTCTCCCACGTTAAGCGTGAAACGTCTGAAAACCTCAAGCCAGTTAAGCAGCAAAAAAGAAACGAACGCTTAACGTGTTCATTCGTGCAGTCCGTGTTTATTAGCTTTATAATTTCTTCAATAGTGAGATATTCCCGGCTCCCGGGTTCGGCTTTTGGTTTTTCGTCTTTATCGATATGATCAAAAGGATTTTCGGGGATAATCCTTTCCCTTACCGCTTGCTTTAAAGTCGTGTTTAATTTACGATATAGTTTGTTTTGAGAATTTTGGGAGAGGTATTGTGTTTTTTTGTTTTTATGCAAGTTTTGATTTTCAGCCGTTTTTAAATATTCAATAAATCCCCTTGCAAATTTCTCATCAACATTTCTGAACTGTATTTTCTTACCCGCGTATTTTGAAAGATGTAGTTTTAGGCTCTTGAAATTATAATATTCCCCGTGTTTATTGCCCGTCTTATTAAGGTGTTTTTCGGCTATCTTATCAACGTAATCCAATAGATTAGCCCTCGATACTTTTTTGGGTTTAAAACCGTGCTCGTTATTCTGTAAATCTACTATACGCTTTGATTGTATGGCTTTCGCAAGCTCTAAAGTGGTCTTGTTTCTCTCCTTGTCTTTTTTGTTACTTTCAGGAATTAGGTATAATTTCAGAAATTCGTACCACCTTTTCCCGTTACTGTAAAAATCTAAATAGATAGAACTATTACCGTTTTTCAACTCTTTAAACCTTATCCTAACAGGCTCTTTTAAAGATGGTTTTGTCTTTTTCCTGGTTATTTTCCCCATCTTGTTACTGTTTAATTTGTTACTCACCACAAATATAATAAATTATTTAATACGAGTAACAAACGAGTAACAAAAATGCACAAAAAAAGAGAAAACAAAGGAAAATAAGCCCTTAATTTTCTCTTATATGAAATAGCCTTAAATCGTTTGTGTGATTGCCTTTGATGTGCTTTTTATTGGATGTTGTTTTCCTTTGTGTTTTCGTGTTATTGGTCAAAACCGGTCAACCCCGTAACTTTCGTCTTTCCCTGACATTCGCCGGGAAACAAGAAGTCACTCCAAGCGGCCTGTCAAGTAGCGAGCGATAAAGCGTTGCAAAGGTACCGCTTTTCTTTTAAAAGCGCAAATCATTTTTGTCGCAGAACCGGGTCAATTTCACGAGTCATTCACAAAGCTGTTTACGGATTGGTTGAATCCTATCGGTTTCATTTTAAAATCCCCGCGAAAAATCGTATTTTTGCGACCGATACGTTGATTGCATAAAATGTACAACTCATGAACAAGATTGTCGCCAAAGAGTACCTCTCGGATCGGGTAGTCCGTTTCGAGGTGGAAGCCCCGCTGATCGCGAAAAGTCGGCGTGCCGGCCACTTCGTGATCGTGCGCGTTGGCAAGAAGGGGGAACGTGTTCCCTATACCATCGCCTCGGCCAATGTAGAGAGGGGCACTATCACGCTGGTGGTGCAGCGCGTGGGTAAGTCATCCGAAAAGTTATGCCGCTTAGAGGTGGGCGATCATATCACCGATTTGGTGGGTCCTCTGGGGAGAGCGACCGACATCGAGAAGTTCGGGACGGTACTCTGTGCCGGGGGTGGCGTGGGGGTGGCCCCCATGTTACCCATCATCGAGGCGATGAAGCAGGCCGGCAACCGGATCATCTCGGTTATTGCCGCGCGCACCAAGGAGTTGATCATCCTGGAGGAACAGGTCAGAGAGCATTCCGACGAGGTGATCATCATGACCGACGACGGGTCATACGGCAAAAAAGGGCTGATCACGGCCAGTGTAGAAGAGGTCATCCGGCGAGAAAAAGTAGATCGCTGCATCACCATCGGCCCCGCAATCATGATGAAGTTCGTCGCCGAGCTCACCAAAAAGTACGGCGTGCCCACGATCGCGTCGCTCAACACCATCATGGTTGATGGCACGGGCATGTGTGGCGCGTGCCGTGTAACCGTTGGGGGGCAGACCCGGTTCGTCTGCATCGACGGCCCCGAGTTTGACGCCCACCAGGTAGATTTCGACGAGATGCTGATGCGGTTGAAAGCGTACGATTAAACAAGGTGAAAACAAAGGTATGAGCGAATATTTAAAAACGGAACGAGAACAAGCGTGGCGCACGGCGTTGCGCGCATCGCTAAAGAATAAAGAGCGTATTGCCATCCCGCGGGTACGGATGCCCGAGCGGGATCCCATGGTGCGTCGGCACAACCACGACGAAGTGAACCTGGGGCTTACCACCGAACTGGCCATGGGTGAGGCTCACCGATGCCTCGATTGCGCGAACCCCACCTGCATCAGTGGTTGCCCGGTGGAGGTCAATATCCCGAAGTTCATCAAGAACATCGAGCGCGGCGAGTTCCTCGAAGCGGCGAAAACGCTGAAAGCATCCAACGCGCTACCGGCCGTCTGCGGCCGCGTTTGCCCGCAGGAACGGCAGTGCGAAAGCCAGTGCTTTTACACGCTCAAGTTGAATAAAGAGCCGGTGGCGATTGGCCACCTGGAGCGGTTCGCCGCAGATTACGAGCGGGAGAGCGGTCAGGTATCCATCCCGGAGACCGCGCCGGCCAACAATATTCGGATCGCCGTGGTGGGTTCGGGACCTGCCGGGCTCTCCTTCGCGGGCGATATGGTGAAGCTGGGGTATGACGTGACCGTTTTCGAGGCGCTCCACGAGCTGGGGGGCGTGTTGCGGTACGGGATTCCCGAGTTCCGCCTCCCCGGCGAGATCGTGGACGTCGAGATCGATAGCCTCCGTGCGATGGGGGTGAAGTTCATCACCAACTGCATCGTGGGGAAAACCATTTCTCAGGAAGACCTCGTGAACCAGGGGTTCAAGGGGATCTTCGTGGGCAGCGGTGCCGGGTTGCCCAACTTCATGAACATCCCCGGCGAGAACCTGGTGGGCGTGATGTCGTGCAACGAGTACCTCACCCGGGTGAACCTGATGCAGGCGGCCGACCCGGAAAGCGATACCCCGGTATACAAGGGGAAAAGGGTGGCTGTTATCGGCGGGGGCAACACGGCCATGGACGCCGTGCGCACCGCGAAGCGCCTTGGGGCGGAGAAGGCGGCCATCATCTACCGCCGTACCGAAGAGGAGATGCCGGCAAGGGTAGAAGAGGTCAAACACGCGAAAGAGGAGGGTATCGAGTTCTTCACCCTGCACAACCCGCTTCGGTACGAGGGTGACGAGCGGGGACGGGTACAGCGGGCCGAGTTGCAGCGCATGCGCTTGGGCGAACCCGATGCGTCGGGCCGTCGCCGTCCCATCCCCATCGAGGGCGACACCGTTTGGCTCGAGGTAGACGAGGTGATCGTGAGCGTGGGGGTCTCCCCCAACCCGCTCATTCCCCAGTCGTTCACCGGGTTGGAAATCACCTCTTGGGGCACCATCGTGGTCAACGAGGAGACCATGCAGACCGCCGACGAGATGATCTTCGCGGGGGGAGATATCGTTCGTGGCGGGGCCACCGTTATCCTGGCCATGGGCGATGGGAGGAGGGCCGCCAAGGCGATGCATCGCTACTTGCAACGCGAAGAATAACCTGATTTACGCTCCACAACCAATGGTGACATCATAGCCCCATCATCCGCGTGATTATGAAACAAAACCGTATTAAAATACTGGCAGACGCCCATATCCCCTTCCTGCAAGGGGTGGCCGAGCGATACGGCGAGGTAGAGTACCTGCCCGGCAACCGGTTCACACCGGGGGCCGTGAAAGATAAGGATGCCCTGATCGTTCGAACCGTGACCCGGTTTAACGAGGAGATGTTATCCGGTAGTCGGGTCAAGCTAATCTGCTCGGCCACCATCGGGTTCGACCATATCGACACCGCGTATTGCGAAGCCCAAGGCATCGCCTGGCGCACCGCCCCGGGCTGCAACGCCTCTTCAGTGGAACAGTACGTTACCGCTTCCCTCCTGTACTTGGCTCGTAAGCACCGCTTCCAACTGAACGAGAAAACGATAGCCATCGTGGGCGTGGGGAACGTGGGGAGCAAGGTGGCCGTCGCGTGCGAGAAGCTGGGCATGAGGGTATTATTAAACGACCCTCCGCGGGAAGAGGTAGAGGGGGCGGGGGCATTCAGCCCCATCGAGACCATCCAACGGGAGGCCGATATCATCACCTTCCACACGCCACTCACGAGGGACGGGAAGCACCAAACCTACCACCTCGCGGGCGACGAGTTCTTGAGCGCCACCGCGCGCCAACCCTTTATCATCAACGCTGCGCGAGGGGGAGTGGTTGACAACCGTGCCCTAGTACGTGCGTTCCGTGACGGTACCGTTTCCGGGGCGGTAATCGACTGCTGGGAGAACGAACCCGACATCGACTTAGAACTGCTCAAGCTGGTGGATATCGCGACCCCCCATATCGCGGGGTACAGCGCGGATGGCAAGTGGAACGCTACCCGGATGAGCCTGGAGCAGTTGAGCCACTTCTTTCGGCTTGACCTGCCCCCCCGGTACCAGGAGATTCCGCCGCCACCCGAGCCCTCCGTTTTCCTTGACGAGGTGCAACCATCGCGCCAACTCGAACAGGCCGTGTGGCATACCTACGACCCCGCCTTGGAGACGAAAGCGCTGAAAGCCGCTCCTGGAGAGTTTTACCACTTCCGCTCCCACTACCCGCTTAGGAGGGAGTACCCGGCGTATCTCGTTCTCGGGCACGATGCATCGGTAGCGCCGTTGTTGACGGGACTGGGATTTCAAGTCGGTCGTTAACAACCGGGATAACATAAGAAGCAAATTTTTATCATAGATTATGATAAATATCGCCACCTTTACTTTTTTTATTAAACAAAAAAAGGTAAATTTGCAACTGAGAGAAATCGTTCCCAACATCCTTTGATATCAATGTAGTAACATTTAAGTTTATTAATTAATTATAACAAAACATGAAAAGAAAATCTCGTATTTTAACACTGTTGCTGATCGTAGGAGTAGCCATTTTCTCTACCTCATGCAGCAACAAGCTGAAGCCATTGGATCAAAACAACTTTAACGTGACTCCTTCACCGATCGAAACGGTTGGAAACAAGATCCCCGTGACCATTAACGGGACCTTCCCCGAGAAATGGTTCCACAAGAACGCCATCGTGACTATTACACCAGTACTCAAGTACGGCAGTCAAGAAGTGATGGGTACACCCTACAGCTTCCAAGGCGAGAAAGTCTCGGGGAACCGGGTAATGGTACCGCAAAGCCGGGGAGCCAACGTGACCATGAACTCCACGTTCGACTACATTCCCGACATGCTGTCGTCTGAACTCTACCTGCGGTTCGATGGAAGGATTAAAAACAAGAGATCCAATCTGCCCGACCTGAAGGTCGCCGATGGTGTCATCGCCACCTCCGCGTTGGCCGATGCGAAGACCACCGCTCCATCCGTTGCCCCGGATGCTTTCCAACGCATTATCGAAGACGTGCAGGAAGCCAGCATCATGTTCGTGATCGAACAGGCCAAGCTGCGCGACAGCGAGTTGAACAAGGCTGACGTAACCGACTGGAAACGTCGCGTAGAGGAAGCATTTAACGATCCCAAGCAGAACGTGAACGTGGAAGTGTCGGCCTACGCTTCGCCCGACGGAGGATTTTCTTATAACGAACGGCTGGCTGCCCAGCGCGAAAAGAACACCTCCCGCTACTTAGAGGGTGAGATGAACAAACGAAATATCGATACCGATGTCTACGCGCACTACACGGCTCAAGACTGGGAAGGGTTCAGGCAACTCGTCTCCGCGTCGAACCTGCAGGACAAAGAGCTGATTTTACGCGTACTCCAAATGTACCCGGACACCGAAACCCGTGAGCGTGAAATCAAGAACATCTCGTACGTGTTCGAAGACCTGGCTGAAACCATTCTCCCGCAACTGCGTCGTTCACGCCTGATCGCCAATATCGAGATCATTGGTAAGTCAGATGAAGAGATCATGGCCGCTTGGAACAATAACCCGAAAGAGTTGACCGTTGAAGAGCTACTTTACGCGTCCACGCTCACCTCTGATGAGGCCGTGATAGAGCGTATCTACCAATACGCTACCGCCAATTTCTCGAGAGATTACAGGGGATGGAACAACCTTGGAACCATCTACTTCAAGCAGGGTGATTATGCAAAGGCCGCGCAATCGTTCGACCGTGCCGCCCAAGTGAATTCCTCCGCTCCCGAGGTGAACATGAACAAGGCATTGTTGGCTATTTTAGAAAACGACCTAAACAAAGCTAACGAGCTACTGGGTAAATCGGCCGGTGCCGATGGTCTTGACAGCGCGATGGGTCTCTTAAACCTGCTGCAAGGAAATTACAATCAAGCGGTAAGTGCTTACGGGAACAACGTGAGCAATAACGCTGGGCTCGCCCACCTCCTGATGAAGGATTACAATAAGGCGAAGCAGACGCTCAATGCTGTAGAAAATCCCGATGCGATCACCGCTTACCTGTTGGCCATCATCGCGTCGCGTACCAACAACTTCAACGACGTGATGTCGAACCTGCGCACGGCTATCGGACGTGATCGGGCCATCGCCACCAAGGCGTTGAATGACTTGGAGTTTGCCAAATACCGCACGAACCAAGATTTCATGTCGATCCTAAGGTAATTGCCACTAGGGATCAACTTGATACCAATAACTTTAAAAAGAGCGGGCTTTTCGAGGCTCGCTCTTTTTATTGCGATTCTTTTGCTATCTTCGCGTACTTTTCAGGTTAACGGGTAAAACGATGATCCCGTTAAGGAGATCGTTCGGTATCGTTACGGGTACCTACGTTGTAAGCCACGTGTATAACGATTGATAGAAAACAAAGAGATGATGAATTTTGTTGAAGAGCTCCGCTGGCGCGACATGATACAAGAGATCATGCCGAACACGGAGGAGGCGTTAATGAAAGGTCGGATGTCGGGCTACCTGGGTATTGATCCCACGGCCGACTCCCTACATATCGGTCACCTGGTGGGCGTGATGATGCTCAGGCACTTCCAACGCGCGGGACACACGCCCATCGCCCTGGTGGGCGGTGCCACGGGAATGATTGGCGACCCCTCGATGAAGTCGGCGGAGCGTAACCTACTCGATGAAGAGACCCTACGCCACAACCAAGAGGCGATTAAGAAGCAACTGGGCAAATTCCTTGATTTCGAAAGTGATATCCCTAATCGGGCGGTGCTGGTGAATAATTACGACTGGATGAAGGAGTACACCTTTCTTCACTTCATCCGCGACATTGGCAAGCACATCACGGTGAACTACATGATGGCCAAGGACTCCGTGAAAAAGCGCATTAGCGGCGAAGCGGGTGAAGGGATGTCGTTCACCGAGTTCTCTTACCAGCTACTGCAAGGGTACGATTTCCTGCACCTCTACCGCAAGAAGGGATGCATTATTCAGCTGGGTGGGTCGGACCAATGGGGCAACATCACCACCGGCACCGAGCTAATTCGCCGGGTGGAAGGTGGTGAAGCGTACGGTTTGGTCTGCCCTTTGATCACCAAGGCCGATGGCGGTAAGTTCGGCAAGACCGAGAGCGGCAACGTATGGCTCGATAGCCGCTACACGTCGCCCTACAAGTTTTACCAGTTCTGGTTAAACGTGAGCGACCCGGATGCCGAGAAGTACATCAAGATATTTACTTTGCTGAGCAAAGAGGAGATCGAGGGACTGGTGACCGAGCAACGGTCGGCTCCCCACCTGCGCCCGCTGCAAAAGCGGTTAGCCGAGGAACTAACGGTGATGGTACACTCGCGGGAAGCATACGAAATGGCGGTGAATGCGTCGAACATCCTGTTCGGTAGATCCACCTCCAAGGAGCTGCGCGCGATCGACGAGGAGACGTTCCTCCAGGTGTTCGAGGGGGTACCCCAGTTCACCATCTCCCGCGACAAATTGTCCGGGGGCATCGCGGCGGTGCAACTGCTCACCGAGGAGGCCGCCGTATTCCCTTCCAAGGGCGAGATGCGCAAGACCGTGCAAGCGGGCGGCGTGATGATCAACAAGGAGCGACTGGAAGCGTTCGATGAACCCATCGATCACTCCCACCTGATTGGCGACAAGTATATCCTCGCGCAACGGGGTAAGAAAAACTACTTCCTGCTTATCGCGGAGTAGTCTACCTTCACGCAACGAGCAAAACAACTTTCCTTAGAGCAACGTTCATTGCCGTAACGAGCAACGTGCCTTTCTGGCAACGAGCAACGTGGCTTTCAGTAACGAGCAACGCTCCCTTTGCGCTTCAAGCGATAAGGTAACCGCTGTAACGCCGTACAGGAGCCGAGCGAAATGGCTGCAAGGGCAAATTGTCCTTGAAATATTTGGAGAGTGATGGGATTTATTCTATTTTTGCACTGCTTTTCACGAAGCATGTAAGGATTGTCCCATAGTGTAATGGTAGCACTCCTGGTTTTGGTTCAGTCAGTCTAGGTTCGAATCCTGGTGGGACAACCATATTAAAGGGTAATCGGTTCATTATGAGCCGATTATTTTTTTGCTTTTATGGTTTAACACTAATTTTCACACTAATAAGCGAAAGCGGTCTCCTTTTATCAATAAAACAAGGTCGGTTGTAAAAAATTCCTACCTGATAGTGTTCAAGTGTTCACGCCGTGAACGTATGAACACCGTGAACGCCTCAAATAATTCATCCACCTTTGGGTAGAATCTGTTTTTGTTGATTAAACGGCTTATCTTTACAGTAAAAAATGAGCGTTCGCCATTGATTGGTTAAACAAAACTGATAGCAGACGAAAACGGATTCCCGATATATTCCAACTTGGTGGTAGTGTCTATACTTTTGACTCGACAATAATTGATTTATGTCTATCCGTGTTCTGGTCGTGAGCTACTTGAAAACGTGCTATCGGATGTTCAGATTGAATTAACAGGATTCTATCCCAAACAATACTATCCAGGATGTCTTCGTTTGGTCAGATACTGGGATCAAGAGCAAAAGCGTGAATTTGTTTTCTTAACTAACTCTATGCACATCTCTGCTCTACAGGTAGCAGAACTTTACAAGAACAGGTGGCAAATTGAACTTTTTTTCAAATGGCTAAAACAACATCTAAAAATTAAAAAATCCTGGGGTACAACTGAAAATGCTGTTAGAATTCAACTATACACGGCCATATGTACTTATTGTTTAGTAGCGATTGTTCAAAAAGAGATGCAGATTAATAGAAGCACATATGAGGTTTTGCAAATACTGAGTATATCATTAGCAGACAAAACTCATCTGAAAGACCTTTTTGATAAAACTAAATTTCAAAATGACAAAGAACGATTTAGGCTTAATGAGCCAAGTTTATTTGATTTTTAATAACGTCCCAATTTTAATGGGACACTAATGATTTAATATATTTTCAAATAAACCGAGCAGTAAAGAATAAAAGTTTTTTTACAACTGCTATGTCAAAAAGGAAGGATTAACACCGTCTTTCAATCGAGTAGGAGGAAAATAAAATAGGTTTTCCTCCTATTTTATTTTCCGACCTCTCACACCACCGTATGTACTTACGTGTACGGCGGTTACATTAGAGTGGATTACGAAACAACTGTTTGTAGCTGTCTGATAGACTGTAATAGCCTTGTTTAGCAAACCAAACGTTGTTCATTCCTATGTTCAGGGCGGGACTGTTAGACAGTCGCCACCATCCCTTGCCACTAAGGGCAGTACGCCAACTTAATGTTTCCTCAACTCCAAGTGAGGTGAGGAAACGAACGATACCGATTACTCGTTTACATTGCTTTAGACGGTAACATTTTAATCGGCGGCGAAGCCAACCGTCTAACTTTTCAAGTTTGCCTTTCATTGAAGCGTACTTGAAATATTGTAACCAACCTCTTAGCAACATTTCCAGTTCTCGCAAGATTTGCTCGAAACTTACCCCGCGATTACGTCGGGTAATGGATTTGAGCTTCATCTTTAATCGTTCCTCGCTTGACCTGCTTAGTCCTAACTTCCCTCCTCGTAAAAGGCTATGGCCTAAAAAGTTCACCTTGTAACTCGGCTTGATACCGCTCTTTTCTCGATTGACTTTCAGGAGCATTCTGTTTTCGATAAAACCTATTATGCTATCATATACTCGTTCGGCTGCCTTGCAGCTGCCCACGAATATCTGAACGTCATCGGCATAGCGTACGAAGTCCAAGTTCCGACGTGTCAGCTCTTGGTCTAACTCGTCCAAGACGATGTTAGACAACAATGGGCTTAAAGGACTGCCTTGCGGTGTGCCTTTAACACGCTGACTGCATAGCCCGTCCCGAAGTATACCGGTTTTCAGAATGCGACTGATCAAGGATAGCAAGCGCTTATCCCCTACCCGTGTACTCAGAAGCCAAAGCAAGCGTTGATGGTTGACCTCGTCGAAGAACTTGGCCAGGTCTATATCAACGACGGTACTTTTCCCCGATTTAACGATTTCGCACGCTCGACGCAGGGCATCGTGAGCACCTCGTCGTGGGCGGAAGCCGAAACTCGAAGGGGAAAACATCGGGTCGTAAATGGGTTGTAGGACTTGGTTTATCGCCTGTTGGACTACCCGGTCTTTGACCGTGGGAATGCCCAGCTGACGGAAACCGCCTTTCGGCTTGGGAATTTGAACGCCTTTAACCGGTTGGGGAACATACGTGCCGGACAATAAATCGTTTTGAAGTTCCTTGTAATGGTTGCTGAACCATGTGCCGAACTCTTCGACACTCTGCTTGTCCACACCGCTGCTCCCGCCGTTGCGGCGTACCTGTTGATAGGCTTCGTGCAAATTTGAATAGCCCGTCAAACGTTCCATCAAATCTCTCGTCTGATTACGTTCTTCTTCGCATATAGAAAGCCACACGGGGCTGACCTTCCCGTCACTTTCGTACCATACGGGTACGTCCGTGACGAAAAGGTTACCTTGAATACAACATTCTGCTCCTTTCTTTCGCTTCATCTGTGTATAAGGTTATTTTCTGCCCCTTGGCATTGGCTTTTACTATTCTAAAAAAAAACTCATCAGCTCTAATGTTTCTGCCCTTCGCTCCACTCTCGTTACAAGAGCTTCCTGGCTACTATGGCGTCTGCTGACTTCTGTATAACGGCTTTGCTACAACAGTTCGCTCGTCTTCGCCTCCACCTGTCTTATACAGACCTCCTACGGTAAACTCATACCTCTTTCACCGTGAGTGACACGATTTACTACCCTTGCTTTACGTCCAATTATCGGGCTTCGTGGTCCAATGCCCACTTACCCACAAGGTAAGCCTCGTATCGTGTTCCTGTCCGTTCATTCACGGCTTTGTCGCTGGCTTCCTTCAGATTTGCCCTCGCGGGCAACACCCTTGCCGTTGACTAACGTTTCCTATTGGCAGGCACGTTCGGGACTTGCACCCTATAGATGTATGGTATGCGTAGCGCACATCAAAAGATCCCCCTCGCCGGTGTGACGAGGGGGATCTTTTTGAAATGTGAATTTTAAATGTGGAACCGGATTCTGATAAATGTAAACTTTATACCAGGGTACCCGTAAAGCGCCAGATCTTTCCAGTGCTGTGCAGTTGATATAGCGCGTTTTCCGCAAGGGCAATGGCCTTGCTGGCGGGGTTGAAATCCAGCATCTGCCAACCTGTTACAGGCACACCCGTGTATTGCCAAATGTGACCGGACGAATGGATCTGCACCAATCGGTTGCCTGCCGCGGCGATGCCTTTTGTAGCAGCGTTGTTATCTACCATTTGCCAGCCGGTAACTGGCACACCGGTATACTTCCAAATCCTTCCGGTTTTGTGCAACTGGTAAAGGTTGTTTCTTGCCGCCGCGATGGCGATCGTTGCCGGGTTGTTATCCACCATTTGCCAACCGGTAACTGGCACACCGGTGTACTTCCAAATCTTTCCGGTTTTGTGCAACTGGTAAAGGTTGTTTCCGGCAGCCGCGATAGCGATCGTTGCCGGGTTGTTATCCAGCATTTGCCAACCGGTAACTGGCACACCGGTGTACTTCCAAATCTTTCCGGTGTTGTGTAACTGGTAAAGATTGTTTCCGGCAGCAGCGATGGCCTTGGTAGCTGGATTCGTGTCGATGCACTGCCAGCCGGTAAGAGGCACTCCGGTGTATTTCCATATTTTCCCGGTGTTGTGCAATTGGTAGAGGTTGCTACCTGCCGCAACAATAGCAATCGTCGCGGGATTGTTATCAATTTTCTGCCAGGTTTGGCCCGTTCCGCTGTAAGCCCATATCTCACCATTAGTCTTAAGCTTGTACAAATGAGTACCTGATGCGGTGAGCGCCTTATTGCCAGTGGTATTGTCAATTAACTGCCAGTCCCACACGGCTGGCCAACCAAGTTGACCACGTGTGTAGCCACAGATCTGCAAACTGTTGCGGTCCATGATACACGGGACGGGCGACACTGCACAGGCCTTGCAGTTACCGTTGGGGAAGCTTAAACAACCATGCACCGTGGAGCAGCTACTGCAGGGTGTTCCGCTACCAGTATATTCATCGGCCGCACCAAAGAGGTGACACACCTCATGTGCGGTAATAGCGTCTATCGTTCCGATACCCCAGCCGCCCCAGTTGTTACGGTTAGCGAGGGTTACACGGGCACCACCCGCATAGGCGTGCCATTCTGTCGCAAAGGGGGTGATGAAAATGACGATGGCATGCGCCGAATTGTTGACCGTACGCATTTCATTGCGGTAGTTTACTACACCGCTCCAGTCTCCCGTAAATTTCTTCCCATTGTAGCTAACTTTTTGCATGGCAGGGTTTCTCCAATAGTCTTCAGTGCTGCTGTTTGTGCCATTTTCTACGTTTACTTTAATGTATTGGAGATTGTAAACCCAGGTCATTCCGCCCAACGGATGCTGAGAAGCCAGCCAGTTGAGGCCTGTCTGCACTTCGTTAAGCAAGGTGGTGCGCTCGGCACTACTGAAGGTTGGCCCGCCTGTTTTTGAAGATTCTACGAATACAACGCCGACGGAGATTTCCCCGTCCATCCGCCAGCAGGAAGCTTCTGGGGCGGCGCCAGCGAGGTCACCCTTACTAACAATGGCATCCGGGATAACGCCCAGGTTGACGCGTTCTGACCTTGACACTTTAAAAAGCTTCTCCACTTCGTCAGCCGACATGGCAAAAATAGCCTCTTCGAGGTCAGGGCGAATAATTGCCAACCTCGACAGGTGATAGGCTTTGGTGGGGTCTTTAAGTTTAGCCAGTAACTGGTCATGAATGTCTTTGTAAGCTTTCTGGCTTCTTGTCGGACTAAAACCTTTCCTTTCAGGGATTTGGAGTTCACCGTCAATCGCCTTCTTCTCTAAAATGGTCGTCAAAAAAAAAGTACCTGAAATATCGGTATGAGGTCTCGGCTCGTCAAAGCCTTTTGTGCCCCATGAGAGACCTCGATTGGACTTCTCCGCATCGACCCCGGCAACACCTTCAAGGGAAGGTGAAGTGCCTTGCCTCTGGTTCCAGGCTTTAGCAAGCTCCTTACCTTCCGTGTTCATCACTTTCAATGCTGTCTCACTGACTGACCCTTCAAAACCTTCGCTGAAGAAACTTGTACTATGGATCCAAGTCAATTCTTCATCTGTTACATATACTTCAAGGGCCGTGTTCCCATATTGAGCTAACACGGTTATACCCTTCTCGCGAAGCGCTGCAGCCGTTTTTTGACGATTCATGACTGTCGCTTCTTTCAGGTAAAGCAGGATGTTCTTTTTCATGTGGATTAAATTTTTTAGAGTTAGGAATTAATTTAGGATTCACTGATAATTTACCAATAAAGATACATACGAAAAATGTAAAAATTACAGGATTTAACATTTTTTATATCTACTTTTTTTAATCTTTCAGGTTTATTTTTTAGGTTACGAGTTTTAACTAACTTCTCTGCCATTTCAAAGAACTTATCTTTCTTTTCAAAAGTCCTTCTAATCCTTTACAATTGATCTATTTACCCAACAACCCGTGAAACCCTTTTAGGAAGGGAGTGATACTTTGCGAAAAGAAACGCCAAAAGAACATCCATTTTATCAGGATCCAAATCGGGAGAGTTACAGTAATCCTAAGCGGTTGTTTTTTGCTTTATCGCGGCGTCAGGTGGCATCGGTAGTCGCAGAAGTTAGCCACTTCCTCGCTGTGGGTGATAAATATGGCTATCCGGTTATGGAGTGCCGCTTTCAGGTTATGCAGGAAACGTTTTTCGGTTTCAATATCGAGTGCCGAGGTAGCTTCGTCAAGCAGCAACACCTTCCCTTTTCGCAACAGTGCGCGAGCTATAGCGATACGTTGCGCCTGTCCCTCAGAAAGCCCCCCTCCGCTTTCTCCAAGGACCGTGTCCAACCCGTCCGGCAGCTCGAAAACAAAATCGGCGGCAGCGATTGTGAGCACGTGCTTCAGCATGGTATCATCGGCATTGGGGTCACCCAAGAGGAGGTTTTCACGTATCGTGCCACTAAAGAGCGAACCTCCCTGTGGCACGTAGACGAAGTTGGCGCGTGTCTGTTCCGAAACATCCATAGTGAGCGTCTCATCAGCTATGCGGATAGTGCCGCTGTTGGGCTTAACCAGTCCAAGCAGTAGCCGCAAAAAGGTAGTTTTGCCCGCGCCCGTCTTTCCGGTCAGGGCCACCATCGTGCCGGGTTTAGCCGTCATGGAAAACTCATGCAACACGGGCTTCGCGCTGCCCTTATAGCCAAATGTCAACCTATCCACGTGAAGCGTGATGTTGCCCGGCAAGGGAGTAGAGTCCCCACTCTCTTCCTTGGCAAAACCGGTGAGGTAAATCAATCGCTCTATCGATGCCTTCGCGGTAATCAAGGTGGGAAGCAACCGCATCAGGTCATGCAGGGGACGCTGAATCCTCCCCACCAGCTGTATGTATGCCGTCATGGCACCAAAGGTGACGGTACCCTTCGCTAAGCCGTACGCGCTCCACAGGAATGCGGTGAGATAGCCCCCGTTAAACGCGATACCCATGATGAGGTTGGCAACCACCGAAACCCCGGTACGTTTATCCACGCTGCCGTGCAAGTTCGACTGCAAATCGCGCAACCGTCCCAACTCGCTCTCCTGACGTTCAAAGGTGCGGATGACCGGTTGGTTCAGCAGGTTCTCCTCCACCATGGCGGTTATTTGGCTTTCGCTCTCCTTTATTTCGCGGGTATACTTATGCATTAAACGGTAATAGCTCCTACCGAACAGCGCGATGATAGGCAGGCCGACACCCAGGATAATGGCCAGCATGGGGTCTAAAATATAGAGCACTACCAGGGCACCTGTAAATTGCGCGGCAGCAACGATACAAAGGGGAATCGTGGTAACCAGTACGTTCACCACTTCATCGCTATCCTTGATAAACCGCGTAAGCATATCGCCGCTATGCAGCAGCGACAGCTCTTGCCAGCGGGTGTAGAGCAGCTGCGAAAACAGGTTATAACGGATAGCGTTCCCCAGTTTCACCTCCGTCATTCTCCGCAGCCGAATGTCCATAACGCGAAAGAGTATGCTGAGGCTCATCAGCAGGATAAGCAGTAGGGCGTAATCGATTAGCTCTCCCTCCCGCACCTTGGTGGCAATATCGATGACCTGTTTCGAACACCAAACGAAAGCAAGCGTAAAGAACACCCCCAACAGTCCCAGCAGGATAATAAGCGCTATCCGGAGCCGAAAGCCCCGGGTAATGGAGCGTGTAAAAGAGAAGGTCTCCTTCATATCTTGTAGGAATAAGTACCTTTAATGCCACAAAGGTAGCAAAAATGGGATGGATACAAGATAACATCGTATGATACCGTATTGTTAAAAAGCATTAAATACAGGGCGTTGGGAATCTCTTTTTTACGATTGACGAAAAGGATGTACGTTTTGTGATTACATTTGTGCAAATAAATCCCCTTTGGGATATATCAAGATAGGATATGTCGATTCTGCGAATAGAGAAGATAGGCAGTAACGGTTGCTTTCTTCAACTGCTCAGCGCGGCTATTTGGGATCGCCCGCTTGAAGCGGGTGGTTTCAAGGGGCTCGATAAGTCGGCTTGGGACGAGATAGCCGCTATAGCGCATCGGCAGAGCGTGAGAGCCCTTGTTGCCGATAAAGCATTGTCGTTTCCGGCAGACTGTCTTCCCCCAGGCGATATGACATTACGGTTTGTCTCCGTGATCGAGCAGACGAAAAATGCGAACCGCGTAATGATCAGCCTGCTAAAAGAGTTGCAGGAGGAGTACACGCGGGCAGGTTTCCATTTTCTCTTGCTAAAAGGATTGGCCAACAGCGTGAACTACCCCGAGCCGTTGCTGAGGAACCCGGGCGATATCGATCTACTCCTGTACGGGAAAGGCGATTACGAGCGAGCGAGAGAGTGGCTTACCCAAAAAGGCGTTGACATTGAACCGGGCGGGGTCGTGCACTACAAGTATAATCGCAACGGTATTGACGTGGAGAACCATTCCCACAGCACCTACTTCAACAACAGGCGGTATAACCGGCGGTTCAGACGGGTTGAGGAGGATATTTTGACCAAAAGGGAATTCGCTACCGTGGATATCGATGGCGAGTTAGCGGTATCGGTATTGCCCGTGACGTTCAACGCCTTCTTCCTGTTCCAGCACCTGTTTCACCATTTCGTGAACTTCGGCGTGGGGCTGCGACAGGTGTGCGACTGGCTGCTATTTCTGCATAAGCACCAAACGGAGATAGATAGCGATGAATTTACCCGTCTCGCCACGCGATTCGCCCTACTCTACCCCATGCAACTATTCGCCCGTATCGCCGTTGACTACTTGGGGGCACCGGAGCCTATATTCCCGTTTCCGATGATTCCCAACAATCGCCACGCAGATAAGGTAATGCGTGACCTCTTAGAGGGCGGGAACTTCGGCTTTCACAGGCCTGGCAAAAAGCGCCCGGAAGAGAAAATGGCGGGCATGTGGTTCTCGTATGTCACCACGATCAAGCGCTCGATAAAGTTTGGCGCCATTTCACCGCAACATTGTGCCATACTTCCCTTCACGAAGCTAATCAACCGACTTAAAATTGGATTTTAAAAAGGTTTTGAAACGCTGAAAAAAATGCATATATTTACGGTACCAATATGGTACCAAGTACTGTTTAACATTAATAAGATCAATCGTGGAAATAATAAGTATGCGTAAATTTAGAGAGAGTCAAACCAAATACCTCAGACTTGCAAAGAAAAGCGAGGGAGGAATTTTGCTTAAATCACGTGACGAAGGCAGTTTTAGGTTAATACCTGTAAGCGAGGATGATATTATCTATTCCAAAGAGGAGTTTTATGAAGCGATAGACAAGGCAATGCAGGAGTTTAATAAAGGAACGACTGTAGAGCGGAGTGTTGAAGAGATAAAAGCCGATGTCGGGTTATGAAATACCGCATTTTATTCTCAAAAAGAGCAAACAGAGAGTACAATGCCTTAAAAAAAAGTAACAAAACTCTCTTTCAAAAAATTGCCCTTCTATTAATAGAAATTGCTGATAACCCAAGAATGGGAAAGGGCAAGCCAAAACGTCTAAAATATCAATCAGAAGAGGTGTGGTCTCGTAGGATTGACAAAAAAAACAGACTGGTTTACGTGATAAAAGATGAAGTCGTCATCGTGGTGATCGTTTCTTTAACCGGTCACTATGAAGATAAATAGATACTAAAAAAAACACCCATTGACTAAAGTGTACTATACTATCGCGGGGCACCTGTTGGCCATAGAGACCCCCTCACCGGAGGATACCGCTCAACTGTTGCCCAGTTTCACGCCGTTCCGGATTGCAACGCACTCCGAAAGCCCCACTCCACCTGTTCAGTCACCTCCACTACTGCTTTTCAAGGGAAACGAAAAGCTGGAGAAGCCGGGCTGCGAGCCAAGCGAGGAGATATGCATCGAGGGGGTGATGTTCAGCATCTACCACCGCGAAGGCAGCAGGTGGGTTGCCATGGAGTGCGATGGCGTGGAATATATCATGCATTCGTCGGCAGATAAAAGAAGTTACAAGAGCAACCTATCTCTCACCGACCCGGGGGAGCAATTTTTCGCTCTCTCCTTTCTTCGCATTGCGTTCCTGCTGGCATCAGCACCCTACCGAACCTTGAAGTTGCACGCCTCGGTCATCGAGAAAGGGGGCAAAGCCTTGATATTCTTAGGCAAGAGCGGCACGGGCAAGAGCACGCACAGCAAGCTGTGGCTCAAGCATGTGCCGGAATGCTCCCTGTTAAACGACGATGAGCCCATCGTGCGCGTCATGGATAACGACGAGGTGCGCGTTTTCGGGGCACCCTGGAGTGGCAGCACCCCCTGCTACCGCGACGTGTCGGCAAAAACGATGGCTCTGGTGCAGTTGGAGCAGCATAGCGAGAATATACTCACCAAGCTATCGGGTATGGAGGCCTACGCCCCGCTATTCCAATCGGCCGCCCTGTTGCAGTCCGATGAAATCCACAGGCAGCAGGTGACATCCACGGTGTTGGATATCGCCGAGAGGGTACCCGTTTACAGGCTCCGCAACAGGCCCGACCGGGAGGCAGTAGCCCTCTCCGAGTCGCTTCTGACCGACAAAAAAGCCTGTTATGAGTAGTGTAAAACGGGCAACGATCAGCAACAGCGTGTTGTTTCACGAGGTGGCGGAGGTGGTAACGTTAGGTCACCGGGTAGAGATCGTGGGAAAAGGGAACAGTATGTTTCCCCTGATAAGGGGCGATATCGATAAAATAGTGCTGAAGAAAACCGACAGCCGCTCAATCGAAAAAGGGAACCTGCTGCTTGTGAAGTTGGCAAACGACAACTACGTGCTACACCGGGTGAAAAGGTATGACACCCACACCGTGACCTTGCAGGGCGATGCCAACCTGCGCGGCGTTGAAACCTGCCGAAGGGAGGATGTTATCGCGGAGGCGGTGGAGGTGATCAGGGGTACGAAAAGGATCATCAAAGGCAATTTCGCGTGGAAACTGTTTCACCTGTTAAGTTTGCAGCCTTACGGGATACGCCGGGTAGTGTTGGCGGTGTGGCGACGGGTTTCCCGGTAAAAATTTAGCAGTGCGAAATAGAGTCGTGAAAGAACAAGGCGACAATAGAATAACAAGGCAATAGCGTAACGAATAAATAAGAAAACGATATGATACTGAAACTAAAAGAGGGGTGCGTGGTACGAAAAGTCGGGAACGACAGCGTGATTATCCCGAGTAGCGGCGAAAACCTCAATATGATGAGAATGATAAAACTAAACAGCTCTGCAACCTTCCTGCTGGAGCAAATGCAAAAAGGAGAGTTTAACAGGGATGAGCTGGTGCAGTTGCTGATGGACGCGTATGCCATCGAGCGAGCTATCGCCGAAAAAGACACTGACGCGTTTATAGCCAAATTGCGCGAACAGTCGCTGCTGTAGCCTGCTACCACGTCTCTTGAGGCTATCTTAACTTTTGAGACAGCCCCTTATTGTCACCACTATACGAGTGATTTTTCTACCGAAAGGCGGCGTTATTGCCAATCAGTATTATCGGGTCATTCAGTACAGTTTTAATTATCTGAAATAAACAGGCGTACGGAAAACCCGTAATTATTAAGTCCAGTCTTCGATTGTGCATAGGTGTCCCTAAAACCCATGATGTTTCCGGATGTCGAAGACCAGAAAGCACCGCCTATCCCCACATCGCCGGAATCTTTACTGTTTCCACTTGCAGGGAAGTAACGAACGACATCATTCTCCGTGTTGGCGCCCCAGAATGATGCATCAGCGATTTGATTAACGATTATAGTTTGTCCGTACACACTGCGGCTGGTAATTTTTAAATGACAGTTGTTGGTGCCCTTGCCGGTATATTCATACTTCCAGGCCGATACCAGGTGAGTGCCCTTGTAACGTAGGGCATAGGTGGTTGTATCACTAGGATGATTGCGGAAATCACTCGTCATTGTGTAAATATTCCCCGCTACAGTTACGGTCTCAGATTGATTATCATAAGAATTATTGGTGCCGTAATAAACCCACTTAGTTGATGGCGCAATGGAGGACCACTCTTCAAAGCTGGGCAAGTGATAACGTTGTCCACCGATTGTAATGTTACCGAATTGAGCCACGGCATTGTTATAGTTAAAGTATCCGCTTATATTACAGGCAGTCAAGTCGTTCACGAAACCATTACCCGCGGGATTTATGTTATACTCGGCAACATAACCGAGCGGATTATCCTTAGGGGTAAACGTATGGTCAGTAAAGAATAGAGAAGTACCATCCCACACGGCAAATAGGTGATACGCCTTGCCCTCCTGCAATGCAGAGGTGCGAGCAGGTTTACTGTTTTCAGAAACATAGGTAGTCCCCCCGGAGGTTTGAGCATTCAATTTTATTTCAGGAGTATTAACAGCTTTAGGCATTACCCATTGTGCCAATTGTACGGTGCTTCCGGTCGGGATATTAACAGTTCCGGTACTTGAAGGGGTTACCGTGGCATCTGCAACCTGTTTACCAATCAAATCGTAATGAGGTGCAGTTGTGCCACCCGAATAGGTGTAATACCAAGTAGTTCCTCCGGTATTTGTCAATGTGGGAGTAATAGTAAAGTCCGATCCTGAAGTGTTCTTGAAGTTGAGACATTGCCATACTCCCAAATGATTGAAGTTGATGGAGATTTGACCTACAGGGGGTGTAATTGCAACCTCGCCCGATACCGGTACGCTATTCAACGCGGTCAGTAAACTGAAGCCTATAGGAGAAACATTTATGTTGATCTTATGATTTGTAGCGTCAAAAATATACGGTACCCCGTGAAGGGCATAAAGCGTGAAGTTATTATTCGTGTTGATCTCTGCCGGAATATTGACGGTAAAGTTGGCATACTGTCCGTTTTGGGAAATATCCTGCTGGGTCAACGTTACATTAGTTCCCACCTTAAGCGTGGTACCTTGCTCGAAGAAGAAATGTATTACATCTCCCACTTCCCATTTAACGATAAAATTCTTCGTTCCTATTTCAGGTTCTAAGCTAATACGGGTTTCCGTTGATTCACTCGGCACGTATGCCGTAATCACGAGTTTGCGTCCTTCCGCCTCCTGTGTGGGCTGCTCATCTACAAGCTCATTTTTGGTGCATCCTACAATAAGAAGGAGCGCCGCTGCTATCCATAGAAAATATTTGTTTTTCATACGATTATTTTATTTTTTTGTTACAGTGTATGGAACCTTTGATGTTTTTAATCATGTCGGTTTCATATCTCTGTTCTTTAATACGTGCGTGATCTTTTAGAGTAGGTTTAGTCACACGTTACCAATCTTCACCATCAACTTTAGTCACGTTGCCAAGGTCTGCTAAATCACCTCCCCAACTTTGCGGAATTAAGATTCTATCAATTACGTTGGCACCGGTAAAACAATAAGTAGTCCTCCATGTTGTACCTGTTCCGCCTCCATTAAATTTCCATAATTCAGGGGCTGAACCGGTTGGTGTCGTGTAATAAGACCCCACCATGCTAAAACAATTTAGAAAATCCATATTTCTACCTGCAAAAAAGTCGGCGTTTGCGGGAATATTCGGATCTGGGAAAATCTCCTGTATTAGTTGCAATCTAATACAGCCGTTGAAGCACATAATGAAAGATGTTGCTTGCATATTGTACTTGAATAAATCTTCCGGAATAGAGGTTAATTGGCTGCAGTCACGGAAGCAGGAAGTGAAATCCTTAGCTCCTGTATTGTTGTTAAACAGTCCCGCGGGAATAGAAGTTAGGCCGGTGCATTCATGGAAACATTGACTCAAATTTGTTGCTTGCGTATTGTTGCTAAACAATTCCGCCGGAAGAGAGGTTAAGCTGGTGCAGTTTCTGAAACAAGCTATAAATCTATCTGCTTGCGTATTGTTGCTAAACAATCCCGCCGGAAGAGATGTCAATCCGGTGCAGTATGCGAAGCAAGTTGTGAAATTTGTTGCTTGCGTATTGTTGCTAAACAATCCCGCCGGAAGAGATGTCAATCCGGTGCAGCCGTGGAAGCAGCCATTGAAATGTGTTGCTTGCGTATTGTTGCTAAACAATCCCACCGGAATAGCGGTTAATCCGCTGCAGTAGAAAAAAGAGGATTCGAAATGTGTTACTTGCCTATTGTACTTAAACAAATCAGCCGGAATAGCGCTTAATTTGGCACATTTTAAGAAACAGAGATTGAAATCCGTCGCTCCCATATTGGGGAATGGGTCTAATATAGAAGTCAATAACTTGTCCCCAGTTTGGGTATCCTCGTTGAAGAATATGATTTGCGGCATCTGTTTGACGGAGGGGTCAACTTCGTCGGAGGTGATGGTGATGGTATAATTGCCCGGACTAACATAAGTATGGTCAGCAATGGTCTTTACAAGCGAAGCGTTTTTCGCGATGGGTGTGTTCGCTGTCCCATCTCCCCAATTGATAGTCAGTTCGGCAGGGTTGGTGGAGGAGACATCCTTCTGCCATATCTCGTACAGTTGGTTTGTCTCAGCTGTTTGGATGGTAAAGCGGAATTGCGGCTGAGGGATATCTGCCCACACCCCGTTTGTTACGGTAGCGGTATATCGCTTTCCTGCTTCGTAGGTCATGCCGCCTGCCTTGGTTATGTCGGTGCTCCACTCGTGCTTACTGTCGCCGATCAGCATGATCTTCACCGTCCCGTTTGGAGCAATCTTCATCACGGTAGGGTCAAAAGCTAGGTAAAGGGTCAAGTTGCCGAATACCCAAGAAATGTTATCTATGTCAAGGATCGCCAATTGGGTTGCCACACCCTTCACGGTCTCTACCGTCCAAATCAATTTTTTGAGGTTATACATCATCGGTGCAGGATCGAGCACAAATTTAATGACACTGTTCCGCGCGGTTAAGGCAAAGGACTCAGAAAGGGCATTGGCGTCCGTGTCGCTAAGGAGTAGCTTTTTGCCGATATGTCCCATCGGATTTTGTACGTTATATGTCTGTTGCCAGAAGTTGGCAGGAAGTTGCATGTTGCCGTTTCCATCCAGTGTAATGACATCTCCGGGATAATAGGCTTTGTAAGTAGTGGCACCCGGTACCTTTGTTCCCGAAAATTGGTTACCGTTTCCGGTATAGGTGAATATTTGACTCCCTAAATAAGTTGTGCCATCATATCCGGCCAGCAGGAGTTTGTCGTTGTCCTGCCATCCGAGCGAGCCCTCATTGTAGGAGACGCGAGTCTCCTGCGGGATCGTGGCAGTTATGGTTACCATCTCTCCCTCTTTTTCCGCGGGTTCCACGGGTTCAGGAATATCGATTTCGTGTGTGCAGCTTGCCATCAGTAGGGCGAGGAGTGCAAAAATGGATAGTTTGAGCTTCATACCTGTTTTTGTTTAAACTGTCGGTTGTCACCGTCCAGCAATTGATTTGTTTTACATTTTTTGCTTAGATGAAAAGTGTCAAGACTACCAAAGAGCTTGACCCTTTCCTTGCTACCACGCGTCTCCTCCGTCTTGATATTCTGGTAAATCAAAAGTTCCCTCTCCATTACTAGGTTGTAAGATGTTTTGGGTCAGTTCGATTTCGATAACCTCTATTTGAGGTGCCGAGTAAAGCTCGACAGGTTTATTTGTCGGTATTTGCTCTAAGCGTGTTTCGTTTAAAGTATTTCCTTTTGGTTTCATTTTCTTTTAAATATAGTTTTTGTTTTTTATTAATGCCTTATTGATTGGTTCACTTTGTAAAGTCGGTACAGTTGATATTAAAGGCTCTGAAAAAATGATGAAAAAGTGAACGTGAAAATCTGCATGATAAAACCCTGCAAATGTATAAAAAAGGATTTTACCTTTTATCATTTTTGTGACAAATTTTTCTCATTTTTTTAAAAGTATTCCAGTATCGTGAAACAATTGTGTTTTATACCAAATTGTTATTTTTGACTGTTCCACAATGGAGGTTTTTTCACTTTACTTCAATTGACTCTAAATTATTGACTTTGAGGTGAGTTAATATGCAATTTCCCCCATGGTCAACGGCTAACGGCAGATTAAAAAAAGTCTCGTGTCTTTTATGTTTGCATACCAAAACTCCCCGACTTGCTGGCCGGGGAGTTATGTTGTTATACGTGTACGCTAATGCGTTTTTATCCGTTTTCTAAGGTTATGGGGTTGTTGAAATTTCCCTCACCTTTATTCTTGAATCCGTATAGTCGGTATACACTGCATAGAATTTGTTTGCAGTGTTGCCTTTATTGACCGCTGCTACCTCTGTGTTTGTCTTTACTGTTATATCCGTATAGGAACCCTCTGTGTTTGAATACTTGTAAAACAGGTTATTAGAACCGGAGAGTCCGGCAATTTCAAGATTATGTGACAGGCTGTAAGGAACTGCGCCAGCCGTGGTAATATTTGTCGGGTTAATGAACGATGCCTGTGTCCCTTGAACCTTAATAGTAGCTGTATAGTTTACATTATTAGCTTTATAAAGCGCAACAACTTTAGTGCCGTCAAACTCTAAATCATATAGAGCGTGTTGGTCAGTTGATGATGTTTCTGAGGCTCCATACATTGTCGTAGGTGTTTTTATAGATATGCTATAAGTGTGATTTTCCGGTTGAGACTGGTAAGGAAGCATATGAGCGTATTTATGCGCTATAATGTAGTATGTTCCGGCTGCGTTCACAGCAATACGAGAGCCTTTAATATAGTAATACTCCTCCCATAGAGTGGCATATCCGTCAAATATAAGAGTGTTTGCAAATGGACCGTTTTTGTTGGTTGCATACATAATATCAGGGAGGTCAGTTGGGTGCTTGTTAGGGTTTCCTCCTCTCGTATCCGTATAGGTAATATGAACATAACCGTTACCCTCCGCATCGATATCGGGTTTTGAACATTCTCCGGCACTACCAACATTATTGCTTTCAATGTAAACGGGTGCACTCCAATTTGTGCCATCGTGTTTCCTGTAGGCAATCTTATGGTCGGAGGTGGTGAACACCACATGCGGATGGTTATTTCCATCAATTGCCATACGCGCCTCGCTACCTGTTCCTAAAGAGGTTTCACCCGACCAGGTGATACCGTTTTGTGTGCTATTGTAATAGACATTTCCGTCATTTTTGGAGTAAACCACACCTATAAAATCGCTACCGCCGTCTGCATGCATAACATCACCCGTCAGAGCAGGGGTAAAGGTATTGTCGGTAAAACAGATCTTGACTCCATCCCATAAAGCGTAGAGGTGATATGCCTTTCCTTTCTGCATGACAGAACCTCGCGCCGGCTTACTGTTAATGGAAGTATAGGTTGCTGCCCCTTGAACATGGGCATTCAACTTGATTTCCGGAGTATTGACATTTTTAGGCATTACCCATTGTGCCAATTGTACAGTGCCTCCAGCCGGAATAGTTACAGCTGCGGTAGTGGAAGGAGTAACGGTGAAATCTGAAACCTGCTGACTGTACAAATTGTAATGAGGAGCAGTAGCACCACCCGCGTAGGTGTGATACCAAGTTGTTCCTCCCTCATTTACCAAGGTGGGAGTAATAACAAAGTCCGTTGTTGAAGTATTCTTAAACTTTAGGCATTGCAATAGTCCCAAATGTCCGAAATCAATGGTGATAGGGGATAACAGATTATTCACTGTAACCACGCCTGATACAGGTACATTGTTCAACGCAGTTAATAAACTGAAGCCTACAGGGGAAACATTTACGACTACATAATCATACATATTTAATTGATACGTCGCCCCGTGGACTGCGTAAATAGTACATTTCTTATTGACATCAATTCCTTGCGGAATAGTGATCGTAAAGGTGGCAACCTTTCCGTTAGAGGAAATATTCTGCTGGGTCAATGTTATGGGGGTTCCCTCCTTAACTGATGTACCTTGGTCGAAGACTAAATATAGCACATCTCCCGCCTTCCATTTAACGACAATGTTCTTTGTCCCTGCTTCAGGCTCTAAACTAAGACGGGTTTCCGGTGATTCGCCCGGCATGGAAGCCGTTACCACAAGCGTGCGTCCTTCCGCATCAGGGATTGGCTGCTCGTTTTCAATCTCATTTTCGGTGCATCCGACAATAAGAAAGAGCGCCAATACTATCCATAGAAAAAATTTGTTCCTCATTTCTCTGTTCTTTATACGTGGATGATTTGTATAAGAGTAGTTTTAATTACACGTTACCACTCTTCACCACCAAAATTATCCGGTGCATTACCCTTGCCACTTCCCTGGAGGATGTTTTGGGTCAGCTCAATTTCGATAACTTCAATATCGGGTGCAGTGTATTGTTCCGCCGATTTGAATTCATTTTTGTCCATAATCAATAGAATTTGTGTACTTGCCACAAAGTTAGATGTTTTTTTAGTATTGTGAAACATTTTCATGAAGAGTTCTGAGTCACGAGGCGTGTAGTGAGTGGTGCGAGTGAAGTATTGAGCTCAGAACTTCCTCACGCCCAGTGTCAACGCCAAGAACCAAGAAAAGAGCATACATTTCTTCAATCGAGTAGGTCGGGAAACGAGGGTTTTCTAACCTACTCGTTTCCTTTCCTCTCACACCACCGTACGTGCCGTTCGGCATACGGTGGTTTAATTTGCTTTCAAAGAGTGTCTAATCTCGTAGTAGTCTAAACAACTGACTAGGCCTCTACGTGTAAGAACATCTTTGGATATGGCTCTCACAACGCAAGTGCGCCTGACAACCCACTCGTAGCGGTCGCCACAGTAGGAGGTTAGCTTGGCCAAGTCATCGTTAATCCCCAACTTCCGAAGTCCCCACGCTCTCTTCCCGGGAGTCTTCCACTGCTTCCATATCACTTTCCTTAGCATAGCGCGCAAATGGGCGTCTATCTTCTCCATCTTGACTTTCATCGCCCCGATTGAAAAGTAGTTTATCCATCCACGAATGGTGCTATTGAGAAGTCGGATACGAACGTCCATGGGTATACTCCAAGACCGTTTACACAGTCGCTTCAGCTCGCGGGTGAACTCGGCAATAGAGCTTTCGTGTGGGCGGGCTGTCCACTGGCCTGTCTTGGGGGATTTGTAAAATCCGAAACCAAGGTATTTCAGCTTCGTGGGGCGGCAAACACGGCTCTTGGTAGCGTTAACCTTGAGCCCGAGTGTTCGCTCTATCCACTGAACAATGGAAGCCATTACTCGTTTGGCACTGGCTTCGCTGCCAACGGCTATCACGCAGTCATCAGCGTAACGAACGTAGCGATGACCACGACGAACCAGCTCTTTATCGAGTTCGTTCAGCATGATGTTACTCAGGAGTGGAGAGAGGTTACCTCCGTGGGGGGTACCAACCTCCGTGGCTTCGTGTAGCCCATTATCCATCACGCCCGATTTCAGGTACTTGCGTATTAGGCTTTCCGTGTCGGGGTCGTGGATAACTCGACCCACGTAGCTCATTAACTTATCCCGTGGAACGTTAGCGAAGAACTTCTCCAAGTCAATGTCTACAATCCATTCATACCCGTCATTAAGGTAAGACAAGAGTTGTAGCACGGCTTGCTCACAGCTCCTGCCGGGGCGAAAACCGTAACTATGCTCTTGAAACTCGGCCTCGAATATGGGGGTTAGGACTTGAGCGATAGATTGTTGGAGAACCCGGTCTAACACCGTGGGAATACCCAGTTGACGGACTCCGCCGCCGCCCTTGGGTATCTCCACTCGTCGTACTGGAGCCGGCTTGTACTTCCTCAAGAGGATAGACTCCTTGATACTCTCCCAGTTCGTGTTCATGTAGTCACGAAGGGCAGCTACTTCCATGCCGTCTATACCGGCTGCTCCTTTGTTGGAGACAACCCGGTTAACAGCGGCGCGGACGTTGGACTTCTCGAGTATCTCTTCAATTAGTTTCATCTCCCGTCTCTCTTAACTTCCGCTTCCGATGAATGGTGCTTATCTCCACGTGGGCGCCCCCGTGTACGTCGGGAACGGTGCCACTCGTCAACGAACTTCATCGGAACATACATTCTTGATTGACGTTACAAATTATTCGGTCCTTCGCCATGTACTACACGAGAACGGCTACTTCGACCTCTGCTGACTTCTCGATACTCGTTGTTACTATCCACGAGGGGACTATCGAGACCTCACGGGATAAGACATACATCTTTCATCGTTTACTCGCCTAATCTACGCGTCAAGGTTACGGTTGCCTTTGGGAACTTCGTTGTCTTTGCCCAACTTGTCCGCTTGACACGCCTTGGTATCAGGTTCCTGTTCGTCGAGCCACGAGTTCGCTATTGCTTCCTCTCTCCCGAGCGTCACCACTCGAAACTTGCAAGTCGCTATGGGGTTCGTCGGCAACTACGCCCCGGGTGGACTTTCACCACAGATGTATGACATGCCCGTCATACCAAAAAAACCTCTCGCCAATGGTGAGAGGTTTTTTTCTATCAAAAAGGACGGCATTATAATCCCTTCCAATTGTCGGGAATAGAGCCGTAGTTTTCTAACTTGGTGGCGTTTAAGAAACAATCGGAAAATGACCAGTTACTAGCGTTATTAAAGAGCCATAACTCGGGGGCGGCACCGGTTGTCGTTGCGTAGGACGAACCTACACCTTTAAAACACCCTGTAAAATTCATTTCTCTATTTCCAAAAAAGTTAGGTTGTGAACCTGTACCGGTCGGATTCGGAAAAATACCCTGTATTAAAAACAAGTTAGAGCAGCCATCAAAGCAGTAGCTGAAGTTGGTTGCGCTCGTGCTGTTGCTAAAGAGTCCCGCCGGAATGGTGGCTAATTGGGTACAGCTTTGGAAGCAGTTAGCGAAATTACCTGCTTGTGTATTATTGCTAAACAATCCCGCCGGAATGGCAGTCAATCTGCTGCAGCTCTCGAAGCACGAGCCAAAATCCGTTGCTTGCGTATTATAATCAAACAGTCCCGCTGGAATGGAGGTTAATTTGCTGCAGCTCTCGAAGCACGAGCCAAAATCCGTTGCTTGCGTATTATAGTCAAACAGTCCCGCTGGAATGGAGGTTAAATTGGAGCAGTCGTAGAAGCATCTCCGGAAAATTGTAGTTCCCATATTGGGGAAGGGGGTAAGTACAGCCGTTATATGCTTGTTCCCGGTGAATTCGGCACAGAATGTGATCGGCGGCATCTGTTGGCTGGTGTAGTCTGTCTGTTCAGAGATAATGGTAATAGTATAATCACCCGCGTTGGCGTAGATATTCGAAGCGAGATTACTAGTAGTAAGAGGAGTGCCTTGCGGGATGAAGGTGTTCTCGGATCCATCTCCCCAGTAGATTGTCAAATTGGTACAGCAGGAGGAAGGAAGAGCACCTTTATGCCAGATCGTGTGTGTCGTGCTTGCCTGATTGGTTTTTATGGTATAAGTAAATGGAACAACTTCTGTCCAATTTCCGTCATTTACGGTGGTGTAGTAGCGATGATTTCCGTCTGCGTAGGTCTTGCCTGCTGTAACGGTTTTGGTCCACTCGTAGGATTTGTTGTCACCGGTTATCGATATTTTCACCTTTCCGCCCGCGGCGATCTTCATCACGTCAGGATCAAAAGCGAGGAAAAGGGTCAGCTCGGTGGTGCCGTTGCTTACATCGGTTATATCGAGGATAGTCGATCGGGTTTCTCCCGATGTGGGCTCAACCGTCCAAATCAGTTTTTGGGGGGTTCCTACATTGGGTATGGTGAGATTAAATCTAATGATGTTGCTCTTGGAGACCAAGTAAAAGGTCTGATCGATGCTATTAGCGTCCTCATCACTCAAGCGCAGTTTTTTGCCGAGATGTGCCGTAGAATTGTTTCCGTTCTGTTTCTGTTGCCAGAAAGTACCTGAAAGCTGCACGTTCCCGGTCCCATCCAGTATAGTGGTCTCCGCGGGATAATAGGCCTTGTAGGTGGTGGCGCCTTGTACAGCTTCTCCCGTAAATTGGTTGCCTTGTCCGGTCCAAGTAAAGGGAGAATTTCCTATATAAGTTTGGCCGTTAAATCCGACGAGTAGGATCCTATCGCCGTTCTCCCACGCGAGTTTGCGTGTGCCGTCATTGTATGTCACGCGGGTTTCCGTAGGAATCGTTGCGTTTATGGTAACGATCTTTCCCTCTTTCTCCACAGGTTCGGGAAGGTCCTCACTGGTACAGCTCGCCACCAATAGCGCGAGCAGTGTTAAAATAAATAGTTTGAATTTCATGCCTGTTTTATTTAAGCTGTCGGTTGTCAGCGATCAGCTGTCGTTTTTTAATTTTTACTCAGATGAAAAGTATTAAGATTTCAAAAGAGTTTAACCCTTTCCTTGTTACCATGCTTCTCCTCCGTCTTCAATGTCGGATAAATTAGTACTTGCCAAGAGGTTAAGGGGCAGTTCAATGTCGATAACTTCCACTTGAGGCGCATTGTAGAGCCCGGCAGCATTTTCTACCTGTGCTGGCTCTAAGTTCTTTTCGTTTAGAATGTTCCCTTTTGGTTTCATATTCTTTAAACTTATAAGTATATGTTTTTGGTTAATACTTTGCCGATTAACCTACTTTTTGTTGATATTAAAAGCTCCGAAAAAACAATGCCACGGTTTGTGCGATGATCTACATGAAATAATCCGACAAATATATGAAAAAAAAATTATACCTATTCTCTTTTTTCGATAAATTTTTCTCATTTTTTGAAAAAAATTCCCGTTTAATCAAAATTACCCGAGTTTTATGGCAAATTGCTATTGTTTATTCTTTAAAATTATGAGTTTATGTATTTTATCATTAATATTTGGTCAATTGAGCGATCGTATGAAACCGCACAATTTAATTGTTACCGAATGCTATTTGTAAAAATTTTGATAAAATTACTATATCTTGGAATAGAATAAAAGAAGACCAGTGGTCTATTTTGTACAAATATACAAAATAGACCAGTTTTTCGGTAAAAGTTCGTTACCACGCTCACTGAGAAGTGCGACCAAATAGAGCTGGATGCCACAAAAAAATATTGACGTTTCATGAAATAAAACTGAGTTATATGGCAAATTGTTGCTTTTGGCCGTAGGTTATTAGCTCATAGCTGTTTGCCTTAAACTCTTGAATCTGAGTCGAGTTAATTTGCATGAACCTTTTATGATGGAATCGCTATTATGTTGTTATGTATCAAGATACTAGTTTCTCTCCTCGATACACAACACATTGTAATACACACAGTACACTACCTCTAACTTAGGACAAAATATATCAGGTGTATTTCGGGAGTAGGTATATTCGAGACAGGCATTATCCATTGTGCCAACAGCATAGTCTCATCAGTAGCAATGATTGTTATCACTTCTTCAGGTATGATCACTTGGACAGGGTAAAAAGGTAAGATATCCACACCGTGATCCTTCAGGGCTATGCCAACCTTCTCACCTTTGAGACCTGCCGTAGGGAGGAGGATATCATCGCAGAGGCGATGTAGGTGATCAGGAGCGAGAAAAGGATCATCAAGGGGAGTTTCGTATAGAAGCTATTTCACCTGTTAAGCTTGCAGCCTTACGGTATACGTCGAGTAGTATTGGCAGCGTGTAGAGCTGTAACCAGCTATCCCATAACGCTACCCTCTTCCAGGCCGATTCCAGGTTAGTACCCTTGTAACGCAACGCGTAGCATGTTTTAGTAGCGGAATTATTGCGGAAATCACTCGTCATGTCGTAGTACCAGCGACTTTTACAGTTTCAGTCTGATTGTTATAAGAGTTATTAGAACCATAGTAAACCAGAGTATTTTCTGGCACAATCGAACGCCACTCCTCTATGCTGGGCAAGTGATACTGCTTTCCGCCGATTGTGGTGTTGTTGAATTGAGCGGCATTTTCATAGTTAAAGTATCCGCTTATATCATAGGCGGTCAAATCGGTCACGAAACCGTTGCCCGCAGGGTTTACGTTGCACTCGGCAACGTAGCTGAGCGGGTTAGGCTCAAAATTGACCGAAAGAGTAAACATGAAGTCTGCTCCCGAGGTATTCTTCACGGCAATGCCTTGCAACGTTCACAAATGGTTGAAGCTGATGTTGATTAGGTTTCCGGGTGTAACATCAACACTACCCGAAATGGGTACGTTTTGTAATTGATTCAAGGGAGTGAATACTCCGGGAGAAACGTTTATTAATATAACCCCTTCATACAGCTTGCTGCTTACCTGGTGAACAGCGTAAATCGTAAAGGCTGCCTCCCTGTTAATTTCTGCCGGAACATCCACCGTGAAGGTGGCACTTTTCCACCCTAAGTGATGTCCCCCGCGGTCAGAACAACGGAAGTTGATGTGGGCGAAAAAGTTTCAGCTTGTTTAAAGTAGAACACCAACTCATCTCCCGCTTTCCATTTAGTGATAATATTCTTTGTTCCCTCTTGTCGCTCTAAACCGAGGCGGGTTTGTGTTGTCTCACCGGGCATGGGAGCCGTTAGGGTAATTTTACCGCCCTCCTTCGGAGTCGGTTGCTCGTTTACGATCTCGTCATTGGTACATCCGGCAATAAGAAGAAGTGCCGATACCAACCAAAAAACTTGTTTTTCATATACTTATTGTTTACACGTTTATAATTTGTCTTACCAATCTTCACCATCAAAATCTAATGGCGCATTACCTTTATCTCCTCTAGCTTGTAAAATGTTTTGGTCAATTCAATTTCTATAACTTCGATGTCAGGTGCGTTATATTGTTCCGCTGATTTGAATTCTATTTGTCCATAATCAATGAAATTTGTGTACACCCTTAATGTAAGACATTCTTTTAATATTGCAAATTTTTTACACTTAAATCTATGCTTTGTCAATAAATCTACTTTTGGGAGCTGGTACATCTTGACCTTGGGTCTTAGTTCATGCATACGTGCTTTGTATGAAAGGAAGTCCGACGAGAATAAAATTGAGGCTAAAAGGAAAAAGCCCGGTACAATACCGAGCTTTTCTTCAATCTAAGACAGCCTATTGATAATGTTAAACCGCCCAACTTTTGGGTAGTCTCATTCCGTATTACTCGGGGCAACCGGCAAGAAAAAGGCATGCGTTCATTCAATCGAGTAGGAGGAAAATAAAATAGGTTTTCCTCCTATTTTATTTTCCGACCTCTCACACCACCGTATGTACTTACGTGTACGGCGGTTACATTAGAGTGGATTACGAAACAACTGTTTGTAGCTGTCTGATAGACTGTAATAGCCTTGTTTAGCAAACCAAACGTTGTTCATTCCTATGTTCAGGGCGGGACTGTTAGACAGTCGCCACCATCCCTTGCCACTAAGGGCAGTACGCCAACTTAATGTTTCCTCAACTCCAAGTGAGGTGAGGAAACGAACGATACCGATTACTCGTTTACATTGCTTTAGACGGTAACATTTTAATCGGCGGCGAAGCCAACCGTCTAACTTTTCAAGTTTGCCTTTCATTGAAGCGTACTTGAAATATTGTAACCAACCTCTTAGCAACATTTCCAGTTCTCGCAAGATTTGCTCGAAACTTACCCCGCGATTACGTCGGGTAATGGATTTGAGCTTCATCTTTAATCGTTCCTCGCTTGACCTGCTTAGTCCTAACTTCCCTCCTCGTAAAAGGCTATGGCCTAAAAAGTTCACCTTGTAACTCGGCTTGATACCGCTCTTTTCTCGATTGACTTTCAGGAGCATTCTGTTTTCGATAAAACCTATTATGCTATCATATACTCGTTCGGCTGCCTTGCAGCTGCCCACGAATATCTGAACGTCATCGGCATAGCGTACGAAGTCCAAGTTCCGACGTGTCAGCTCTTGGTCTAACTCGTCCAAGACGATGTTAGACAACAATGGGCTTAAAGGACTGCCTTGCGGTGTGCCTTTAACACGCTGACTGCATAGCCCGTCCCGAAGTATACCGGTTTTCAGAATGCGACTGATCAAGGATAGCAAGCGCTTATCCCCTACCCGTGTACTCAGAAGCCAAAGCAAGCGTTGATGGTTGACCTCGTCGAAGAACTTGGCCAGGTCTATATCAACGACGGTACTTTTCCCCGATTTAACGATTTCGCACGCTCGACGCAGGGCATCGTGAGCACCTCGTCGTGGGCGGAAGCCGAAACTCGAAGGGGAAAACATCGGGTCGTAAATGGGTTGTAGGACTTGGTTTATCGCCTGTTGGACTACCCGGTCTTTGACCGTGGGAATGCCCAGCTGACGGAAACCGCCTTTCGGCTTGGGAATTTGAACGCCTTTAACCGGTTGGGGAACATACGTGCCGGACAATAAATCGTTTTGAAGTTCCTTGTAATGGTTGCTGAACCATGTGCCGAACTCTTCGACACTCTGCTTGTCCACACCGCTGCTCCCGCCGTTGCGGCGTACCTGTTGATAGGCTTCGTGCAAATTTGAATAGCCCGTCAAACGTTCCATCAAATCTCTCGTCTGATTACGTTCTTCTTCGCATATAGAAAGCCACACGGGGCTGACCTTCCCGTCACTTTCGTACCATACGGGTACGTCCGTGACGAAAAGGTTACCTTGAATACAACATTCTGCTCCTTTCTTTCGCTTCATCTGTGTATAAGGTTATTTTCTGCCCCTTGGCATTGGCTTTTACTATTCTAAAAAAAAACTCATCAGCTCTAATGTTTCTGCCCTTCGCTCCACTCTCGTTACAAGAGCTTCCTGGCTACTATGGCGTCTGCTGACTTCTGTATAACGGCTTTGCTACAACAGTTCGCTCGTCTTCGCCTCCACCTGTCTTATACAGACCTCCCACGGTAAACTCATACCTCTTTCACCGTGAGTGACACGATTTACTACCCTTGCTTTACGTCCAATTATCGGGCTTCGTGGTCCAATGCCCACTTACCCACAAGGTAAGCCTCGTATCGTGTTCCTGTCCGTTCATTCACGGCTTTGTCGCTGGCTTCCTTCAGATTTGCCCTCGCGGGCAACACCCTTGCCGTTGACTAACGTTTCCTATTGGCAGGCACGTTCGGGACTTGCACCCTATAGATGTATGGTATGCGTAGCGCACAAAAAAATCCCTCTCACCACTGGCGAGAGGGATTTGTTAATCAAGGAGAGATGTTATTGTCCTGCCAATCCACCACCCCAACTTGCCGGAATAGAGCTATAGTTGGTTAAACTTGTGGCACCCTTAAAACAATCATCGTAGGTCCATGTATTACCTCCTCGGGTATATGTCCATAGCGGAGGGGCGGTACCGGCATTGGCCAGTTTCTCCCCTGTCCTATTGAAACAAAAACTCCAATCCATATTTCCTCTATTTGCAAAAAAAGTGGAATTTTCAGGAGGGAAAAGTCCGGGTTTTATATACAAGTATGTGCAGCGGTCGCAACAATGAGAGAAATTGTTTATAAGCGTATTGTTGTGGAAGAGTCCCGCCGGAATGGAGACCAAGTTTTGGCAGTTGTAGAAACACCAACTGAAATCTTTTGCATTCGGTCCAAAATTTGGGAATGGAGTAAGTACTGTCGTGAGCCACTGATCACTATTGAATGTGAGCTGCGGCATCTGATGATTGGTGGGTTCAGCATCTGCGGAGTAGATGGTGATGATACGTTCGCCCTTTTGTTGGTATAAATGCGTAGCAAGGATACCATTTGTAATGTTAGTGCCTGCCGGGATAGTCTGTGGCGTTCCTTCTCCCCAGTATATTGTAAGTTCTGCCGGAACGGTGACGCTAGCTTCTTTCAGCTTGATGTTGTATGTTGTGTTATTGTTTGGATTGATGGCAAAGGTAAATTCACTCTTGGCCGATGACCAATTCATATTTACAGTAGCTGTGTAGCGCTTCCCCGGAAGATAGGTTTTGCCGGAAGTTGGAGCACTAATATATTCGTACGACTTAGCTTTGCCAACCAACATTATTTTTACTCTCCCACCGTTACCAAGGACCATATCGCAAGGGGGAAAAGCGAGATAGGCGGTCAGGCTGGTTGGGTTATCAGCTACACCGGATATATTTACGGCAGCCCAATGGGTATACCCATTCAGCTCTTCCTCGGTCTTCCACAATACTTTTGTGAGAGTTCCTAACCCAGTCGGTATGTTGGTAAGTACAAATTTAATAACGCTACTCTTAGCCTCCATTTGAAAGTTATCGGTGATGAGTCTGCCCGCCGTCTCGTCACTCATAAAGAGGTGTTTGTTGATATGTCCTGTAGTATTATCCCCGACCTGTGTCTGTTCCCAAAACTCAAAGCCTGGAAGCGGCACGATGCCGTTCACATGTACTACATTGCCGAGCGTATCCAGTTTGACAGCATCCGCGGGATAAAAGGCTTTATAATATGTGGCACCTGCTACAGTTAGGCCTGAAAATTGGTTTCCGGTTTCACTTTTGGTAAATATAGACTTTCCCAGGTAAGTAGTACCATCAGCGTCATATCCGACCAGCATTATTTTGTCGGTGCTCTCCCATGCAACTGTAATCGTGTTGTCTTGGTTTTCAGTATAGGAGACACGAGTCTCCGGCGACATATTGGCACTGATGGTAACCATCCTTACCTCATTATTTACATCAGGTTCGGAAAGATTGATATCATCAGTACAGCCCGCCACCAATAAAGCTAACAGTACAAAAATGGATAGTTTATGTTTCATGCCTGTGCTTGTTTAAGCTGTCGGTTGTCACCGTGCAGCAATTGATTTAGTTTAAATTTTTCACTTAGACGAAAAGTGTCAAAGACTCCCAAAGAGCTTAACCCTTTCCTTGCTACCACGCATCGCCTCCATCTGTATAGTCGGGTAAAGCAAAGTCCTGTTGAGTACTTCCCTGAAGGATGTTTTGGGTCAATTCAATATCGATAACCTCCACTTGAGGTGCCGAGTAAAGCTCGACAGTTTTTTCTGTCGGTACTTGCCCTAAGCGCGTTTCGTATAAATTATTTCCTTTCGTTTTCATTTTCTTTAAAGTTAAGTTTATGTTTCGTATACATTTAATACTTTTTCAACGAACCAACTTTTGTCGATTCAAAAGATAACGATAAAACAATACCACAGTTTACACATGTGTAAATGAAATAATTCGGCAAATATATGAAAAAAAAAACAAACTATTCTAATTTCGTGAGAAAATTTCCCCATTTCATGAAAAATTTCCTCACTTCATGAAAAAAAGCCTTGACACACTAAAAATCCCCGACTTGATTGGTCGGGGATTTTCACTTTATACGCTTGTCATTAGTGTCCCATTAAAATTGGGACGTTATTAAAAATCAAATAAATTTGGCTCATTAAGCCTAAAACGTTCTTTGTCATTTTGAAATTTAGTTTTATCAAAAAGGTCTTTCAGATGAGTTTTGTCTGTTAACGATATACTCAATATCTGTAAAACTTCATATGTGCTTCTGTCAATCTGCATGTCTTTTTGAACAATTGCTACTAAACAATAAGTACATATGGCAGTGTAAAGTTGAATTCTAACAGCATTTTCAGTTGTACCCCAGAATTTCTTAATTTTCAAATGTTGTTTTAACCATTTGAAAAACAGCTCAATCTGCCATCTGTTTTTGTAAAGTTCAGCTACTTGTAGCGCAGAGATATGCATCGAGTTTGTTAAGAAAACAAATTCACGCTTTTGCTCTTCATCCCAATATCTGACCATACGAATATGTTCGGGATAGTATTGTTTTGGATAGAATCCTGTTAATTCAATCTGAGCATCTGATAGCACGTTTTTAGGTAGCTTACGTTTCCACTTGATGGTTTTATATTGGATATTCTTTTTTGCTCTGATAACGAAAAAAGCACTTATCTGATTAATTTTATACAGCATCTTAAAGTTGTTGTAAGCACGGTCAAATATATAGTAAGAGTCAACTTCATATGGAATTTCCTTCATAACTTTTGAGTCGTGTAAAGAAGCTTCGGTAATATGAAAGAAAGTAGGTATCTGTGTTTCTACATCATATAACGTGTGAACTTTGATGCCACCCTTGCTCTTTCGAAACTTTGCCCACCAAAACACAGATAGACATAAATCTATTGTTGTCGAGTCAAAAGCATAAACATTACCACCTAGTTGGAATATATTGGAAATACGTTTTTTCCTTGCTTCATTTACCAGATAATAAGCAAATTCTTCAAAAATGTGATAATCTCTATCTTGATTGGCTCTTGCTAAGGATGTTCTTGATACATTTTTACCCATTCCTAAATGATAACATTTGGAATGATGAGCATCAAGAGCGACAATCAAATCTCTCAGACTTTCACGATTTGATAGTTGACCAAACATCATAGCAAGCAGTTGATTCCAGCAAGTGAAATGCTTCACATATCTATCACCTTTGTATTTGCTAACTATGCGGTTAAACTTACCGCGATTAAGAAATGAGACTAATTGAGCGAAAACGTATTTGTCTTGAAACATATGCGATCAGTTTTGTTTGACACAAAACTACAAATTCAAGTCCGTTCGCACGAAAAAGTCGTGTAACTAACTAAATTTCAAATATTTCAAAGAGCTTTTTTAGATTTTAATGGGACAGCAATGTACGCTTGTAATAAAGCGGTATTTATCCATTGACTAGCAGGGCGGAGGTGTTTCAACGCCCAACACTTTTATAATGGAATCAGTACTATCCGTATAGACTAAAAATACATAGTAATATACGTCACCTTTGATAACCGCCGCCACCTGGGTATTTGCCTTTACCGTTATATCCGAAAAGACTTCTTCCCTCGGATCTGCTTGATATAAGTACTTGACAAACAGGTTGGAGCCGGAAAGTCCTGCAACTTCATACCCCCAACGCGACAAGCCGTGAGGAACGATACCCGATGTTTCAAAATTATACGGATAGTCGCTGAAGGATGCGGTGTCCTCATAAACTTCAATTTCTGCCGTGCGGTTTACGTTGCTATCCTTATACAGAGCAATAACATTGGAATAGCCGCCACCCTTCAAGTCATATATGTCGAATCCATCGATTGATGAGGTTGTGGTTTCTCCGCTTGCCGTAGGGGTTTTTATAACTAGGTTGTAAGTTCTGTCACTTCCTCCCATCCGCTCATTAAAATGTTGATGATGTGCTATAATATAGTAGTTTCCGGCTCCATCCACAGCAATACGAGAGCCTTTATCATAATAATCCCCATAGTAATCTGCTCCTCCCCAATGTTCATAATATCCGTTATATATAACACTTTTTACAAATGCACCTCCGTTATTGGTTTTATTTTCCGCGTACATAATATCATCACGTTCGGTATGGCCACCGATTTGCCCTCGGGTATCAGTATAGGTAATATGGGCATAGCCGCTGTTATCCACATCTATATCGGGTTTTGAGCAGGTGCCTGCATGGTTGGTTTCTATATAGACGGGTGCGCTCCATGTCGTACCCTCCAGTTTACGGTAGGCGATTCTACCGTCGGTAGTGGTAAACACCACGTGCGGGTTGTTACTTCTGTCTATTGTCATGCGCGCTTCGGTGCCTGCTCCTAAATCAGTTTCATTCGGCCAGTCATTGCCGCCTAGCGAGCTGTTGTAATACACCCTGCTGTCGTCTTTGGAGTACACCACACCGATGAAATCGTCGCCGCCGTCGGCATGCATCAGACTACCTGTAATAGATTGATACGGAGGGATGAATGTATCGTCGGTAAAAAAGAGCGAGCCTCCGTCCCACGCTGCATAGAGATGGTAAGCCCTGCCTGTCTGCATATTGGAGGTGCGTTGAGGTTTGCTGTTGGCTGAAACAACCGGTGGTCTATCGGGAACTAACGCTCCCAACTTTATTTCGGGAGCATACTCCCCTGTCTTGGGCATTACCCATTGCGCTAATTCTTCTATTTCATCAATCCAGATGCTTATCAGATTAGGCGCAAGAGGTGGAAGCGGCTCATTAGAATATGTTACAGTTCCCTCTGTTAAACTATAATAGGGAATATTCCCCTCGGTTGCGGTGTAAAACCAATCCGTTCCCGTTTCCGGATCCGCGAAAATCAAAGAGGGAATAAATCTGAACCTCGTTTGCGCGATATTCTTCACGGCAAGGCATTGCAACGTTCCCAAATGGCCGAAGCTGATGTTGATCGGGTTTCCGGGCGTAACCTCAACACTGCCCGCTATGGGTACGTCTTGTAAGTAATACAAAGGTGTGAATGCGCTGGGAGAAACATTGACTAATACATTCGCTCCCTCAAGCCTGCTTTCTGCTCCGTGAACGGCGTAAACCGTAAATGCAGATTCCTGGTCAATCCCTTGCGGAACATCCACCGTAAAGGTGGCGCTTTTTTCATCCGGAGAGATGTCCTCCCAAGTGAGTTCAACAAAAGTTGACGTGGGCGAAAAGTTTTCACCTTGTTTAAAATAGAACCGCAGCGTATCGCCTTCTTGCCAGGTAACGATAATATTCTTTGATTCTATATCAGGTATTAAGCTAAGACGGGTTTGCGCTGTCTCACCGGGTACGGATGCCGTTAGGGTAATTTTACCTTCCCCCGGGGCCTGCTGCTCGTTTACAATCTCGTCGTTGGTACATCCGGCCACAAGAAGAAGTGCCGATGCTATCCATAGAAAAAATCTGTTTCTCATCTGTTTGTTGTTTATCACGTGTGTAATTTGTTTTTTCAATACTGTATTTACCAATCATAACCATCAAAATCCAATGGTGCGTTACCCTCACCATTGCTGGGTTGTAAGATGTTTTGTGTAAGTTCAATTTCAATAACCTCCATTTGAGGCGCCATGTAAGCTCCGGCATGATTGTCTGCCGTTACTTGCTCGAATCGCGTTTCTTTTACAGTTTTTCCTTTTGTACTCATTTTGTTTAAAGTTTAGTTTATGTCTATTTTTTAAATAATCGATTAATATGCTTTTCGTGTTAATTAAAGGGCTACGAAAAAACAATACCACGGTTTATGTGAATCGATATATTAATCGTTCTTTACAAATTTACGAGAAAGTGAGCGAGATCCTTTTCCCATTTCGTGTAAATCTATTCTCAATTCGTGAAAAACTACTTGATTCGTGAAAAACTTTTCTTAAATCGTAAAAAACTTTTCTTAAATCGTAAAAACCTTTTCTTAAATCGTAAAAAACTACTTGATTCGTGAAAATAAATCAGCTTCATCGTGAATAATCGAGTAGGTCGGGAAACGAGGGTTTTCTAACCTACTCGTTTCCTTTCCTCTCACACCACCGTACGTGCCGTTCGGCATACGGCGGTTTAATTTGCTTTCAAAGAGTGTTTAATCTCGTAGTAGTCTAAACAACTGACTAGGCCTCTGCGTGTAAGAACATCTTTGGATATGGCTCTCACGACGCAGGTGCGCCTGACAACCCACTCGTAACGGTTGCCACAGTAGGAGGTTAGCTTGGCCAAGTCATCGTTAATCCCCAACTTCCGAAGTCCCCACGCTCTCTTCCCGGGAGTCTTCCACTGCTTCCATATCACTTTCCTTAGCATCGTGCGCAAATGAGCGTCTATCTTCTCCATCTTGGCTTTCATTGCCCCGATTGAAAAGTAGTTTTTCCATCTGCGAATGATGCTATTCAGGAGTCGGATACGGGCGTCCATGGGTATGCTCCAAAAGCGTTTACAAAGTCGCTTCAGCTCGCGGGTGAACTCGGCAATAGAGCTTTCGTGTCGGGGTCGTGGATTACTCGACCCAAGTAGCTCATTAACTTATCCTGTGAAACATTGTCGAAAAACTTCATCGAAACATACATTCTTGATTGACGTTACAAATTATTCGGTCCTTCGCCTACGCCCCGGGTGGACTTTCACCACAGATGTATGACATGCCCGTCATACGAAAAAATCCCCGACTTGATGGGCCGGGGATTTTCATGTTGCGCATTCACGATAACGCGTTTTTTACTCGTTTTCTAAGGCTACGGTGTTGATGCAACTTCCTTCACTTTTATTACCGAATCGGTATTATCGGTATACACGGCATATACCTTGTTTGCCGTGTTGCCTTTATTGACCGCCGCTACCTGTGTGCCGCTCTTTACCGTTATATCCGAATAGTTTGCTACCTGCGCATTTCCTGGACTGGAGAAATATCTGACAAACAATTTATTAGACATTTCAGAAAAACCCGCGACTTCTCCCGAACGGGATAAGCCGTGAGGAGATAGAGTCCCCGCAATATTACCAATCGGATTGATGAAGGATGCAGTGTTTCCGCTAACCTGAATAGTTGCCGTGCGGTGTACATTATTGTCTGTATAAAGTGCAATAGCATTAGAGCCGTTAAACTCTAAGTCGTATATATTGTATTTATCGGTTGAAGCAGTTCCTGTTGCTCCATTAGCCGAAGAGGTTTTTATAGCTACGCTATAAGAATTATTATTGGGTGACGTACTATAATGAGAATGTGTGATAATGTAGTAGTATTTCCCGGCTCCATCTACTGCAATACGAGAGCCCTTATTGAAATAGTGACTTTTCCCTGTAGAAATATCTCTATATCCGTCAAATATAATTATTTTAGTGAATCCAGCACCATTAGAAGTATTATTTTCCGCGTACATAATTTCATTATGATCATCAAGGTCCCCCTTTGTGTCGGTATAGGTAATATGGGCATAACCATTGGCATCCACGGCTATATCGGGTCTTGAACAGTTTCCACTATAGTTGCTTTCGATATTAACGGGTGCACTCCACTCCGTTCCACTATATTTCCTATAGACGATTTTACCTTTGTCAGTAAACACGACATGCGGTTTATGGGTTCCATCTATCGCGATGCGCGCTTCCTGACCCCCACCTAAAAGGGTTTCACCTGACCATGTGCTTCCATCTCGCGTGCTGTTGTAATATACATTATTGTCACCTTTAGAGTACACCACGCCGATAAAATCGTTGCCGCCGGCAGCATGCATCAAATTACCCGCGGGTGGTGGTGCAAACGTATTGTTGGTAAAATAGAGCTTGGTTCCATTCCATAATGCGTAGAGATGATATGCCTTGCCTACCTGCATAGCAGAACCTCGTGCCGGCTTGCTATTATCGGAAGTATAAGTTGTCCCTCCTGAAACTTCGGCATTCAATTTGATTTCCGGAGTATTAACATTATTTATAGGCATTACCCATTGTGCTAATTGTACAGTGCTATTAGCCGGTACAGTCAAATCTTTTTTGATGGATGGAGGGGCCCCCGTAATACCGGTAACACCCTTGCTAATCAAATCATAATAAGGAACAGTCCCATTACCCGGCATATAATACCAATCTGGTCCTCCTGTCTTTGTCAAAGTGGGATAAAATTCAACAAGGGAACTTGCTGAACCGTTCTTAAACTCGAGGCATTGCAATACTCCCAAGTGATTGAATGGAATGGTGATTGGACCTGGCGAAGATGGTGAAACTTCTACCTCGCCCGATATAGGCACCCTATCCAACGAGGTTAATAAACTAAAGCCTAAGGAAGAAACATTCACATTTATCTTACCATTAGCTACATTGTACACCGATGCCCCGTGAAGGGCGTAAAGCGTGAATAGCTGACCCACGTTAACTCCACCCGGAACAGTGATTGTAAAGGTGGCAATCTTTCCCTCCCCGGAAATATCCTGTGAAGCTAACAACACGGATGACCCCTCCACGAGCGTGGTGCCACCTTGCTTGAAGAAGAAGTTTATTCTATCTCCCGCTTTCCATTTAACGATAATATCCGGTGACGTTGGATTCGGTGACGTAGGGTCTTTTTCCAAGCTGAGGCGGGTTCGTGGTGATTCATCCGGGATGGATGCCGTTATCACAAGTTTGCATCCCTCCTGTTCCGGGCTCGGCTGCTCGATCGCGAGCTCGTTATCGGCGCATCCTGCAAAAAGAACAAGCGCCGAGGCTATCCATAGAAAAAATCTGTTTTTCATATCCCTGTTCTTTAACACGTACATAACCTGTCTTACCACTCCTCACCATCAAAATTCAATGGCGCATTGCCTTTGTCACTTCCGAGGAAGTTTTGGGTCAGTTCAATATCGATCACTTCGATGACGGGTGCGATGTATGGTTTCGCTGCCACGGGTAGCGCGAAGCAACGTTCGGCAATAGCCAAACCTGATTCGCTTTCGCTTGAGTTGAATGCCTTGTTCTTCATAATTTTAATGAGATTGAGTTTTATCCCTAGTACCCTTGTTATCATGACCAAGTAATGGAAGCACCCCCCGCGAAACCGGTTTCGCAGGGGGTGTTTTTTCAAGCAGATACTCTATACATGCTGTCGCGCAACACTTTAGCCACCTTTACATGACCTGCTACTTTGCCGGGGGTACTTCAACGTAAGTATCTTTGTAATAAGCGGCGTTGTTCAGGAAGTCGTAGCTCTCCTTCACACCTTCGATAGGTGTTCCGGTGTAGCGCTCCACCTCCACGATCATGTACTTCGCACCCGAAGCCTCCACGTTGGCGAAGATGTTCTCGAAATCCACCTTTCCACTGCGTCCAATCTCGGTTTCATCCTTGATATGGAGCTGCTCAAAACGGCCGGGGTACTTGTTGAAGTAGGTCACGGGATCCTGACCGCCCTCGATTATCCAGTAAACATCCATTTGGAAGAATACCTTGGCGGGATCGGTTTTCTCGAGCATGTAATCATACATCAACGTGCCTTCAATCTCGTTGAACTCGAAGCTGTGGTTGTGGTAGCCGAAGCGCATGCCAGCAGCGTTGCAACGCTCACCAATCTGGTTGTAGTAGTCGCAATAAATCTGCAGGTCGGCTAACGTGGTGGGCGTGGGCATCCAGGATACCACGATGTACTTCATGCCCGCCTCCTTGTGAGCTTGGATGGCGGCATCCCACCATGCCCAGGTCTCATCCCAATTGGTTTCTGTCGGTTTCTCGGCTAGTGGCCTCGACGTGTGCGAGGAGAGTACTTCCATCCCCGCGCTTTCGATCGACTGTTTAAAGTCGGCCGGCGACAAACCGTAGAATTGCCCGTCGTTGTAACCGGCGGCCTCTACTCCCGTGTAGCCCATCTCGGCTACTTGAGCGATGGTGGCTGCATAGTCAGCCTTGATGTCATCGCGTACCGAGTAAAGCTGCAAGTAGATATCTTTCCCTTTCGGGGCAGCTTCTTCTTTCTGCTTGCACGCGGTGAAAAGCAACAACCCACACAACAGGGTTACCATCGGTAATGCTATTTTTCTCATTCTATTTCTCCTTTTTTTACTTGTTTGATTTCAATTACTCCATTATTTTCACCTTGATGTTCCGATACCAGACGTCGTCACCATGATCTTGCAGACCGATATAGCCTTCACGGTCCGGTCCACCCGCGTTGTTCAACAGTTCGAACGCCAACGGCCATTTCTCTTGACTAAACTTGCTGGCCTGCAGCATATCAGTCCACTGCTGCGTCCAAAGGTGATATTCAACCACGTTCTCGCCGTTTTGCGCGTGTACAACGGTTCCCTTGTACACTATGATGGAGCTACTGTTCCACTCGCCAAAAGGCTTCGCATTCTGAGGTACGGCGGGGATCATGTCATACAACGACATTGACTGCCGGTTGTTGTTCACGCCCAACTTCGCATCGGGATGGTTCTCGTTATCGAGGATTTGTGCCTCGGGTGCCGAGATATAGATCGGTTCCATCCTCATCTCACCGCTGTTGGGATCTTTGGTCTGAACCTCTCGCGCGAGGTAAAATACGCCCGAGTTGCTTCCTTTCGCGACCTTCCATTCAAATATAAGTTCAAAGTTTTTAAACTTATGAGTGAAGATGATATCCCCACCATCACTGTCTTGTGCTTCACCACCGCCAGAGCCGTTGAACTTGATGGCTCCATCGTCTATCGTCCACTTAGTGGGCACATGCTCTTTCCCGTAACCTCTCCAACCGGTAAAATCCTTCCCGTTGAAGATAGCAATGTAACCCTCATCATCCACTTGGAAATCGGCCAAATCGACCTGGGGGTTATTCACGACCACGTACTCGGGTACGGCACTTTCCGTGGCATCTCCTTCGCCCGCGGCTTTCTTCTTCCCTCCGGAGCAGGTCATAAGTAGCGTTACAAGCATAAAACAACTTAATCCTTTTATTATTTTTCTTACTTTCATACGATTATTTTGTATTTACATTTCAGTGTATGGACCTTTAATGTTTTAAATTATACCCTACCCACTTATCCATTACGGCATATCTGGTAATTTCCAGCCGTTTTGGTAGGTATGTTTAATCAATTCATTCGCGTACTCAACAGCATTCACCGGATCGGTCCAGGTCTTATTGAACGTGGGATGACCATCTTTAATGGTGAACCCATCCTCGATAACGGTACGTACGGTCGCGTCGGCGGGAATGTTGGTAAAACGCATGTTTTCTCCATCCCAATCCAGCTCTTGATTCAACGCTTGCAGCCTCACGGCCAGCACGCCCATCACCACCATCTCGTTGAAGGGACCCGCTTCGGAGAAGGGGGATGCCGTCTCCACGCGATTCTCGGGAGACTCCTTGCAAGCGCGTACCCAGTCCATCTCATGCGAAAGGGTAACCTCACGCTGCGTCTTTGGCGAATTGGGCTTACGACCGGAAAGCAGCCAAGGCCTCACGCCGTAGCAACCGCAGATCAGCGTATCTTTGGTTCCGTAGAAGATCACACCACCACCGGCGTCGTTCAGGTTCTTCCCAGCGGGAATACCCTCGGGACGGATGGGTGTCAAACCTCCGTCGTACCAGTATACCTCCACCTCGGGCATGCCTACCTTGGGTAGGTTGTCGCGTTTCGGGAAAACATACTTTACCATCTGCGCGTTCGGCGCGCAATCGGTCAACAGCAGCGTCGAAGAACCCTGAACCTTAATGGGGTACTTGAGGTTCAACCCTTTAAACACGGGGTGAAGGATATGGCACGCCATATCACCCAACGCCCCGGTACCGAAATCCCACCATCCCCGCCAGTTCCATGGATGGTAAATCTCGTTGAACGGACGCTTTTTAGCCGGCCCAATGAAAAGATCCCAGTTGAGGGTCTTCGGTATCTTGTGCGTCTCCTTCGGGATCATCAACCCTTGCGGCCAAATGGGACGGTCGGTAAACGTATCTACCCTCGTAACCTCGCCAATCTGCCCATCGTAAATCCAATCGATCACCTGACGAACCCCTTCAGCCGACGAACCCTGGTTGCCCATGCTGGTGGCCACCTTGTATTTCTTCGCCAGCTTGGTGAGCAGACGCGACTCGTAAACGCTATGCGTGAGCGGCTTTTGTACGTACACGTGCTTGCCCATCGTCATCGCGTCGGCGGCTATAATCGCGTGCGTGTGGTCGGACGTGGCCACCACCACCGCATCGATGGTTTTGCCCATCTCATCATACATCTCGCGATAATCGTAGTACTTCTTAGCGTTCGGGTACTTGTCTAACACGTTCTTACTATATTTCCAGTCCACATCGCACAATGCCACGATGTTCTCACTCTGGAGCGCGTTCAAGTTGGCATTTCCCATACCTCCCACGCCCACGCCCGCGATATTGAGCTTATCGCTCGGCGCCTGATAGCCCATGCTCTTACCTAGTACCTTAGAGGGTACCACAGTTAAACCGGCCGCGGCTATCGCACCGGTTTCTAAAAACTTTCTCCTAGAAATTTTTGATGACATAAAAATAATTTTTGGGTTTAATGTAAAAAAGATCGTTCTCTATGCCTATTTGTTTATTGACTTTTTGATTATTCCATTATATTGCATTGATATGGCCACACAAAGCAATTCGTACCGTAAAATTAAGATAAATATCACTGAAAATGAAATTTTAACGCGGTAATGAGGTGAATTTATCCAAAAAATAGTGAATTATCCGATAAAAGTAGCAACTTTGCTACAATCTATAGTAACTTAACGGCAAATAAACTAAGGAGCGACAGATATAACTCATACCGAGAGCAAAGTAACACGTTTAAATGACAAGGAACAGAATAATGGCACAAAACACTTTCTTAGGCTTAATCGAACAGAGCATCCGAAACCATTGGGAGATGCCGGCCATGACCGATTTTCAAGGCAACACGTTCCTCTACAAGGATATGGCCCGTGAAATTGATCAACTACACCACTTTTTTGAAAAGGCGGACGTTAAAAGGGGCGACAAGGTGGCCCTATGCGGAAGGAACTCCGCGAACTGGGCCCTGGCCTTTTTCGCCACCCTATCTTACGGGGCCGTGGCTGTCAGCATCCTGCATGAATTTGACAAGGGGAGCGTGCAGTTCATCGTGGATCACTCCGATTCAACCTACTTCTTCGTGGATGAAAGCATATGGGATCAACTGGATAGCAAGCTGATACCCAAGGTGAACACCGTGTTCTCGCTCGATAACTTCTCCCTGCTGAAATCAGACTCGAAGGAACTGAAGCAGTTTCACGCGAAATCAGCCTCATTTTTTGAAGAGAAGTACCGAAAAGGGTTCTTCGTAAACGACCTTTCATTCCGGACCGAGAAGGCGGATGAGCTCGCGGTGCTGAACTACACTTCCGGTACGACGAGCAGCCCCAAGGGGGTGATGATACCCTACCGCAGCCTCTGGTCGAACACCAAGTTCGCCAACGACAACCTCGAGCATATTCATCCCGGGGACAACATCGTCTGCATGCTGCCTATGGCGCACACCTATGGCCTGGCTTTCGAGATACTCAACTCTATATCTATGGGTTGCCACATTCACTTCCTGGGGAAATCCCCCTCGCCCAGGGTGCTGCGAGAAACCTTCGCGAAGGTGAAGCCCAAGTTGGTTTTAGCCGTCCCGCTCATCCTGGAAAAGATAGTGACCCGGAACGTCCTTCCCAAGCTGGAGACGGGAGCGGCCTCCGTGCTGAAAAAGATCCCGCTTTTGAACGCCCTGGTGCACAAAAAGGTGCGAGACTCGATGAAGGATTTCTTTGGCGGCAACCTGGTGGAGGTGGTTCTCGGCGGTGCCGCGCTGAATACCGACGTGGAGAGGTTCCTCAGGAAGATTCGTTTTCCCTACAGCGTGGGCTACGGGATGACCGAGTGCGCACCCCTGATCTCCTACACCTTCTGGAACAGGTTCAAGGAGCGCTCTAGCGGCCAGGTGGTCGACCGGATGCGGGTGAAAATCGACTCGCCTGACCCCGAGCACATCACCGGAGAAATACTGGTGAAGGGTACCAACCTGATGCTAGGTTATTACAAGAACGAAGAGGCGACCAAAGAGGTTTTCACCGAAGATGGATGGTTGAAGACGGGCGACCTGGGCACTTTAGACCGGGACAACTTCATCTTTATACGGGGTCGCGATAAGAACCTGATCCTTGGAGCGTCCGGGCAGAACATCTACCCGGAAGAGATTGAAGAGCGCCTCAACACTTCTCCCTACGTGGAGGAATCATTGGCGATTGAAGAGGAGGGAAAAATCATCGCGCTCATTTTCCCCAACAAGGAAGCGCTCGAAGAGAACAACATCCCCGAAGCGGAGCTTGACGACCTCTTCCAAGAGGTAATTGACGAGGTGAACGAGAAGCTACCCGCCTACAGCAGGCTCAGCTCATTTCGCCTCCAAGACGAAGAGTTCGAAAAAACACCCAAGCGAAGCATCAAGCGCTTCTTGTATCAGTCGTAAACGGCTCTTCTTTCAAGGGCGTACCTATTACCCCTGCATCAATACTCGTCCCAGCTTTTAATCTGCATATCTTCGAGCGTCATCGTGCAAAACGCGGTTATGAACGCACTCGCCAGTCGAGCATTCGTGATGAGGGGCACGTTGTGGTCCACCGCGCCCCGGCGAATGATGTAACCGTTGGTGAGCTCTCGCTGCGTCACATCTTTCGGGATGTTGATAATCAGGTCGAACCTCCTATCGGCGATCATCTGTTGGATATTGTTGTCCCCCTCCTCGTCCGGCCAATTCACGTCGGTCGCCTTTATCCCGTTATCGTTTAAAAACTTACAGGTTCCGTGGCTGGCATAGATATCGTATCCCTTCTCACCTAACAACTTGCATGCTTCCAGCAGGTCCACCTTCGACTTCATCTCGCCGGACGAGATCAGTACCCCCTTCTTTGGGATATGATAGCCTACCGAGAGCAACGCCTTCAAGATCGCTTCTGAAAAATCGTCGCCGATGCACCCCACCTCACCGGTAGAAGCCATATCGACACCCAGCACCGGGTCAGCGTTATGCAAACGGGAGAAAGAGAACTGCGATGCCTTCACCCCGATGTAATCCAGGTCAAACGCCGAGCTTTCCGGCACGCTGTAAGGGGCATCCAACATCACCCGAGTGGCCGTATCGATAAAGTTGTGCTTCAGCACCTTGGAGACGAAGGGGAACGAGCGGGAGGCCCGCAAGTTGCACTCGATTACCTTGATCTCGTTGTTCTTGGCCAGGTACTGGATATTAAAGGGCCCGCTGATGTTCAGCTCCCTCGCGATCCGCTTCGAGATACGCTTCACCCGCCGCAAGGTCTCAAAGTAAACCTTCTGGGCCGGGAAGACCAGGGTCGCATCGCCCGAGTGAACCCCCGCAAACTCCACGTGCTCGGAAATCGCGTACTCCACCACCTCCCCCTTCTTGGCTACCGCGTCAAACTCGATCTCCTTGGCGTTTTGCAAAAAGCTTGAAACCACCACCGGGAACTCTTTCGACACGTTTACCGCCAACTTGAGGAAGGTGTGCACCTGCTCCTTGGTGTAACAGACATTCATCGCCGCGCCCGACAACACGTACGAAGGGCGTATCAACACCGGGAAGCCCACCTCGTTGATGAACGCGTCAATCTCCTCGAAGCTACTCATCTCCTTCCAGCGGGGTTGATCGATGCCCAGCTCATCCAGCATCGCCGAGAACTTATGCCGGTTCTCCGCACGGTCGATCGACACCGGCGAAGTACCCAGGATGGGAACGTTCTGCCGGTGCAGCTTCATCGCGAGGTTGTTGGGTATCTGCCCCCCTACCGACACGACAACCCCTTTCGGCTGCTCGATATCGACCACGTCGAGTACCCGCTCGAAGGTCAGCTCATCGAAGTAGAGCCGGTCACACATGTCGTAATCGGTCGATACCGTCTCGGGATTGTAATTGATCATCACCGACTCGTAACCTAAATCGCGAGCGGTTTGCACCGCGTTCACCGAGCACCAGTCGAACTCTACCGACGAGCCGATACGGTAGGCGCCAGAACCTAGGACCACCACCGCCTCGGGCTCCCCGCTTCGCGGAATCGGGCTCCTCACGTTTCGCTGAAACGGGTTCCCCACCCCTTCGCCGTAGGTGAAGTAGAGGTAGTTGGTATCGTCGGGGTGCTCGGAGGCTACCGTGTTGATCCGGCGCACGGTGGGAACCACGTTCAACCGCTTCCGGTGCTTCCTCGCCCGGATAAGCGCCTCATCCATGGGACCCCGTGGATTTTCCACGAACCGGGCCACCTGGAAGTCAGAGAAACCCAACCGCTTCGCCTCCCGAACCACCTCCCTAGGCAACTCCTCAATCTTGTGGTATTCCTCGAGTACCTTCGTGAAGGCATGTATATTTTCGAGCCTCTCCAGAAACCACCTATCAATTTTAGTCAGCTCCGCGATCCGTTCCACCGAGTATCCCTTGGAGAGCGCATCGGCAATCGCGAAGATACGCAGGTCGGTCGGCTTCGACAGGGCGTCATCGAGGTCATCAAACGTGATGTTGTAATTCCCCACGAAACCATGCATCCCTTGGCCGATCATGCGAAGGCCCTTTTGAATGACCTCTTCAAACGATTGGCCAATCGACATGATCTCGCCCACCGATTTCATGGAGGAGCCTATATGGTGGCTTACCCCGTAGAACTTGTTCAGGTCCCAGCGAGGTATCTTCACGATCATGTAGTCGATCTCCGGTGCCACGAAGGCCGAATTGGGGGTTCCCATTTCACCAACCTGATCCAGGGTGTACCCCAGCGCCAGCTTGGTAGCCACGAAGGCGAGCGGGTAGCCGGATGCCTTGGAGGCCAGCGCCGATGAACGGCTCAACCGGGCGTTGATCTCGATCACGCGGTAGTCGTTGGTCGCCACGTTAAACCCGTACTGGATATTGCACTCCCCCACGATACCGATATGGCGCACCACGCGGCGAGCGATATCCTCCAGCATCGCCACCTGCTCGCGACTCAAGGTGATGATGGGTGCCACCACGATGCTTTCACCCGTGTGAATCCCTAGCGGGTCGAAATTCTCCATCGGAACCACCGTGAAGCAGTGGTCGTTCGTATCGCGGATCACCTCGAACTCGATCTCCTTCCACCCTTTCAGGCTCTCCTCTACCAGTATCTGCTCGGAGAAAGAGAGTGCACTTTCGCACAACTCGGTAAACTCCGCCTCGTTAGAACAGATACCCGACCCTTGTCCCCCCAGCGCGTAAGCCGAACGAACCATGACCGGGTACCCGATATCGCGAGCGGCTTGCAACGCGTCTTCCAAGCTGTTCACGGCTCGGGATACCGGCGTCTTCACGCCAATCTCGTCGAGTTTCTTCACGAACAGGTCCCGATCCTCGGTAATCATGATCGCCTCCACGGAGGTACCCAGTACCCGCACACCGTACCTGTCAAGCGTGCCATCCGCGTAGAGTTTCGCGCCGCAATTGAGCGCGGTCTGCCCCCCGAACGCCAAGAGGATACCATCCGGCCGCTCCTTCTCAATCACCTTCTCCACGAAGTAGGGGGTGATGGGCAGGAAGTAAACAGTATCGGCCACCCCCTCAGAGGTCTGTATGGTGGCGATATTGGGATTGATAAGCACCGTCTCGATGCCCTCTTCTCGCATCGCTTTCAGCGCTTGCGAACCGGAATAGTCAAACTCGCCCGCCTGCCCGATTTTAAGGGCACCGGAGCCAAGCAAAACCACTTTCTTGATGTCGTTGTCCATTCTATAGAGGACGAGCTAGATTTTGCGTGCACCGTCGCTGATCACCACGTCGTACACTTTTGGCTCATGACCATACTTGGCCTTGAACTGAGCCTTGGCATCCTTGATGAACGAATCGTACAGTTCATCCTTTACCAGGTTGATGGTACATCCGCCAAAGCCCCCTCCCATCACGCGCGAACCGGTCACACCATGCTCCCGGGCCACGTCGTTCAGGAAATCGAGCTCTTCGCAGCTCACCTCGTAGATCTTGCTCATGCCGTGGTGCGTCTCGTACATCTTCTGACCCACGGTTTCGTAATCGCCCCGCTCCAGCGCGTCGCTCACGTCCCGCACCCGTTGTGTCTCCTCGATCACGTACTTCGCACGCTTGTAATCCTCCGCCGGTATATCGTCCTTCGCCTCGTTAAGCATCTCCATGGTGGCGTCCCTAAGGAACTTCACCCCGGGATGGCGCTTGGCGATAGTGGCCGCGGCGTTTTCGCACGATTGGCGACGCCTGTTGTAAGCCGACGATGCCAGCTCGTGTTTCACCAACGTATCAAGCAACACCAGCTTGTATCCCTTGGGATCGAACGGGAAGTACACGTACTCCATCGTCTTGGTGTCGAGGCGGATCAAGTGTCCCGCCTTCCCGAAAAGGGAGGCGAACTGATCCATAATGCCACACTTCACGCCCACGTAATTGTGCTCGGTGGCTTGCCCGATACGTGCAAGCTCGAACTTGTCGATTTCCAAATCGAGCAGGTCGTTCAGGGCGAACGCGTAGGTGCTTTCAATCGCGGCCGAGGAGGACATCCCCGCACCTAGTGGCACGTCGCCCGCGAAGGCGGTGTCGAACCCCTTGAGGCTTTTGCCACGCTTGATGATTTCCCGGCAGACACCGAAAAGATATTTCGCCCACCCCTCTTCGGGCAGGTCCTCCTCGTTGAATCCAAACTCCGAGTACTCGTCCAGGTCAATGGCGTAAGCCCTCACCTTATCGGTACCGTTAAAGCGTATGGCGGCGATGATTCCTTTATCGATCGCCCCCGGGAAGACGAAGCTCCCGTTATAGTCGGTGTGCTCCCCAATGAGGTTTACACGTCCGGGGGACGTGTAAACCTCAGGGGTTTCATTTTCAAACTTCTCTTGGTATTTTTTAATTACTTCTTGTTTCGTCATTCTTAACTCTTACTACAAAATTTTATTCACGTTCCACGCTTACCGTTTACGCTCACGTCCTACAGTCAACGTCAACGATCTTCACCTTTACGGTCAACCTTTATTATTCAACGGCCGCTTCTTGCGGGGCAACCTCCTCCTCGTCAGTCACCACGATATCGGTGTTCACGTTTTTCGACCCGATCAACGCGTAGTAGAACAAATAGGCAAGCCCGATGAGCGGTACGATGTAGGAAAGCATGTAGGTCGACTGGTCGGCTACCCAGTTCTGAAGCAGCGGGAGAACCCCACCACCAACCACCATCATCATAAAGATACCCGAGGCTGCCTCCGTGTATTTCCCGAGACCTTCAACGGACAAGTTAAATATACTGCCCCCACATAACCGAGGTACATAACCCACACAACACGAACAACAGTGCACTAAGGGGCACTACGGTCATGGCAAATGACGAACCAGTAAATACAGGCATCAGGGTTGTCGTGGTTTTGGGCGCGAAAATCGCACCAAGGACCAAAGCCATCGCTACCGCCGAGACGGTGGCGAGCATCACCTTGCTTGAAACCTTACCGCTGACAAAACTACCGACGAAACGACCAATCAGCATCAGGAACCAGTAGGTACCGGCCACGAAGCCCGCGATTCTGGTAGCGTTAGCAGGATCCAGCCCGGCTCCCATATCGGTAGTGTTGGAAAGGTAATAAATGAGCGTACCGGGAATTCCCACTTCAACACCCACGTAGATGAAGATAGCAATCGCACCCAGCACAAAGTGACGGAACGCCCAAGGGCTTCTCTCGTACACCACCTCCCTGCCCGATTTGCTCTGCTCGGGGTCCTTAATAGGAATAAAGGAGAGAATAATAAAGGCAGCCGCGAACACGCTCATCGCGATGTATAGAACGGGGTTCACATCAGAGATAGCCGTCTCTTTGCTAACGGTACCAATCAACGCGCCCACCAGCATCGGGGTCAGCGTACCAGCAAGTGAGTTGCACGTGCCACCCAGTTGAATCAACTGGTTCCCTTTTTTTGCCACCACCTCCCAACAGGTTCAACATGGGGTTAACCACCGTGTTCAGCATGCAAACAGAGAAACCGGCGATAAAGGCCCCCAGCAGGTAAACAACGAAATTCGAGGGCAACGACAGGAGCATGCTGTTGGGATCAACCACGCCCGAGAGAAACTGAGTAAAGACCCCTAAAAAGCCCACGGCGATAGCAACCAACGCCGTTTTCTTGTAGCCTATTCTACTTAACAGCTTCCCGGCCGGGATACCCATGACCAGGTAGGCAGCGAAGTTCATAAAATTCCCGAGCATCCCCAACATGTTGGATCCCTCGAACCTGTTACTCCAAATCACACCGATAGGCGCCGCGAGATTCGTTACGAACGCGATCATCGCGAAAAGGAACATCATGGTGACAATAGCCACGATGTTTTTGTTCTGTTTCTTTGTCATATCAATACATTAATTAGTTAGTTAATTATTTTAGCTAGCATGTAAAGCCTTGTTTAAACCGTAAATTTGTAGGTGGTCCTTGATTTGAACACCTCGTTGGGGTGCAATACGACCGAGGGATAACCGGGTTGATTGATGCTGTCCGGGAAGTGCTGCATCTCGAAGCAGACGGCTGAGCGCTTGGGGTATCGGTTCCCGTTCTTAGCGGTGTAGCTGCCCGACAGCCAGTTCCCCGAATATAGCTGCATGCCAGGCTCGGTGGTGTACATCTCCATCGTTATCCCCGTTTTCGGGGAGTAACAGGAACCCACGCGGCTGTATTCACCCTCTTCTCTCTTGTTGAGGATGTAAGTGTGATCGTATCCTTTTCCAAAATGGAGCTGCTGGAAATCGTCGTTTATACGTGCGCCAATCGAGTAAGCCTCTGTAAAGTCCATGGGGGTACCTTTCACGGGGGCCGCCGGACCGTACGGGATGGCTGTCTCATCGGTAGGCAAGTAGGTGTCGGCGTTCAACGTCAACAGGTGGTCGCCTATGGAGGAGTCTCCCTCGCCCGATAAATTAAAAAAAGAGTGGTTGGTAAGGTTCAGGATGGTAGTCTTATCGGTGGTGGCCTCGTAAGTGATATCCAACGCGTTGTCGTCCGTGAGCGTGTAGGTAACCGTTACTGATAAATTACCGGGGTATCCCTCTTCACCGTCGGGTGACAGGTAAAAGAGCTCGATGCTGTTTTCGGTTACCTTCTTCACGTCCCACACCACCGCGTTAAACCCCTTGATGCCCCCGTGCAACGCGTTAGGACCGTTGTTCACCACCAACGAATACTCCTTCCCCTCGAGGGTGAATCGACCTTTGGCGATTCGATTGGCCACGCGGCCGCAGATGGCACCGAAGTAGGGTTCCTCTGACGACAGGTAGTCCTCTATACCGGAGTGTCCCAGCACCACGTCGACCATCTTCCCTTTTTTCTCCTGTACTAAAATCGAGGCAATTATGGCCCCGTAATTCGTCACTGCTACCTCACTCCCGGAGGGATTGGTGAGCGTATACAACCCGGTTTGCTTTCCGTCTACCGTTTTCAAAAAAGCATCGAACAGCAAACCGGATTGACTATACAAATTGCCCATGTTGTTCTTGGTTTTTAAAAATAAGATACCGATGAAGATTGATTCTTTAAAACACGTAAAATTAGCACCGATTTTTGAAGCCGCCTAATTACAAAAGGTGTTTTATAACATAAATCATGCTATTTACAAATCGTATCTCAACCATTCATCGATTACCTTATTCACGTTCTATTTTATCTACCTGTTTTGTAACCAACACCTTGTCTACTTTATTCCCGTCCAGGTCCACGATCTCGAACAGCAGGTTCTCGTACTCGAACCGGTCACCCGTATCGGGAATCTTGTTCATGCACGCGAACACGAAACCCGCAACCGTCGAGTAATCTATTTTCTCGAAATCGACAATAAAATCCTCGTCAAACTGGGTCAATATCTCTACCGGGGCATCGCCGCTCACCAGCGCTGAATATTCATCTCGCATGAAGAGCAATGGTTCCGTTCGTTCGCCCTCCGTCTCATCAGGGATTTCGCCAACAAAGTTTTCAAAGATATCGTGAATGGTAATGATCCCATCGAGGCTGCCGTACTCGTCTACCACCACGGCCACGAACTTGTGGTTGTTCTTGAAGTTCTCTAGCACCCGTTGCGCACGAATGGTATTAGGCACGATGATTGGCTCTTGTATCAACTCCTCTATCTCGAATGGCTCGTTTTTATTCAGTCGCAAGAGGAAGTCGCGCATCGAGATAATCCCCGCGAAATCATCAATTTTCTCCCGGCAGGCCAACACCCTGCTATGCTTGGTATCCAGGAGGTCTTTAATCACCTTCTCCCTCGGCTTGCTGATATCCACCCACTCCACATCGGTACGGTGGGTCATCAGGTGAAACGCCCGCTTATCGGAGAAGTAGAAGACCTGCTCGTGGATGATGTTCTCCTCCACGTCAATGATCCCCTCGTGGGAAGCGGTTCTCAGCATGGCCCGTAGCTCCATTTCGGAAATCATCTCCTCTTTCGGTTTTAACCCGATCAAGCGGTTTACAAAGCCGGTTGAGACCGACAACAGCTTCACAAACGGGTAGAAGACGATACTGATCGTGTAGATGGTTGGCGCCACCGTTACCGCCATCTTCTCCGGGTTGCTCAGGGCTATAGTCTTGGGTACCAATTCGCCAATCACGATGGAGACGTACGTGATAAGGAAGACCACGATCACCATCGAGATCGCCTCGGCAAAGGGGACCAGCGACGGGAACTGCAAGAAGAATGGCACCAGGTAGCCCGCGAACGCTTGTCCCCCGTACGCCCCGTTGATGATACCGATGAGCGTAATCCCCACCTGTATGGAGGAGAGGAAGTTATCGGGGTCGGCCTGAAGCATCAGCGCACGATTGGCCCCCCTCTTCCCTGCTTTCTGTTCCGCCTCCAGCTTTTGTTTCTTCGCGGATACGATCGCGATCTCTGACAACGCGAAGAAACCATTGAGCAGGATCAGAAGAAATATGATGACGATATCAATCCACATGGCCTAATCGTTCGGGGAATCGATTACCACAGGGGCGACGGGTATTCACCCTTGTCGACCAACTCTTGTAGCCGAGCCACGGCACCGGGGCGATCATTCGCGTAGGTCACCCCGAACCATTTGGAGGAAGTATCCAACACTTTAACCGATGCCTTCCCGTTCACAATCAAGTGGTTGACCAGCAACGGAATAAAGAACTCTGCCTTAAGGTTCTCGGCGTTCTCCTTCAAGAACGTCACGAAATAATCGTCAGAATGTTTAAAGTAGTCGGGGGTAAAACCCCACAGGTTCATCGATACCGGGGTGTTGTCATCAATCGCCACCCACCGGTCCCCATCCTTGTAGCTCACCTTACCGTTTAACCACTTCACCTGGGTGCGTTCCACCACACCGGTCAGGTACCCCTCTCGGTCGATTTCGCACACGCCCCGGGCAACGGTCCCACTCTCCGAGAGCGTGTTCCCCACCCTATACCCTACCATGCAGTAGCGATTTTGGCTGTTGACCAACTCGGAGAGGAAATCGAGGATTACCCCGAAACTTTCACGGCCGTAAAAATCGTCGGCGTTAATCACCGCGAAGGGCTCGTCAATCACCCCTTTTCCCATCATCACCGCATGGTTGGTTCCCCACGGTTTCACCCTATCGGGATGGGGTGTGAACCCGGCCGGAAGCTTGTCCAACTCCTGGTATACCAGTTCCACCGGGATCTTGTCCTCGTACTTCTTCACGATGATCTCCTTGAAATCGTCCTCGAACGATTCGCGGATCACGAACACCAGCTTTCCGAAACCCGCGTTCACCGCGTCGTAGATGGAATAGTCCATGATGGTCTCACCGTGGGGACCCACGCCATCTAACTGTTTTAGTCCCCCGTAGCGGCTTCCCATACCGGCCGCCAATATTAATAAAGTCGGTTTCATACAATTAAAACTATTATTTTCATTAAAATTAGACTATTTCTCGCCACGGCATAATCCAAGTAAACTTGCCTTCTGCTCATTTGGCTTAACGAAATAGTTCAAAGGTATCGTATGAAACTCGCTTTAATCATGTTCTTGTGTGAAAACAGTTTTCATGCTCGTTTCATACGATTTTTCCTTTGTTTAACTTTATGACTTACCCCAAAAAGAGATGATTAACTCGCCCACTTTGCAAATGTATGATTTTTATTTATGCTATCACTCATTTTGATTAACCTATTTTAATAGCAACTGCAATTATCTTGGCATGCAGATGACTGTTTCAAGCGAAATCGGGTTCCAGGCGGTTGAGGAACGAGGTGGATTTACGAATCTCCTTGTACATCACGATATCCTCATCGATAAAGGGCACCTCTTTCCGGTACTCCTTGATCACCTTCTCGATCAAGGGCGACGACGTAAGGGGACGCCTAAACTCCAGCGCCTGCGCCGCGTTCATCAACTCGATAGAAAGGATAATATCGAGGTTATCCATCACCTTGAGCAGCTTGACGGCCGAGGTGGCACCCATGCTCACGTGATCCTCCTGCCCGTTAGACGAGACGATGGAGTCGGTACTGGCCGGGGTACAATACATCTTGTTTTGGCTCACCACCGATGCCGCCACGTACTGCGGGATCATGAAGCCGGAGTTGAGGCCCGGGTTAGCCACCAGGAATTCCGGCAACCCCCGTTTTCCTAGGATCAGTTGCGCCACCCGTCGCTCGGAGATGTTGCCCAATTCTGCAAGGGCGATAGCCAAAAAGTCCAACGCTACCGCGATCGGTTGGCCGTGGAAGTTACCCCCCGAGATGATCTCGTCGTCATCCGGGAAGATGGTCGGGTTGTCGGTCACCGAGTTGATCTCGGTCATGATCACCAATTTCACATAGCGGATTGCATCTTTGATGGCCCCGTGCACTTGTGGCACGCAACGGAAAGAGTACGGGTCTTGCAAGTGCTTTTTGGGCCGCGAGATGATTTCGCTCCCCTCTAAGAAGCGGCAGATATTCCGGCCGGTCTCTAGCTGCCCCTGGTGGGGACGAATCCTCTGCAACCGCTCCTCGAACGGCTCCAGGTGACCATCGTACGCGTCAAGCGACATCGCCGCGATCAGGTCGGCACGCGCCGAGAGCCGCTCCGCTTTCATGATGGCGTACACCCCGTGGGCCGACATGAACTGCGTCCCGTTCAGTAGCGCCAGTCCCTCTTTGCTTTGTAGCTTCACCGGTTTCCAGCCGAACTCATCGAGGACGCCTCCCACGTCCCGCTTCCTCCCTTTGTAGAAGACGTCCCCAACACCGATCAACGGTAAGAAGAGGTTTGCAAGCGGGGCCAGGTCGCCCGAGGCACCCAGCGACCCTTTGTCGTATACCACGGGCAAGATATCGTTGTTGAACAGGTCGAGCATCCGCTGCACGGTGACCACCTGCACCCCGCTGTAACCCAGCGAGAGGGCATGCGCCTTGAGCAAGAACATCAGCTTGACGATTAGCGGGGGCACCTCCTCACCCACGCTGCAGGCGTGCGATTTCACCAGGTTCTCCTGCAACGTGCTCAGGTCGTCGTTCGATATGGTGCGGTCGTATAGCGATCCGAATCCCGTGGTAATGCCGTAAATGGGCTCGGTCTGGCTTTCCATCTTCTTATCAAGGTAGTCGCGGCACTTCTGTATCCGCTCCTTGGCCTCGGGTGCCAGTTCCACCTTTATGTTCTCCGTGATGATCCATTCTAGGTCATCAAGGGTCAGCTCCCCCTCCCCGATGTAGTAAATATTTTTCATACGATTATTTTAATCATTTACATTTCGGTGTATGGAACCTTTGATGTTTAAAATAATCATTCTCAAGGATGATTAATAATTATTTTAATCATGTCGGTTTCATACGATTGGTTTATCTTATTGATGGTATTATTCTGCTTGTTTCCACCTGGTTTCCGTTTCGCCTTGTTTTTTCTTGTTCCGTTCCTGTTTACTGATCACAGGTCATTTTTAACCACGATCTCCCCTCGCTTGATCACCGTATCCACGATATTCATCCCCACGTGGTAAGGCAGGAACTTGTAGGATGGAAATTGTAGCAGCACCAGATCCCCCTGTTTCCCCACGTCGATACTCCCGACGCGATCGGCACGGTTTAGGGCCGCCGCGCTGTTGATGGTAAACGCCGTGACCGCCTCTTCGGGTGTCAGCGCCATGTAGATGCAGGCCAGGGCGAACAGCAACGGCACCGAAGCGGTGAACGAGCTTCCCGGGTTCAGGTCGGTCGCCAACGCCACCACGCAACCGGCATCGATCATCTCCCTGCCCCGGGCATACGCCTCCCTCAGGGAGAAAGCGGTAAGCGGCAACAGCGTGGCTACCACGCCCGCCTCGGCCATAGCTTGGATACCCCGGTCCGAGGCCTGCAACAGGTGATCGGCCGAGAGGCAACCCAGCTCGGCAGCCAGCTCCGCACCGCCAAACGGCACGATCTCATCGGCATGCATCTTCAGCAAAAAACCCTGCTCACGCGCCGCCAAGAGGTAACGGCGAGACTGCTCAATGGTGAACACACCCTCCTCGCAGAAAATATCCACCGCCTCCGCCAACCGTTCCCGTGCCACCAGGGGAAACATCTCCCGGATATTGAAGTCGATGAACTCATCCTCCCTACCCTTCCACTCGGCCGGCGTGGCGTGCGCCCCCATGAAGGTGGGCATGATATCCACCGGGTGCTTATCGTTCAGCCGGCGCATCACCCGAAGCTGCTTCAGCTCGGTCTCCCTATCGAGGCCATAGCCGCTCTTCCCTTCCACGGTGGTGATACCGAGGCGCAGCATGACGTTAAGCCGTTGACGGCCCGATTCCATCAGCTCCTCCTCGCTCGCCTCCCTCGTGGCGCGGGTCGTGTTCATGATCCCACCGCCCCGGTTCATGATCTCCATGTAACTGTCGCCCCGCATCCGCCAGGCGAACTCCTCTTCCCGATAGCCCCCGAACACGAAGTGGGTATGCGGGTCGACGAACCCGGGGAGCAACGCCTTACCCGTGGCATCGAGGACAACGTATTCATCCTCTCTCACCGGGATAGGTTTACCCTGTTCCAGCACGTGCGAGATAATACCGTTGGTCACGACGACCGTACCGTTTTCTATCACGTGCAGTTCCCTCATCTCCCTGCCCCGTTTCCCTTTATGCCCACTGCAGGTGACTACTTGCGCCGCGTTTCTTATAATCAGGTTGTTCATTATTGCCTTTCATTCAAACAAAAGAGAGCCTCATGGAGTAGCCTATTACCAAGTTATCTACCTCCACTCCTTGTAACCACTACTCCATAAGCCGCGCCTCCAGCACCTGATCGATGCTAAAGTCCTCCAGCCCCAGGTAGTAAGCCGCCACGTCCACCAGGGCTCCCATGGGCACCAGTCCAATCACCTCTGCACCCACGACGGGTACGCCGTATCGTTGCGCCTCCATGCGCACCATCTCGTGTGCACGGTAGATGGCCGTTTGGGTGTAGTCGGTCAGGTTCATCGAAACCTGCGTGATGCCCCGCTCTTCCAACGCAACGCCCATCCCCTTGCAACAACGCAGTCCGCCGCCAATAAAACGGACCTTTTTGGCAATAGCCTTGGCGATGTCGAGGTTACCGGTACCCAAGTTCACGTTGTAGGCCACCAGTGGAACGCGGGCGCCAATGGCAACAGCACCTGCCGTGGGGTGTGGTAGCGATGGGCCAAAATCGGGCTTCCACCCCGGCAACCGCATCTTCTCGGTCAGCCCCTCGAACTCGCCTCGCCGCACAGCGGCCAGGTTCTCGCGGTGGGGTGCCGAAGCCGATCTTTCATACAGGTAGCTCGGCAGGCCATACCGTTGCGCCACCGTTTCAGCCACCTCCTTGGAGAGGACGATGGCCTCCTCCATCGTCACATTTTTAATCGGGATAAAGGGTACCACGTCCACCGCCCCCATACGCGGGTGTTGTCCTTGATGTTTCGTCATATCGATAAGCTCAACGGCCCTGCCGATAGCCTCGATCACGGCAGCCTTTAGCGCCTCGGGTTCACCCACGACGGTAATCACCAAGCGGTTATGGTCTTCATCGCTGCTGTAATCCAACAGCTTGACATTCTCTTTCCCGCGAAAACAATCCGCTATTTTTTCCACTTTCTGTTTGTCGCGTCCCTCGCTAAAATTGGGAACGCACTCCATGATTTTGTTCATATTTGTCTTCTATATTTCTATTGTCATGAGTAATTTCTCAATCAACCCCTCCTCCACCAAATAGGGCTCCATGATATGATACCCGTCGGCGTGCGTTTGGTTGAACGACTTCACGGTGCTCATGGCGTTCGGGTTTCGGGCCCACGAGCGGCGGGCCACACCGCCCATCACGTCCCACACCATCGCGGTACGCAAGATCTCGTCCACCCGCTCGCTACCATCGCACACCATGCCAAACCCGCCGTTGATCGCCTTCCCGATACCCACGCCGCCCCCGTTGTGCAGGGCGACCAGGCTCATGCCCCGGGCAGCGTTGCCGGCGAAGCACTGCACCGCCATATCGGCCATCACGTTACTCCCGTCTTTGATGTTGGCCGTTTCACGGAAAGGCGAGTCGGTGCCGCTCACGTCGTGATGGTCCCGTCCCAGCATCACCGGGCCAATCTCCCCGTTGCGCACCATCTCGTTGAACCGCAAGGCGATCTTTAACCGCCCCCCCGCGTCCTGGTAGAGGATGCGGGCTTGGGTACCCACCACCAGCCGGTTTTTCTCGGCATCGCGGATCCATATCCAGTTATCCCGATCCTGCCCCCTTCGGTGGGGGTCGATGCACTCCATCGCCGCGCGGTCGGTCTTCACAAGGTCCTCGTGCTTCCCGCTCAGGCATACCCAACGAAAGGGGCCGTACCCGTAGTCAAACAGCTCGGGCCCCATGATATCCTCCACGTAAGAGGGCCAGATGAAGCCATCCTTCTCGTCCCTGCGGTTCTTAGAGATCTCCTTCACGCCGGCATCGTACACCGCCTTCATAAAGGAGTTGCCGTAATCGAAGAAGTAGGTGCCCCGCTCCACCAGCTTCCGGATGACGTTAAAGTGGCGGCGCAACGACGCGTCCACCAGCTCCCGGAATTTCGGGCGGTCGTGGCTCAGCAAGCGGGTGCGCTCCTCAAAGGTGATGCCCGCGGGGCAATAGCCCCCCCGTGTAGGGTTCATGACACGACGTCTGGTCGCTCAGCAGCTCGATATGGATGCCCTGCTCCTCGGCGTATTCCAACAGGTCCACTATATTACCATGGTACGCGATGGAGAGCGGTTCCCGCCGTTGTCGAGCCTCGGAAGCCCATTGAAAGGCCTCCGGCAGGTGGGCCGTGACCCGCTGTACCCACCCCTGGGAACGGCGCGTCTCGATGCGCGAAGCATCCACCTCCGCGATTAGCGAGACAGCACCGGCTATATCGGCCGCTTTGGGTTGCGCGCCGCTCATGCCCCCAAATCCCGAGGAGACGAAGAGCTGTCCGCGCAAATCACCGTCCGACGGGATGCCCAGCTTCAATCGCCCCGCGTTCAGCAAGGTGTTGAACGTGCCGTGCACGATACCCTGGGGACCGATGTACATCCAGCCGCCAGCCGTCATCTGCCCGTAGTTGGCCACCCCCATCTGGGCCGCCACCTCCCAATCGTCCAGGTTATCGAACATCCCCACCATCATCGAGTTGGTGATGATCACCCGGGGCGCATCGGGCTTGGATCTGAAGAGTCCCAGCGGGTGACCGCTTTCGATGACCAGCGTCTGCTCTTGGGTCAGCTCCTCCAGGTACCTCTTGATCAAGCGGTACTGCATCCAGTTCTGGCACACCTGCCCCGTCTCACCGTAGGTGACCAGCTCGTACGGGTAGAGCGCGATATCGAAGCAGAGGTTGTTGTCAATCATCACCTGGAAGGCCTTCCCCTCAACGCACCTCCCCTTGTACTGGTCGATGGGCTTAGCTTTCAGGTCGCCCTCCGGGCGATAGCGATAGCCATAAATACGGCCTCGCGTTTTCAGTTCATCTAGGAATTCAGGGGCCACCCTTTCGTGCAGGTTCGTCGGGATGTAGCGCAGCGCATTCTTCAGGGCGATTTTCGCCTGCTGATTGGTCAATCTAAACCCACGATCCGGCGCGCGCCTGATACCTTCCCGAAACGGTGGGTAAAGTGGCAAATGGTCAGGTAAGGTAAATAAATTCATAGTGTATCGTATCGTTTGATTCATGGCGCCTTTGCATTCTATCTTATCCAAAGGAAGCAGCTTCTTCAAACGACTTCCAAAGGTTATCCTTCGGAACAGGTGCCGTCACTAAAACCGCCTCTTTGGAAACGGGGTGCGTGAACGACAGGGAGCGGGCGTGAAGGCTGATACTTCCATCGGGGTTCGAGCGTTTCGCCCCGTACTTGAGATCGCCCTTGACGGGGCATCCAATCTTGGCGAGCTGAACCCGTATCTGGTGGTGCCGACCGGTGCCGAGGTCGACCTCCAGCAAGTAGTAGTTCCGTGAGGCCGCGATGAGCCGGTAGTGCAACACCGCTTTTTTGGCACGTGGCTTCTCCTTGTCGTACGCGGTTGACTTGTTGGTCTTCTCGTTTTTGATCAGGTAGTGGGTAAGCCAATCCTCCTCTTCGGGGGGACACTCCTGCACGATGGCCCAGTAGGTCTTCGCGACCTTTCCATCCCTGAATAGAGTATTCACGCGGGAGAGCGCCTTGCTCGTCTTGGCGAACAGCACCGCACCGCTCGTCGGCCGATCGAGCCGGTGCGTTACCCCGCAAAACACGTTACCCAGCTTGTCGTACTTCTCTTTCAAGTACTCCTTCACCTTATCACTCAACGGCCTATCGCCGCTCTTGTCGCCTTGGACCAGCTCTCCGGCACACTTGTTAACAACGATTAGGTGGTTATCTTCGTAGAGTACGGTCATCGCGTTACGTGTTCATTCCCCCGCAGACGTGTATCACTTGTCCACTGACGTACGACGAGAGGTCAGACGCGAGGAAAAGGGCCGCGTTCGCGACATCTTCGGGTATACCCCCGCGGCGCAACGGGATCTGCTTGGTCCATTCGTTACGCACCTCCTCGGGGAGCTGGCCGGTCATCTCGGTCACGATGAAGCCGGGTGCGATGGCGTTGGCACGGATGCCGCGGGAACCCAACTCCTTGGCGGTAGACTTCGCCAAACCTATCATCCCCGCTTTTGACGCGGAGTAGTTGGCTTGACCGGCGTTACCGGAAACGCCCACCACGGAACTCATGTTGACGATACTGCCCGACCTCTGCCGCATCATCACGGGGGTCACGGCATGAATGAAGTTGAAGGCCGACTTCAGGTTCACGTTGATGACCGCGTCCCACTGCTGCTCACTCATGCGCATGATCAGTCCATCCTTCGTGATACCCGCGTTGTTGATCAACACGTCGATACGGCCAAAATCTTTCATCACCTGCTCCACTACCTGGTGCGACTCTTCAAAGCTTGCCGCGTTGGAGGCGTATCCCTTGCATTTCACACCCAACGAAGCGATCTCCTGCTCCGTGGCCTTACCCACCTCGTCAATCACGAGGTCGGTGAAAGCGATGTCCGCTCCTTCAGCAGCGAATTTCAAGGCGATGGCTTTCCCCAATACCCCGGGCGGCGCCTGTAATCAAAGCCGTTTTTCCTTCTAGTAACTTCATTGTCAATCTTTATTATTGTTCAATTAAATAAATGACTCAACTCGGCTTTAAAGCTTAGCCACGCTTTAGGCGTACAACCCCCTGAATATAAGGTTCGAGATGATATCCCTATCCTCCTTTTTATTGTAATCGAGCCCCAACACGCCCCGTATAACCGGTACCTCCAGCCCCTTGAACGCGTAGTGCACGATCTCGGCCGTCTTCCTGACATTGCCTATCCGGAACACCCCTTTATCGTGCCCGTCTTGCAAAATGGATTCCAGGTAATAGATCTCTTTCTTGTCGAATCCTTTCCGCACGTTCTCCACCTCCCAGATATCCCGGAAGAAGACGGCCCGAAGGGTGCCGTTGCGGGTAACCACCTCCTTGATAGCACGTAAACGAGTAAAAGCCAACAAGATAAGCTTATCATCAGCCGGTATGTCGCGGGTGACCACCTCTGCCAGCCTGCCATACAGAACATTCAGCTCCGACTCGATAACGGCCTTGTAAATATCCTGCTTGCTTCTGAAGTAGGTGTACAGGGTCCGCCTACCGCGACCTGATGCCTGGGCGATATCGTTCATGGTGGTATTCTCGACCCCTTTCTTGGCGAAAAGTTGCCGAGCCACGTCTATCAAGT
>JBMNIR010000006.1:197500-278723 GCA_050951125.1 Fermentimonas sp. | reverse complement strand
AACATTTTCTGTAATATTACACTTACTATTTGCCGCTTCCCTTACGTTTATTGCATTTCGAAGGTTATCTTTCATCGAGTAAGTAGCTAAAACGATAAAAATATGCAAAACAAAAAAACTGTCTTTGCCATGGTTATCGCGCTCTCCGGGAATACCCTAATCAACTACCTTACCGGAATCCTCGTGGATAAATTTGGAACCCGCGTGTACCTGTACGTGATCACGTTCGAAATTATCGCGATGGCGATTGTCTTTGTGCTGATACGCGCAAGCGAGAAGAAAACAACAGCGGTATAAAGGATATTTTCACTATCTTTGTACGCGGGCTCATGGGAATAGAGTCCGCGGCACGCTTCATATATAAAGCCCTGGCTTGAATAGATTACATCAAAGAGATTATTTAGGGGCAAAAGTTACAATAACATTATGTTTGAAAATTTAAGCGAAAGGTTAGAACGGTCCTTCAAGATATTAAAGGGGCAAGGGAGGATTACCGAGATCAACGTGGCCGAAACGTTAAAAGAGGTACGCCGTGCTTTGCTGGATGCCGACGTGAACTACAAGACAGCCAAGGAGTTCACGGAAACCGTGAAGGCGAAGGCGTTGGGTCAGGACGTGCTCAACGCCGTGAGGCCGGAGCAGATGATGGTAAAGATCGTCCACGATGAGTTGGCCATCCTTATGGGGGGCACTGCAGCGGAGTTCAACATCAAGGGCAGTCCCGCAGTGATCCTCATGTCGGGGCTCCAGGGATCCGGTAAGACCACCTTCTCCGGTAAGCTGGCCAACATGCTCAAGAGCAAGCGGGGCAAGAACCCGTTACTGGTCGCCGCCGACGTCTACCGTCCCGCGGCCATCGAGCAGTTGAAGGTGCTGGGTGAGCAGATTGGCGTACCCGTTTACGCGGAGGAGGAGAACAAAGACCCGGTCAAGATCGCTCGAAACGCTGTTCAGCATGCCCAGACCTACGGCAGGGACCTGGTCATCATTGACACCGCCGGTCGCCTCGCGATCGACGAGGAGATGATGAACGAGATCGAGTCGATTAAGAAGGCGGTCAACCCGCAAGAAACGCTTTTCGTGGTGGATGCCATGACCGGCCAAGACGCGGTGAACACGGCCAAGGAGTTCAACGAGCGGCTTAACTTCAACGGGGTGGTGCTGACCAAACTCGATGGTGACACCCGCGGTGGGGCAGCACTCTCTATCCGTTCAGTCGTCAACAAGCCCATTAAGTTCGTGGGTACAGGGGAGAAGCTGGATGCCATCGACGTGTTCCACCCCGAGCGGATGGCCGACCGTATCTTGGGCATGGGCGACATCGTTTCACTCGTGGAGAAGGCCCAGGAGCAGTACAATGAAGAGGAGGCAAGGCGCTTACAGAAGAAGATCGCTAAGAACCAGTTCGATTTCAACGACTTTTACACGCAGATTCAACAGGTGAAGAAGATGGGGAACCTAAAAGACCTGGCCTCGATGATTCCCGGGGTAGGCAGGCAGATTAAGGACCTCGATATTGATGACGACGCGTTCAAGGGAATCGAGGCGATCATACGCTCCATGACACCACAGGAGCGCGGTAACCCGGAAATTATCAACGGGAGCCGGCGCGCCCGTATCGCCCGTGGTAGCGGCACCACCGTGCAGGAGGTAAACCAGCTCCTGAAGCAATTTGATGAAACCCGCAAGATGATGCGGATGATGACTACGGATGGAGCCCGTCAGGCCATGAGAAAAGCGAGGCGGAGAAGGTAAGTACCGAAAACAGATGTAAAATACTAACCCATAATTAAAAACCAACATGAAAATCATTGACGGAAGGGCCATATCCGCCCAGATAAAAAAAGAGATTGCAGAGGAGGTCGCCCGAATAAAAGAGGCAGGCGGCAAGACGCCGCACCTGGCGGCTATATTGGTGGGCCACGATGGTGGCAGCGAAACCTACGTGGCCAACAAGGTAAAGTCGTGCGAGGAAGTAGGTTTTAACTCCACCCTCATCCGCTACGAAGAGGATGTTACCGAAGAGGAGCTGCTCGACCGGGTGAATCAATTAAATAACGACCCCGACATCGATGGCTTTATCGTCCAGTTACCTCTCCCCAAGCATATCTCGGAGACGAAGGTCACCGAGGCGATCGATTACCGCAAGGATGTGGATGGCTTTCACCCCGTGAACGTGGGGCGCATGTCGCTAGGCATGCCCTGCTTCCTTTCGGCCACCCCTTCCGGGATCATAGAGCTACTCAAGCGGTACGAGATCGAGACCCGCGGGAAGCACTGCGTCATCCTGGGTCGCAGCAACATCGTGGGCAAGCCGGCCGCCATGCTGATGATGCAGAAAGCCTACCCGGGCGACTGCACGGTCACCGTTTGCCACAGCCGTACGCCCAACATCAAGGAGATCACGTTGCAAGCCGACATCATCATCGCGGCCCTTGGCGTGCCCGAATTTTTAACAGGCGACATGGTGAAGGAGGGCGTGGTAGTCATCGACGTGGGTACTACCCGCGTGCCGAACGACAAGACGAAATCGGGCTTCAAGCTGACTGGCGACGTGAAGTTCGATGAGGTGGCATCCAAAGCCTCCTACATCACACCCGTCCCCGGCGGCGTAGGTCCCATGACCATCGTCTCGTTATTGAAGAACACGCTACTCGCGGGAAAAAAGGAGATTTACCAATAATTCTGCGCTCACGTTTATTATTGCTTTCGGAGCAAAAATCTATTGTTACTACTGTCCACTAATCATATTGATTCAATAACTACTATTACCTTATTATGATGAACATACAAACAAACTTATCAAAACAAGGATGGGAGCGTGTAATTAAGAACAAGCTGACGCTGTTTTTCGCTCTCTGTGTCACGCTGGCGAGCGTTTTTTCTTGCAAGACCGATTTGGATGAACCCGTTGACCCGAACAACGGTAAGATTGATCCGGACAACGATAAGACCGAACTTGTTGTTTCTGCCGTGATCGCGGATTGGGCATCGGTCAAGACCATGACCGATGAAACAGGAGGAGGTGAAAGTCAAGGTTTTACTCCCAAGTGGGAGAAGGGAGACAAGATCATCGGTTATTACAACAATGGCACCGTCGATGTCCAGATGACCTATGAAGTGAATGAGGTTGCAGACGACGGTACCGCCAGTTTAAAGAAAGTAGGTACGTTTAAAGAACCCAAGGATGGGGAAACGGCGTATTTTGTCTATGCTGATGGATGTCAGGCATCCTCGATCACAAACGGGAAACTGCAGGTAAACATACAGAACCAGTCCAAGCGGACCCTTCCGATGCTGATGAGTGCTTCCGGGAAAGCCTCAGCCGGAAAGATGGCCCTCTCGTTCAGCAGTAAGATGGCGGTCCTCGGGATTAAAAAACCCTCGTTGGACGGTTCGCACAGCATGAAGATCACGCGATTGACCGTCAGCGGCAGCGGTCTGGTGGTAGAAGGCTCGTTTGATCTGAAAGCCGGCACCTTTACACTGGGGACCGAACCTTCCTACATCAACGTGGCATGCGATCAAGAAGCCGGTAGCGAGGAGATGATCTTTGTCTCGATCTTCCCGGGGGGCGCCACAGATCTCGAGTTGACCATCACCCCACAAGAAGCGTTTGTCTACTCGTTGTCCTGCGAATCCCTGACTCCCCGTGAAAACCACCTCTATTATTATAACGCGCCCGTTTTCACCAGGATTGCCGGGTATGTTGCCATTGACTGGGAGAAGGATGTAAGTTCTCATACGTTCGATTTAGTTTCCGGCGATATCGAAATTGATTTCAAAGAGAATGTTCCGCCCATGAAAAAGAATGATGTGCTCATCGTCCCGGACCAATCCGGGGAGTATCACATCCGGCTCGTTTCGTCCGCTACCCAAACGAAAAGCGGCGGCACCTTATCGTTAAAAACCTCGGAGGGTAAGATGGGGCACCTGTTCAAGAACTGTAAATTTACCCTCTCCACGGAATCGGGAGTAACGACCCGATCTCCGTTCAATCCTATCTACACGCCGAGCCGGGTGGAAATATTCAACGGGGAAAGATATATTCCCGTGTACGACATGACGAGAGCATCCGAAGAGATGTCCCAGGAACTGTTCAAGTGGGAGAAGAATATGGATGGTGCCGAATTGTGGGAAGAAGGCCCCTTAAGCCTATCCTGGGAACAATGCAATTTTGACGTGGGACTTAAGGGCACTTTTGAGTTTGATTTCGGAGAGGTGCCATGGGAAGATGCCGGCATAGGTGATCTGGAGCGTTTAAGCATATACCTTGAAGGTGGGTTCGACATGAACCTGGCGCTAAACATTACAGCTACTGCAGGCGCGGAGATTAGCAAGGAGTTCACACTCGTGGAAGAGATCGTGAAGACGAGGTTTACCTTCATGGTGGGGACTGTTCCCGTGTACGTGTCGGTTTCATCCGATTTGATGGCAGAATTGAGTGCGGAAGCAGAGGGTGAGGTATCGGTTTCAGGCGGTGTAAGTGCCGGGATGACGGCGAAGCTTGGTGTTGAATGGGACCATCAGGCCGGTGGCAAGCCCATCTACGGAATAGAAAGGAATTTGGAACTTATTTACCCCACGGTTGATGCACACGCCCATTTGGAGGGAGGAATCTATACCTACCCCTCCATAGAGATAGGACTCTACAGCGTTCTCTGCCCAACCATCAACCCCAAGCCCTACGTGAAAGCTGCCGCGGACGCGCGTTTAGTTGAACAACGCTATTTCGGGTGGAATGCCGGACTCTCTACCGGTATTGATCTGGAGCTTGCCCTTAACTTGGATCTTTTCTTCACTGAGAAGAAATTGGTAGAAATTGATCCGATTAATCTATTTGATCTGCCTATAGTAGCTCTTCCGGAGGCATTGACTCTGAAGACCGAGACGCCAACCTTGATGCAGACCGGCGAACAGAAAGTTATAAAATACCATGCTACCCATAAAAATCACCTCACCGGCACCACTTACAATGGGTCGCGCTTGCTGGTTCATTTCGAGGCGGAAGGAGGCACGCTGGACAAAGAGTATGCCTATACCGATGGCGAGGGTAATGTGGAGGTAACCTTTACACTGACCAGCACGGATGAAGGCAATGTCAAGGCAGAAATCGTGCTTGGAGATGAGGAGGGAGACCCGGTTGAGGCTGAGCTATGGGAGGCGGAAATCATCAACTTCCGCTTGACCGCTAATCCAACATCGCAGATACTTCCTGAAACCGGAAAAGCGCCGATTACCTTCAAACTTGAGATGTACTCCTCGTTAACCGGGGAGTGGTCTCCCGTGCAAGGTAAAACCCTCACGTTCACGGCGGTCGGTGGCAGTTGCCCGGCTTCCGGTGTAACCGCCCCGGACGGCACGGTGGAAATTACCTTCACGGCAGAAGAAAATTTCACCGAAGGCAGCGTGACAGCAGAATTTAAGACCAACGTGCCGATCGTGTGGGGTGGTTCCGTCAAAGCTGAAATAACCGCGGAGGAGGAGGAAGATGACAGCAACGAAGGTCAACTGAAGAAGGCTAAAAGACTGGGAGAAAACGTGGTTCGTATCGGGGAAGAGGTTGTTGAGATTATAAAAGATGAAAGAGACTATGTGAGTATTGAGAAAAGTGGCGAATCTTATACTGTAGACTGGACCAAGGGAATGTACCCAGAAGGTGTTCCTGATGGAGTCACGATCTCTTATGGAGTTATATTAGGTTTGACTGAAAGTATGCTGGGCCAGATGATTGAGATGTCAAGTGAGGCCTGGGGCAACATATTGGTCGAAATCAGTCATCTGACGAATCCCGAAGCTGAGCAAGATTTTGTATGGATTGACTTCAGTCATCAAAATATTGTGAACGGTGCAATTCGATTAACAAGGAATTCGAGTTCTCAAACTCTGTTCACAAGGAGTTCGGGCAGTGACTATTACACCATGCAGTTTTATCTTAAAAAAGATGATGGCATGGAGGCTTGGGGTAATTTAAAAACAACAAGCTCCAATCCTTAATGAAGGAGCCTTTATCTTGGTAGCTTTGGCTCTATAAGAAGATAAAATATCCTGATTTCACCTCACCCGGGAGTTGGGTGAGGTGAGACAGTCTCTGAGTATTCTTCTCTGTGGTATTTGGCTGATGCCACTACTTCCTGAACGGGGGTTTCACCACCTTCGCCTTCAGGTTCCTGTTACGCACTTTTATCTCGATCTCGGTGCCCGGCTTCGCGAGTTCCGGCGTCACGTACCCCATCCCGATTCCAATTCTGAGCGTGGGCGACATGGTACCTGAGGTCACCTCACCAACCACCTCATCCCGGTACGCGATCTCGTACCCTTGTCGGGGTATACCCCGGTCGATCATCTCGAAGCAGCAGAGCTTGCGCTTAATGCCTTGCGCCTTCTCTTTCTCCAGCGCTTCCCGCCCGATGAACGGCTTGTTCTCCGCGAACTTGGTAATCCATCCCAAGCCGGCCTGCAGGGGCGTGGTGGTTTCATTCAGCTCGTGCCCGTAGAGGCAAAACCCCATTTCCAGGCGCAACGTATCGCGTGCGCCCAGCCCGATCGGCTTTATACCGAACTCCTTACCCGCCTCGAACAGGGCGTTCCAGATCTTCAACCCCTCCTCGGGGTAGAAATAGAGTTCGAACCCTCCCGCCCCGGTATAACCGGTATTGGAGATGATCACCTCCTTCGCCCCCGCGAACAGCGCGGTCACGAAGCTGTAGTAGGGGATCGAAGCCAGGTCCACCTCGGTCAGCTTTTGCAGCGTCGCCATCGCCTTGGGCCCTTGAACGGCCAGCAGGGCCATATGGTCGGAAGCGTTCTCCAGCTCGGCACCCATGCTATTCCAGCGGTTACACCACTCCCAATCCTTCTCGATATTGGAAGCATTCACCACCATCATGTACTTCTCGGGTTCGTAGTGGTAGACGATAAAGTCGTCTACAATACCCCCCTCCTCGTTCGTGAACGAGGTATACTGTGCCTTCCCCACCGGGATAACCGACGCGTCGTTGCTGGTCACCCGCTGCAGGAACTCCAACGCGTGGGGTCCTTTCACCCAGATTTCGCCCATGTGCGACACGTCAAATACCCCCACGCTGTTCACCACGGCCAGGTGTTCATCCATGATGCCGGTGTACTCGATAGGCATGTTGTACCCGCCAAACTCGTGCATCTTGGCACCCAATGAGATATGTAAATCAGTAAACGGTGTTGTTTTCATATGTTTCAAACATTTATTTTTATATTTCTATATCCATTCTTCAAGCGTCACTCTCCGTGCCTTTCGCGACCAGCTCCGCGATCTTCACGATTACCTCTGACGACTTTTTCATCGAGGGGATGGGCAGAAACTCGTACCTGCCGTGGAAGTTCATCCCCCCAGCGAATATGTTGGGGCAAGGAAGTCCCATGAAGGAGAGCCTGGAACCGTCCGTTCCCCCGCGAATGGGCTTAATGTTGGGCTTCACCCCCACCTCCTCCATGGCACGGTACGCGTAGTCGATAACATGCGTCACCGGCTCCACCTTTTCCCTCATGTTGTAATACTGGTCGTTCATCTCCAACGTGAGCCGGTCGCCATACTTCCGGTTCATCCGGGCCACGGCATCCTCCATCAACTGCTTGCGTTGCTCAAACTTCTCGCGGTCATGATCCCGGATAATATAAGCGATCTCCGACTCATCCACGGTACCTCCCAGCGAAATCAGGTGGAAGAAGCCCTCGTACCCCTCGGTATGCTCGGGACGTTCCTCCTCGGGCAACATTGCGGCCAGCTCGTTCGCCAGGTGAAGCGCATTTACCATCTTGTTCTTCGCGTAGCCGGGGTGGACATTCCGCCCTTGAATCTTCACCTTGGCCGCGGCCGCGTTGAAGTTCTCGTACTCCAGCTCACCCACTTCGCTGCCGTCTATCGTATAGGCCCACTCGGCGCCAAACTTCTGCACGTCAAACTTATCGGCACCCCGCCCGATCTCCTCGTCCGGCGTGAAACCGATACGGATCTTCCCATGCTTTATTTCCGGGTGATCGATCAGGTACTGCATCGCGTTCATGATGGCCGCGATACCGGCCTTATCATCCGCCCCCAGCAGCGTGGTGCCGTCTGTCACGATGATATCCTCCCCCACGTGGTTAAGCAATTCGGGGAATTCGTCGGGCGACAACACCACCTCCAGCTCCTCGTTAAGCACGATCTCCTTCCCGTCGTACTCACTCACGATCCTTGGGTTCACATCCGTGCCACTCATATCGGGGCTCGTGTCGAAGTGGGCGATAAAGCCGATGACCGGCACTTTATCCCGGGTATTGGCCGGCAGAGTCGCCATGAAGTAGCAATTGTTGTCGAGGCTAATATCGACGAGTCCCATCTCGAAGGCCTCTTGTTCGACCTCCTTCGCCAGGTTAAACTGTTTTGGCGTGCTTGGGGTTTGCGTGCTGTTCTCGTCCGATTGCGTATCGATACGAGCATACTTGATAAATCGGTCTACAATGTCCATACTCCGCTGTTTTACATTTTTCTCCCATTAATTATGTTTCGTTGGAGTGCCCTCCTCCCAAATTGGCTTTCCCTTGACTTGGGATAGCCGGGGAAAGGCGTAAGGGCGATTTCCATTGAATCGACCCCCTATCCCATACAAAAGTAGATGAAAAAAAGGCTTTATCCAAGCGGAAAAGCATAAAAGGTTCCGGGCGTTTTGCTACTAAAAAAATAAACCGTATATTTGTAGCCGGGTAAGTCCTATACGGCCAGCTCCCATTGAATCCCCCAGGTCTTGACCGAAGCAAGGGTATTTGGTTGTAGCGGCGCGATATAGTAAGCTTACCCTTTTTTTGTTTTGTTTATAAACATGTCAACCTACGCCCCGTTTGCCAGACCCATGTACGTTATGCTCAAGCCGGTAGGCTCCAAGTGCAACCTCGCTTGCGACTACTGCTACTACTTGGAGAAAGAGCATCTCTACAGCCAGAAGAGCCAGGTGATGAGCGATGAGCTCCTCGAGCGGTTCACCCAGCAATACATCGAGTCACAAACCATGCCGCAGGTGCTCTTCACCTGGCATGGTGGTGAGACGCTAATGCGCCCCATCTCGTTTTACAAGAGGGCTTTGGAACTACAGAAGAGGTACGCGAGGGGGCGTCAGATCGACAACTCCATCCAGACCAACGGCACCCTGCTCAACGACGAATGGTGCACCTTCTTCAAGGAGAACAACTTCTTGGTGGGCATCTCGATCGATGGCCCTCAGGATTTTCACGACGAATACCGCCGCGACAAGATGGGTCGCCCCTCTTTTTACCGTGTGATGAAGGGGATAGAGCTGCTGCAAAAACACGGCGTGGAATTCAACTGCATGGCGGTGGTGAACGATTACAACGTGGACTACCCACTGGAATTTTACCGTTTTTTCAAGGAGATCGGTTGCCAGTTCCTACAGTTCACCCCCATCGTGGAACGTATTCGGAAGTCCACCTCCCACCAACAGACGACGGCTAAAAATTCGGGTCTCCGGTTAGCCACGGTGAATGAGACGGGGAATGAAACGGAGCTAGCCCCCTTCACCGTCCCCGCCAGGAAATGGGGCCAATTCCTCTGCACCATCTTCGACGAGTGGGTCAAGCAAGACGTGGGTAAAATATTTATCCAGCTATTCGACTCCACTTTGGCCAACTGGGTCGGCGAACAGCCGGGTGTCTGCACATTGGCCAGACAATGCGGTCACGCCGGCGTGATGGAGTTCAACGGCGACGTTTACTCCTGCGACCACTTCGTTTTTCCCAAATATCACCTCGGCAATATCTACACCCAGACGCTCACCTCCATGATGTACTCACCAGAGCAGCAGCAGTTCGGCAATGACAAATACGATGCCCTACCCCAGCAGTGTCAGGAGTGTGACATGCTCTTTGCCTGCTACGGGGAGTGCCCCAAGAACCGGTTCATCAAAGACAAGCAGGGGAACGAGGGGCTGAACTACCTCTGCGAAGGGTATTACCGCTTTTTCACGCACGTGGCACCCTACATGGATTTCATGAAGCAAGAACTGCTCGCGAAACGTCCCCCGGCCAACGTGATGAGTTGGTTGAGCAATCAACGTGCAAAAGGACTGGCACCCTGAAAGAAGTAAAACCATACCCGACACAAAAAAGGGTTGGAACATAAGCCCAACCCTAATCAAATGCCGCGAAAATTCGGCAACACGACGAATCAAATTCAATCCATCTAATCTCCTATTACAAATAGGCGTATACTATATTTATGGCTGGCCTTGTCGATGTAGTTCGAGTATGCCTTGTCACTGCTAAAGCTCATACCGCACGCGAGGTTGTTGCCAATCGGCGTAGAAGACCAAAAATAGCCATTAGTACCCACGTTTTTGGGTGTCCCATACGGTTCATCAATATAGCCGCTGGCGGGGAAGTAGCGGATCACATCGTTCTCATCGTTATTCTTAAATTCATTGCGAATATCCCATATTTTCGGGAGCGTTTTCCCGTAAAAGCTGCGTGAAGTTACCTTCATATGGGTGTTGTTCCCATTACTGATATACTCGTACTTCCATCCTGACACCATGCTTGTGCCCTTGTAGCGGATCGCGTAAGCGACTTTACCAAGAATAGCAGAAAAAGCTATAAAGTCGCTTTTCATCGTGATGCTTTTACCTTGTACCATTACGGTCTCGGCAACTTCAGAAGCAAACGTCGTAAAAAAGGTGTTAAAATTCACATAATCGGTGTTACCCGGTATAACAGATCGCCACTCCTCTGCGCTCGGTAGGAAGTAGGACGAAGAATAGACATGCAATAAATCTGTGAAGATAGAAAGGCCCTCGTAATGGAAGTAACCGCTTACATCGCAGGCGGTCGAATCCGTCACGAAACTACTGTTCGACACGAAACCAACGTCTGGGTTTAAGTTGTACTTAGTGACAAACTTGAGCGGATTAGGGGGAACACCACGGGTATAATATTGACGCATTCTTTGGTCATTGTGAACGAATTCCAAGATCAAATAGTCGTTGTCTAAGTGTATGATGGTAAAGTTATCTATGTTGAAGAGGGTAGGACCTTCCTGCCATGTGATTTCGCTTACCTCTAATTTATTCCCGTCGGTCAGGGTATAAGCAAACGGTTCATACATTTCACCCGGACATGACCCGTTAGCCGCATCCATAAAATGCATCCAATAGCCCTCCCAGGGATCAATGTTTCTCCATCCGCCTCTATTGTCGGGTTCTTGAATGAACAACATGTTCCACTTGCCGATAAGTAAATCAACGTCAAACTGGGGCAGTGGCGCACCTTTGGGAATTACGAAACTCGTACCATTAAACGTAATGGTAATGGCTTCGGCGGTTTCGGTGATTGTAAGGTTAGCATCACCGTCGTTGCCGGGTTCACCCTGCTCGCCCTTATCGCCTTTAGGCCCAATAGCTTGCACGGGATTTCCGTTCTCATCTTTCACCTCTTGCCATGTGATGCCGTTATCGAGGCTCATTTCCCAATTACCGGCAGTATTTATCCGCAAAGTGGGAGTAAGCCCGGGTTCCCCTTTTTCGCCTTGGTCTCCTTGTATGCCTTGCTCACCCTTTGGGCCCGTAGCGGGTACTTTGTTGCCGTTGGCATCAAGTAGCCACTCACCGTCAATGGTCCAGTAGAGGCGATCGTCAGGACCAAATGGTTTTGTTCCCATAACAACTTTATCACCCTGGGCACCTTTATCGCCCTTGTCGCCCTTGGCACCGTGCTTCAGGGTGATCTTGCTGCCATCGCTCATGGAAAGCTCATAGCCGCTCTTGTCAGCCAGCTCCTTGTAAGAGACCACGCTCACCTTTTTGTTCAGGGCATCTATCAGCCCACTGATGGCAACAATATCTGAGTTAGCGGTATTCGTCAACTGCTCCACGCTCCTCAACCACGACTCGAATTCGGTGAGCTTGTCAGTTTGCTCCTTGTTTTGTTTTTTCAGGAGATCGATCTCGCTGTAAATATCATCCAGGTCGGTACAGCCGGCAATAATAATCACAGCTACCAGCGTGATCGCTGCAAAAAATCTTCTCATGTTTATTAATTTTAATGGATTGAACTTATTACCTGAAAACTTCATCTCTTCTCTTTCATTAGCTATCAAAACCTTATTTCCCCTGTCTAGAAATTTCCATGTCTCCTTATGGCAGAAGGAACAGAACTAACAATATGCCTGTAATTTTTGATAAAATTACTATGCTGTGGTGAAAGAAAAAAGAGGATTGGTGGTCTATTTCGTGCATATATACAAAATAGACCAGTTTTCGGTAAACATAGACCAATAATTACACCAAAATATCAACTGGAAAAAACCGCGTATGTTTTATACCCCGCGTGTGGGTATTGTTAAAAAACTGGCTAAAACTAAAATGAGCTTAATAGTACTCGTGAACGATATCTATTACAGGTGATCGCACCATATCGGCGGGATTTGTCCCTGGTTCACCTTCGGGAACGGGTTCGCCCAATTTTTCGAAATGTTTTACCCAATAGGGGTCAACAGTGCCGGTTTCGGTATTTATAAAAGACATTGCCAACGGCTCAAAAATGGGATTCCCCAGCAAATCTAAAAATGCGAAACGAACCAGCTCGCTACAGTAAAACTGATCATTTGTTTCACTGTAAACGTAGTCGTATCTTTTTCCCAAATGCTTTTCCGCATTTTTTATCGCGTTGGTGATGGTATACTCGAACTCTTTTTTCACCCTCCCCACGGCTATTAGGGGGTTATCATTCAACGTGGCCGTTTTCCCGAAAAAATCCTCCAGTGTCGTTTTTATCACACCTTCAGGCGCCGTTGCTTCCAGCACATAGATTTTGCCCTCCTCAACGCTTACTATTCCAACGTGTGTAAAAGGAACATCCTTGTCTTTCCCCGTGCTGTTTTGAATAGCGATAAGTAGCTCCGAGTTCTCCTTCCCTACCGAAAACAGCAAATCGCCCGTTTGTAGTTCAAACCGATCTTTCACGTTTCCGCACGCCTGGACTAAAACAGCAAGGATAAGAAAAACCGGGAAGCGTAGTTTGCACATGACTGAATAGTTTATCTCGATTTTCATCTGTAAACATACAGGTTTTCCGCGATTCATGAAAAAACACGGTATATTATCTCTTTACTTTACTTATTAAAGAAAAAGAAGAAGTAGGACGCGGCTATAATCTGTTTATTGTGTCCCGTGGCTTTTCCCAGTCGGTTTCCTTGAGCGTTTCTCACGGTCCCATCGTTTTCCACCCTGCCAAGCTGGTTCCCTGCGGCATTACGCACGACACCATCCGACTGGATCCGGCCAAACTGATTGCCCGATGCACTACGCACGGTGCCGTTGGATTCGATTTTACCCAGTTGGTTCCCCGCGGCGTTACGCACGGTACCGCTCGATTCAAACTTCCCCAGCTGCTTACCCGAAGCATCCCGCACGGTACCATCCGTTTGCACTTTGCCTATTTGCCTGCCACTCGCGTCACGGAACTCATGTTGCGCCTGCACGTTACCTGCCGCGAATAGCGTGAACAGGGTGATGCTTATTATCAGAAACAGTTGCTTCATTTTTGTAATTATTTAATTTTTAATCGTCCACTTTTTTAATGAACAGTAGTGTAATTATATACATGCTGTATACCGTATGTTAATGTACGCTTTGCTAATACCCTATCTGAAATAGATAATCCCGGTTATACGTGCGCACGTAAAGCTTATCGTCTTTGCGAATAATATAATCTGGTCCGGTAGCCACCTTTATGGTATGCAGTTTTTTGCCGGTATATTTATCGAGGATGTATATAAAGTCGGGCTCATCTGTAAAACCGTACCCGCAAACGATATTGTCACCAATGATTTCAAAGTTATAAGCGTTGGATACCAGGTAATCGCTCCGCCATAACGCCTGATAGTTGGAAAGATCGATGGCGGTAATAAACGCGTTTATCCCGTTCGTGGTTTCGGCATAGGTGGGGTGCGCGTTTGAAACGTACAGTATGTTGTCCTCGATGGCTGCCCACCTAATGGACATCAGCCAATAATCGAAGTCGGCTTTGCCTACACCCAGGTAGTTCCCAAAATCCAGGAAATGCAACACCTTTGTATTATTGGTGTCGGTGATTACCATGTAACGAACATCTAAATGAGAGGTGCCATACAGGTAAATATTCCCGTTTGCATCATTAATTCCCTTTATCAGTTTCAAGTTTCCTATCACCAAAGGTACCTTGGGAGAGAGCTTATAGGGTGCCATTCTCGTGGTATTCGTCCCTTCATCAGGAAGCAAGTATAGAGGAATAATCAACTCATTGGAGTAAAACCAATTACCCTCATCGATAATCTCATTTGCTTTAACGCTCAACTGTTTTAACGTGATTACAGCGCTGCTGCTCTTTTTCAATGAAGGATCCGGCAAAACATAAGGCGTCAGATCCCCCACGGGAAGGGTTTGCGCCATGCCATCCCGTGCCGATACGATGAAAAGCAGGGAGAGGCCCAATAACCATAACACGAATCTTTCTGTTTGCATACAATTATTATTTTGATGTTTTATACAATTACTCTCGAAGGTGCTCAGTGACAGCCTTATGATAGTTTTCATAAGGGCGTTTCCTTACCTCTCCCTACCAGTCCTTACCGGGGAAAAGTTTCTCAAACGCTTCGCGGTTGAGCAGGTGGGCGATTTCACCATAAGGTATCTCCACCTCAAACAGCCCGGAAGCGTAAGCCGCGATATCGTATGGGTTATAGGTAAACATCATACCCGTTTCGGTAAGCATGAAGTTGTCGTTCGCCTCAATCGCATCATAATCGTTAAAAAAGGATTTTAGCTGGTTATCGTCAATGGGGGCATCGAATATATCCTTGACTTTCTCCTCCATCACCCGTAGCAGTTTCTCCTTGATAATCCCCGTAAGGGGTGCCTGGTAGCTGCTGTTCAACACCTGGTCAAGCGTTACGGGCTCCAGGGTTTGGAGGTTCACGCTATGGTTGAATTGGGGAGCGTACCCGTGTGCTCCGCCGGTGTACTCCCAATAGAAACAGGTGAAGCTTACCAGGTTTTCGTTGGCAAAAACAATCTTGTTTTTGGCGTCTCTACCGTAATGCAGGGCGTTTGGGTTATTGACAAGCACTTCCTCCAGCTCGTTTTCGTACATATCCTGCAAATCCCCACGGTAAAAATCGGTGTACTGAGCCGCGTATGCCTGTACCGCCTCATGCGGTGACGCGGCATCTGAAAACTCATCTCCCAGCACCTTCGCGTAGAAAACGGCCTGCAGCTTTTGCAGTTGTTCTCCCGCGCCAAAAGTGGTGGGATAGGTAAAGCTGATATTCAGCGTGGCACCAGGTGGATCGTCGATAGACCTGTCGGGGAAAAGCAGGATGGTCTCTTCCACCACGACGGAGTCGAACGTGAGTTCAACGGCCTGTTTGTTGTCACCATCTCCGGAACCGCCCCGCTGTTTTCCGGTGCAAGATGTTATCAGCAAGGCAAAAAGCAGTATGGGTAAAAAATAAGTTGCTGTTCTCATATTATTATGTTTTCTCTATTCCGCTTCGTAGAAAAGATCAAATCGGGTTTTATGAGCGGTTGCCGCACGAGATGTCCAGATAACCTCATCAAGGGTCACATCCGACATTGTATCGAGTCTTTTTTCCACGTTATTTTCGCTGTAGCGGATTATTTTACCTTCGCTATAATAGAGCCGTTTTGCCCTATTGTTATCGTACGAGCTCTGTTCAAAAAGAAACAGAACCTCGCCGTTCTCATTGTAAAGCGCTTCAAAATAGGCTTTATTACCTGCCGAGATAGTGGTTTCGATAACCATACGCAAGCGCGGTGGAAAATTGGCTTCCAGCTCGTAATAATAAAATGTTTCCGCCCGGTACTCACCGACTGCAGGATATGATTTTCCATACTTGTTGTCGATGGTGTGCATGCAAAATAATTCACCGGCGTATCCATCCTTTTCCAAAGTGGATATTCGCGATTTCACAAGGTTGTACTCTTGCCGGATTTCCCGCACCCACTTTTCTACATCTTGAGACTGTACACCCGAGTACGTTTGTCCGTATGCTAAGGTGGAAACAGATAGGGCAATCGTGGCTATAAATAACTTTGTTGCATGCATAAGCTTGTTAATTATCTGTAACGATTTAAAATTCGGTCTGTCGTTTTTACTTTTTCATCCTTTTTTTTGTCCATTTGTCGTCTACCCGTTTAAATTGCAAGCAATAGTTGTTAAGTGGCTCCAATATCTCGTAATAATCGTGATCGAAAGGGTTTTCGTAATAGGCTTTGATGGATATTTCACCGTTTGAAGAAACATCAAAATCGTATATAAGAAAATGAGCAGGGCAAAAAATCTCTTCCGCGTATTTAGCCGCTTCTTCCGACACTTTCTCCAGGTCGTAAAAGACGCCTGCCGCGTAGTGATCGTCATCGTTTACAAAGGCAAAAAGATTGTCATCTTTTTCCAGTGTACCCTCTTTATACCAATATGCCGTTATTTCGGCTGCCACTTCGGGAGAACCGTAGCGGTCAACCACCGTAACCAGCCTCTTGTTGCCCTGTGGTTGCCCAAAAAAGACCTGGAATTGCGGGAACGAGGACTCGCAATTGGCCCAAATCTCATTCCCCTCCTCCATAAAAATCGCGCAACCACAATAGATTTGCTCCCCCTCTTGAATCACGTGGGTTTTATCGGGTTGCTCCATCATCTTCCGTCGTAATGCCGGTGGGTACGCGCCATCAAACGCTTCATCAGGTAATAACAGAAACATATCTGCCACGGTTTTATCTTCCAATACTGTTTTTGCCAATTTGGCTGTAGGACTATCGGGGTGTGCATTTACAAAGCGTTGCAGTTCAGCTTTGTCTCGTTGTCTTCCGGCACAGGAAGCAAACAGTAAAACGATGGATAACAGGTAAATTATTGTTCTCATATTTTTAAAAATTTGAAATTGGAAGCTCCCGGCCAGACGACCTGGATTTAAATCTCTCTTTCGCCGCTTTCGTCTCCTCTTCCGAGTAATGCACGTTGAGGTTTTCATCGATGATAAAGCAGCAACATGGCTCAAACTCTTTGGTCAACTCTTCCGCTGTATAAAGGTAATGAGACTCTTCACTCCAGACGGTTACCACTCCCGGTTTCAACGCTTTCCAGCGATGCGTCCCCGATTCGCCGCCACCAGACACACCCTCTTGCTGGTTCCTCTGCTCAACAAACTCACCCAGGTATTCCACCAAATCGGCCGGTTCGGCATGAACAGAAAAGCATAAGTGGACAGGAAGGGCTCTTGTCCAACCTATTCTGATTTCGCCTTTCCTTTTGTGTCGGTCAATCCATCTTTTTATAAGGTCGATGGCTTCATTTTTCAGGTTAGTCTCCCTTTCGGTTGAAAATTTACCTATCTCGTATTGATGCACTATATCTTTTCCTTCGCGGTTGAAAACAACGGTAAAGGTTCCCTCCCTCGATTCGTCAGTAACAGGTTTGTCGCGCTTTTTTGCCGGCTTCCCCATCCGCGCTACTATCTCTGTCAACGCGTCAAAATCGTCTCCCGTGAGCGTGAATGTTTCGGGCTTTTGCATTGGTCTCTCTTGATAGGTACCACTGAAAGTGTCGCCGGTTTTTTCGACCGTTACCGCGAGGCGGTAATCAATACGCTCAACCGAGTAGTCGAAACTTACCGAAACCAACTCTTTTTTTTGTGCCATAGTGCACCCAAAGCAAGAAAGGATGGTACATGTTATCATCATCAGTTTTGTTTGCATACGTTTGTCAATCACAGGTGATGTTGAATTTATCATCAATCGTTATCGTCTGTTTCACGACATAGGGTTTCGTCATACCACTGTCGGCGGTCCTTAGGTACGCGGTGCATTTGATAAACTTTTTACCGCGTTTGATGACCGGAAGTTCTGCCTCGTCGAACAGTTGGAAGTTTTCGGTAAGCAGATTCCCCCCGTAAAGAACCCTCGAAATGAGACTTACGATATCTTTGTCGGGGAGTTCCCGGTTGTTGAAAAGATCTACCGTCTGAAAAATACGCGCGAGCGTCTTTTCGGAATTGGGCAAAATTTCACCGCTCCCGGTGTCGATAATGGCACTATAATGGTGTACCGATGGGTCCTCGTCGAGCACAATGAATGCCTTTTTAACTTTGTAAGAGACAAACAGGAAGCGATGAATTTGACCGGCGTAGTTGGAGAGTTCTATATTTCCCGCTTCCCTCTCTTTCTTGAGGATTTGTTCAATTTTCCTCCGCTCCTCTCCAGTGAGCATTTTCACTTGATAGTTCATAGGCTCATTCTCTTTCTCTTCTGCTGTTAACTTGTTGGCAGGCGCGAGGTTCCGGCTCGTTTTATTCTGTCCGTTACAGCCTGTAACGAAAAGAATGGTTATCAGTAATGTTAAAGGAATTGAATACACCTTCATTGTTATTATATCATTAAAAGTTTTTCAATAGCTGCCATCTTTACCGGGAATCCCAATTTTTCTATCATCAACCAGAAACTCTACACCACCATAATAACCGTAAGCCAAACAAAGCACAAATTATTCAATATAGCTCCATTTATACTCGTCCAGGTAAGTTACCTCTCTACTCTCGGTGCTTACACGCGTTTTCTGCAGTGCCGCCAATTGCATCCCGTTAAAAAGATGGGCACTAACCTCTTCAACCTTCTTTTCAAAATCGGCGTTAAACAGTTCAGCCGGTACTATGTTCACTTCACGCCATTCGCCAGCGGTAGCATACCATCTAACGAGCGGCATCTCTTCGGTGTACCTGTAAAATGTAAATCCGGTCTGATCATCGTCGGGCGTTATCTCACCCATGAAGTTTTCTTCAATTTCAAATAGTTTGTAGCACGTGTTCAGGTCGTACACACCTAACATCCGCACGTTGCTTGTGCCGTTGCTCAACACCAGTAAATCGCCTATCAGACACTCGAACGCCGTGGCGTCATGAACCGTGAACGATTTCACCCCCTCTTGCTTCGCCTCCACGCGGATGATAAATCCGTCGTAATCTTCTTGCCAGAAACCGATGACGCGACGCGATTCGTCTTCATAGCAGAGCGTGGCATCTATCGCTTCAAACTCGTATTCCGTATCTTCCCATTCAAAGGTTTCGTAACTCTTCGCGTGAAATGGAATAATCAGCACCTCCTTGCCCTCCCTCTCCTCGATGCGCCACGGCTTATCGGTCCACTCCGAGTTATCACCCACCACGGGTAGCTCGCCGTTAAACGTCACCTCTATCAACCCGTCCGTGATCACACCCGTGAATGAGACTGTCTCTCCATCTACAAAGTACTCGTTTGACGCGACGGTCCCGGACACCTTGCCATCCGTCCCGATACTTAGTTTCACCCAGGTTTCATACTTCAGTCCCCCTAAGTAAAACGCTTTCTCCACGAGTGTTCCCGTGTCGCTTTTTTTGCCTGAATGGCACGCTGTAAGCTGCGTTATCGGCATAAGTGCCGCGATTAAAAACAACAATAATTTTGTCTTCATATTTTATACTTTTTAGTTTATACATATCTTTAAAACCTCGTGCTGGCTCCACCGCCACCGCTACTGCCACCGCCCCAAGAGCCTCCACTGCTCGATGAACTACTTGATGAGCTGTCGTAGCTTGATGAACTATAACCCGAACCTTCACTACTTATATAGGGTGGTATGTAGGGAATTTTTATATCTTCAAAATGCTGATGCCCACACCTTTTGCAAGTAAAAATGTAGCGCCTAATTCCATCGGCTTCACTTGTAGCTATTTGAACTACCTTCGAACCTTTCTCGCGTTTCATCGCGCCTATTGACTTGCAAGATTCGCATACTAAACTCTTACGCAATCTCCTACGCCAAGGGATATTTAAAAACAGAGCGTAAGGGATAATGAGATACGGGAAAAAAATGTAATATCCTATTAGGCTCAAAGGGTTAATTCGTCTGTAAAAGATTTGCTTCTGATAAGCGTTTTCGCCTTTTTTTACTGCTGCCCTTCTCCGAAAATGATTAAAACCTAAAAAAGCCAGTCCAAACAGTGTCCAAATAGCGAACCCCAACAGGGCATCCCCATCATCGCTACTACTTGTAATAGTGTTATCGCTAATGATTTCCTCGTTGTCGGGATTAACAAGCTGCTTTTGCACCGCCAGCAGTCCCGCTTCGAGTGCCTCGCCATACTCAGCTTCGGCCAAATAAGGCAGCATTATTTTCGTTTGGATTCGCTTACAAATTCCATCGGGAAGTGTAGCCTCAAGTCCGTACCCCGTTTCGAAAGCTATCTCTCTATTGCCTTCTTCCAAGACAAGCAAGATAAGCAATCCCTGGTCTGTCTCTTTATTGCCAATGCCCCATGTATTGAATAGTTGATTGCCAAAATCGCGGGCTGTAGCGTATTGGTTATCATCGAAATTTGGCAGTACCACCACCGCCACCTCCACGTCGAACGTGTCGCGTATTACGGCCGCTATACTATCTATCGCGATGCGACTAGGCTCTGCAATCAGGTTATTTGGGTCGCTGGTAAAACGAGCTGCATTTTGCAGTTGCACGTTTGGCACATCTTCTACACGATATCTAAGTTCAGCATCTTGAGCCGTACTGTTTGGCAACTCGCTGCTTGCATAACGTTGTAACTTAGGCCCCAATTTCGCCTCTTCGCAAGTAGAACATCCTTCCCCGACTAAATCAACCAGTAAGGCTGTCGCGAAAAAAATCACGCAAAGAATAACAATGCCACTTATTACTCCAATACTGCCACGTCTCATTTTTCACTGTTTAATCCACTTCTCGTCCTCCCATTTTATAACGACCTGTTTTTGGGCCTCGTAAGGAATGGCATCATACTCTTCCAGCAGCGAATAATCATCGAGCCACACCTTTAACGAGGTCCCCTCCCGCGGCAAACCGTAGTAGAGGTGATAATTCCCCCGGTCAAACGCCTCTTTCGCCCTGGTGAGCAGATCGGGTTCCAGTTGCGAAACATCCACGAAATCTTCCAGTTCGAACATTTGCTCCCCACCCAGCTTGTAGCCACTCTCCTCCTTTAGCTTCCCTTTCCCGTAAATGAACGTACGAATAACCGAACCCTGCTCGGTGAGGCTGTTCACCGCCACCAGTTTTCGTCCATCCTTCAACTTCCAGTAGCACATCTCCCACATGGACTGCGCACCACCCAGCTCCAGGTAGCCGTTCTCATGGTCACGAACCAACATTAGCGCTTCGGTTGCCTCTCTGTCGGCCACGTCAACATATACGGGTAGCGCATCTGATGGAAGCATCCAAAAGAGGGTTTCAATATTTACTTCTTGCCGTGAAGTACACTGTTGTGCCATGACCATGAGTGCCATGATCGGCAGTAAAAAAATCACTATCTTCCGTTGCATACGATTATTCTATTTTTACTTTTCGGTGTATAAAATATACTGTTTAGCAACTAGACTATGGACAAGTCGTGTAAGGATTTCCGCATAGCCATTCGATTTCAATCCAGCCGATTAGCTTCTTGCCATTATTGTCGGTGTAGCTTACTTTTGCCCACTCCATCGTTGCGTCAAGAAATTTAACACCTACCACATTGCTCACCGTGAAATTAACGGTGCTTTTGCTGTCAGGTTTTGCATGAAACTTCAAGACTTCGCCACCGTAGTTCCTTGTGCTTGCACCTAATAAAGAACCATGCACCCAGCAATTAGTTGTTTTTAAATTGATTGCATCGTCCTCTCCGGTGTCAATCTCCGGGCCTATCCTGAACCAGCCATTCCACGCTTCGCATAAATCTACAATCCATCTTGCGTCATTTGAGAGGACTTTTATTACCTTGCCGCCCGGGCTTTCGCGTACGTTTGTACCGTTTGGATCGGGATCGACAATGTAAGCAACGGCAATAACCTCGTTTCGCGGGTTTTGATTGACATATTCCGCCTTGAAACGTTTGGCAGTAGTGCTACTGTTGTCGCCCCGTTCTTCGATGGCACTGAAGTAGGCACGGGCAAAGTCCACGATGTTGGGACGGTCGCCCTTGTATTCTACCGTGATCGGTTTTCGCTCTCGCGAAATGCCCGCGACAGCGAAAAGCAGAAGTGCCAAAATGGTAGTCGCCGTTCTCATACCTTTAAAAGTTTAAAGTCGGATTAATCGCGTAGCATGTAGGCGTTGAAAATCCGAAGCATTTGAAAGGTTTTTTTGTTGAGCATGGCTATTTCATCTTCATTTTCCGCCATGTTTTCGTCCTTGTTGCCCACGGAGTATTTCACGGCTTTACCATCCCGTTGGTAAAGGCGTTTTTCAGTCTCTTTATCCTCATTCTCTTGCTCAAAAGCAAACACGAGCGATTCGCCATCAAGCATGTACTCCGCGTAGGTTGAAAAAATTCCAAACTGGGATACAAAGATGACCATTTTTAACTCCCTTTCGTCAGGCGTGTAGTAGAAGTAAATTTTTTCGTTGTAATAACGTGCACCCGGCTCTCTTTGGTCGAACTTGTTATCTTCCAGATAAAGACAAACCAAATCATTGGTTTGCCCCTCGATGTGCGATTTCAGTAAATTATACTCTGCTCGAATTTTCTGCACCTCTTGCTTTGTGTCTTGCGCCTGCGTTGCCGTGAGGCAAAGCGTGGCAAGGATGATAACAATGATTATTTTTTTCATTTTCAACTTTTGACTTTCAACTTCTGATTTGCCCCCTTATCCCACCGCGCCAACAATATACGGAGTGGTCCTCAATAGCTCGCCGCTTTCCCCTCCCGGTAGCAGTTCGAAAATCTCCACCGTCTCCAGGCTTGGATAAAACGTGCAGGAGCGCCCGTTTCTCAGTTCAATGAGAACCGTATGGTTGACAAAACCGTCATCGGGCGTGTAGCGGTACGTCGCTTTTTTAATATCGTTCAGCTTAGCCGGTTTCACGTGGCCCGTTTCGTCTTCGCCGGCAATCAAATCGCAAATAAACTGCTCCTTGTTTCCCTCGAACAGCCCCATACACTGCTCCGACACGTAGGTGGGTAATACGTATTGCAAGCAGCGGTCGGCATCGCCCGCGTTGAGCGCGCCAACGAAGCCATTAAGCAATTGCTGGTGCGTACTGTTCCGGGTGGGATACTCGTTCAGGCGCACGAATGTCTCGTTTTGCCACTTGTAGACCTGCGCTTCCAACCCGTTAACAGTCAGGTAAACGGAGGTTCCCCGACGGGGAACGTGAAAGAAAACCCAATTGTCGCAACAGTTCATGGCCATGCTCTCTTCCACCTCGCGGTTCATCTCTTCTACTCCAAACTGTGTTGTAGGCGTAACTTTTCCGTTACTGTACAGATAAAAAGAGTAACTCCCGAATCGACTGACCGCTATTAACCTGTCGCCGTTTTTCAAGTTCCAATGGCACATTTCCCAGCTGCCCTGGTCCTCAAACTCCAGGCGAAGGTACCCGTTTCTGTAGTCGCATACCTTGATATGCTTTTCCAGTTCGCCGGGATTATCCGGCGGCAGAAGCAGGAAAGCATCAGCAGGCAACATGCCGAACAGCGTTTTCACGTTCACCTGTTCCTGTGCTACAGCGCGTGAAGTTGCGCCGAACATGGTCACAACGAGCAACGCGAGCGTGATAAACGTTTGTCTTGGGTGCATACGGTTAATATTTTTCTTTACATTTCAGTTTTCGATGCTTGATGACTGTTTTTAAATGTCGGCTCCATCATGGGATTATCGTTTATTTATCTCCCTATTCAGACGCGCGTAGTAGCTCCTCGTGAAACTCACGACCTGGTCGAATATCGGTTTCGTGAATTCAATGAACAACTGCTGTTGAGGGGGCGGCATGATGGGTTCGGTTTTGGTCATTTTCAGCTGCTCTTTTGACAACGCACGCTCATCGCCCTTGTAGCTTGCCCACTCGTTGACCCAGACGAATTTCCCCGGGAAGTTACGCTGGCTTTCCACGCGGTTGTTAGCGGCATTCACGATTTTCGCCGAAAGGATCCCTTGCGAAACAACCTCCCTGCTGTTGACAACCAGGTTCGCCTTCACCGTTCCATACACGTCTTGTTTTCTTCCGTTCACGGTGGTAGTTCCCACCAGCACGCTATCGCGGGTAACCTCCGATGTGCTTTGGGTTTCGCGCATGTTCCCCACCGCGAAGTCCTCGAAGCTAAGTACCAGGTATTGATCAGGGTTGTTTAACCGCTCGTTTCGTGCCTCCTCGTAGGTGTAAAAGCGGACGAATTGGTTTTCGGTTATTTTATAGATCCGCTCCATCAGGTTGTTGTAGAAAAAGTCGGCAGAGAGCTGATACCTCTCCGGTGTGATGGGTTTTTCCACCACCACTTTGAGCGTGGCGGCGAACAGGGCATCTTGTATCTTTTCTTGAACGTCCCTGTAATCCGGCATATAGTTACCGGCTTTCATGAATTGGACATAGGCCTCCCGGGCATCTTGAATGGTGTTCGAGCGCAACAATCGCTCACCCAGGTTATAGGCTTCTTCCGCCGCCAAGGGTAAAATTTGTCCCAGTTCGCTGCTAAACTGTTCAGGTTGTGGGAAAAGCTCCATCGCCTTGGGACACGTGTAAATGGCATCAGCCAGCGCGTTCAGTGCCAGGTATTCATCTGCCACAACGGAATACTTGTTAACAACATCAGCGTCCAATGCGTTTTGGATTATCCGCAAGCTGTTCTCCCTGGCCAACGGGTACGATTGCGACAATACCTCGATGGACTTTTTGCTGTTAGGATTCGACTGCAAGCCCTTTATGGCCTCCATCGTAGCCTTAAAGTAGTCACCGTGTTGCAGCGCTTTTTTGCTCGAAGAGCAATGGAGACACAAAAAAGCGGTCACAAGCAGTAACAATAGATAACTAACTCGTTTCATAATGATCATATTTGTGCAGATTATTTAACTAAGCGAGGAGAATATCGAGCTTTTGGCATTCTATATCCCAAAAGTTTTCAATCCCCTAAAAATCCTAATCCCCGCACCACCGGGTTCATGTGAAAGGTATCCTCTTCGGTCAGGCGAAGCCAGCCCACCAGCCCGAATGCGGTTCTCGCCAGGTAGTTCATCATCGGTTTCCGATACCCGTACTCATCGGTGTCCATCTCCGGCTCTGCCAGCAACACCTCTATCTCGTAGCCCACGGGGAGCGTGGCCACCAGTTCGCCCCGGTTCCCCTTCTCGCTATAGAGCTTAACCGGCTTTAGCAACTTGCCTTTCACATCCACGTAATAAAAGGGCTGTTTCACCTCGGTAACCTTGCCACCGGAAAACTGCAGCTTCATCCGCTGGTTAAACATTTTGTTCATGTTGCCCGACAGGTAGATGATGCCGTTCGAGTTGATGCACATCTCCTCGGCCGCTTCCGCCCAAATGAGGTTGTTGTTCTTGTCAGTAATGGAAAATAGCGGGTCCACGCTTGGCCCGGGGGTGAAAAGGATATTCACATGTTCCGTCATCGAGCCATTTTTGTACCTGCCAAGCAGCGTGAGGTCGCAATACTCGTCGCCATCATGGCACGGGTCGGAAACTGGCAGGTTACGGCAGTTTTTGTTGATCAGCGTGAACGACTCTTTCTCGTAGCCAAACCTTGCGCCAACGTCGTACGATGCCACAGGATCTATCCACGTGTAGTGTGGAAAGCTCTTTTCCGTCTGTCCCCAAAGCAGTTGCAAGGAGAAGAGGAAGAGCAACAGGGTTGATAGTTTATAGTTCATAAAACTAATCGAGTTTAAAGTTACTTTACACTTTCAGCTTCGCTGCCTTTTCTGTCATCGCTCGGCAAAGCCCAAGCAAGCTTGGCTCTGCTCTCGCTCCTAAGAAAATTCTACCTGTTACCTTTTCACTCCCAAATCGCCGTCGTTACCTCCCTGATGGCCGACTCAGGAATACCGGCTTCCGTGTAGGGATAAGCTTCTACGTACATGGTGATGTTTTTACCATCGCGCGGGAGACGGAACAGCAAGCCACTGTTCACCCCGTTGTTCTCTTCCCAGCTGTCTCTCTCCGCCTCCTGTTGCGCCTCCCAAATACCGTTCGCCAGTTCCCGTTGCTCCTCGGTCAGTTGGTCGAAATCGACGAAGAGTTCCACCCAAACGTCTTGGTATCCCGCGAGGTTGGCGTGATTTCGCTGAACAAGCTTACCCTCGCCGTAGGTGTAGGTTTTCGCTTGCACGGTGCTGCAATATTCCCCGCAATTGTTCTCGTACAGGGCAATCCACCAAACACCATCGATCTTTTTAGCGAACATCTCCCAGGTACCTTCGTACCCGCTGCTGATATAGCCGTTCTTGACATCTATATCAGACAATTCAACATACTGAATTGTTTCTCCTTTCAACATCTCTTTACGTTGCTCCGCGGTAAAGTTGAAATAGAGCAGGAAATCAGTATCAGGCAGCAGCAGGAACAGGTCTGTGACATCCTCCGGTTCCGCTTTGCCTATAATCTTTTTTAGCTGAGCCGGCGTGTATTGCACGATCAGCTCGCTAAAAGGGTCATCCTCGTCAAATTCTGCTAATCGGGTGTCGTCCGTTACCCCGGATTCACTTGTCGGGTTGCTTTCGTTTGATGCCGATTCAGTCAATCGCGTTGTATCGTTCGCTTTGTTCGTCCCGTCTATTTTTCCCCCTTTTTTCCCACCTCCGCACCCCACGACCGTGACTGCGAGAACGAGGAGTAGCGTGAATGTTAATCTCTTCATACGATTATTTTATTTTTTACATTTCGGTGTATGGAACCTTTGATGTTTAAAATAATCATTCTCAAGGATGATTAATGATTATTTTAATCATGTCGGTTTCATTCCGTTTGAGTTTATCGGGTTTATCCTGCTTATTATGCTGGTATAGTTTATTTATGCCGAGCAGAGCGAATCGTCCACGAACGCCAGCTTCCAGCCATCGGGCGTGTTCACGAAGTAGAACCCCCGGGCGTGGATGAACTCGTTATAAAATCCCGGCAGGTAGATCACCAGCAGCTCCGCGTTGGAATAAGGCAGTTCCACGGGGCGTGTCTCGAACGTTTCGGGGTTTATCACCTCGTCGGGCAGGCTGCTGATGGTACCGTAATAGAGTATGAAATAACCTCTTTCGTCGCGAAACTCCAGTTCGCAGGGCGGTTCATCGGGAGAGAGTCGCGCTATGGAAACCTCGCCACCCGACTCGGGCTCAAGATCGAAGTCGGTATAGTCGTCAAACCCGAAGTTCTTTTCCCGGTCGTACAGGTATGCCACCGCCCCGGGGTTGTAGTAGCGTTGCACCCCCATTTTGGGGTCGATGTAACGTGCCAGTCGCCCGTCGTTATCGCGCAGCATTCGGTTGAAGTTCTTCTCCCAGTAGCAGTCGTCGGCGAACTTCACCACGAACTCCGCGAGGGGATCCGCGCTGCCCATCACGTAAAAGCTGTTGAACGCGTGCCGTACTATGTCGGCAAACAGTTCGGCATCGGCCTTATCGTACTCCGCCGCGATGGTGTAATATTCATCCCCTTGGCGAATGGTTACCTGACTAAACTGCTTCCCGTCGGTGGTAGTGCCCTGTAGCTCGTAATGACTCTCGTGCAGTTTCTGCTTGAAAGGCTTCAGCCGTTTCACGTCGTCCCGATACGCCTTCTCGATAGGGTCGGGGTCGCCACTCAGGCTCCTGAAGTCGTGATAAACGCGTAGGGTAGCGCTCCCGTCCTTCGAGACGAACGCCTGCCCGTCGCCGCTATCCGCCTCTCCCTGCGGGATCAATATATCGGGGTACTCCATGCCGTAGCCGTACCGCTCGTTGTAGTAGCCAGTAAACGTGCCGTTGTACGCGCCATTGCCGTTTGCCATCTCATCACCGTCGTAAGCTTCACCTTTGCCAGCACCGTCAGCGTCGCCATCGCGGGTTGCCTTGCCTCCACTGCTTATACACCCGGCAATAACAATCATCCCCGCCAACACGACCATTGTAAAAACTCGTTTCATTTCTTCCTTTGCTTTTAATATTCTTCTTTTTACACTTTATACTTTCAGTCCTGTTCGCTAACACACGTTATTAATTATTCATTATATTGACAGTTATTCTTTTCTCCTCCTGGTAACTCTTCACCGTTTTCTCTTCCAGAAGCCAATTAATCCAACCCTCCACCGTGGTGATAGAGAGGGTTTTACCCGGGTCCTTCCTTTTGAAATCGGTGATAGCGAGAACGTACGAGTTGCTGGCCACGCTATACATTCTATCCATGTCGAAGGGTGTTCCATCCTCGTTAATCAGCTCTACATCAATTAACTTAGCATCATCCTCCCCCTCCACGGTATAGCTCAGATGCATACCGGCGGGGTACATAAGCTTATATGTATCTTGGACGAAATAATTACTGATAAACGCTTTAAGTTCGTGCCCCGTGAGGTTTAGCGTTGCCACCTGGTTGCCGAACGGGTCAATGGTGAGAATGGTCATGCGGGTAATATCTCCCGCGGGGAGTTGATTGATGCGTACGCCCCCTTTGTTAATCACCGCGATTTCGGTTTTGGCAGTCGCTTTCAGGGCATCGGCCATCCAGTAACCCAACTCATCGATGGTGCGAAAATCGAAGGGGGCCTCGGCAATCACCTCTTGCATCTTGGGATTGCTGTTAAATTCATCCACCATGGCACGAATCTCGGCACTCTCGCTACCGGTTGGTCCCACCGTGAGCAGCTGCATCGAGCGTTGAACTTGCCCGTCGGGTTTGACGGTGAGGCGAATAAGCGTGGCGTACTTTAGCTTTCGCTCGGCCTGTGTAATCAAGATATCGTTGTGAATCTGCTCTTTTTCCACTTTCGTGTGCGAGTGTCCCCCGATAATAAGGTCCACAACTCCCCTTGGGAAGGTGTTCGCCAACTTTACATCGTTTTCGAACCCGAGGTGGTTCATGTAAATCAGCAAATCGGTACTATCTTTCAAATGCAGGTATTTTCGCGCCACTTCGAACGGGTCGGTAAAACTAAAACCCGTTAAGTTGTCGGGGTGACACTCAGGCAGATTGTTGGGGTTGAGGTGCAACACCGAAACGAAGCCCACTTTCAAACCGTTAGGCATGGTGATGATTGTATAGGGCTTGATAGCAAATCCCATCCCCTCAGGCGATTGTATATTGGCGCACAGGTAATCGAAACGGGCATCTTGAGTGTACGTTGCAAAGTTCTTTACTCCCACGTCAAACTCGTGGTTCCCCACCGCCGAGAGGTCGAATCTCACGGCGTTCATCAACTCGATCATGGGACGTCCTTTCTCGTGATACTGGTCGTTAATAGGATTGCCAGTCTGGTTGTCACCCGCCGATACCAACAGCATATCGGGGTAGAGCGCGCATAGGCTGTCTATCATGAATGCCAGTCGCGGGAAATTATCGATGGTGGCATGCATATCGTTCACCGCTAACAGGGTAACCTCCCTGTCGACAACCGCTTCCCCCGTAATCGCCCTATCTGAAACCGCAGAACCTGATCCCCTTCTTGTCGTTCCGCAACCTGTTAGTGCCAGTAGCACGAGCAGGCTCAACAGTGTTATCTTATTCATATCTCGTCTGTTTTAGATTGATTTTTCGCTTGTTTTATACCTGTTTCTTGCCCTTTTAAAGTGAAGGCATCACGACGTTTAGCCGGAAAAGTCACGTTAACCCTCAGCCGGTTCCCCTCCGTCAGCGCTCCATCATGCGCCACGAGGTTACCATAAGCATCCCGCACTTCAGGTAGAGGTGTGGGTACCCTTTGCCCGTGGCGTGAGTAGTAGGCGCGTATGGCATCACCCGCCGTGGCGCCCTGAAATATTTCTATTTCTGTTCTATTTACCGTTACCTTCATAATCCGTTTTTCAACAATGTCTCCTACACGAGACGGTATTAATTCGTCAAAATCAACCGAACTGGGGTTGCCTGGCAACTGGATTAAAACTTGGTTGACGCACCGCCTCCACCGCTGCGCCCGCCACCCCATGAACCACCTCGTGAGCTACTACTATAGCTGCTACCACTGCTACTGCTAAAACTGCTACCGCCACCCGATGAGGTTTGTGGCGCCACGTACTTGTAGGGAACCAATACCTTATAGCCATGGTTGCACGCTTCGCAGATAAAGTGATAGCGCTTCAGCCCATCCTGCCCGGGAATGGCTTTCTGCTCTACCTGAGGTTTATACTTCAATACCACCTGGCCTTTAGCGCCACACTTTTCGCAATTGAGGCGCGGCATATCCTCCTTTTTGGCAAACTCCTTGTATAACATGTAGAGAAAGTAGGAAGGGAAAAAGAGGGTAGCCATCACGCAACCGATACCCGAAAGGGACTTGTAATTCGCGGCATTCACGAACGGGTCATCGCTCTCCACTATCCGTTTTTTGCGCATCCGCTCTACAATGGGGATAAGAATTAACCCGCCCACCAGCCAGATTAAAGTCAGTTTCCAGCCAGGACTCAGGAGTGGTTTCTTTACCTGAAATTCAGAGGTACCGTTGAATATCTTCTCCACCTCTTCCACCCCAACGATGAGTCCCTCACCGTACGCTCCCTCTTTGAGAAAGGGAACCATCTTTTGAACCTGGATAAGCTTACAGAAGCCATCGGTCAGCACCTTCTCCGTGCCGTAACCGGTTTCAAAAACTATTTCGCGCTCGCCATCCGCCGTGAGGAGCAGGATAAGCAGCCCGTTGTGGATCTCCTTGTCGCCAATGCCCCAACGGTTGAACAGCTCGGTGGCGAACTCTTTGGCCGACCCGTACTGACGGGTATCGATCGCCGGGAGCACCACGATAGCGGTTTCCAGGGCCAATGAATCGCGCAGCCAGGCCAACCGCTCGTCCAACAGCAAAACATCTCCTATGTCCAGCGCGTTTTCAGGGTCACTCACGTAGCGGGTATAGTCCTGCAGTTGCACGTTGGGTACATCTTCCACCCGGTACCGGTTTTGAGCCTGCAGACCCGCGATGATAAACAAAAGAGAAAAAGCAGCAATACATTTAAGCGTTGATGTTTTCATTATCATTGTTTAGGTGTTTTAAAATTGCACATCGGGCACCGTTTCCGTACCGCTCCCGGCTTCGAAGTATGGTTGCCGTTTAAAACCAAGCAGCCTGGCTACAAGGTTCCTCGGGAACCTGCGCCGACAGACGTTATACCTGTTTGCCTTCTCGTTGAACTCTTTCCGCTCGAAGGCGATGCGGTTTTCCGTACCTTCGAGTTGACCCTGCAGCATGATGAAGTTCTCATTGGCCTTCAGGTCGGGATACTGCTCGATTACCAACAGCAATCGCGATAGCGTGCCCGATAGCTCTTCCTGCGCCTTGCCAAACGCTTCCAGCGATTCGGCGTCCAGGTTTTCAGCATCCACCATCATCCGCGTGGCCTCGGCCCGTGCCTCTACAACCCGTGACAGGGTCTCCTGCTCATGCTCAGCATACCCTTTCACGGTCTCCACCAGGTTCATCACCAGGTCGACCCGGCGTTGGTACTGGTTCTCCACCTGCGACCACGCCTCTTTCACCGCCTCTTCCCGCTTCACCAACCGGTTGTAGGTACCCCAAACAAATGCACCCAAAAGCACCAGGATGAGAAACAGGAAAAAAAGCGACACCATTCGATTACTCATACGTATCCTCCATATTTTTCTTCTTACTTTCTACCTTTTCGTTCGTCACGAAAAGAGTCCTCTACCCGAATATCAGCATCAATGCCGCGATAAACGTTATTATAGCCGCGACGAGCATGATGATCTTCATCGTATCCTTCGGGTACTCACCGGTAACCTGCCCGGTACGGCCGTTCACCACGAACTGGTAGAGCCTGCCGTTGTAGCGAAAGGCGCTGACCCATATGGGCAACAGCAGTAGCTTGAACATCAGGTTCTGGTAAAACACATCTTTACTCCGTACGCGTTGTTTATCGCCACCGATATCGCTTTTGATATTGTCTTCGATCACCTGCTCCATCTTCTCCTTAGCCACGTGAACCCCTTCGCGAAAATCGATGTTGTATATATTGGTCATAAATCCCGCCAGGAACTCCTGACGATAGGGTACGCAGTTCATCTGATCCCAGTTGGTGAGCCGGTTCATTATCTTGGGCGGCAGGCTATCGGAAGCGGGGACCACGATGTCATTGAAATGCAGGTTCACCCGTCCCGACACGTTGTACCAGTCGGTCACCGTTCTCTTTACCTCTTCGCCTTTAGCGTTGCGCGAGGTAACCGTGCGGTTAATACCCCGTTCGCCCCTGTAGTTCGTCGAGGTATCGGCATCGTAGGTCCAGAAGGGCATGTAGATGCCTTTAAAGCGCTCCGTCTGCACGTTTCCCTTTTTTAGCTGACTGGGCAGGAACCATTTCTTGCCCAGCCACTTCTGGAATATCCCGCCACACTCCCGCTTGTCCACCTTGAACGGCAAGATGTAGTTCGGCTGCCAGAACCGGTTGATCACCGCCTCGTTGAGGATAAGCGGCGTGCCGCAGAACGCGCAGTTGCTTGATGCCCGCTCGGGAGGCAGGGTGGTGACGGCACCGCACTGCTTGCACCTGACCTCGGTAGCCTCAATGCTCTCCGATGCCAGGTCTTCATCGCTACGCGCGGCCCAATAATTGAAGTCGTTCTCTTTTACTTTTACCGGCCTGAGATCCAACTCTGTAGACGAGCCGCAATAGAGGCACTTGAGGGTCTGATCTTTGGGCGAAAACTCCGTCATTCCGCCACAACTGCGGCACTTGGTCTGCAGCACATCGGTAACAGGTTGTTTTATTTCGTTCATACCATTCTTTAACTTCGTAACCCGTTGATTACTTACCTGTTTTTTTCAGCAGATGATTTTTTACATATCCGCTATCGAGTGGGTCTTGGTAGAATCCTACGCTTGGCCAGTCCACTGGGGTATATGACCCGAGAATGGGTGCCCGCTGAGAGAAAAGGACTTCTGCAACATAGTAATAGCCACTCATGTGGTAAATAATAATATAACGTAGCCTTTTAATATGTGCCACCACTTGTTGTCCGCTTCTCTCTTCGTTAACAATCCAGCCGTGTTTGAAATCGGAGTAAACGATGTCGTGAGAACTGGACATTTTCGCCCGGAACTCTTTTTCCGCCAAATTCTTTAAAGTAGCCGCATCATCGCCGTAATAACGAAAGTTTATCCCATACTCTTTATCGAGCTTGGCATATTTTTCTGCATTTATCTGATCAATGGTTTTTATCGGCTCCAACTTTTCGAAATTATGCGGCTTCAGCTCATCGTACAACGGTTTCAACGCGTTGGTCAACTCCTCGAATCGCTCGTCGTTTGCCGAAAAATCGCCTCTTTCTAAAAAGAAATTACGCATCGTGGAGGCAATCTGGAAATGCTCGTGCTTTTTATTAATATCCGTGGCTTCTTTCGACTTCTTGATACGATAAAACAGGCTGTTATATTTGTCTTTCAGCTTATCGCCCGTGGGGGCAGGGCGGTCATCAGGCTCCTGCTCGGATTCAGTAGTAGCCGGTTGTGCTATTTCGCTTGTAGCCTCTCTCGTTACTTCGGGTTGTTCTGTCGTGGTAACTTCTTCCGCCTCCGTTTCAGATTGTCCCGTTATCACGGTCTCCGTCTCCTCAGCTTTTTCCGACACTTTTTCTTTTATCTTTTGCTCTACTTGTTGCTCGGCTGATTTTTTAATCTGACTGCCGATTCTTTTCAAGTTTACCTGCGCTAGAGCCGCACCTTGTACGGCAAACGCGAGAATAATGAGAACAACGATTTTTTTCATACGATTATTTTAATCTTTTACATTTTGGTGTATGGAACCTTGGATGTTTAAAATAATCATTTTCAAGGATGATTAATGATTATTTTAATCATGTCGGTTTCATACGATTATTTTATTTTAATTGTTCAGTGTATGAAGTTTTTAGTATTTAATGACTGTTTTAAACATGTCGGTCTCTTTTTATAACGGTGGCGGTACCGCTCCAAAAAACCGCGCGATCGCGGGTACGCTGTTGGCGGCAGCCCAAGCGGGCATTCCCTGCGTCCAGACCAACGTGTCGGGGGTAAGCTGCCCCTGCTGAATCATCTGTTGCAGTTGCGCTTCGGGAAACGGCCCCTGCTGCACGCCACCAACGGCCACGTGGTACATGACTTGCGGTGGCATGGGCGGTGGTGTGGCTGCTCCTTTCTGTGGTGCATTGGGATTAAACTGCCCACCTTGCGGGTTCACCATCTGCTGCGCCATCTGTCCCGCCATCGCCAGGCCAATGCCCGCTCCCATGGCGTCGCCCGCGAGGTTTCCTCCACCGGCAGGGTTGTTGGCGGCATCTTTCAGCGAATCGGCAAACTGCAGTTGGGTGTAGGCGGTCATGTTACCGATAACGCCCATGCTGGTACGCCTGTCTAACGCCTCTTCCACCGCTTCGGGCAGCGATATGTTCTCTACCAGGAAGCGGGTGAGCTCGATGCCGTACTCGGCGAAGTCATCTTTAAGGGCCAGCGTGAGCTCATCCGAGAACTCGTTGAGATTGGCCGCCAAGTCGAGTGCCGCTATCTTCGATTCGCCCAGGTAGTCGGTAAACTTGGTGATCACGAAGTTACGCAGCTGCTCACTGATACCCTCGGTGGTGAAATCACCGCTGGTTCCCGCCACGTTACGGATAAAGGGGATGGGGTCGGGCTGCACCCGGAAGTTATAGGAGCCGAACGCCCGCATGCGGATGGGACCGAACTCGGGGTCACGCATCATGATGGGGTTCGCCGTACCCCAGCGCTGGTTGAGGAACTGCTTGGTGTTCACGAAGTAAACATCCACCTTGAAGGGCGAGTTAAAACCGTACTTCCACCCCCTGATGGTAGTTAGTATAGGCATGTTGGCGGTGGTAAGCTCGTACCGCCCCGGCTGATACACGTCGGCAAACTGCCCCTCGTTCACCAGCACGGCCACCTGCGTTTCCCGTACGGTGAGCTGCGCACCGTTCTTGATTTCCGACTGATAGCGCGGGAAGCGCCAAATCATGGTGTCGCTCGTCTCATCGGTCCACTCGATAATATCGATGAACTCCGCCCTTAATTTTTTAAATATTGCCATAGTTTGGAAATTTGAAAATGTGTGATTTGCACAATGAAAAGTTGAACTGTCTTTAAAAATGCCGTGCGGCTGAATTTTCACGGAGCCACCTTACGGCTCGATACCGTAGCGTTCACACACCTCCTCGTAAGAGAGTGCCCGCAGCTCTTTTTCCAGCTCTTGAGCCGATGACGTGCTGCGCATCGTACCGCTGTCAACGCCAATAAATATTACCCGGTACATATATTTACCTTGATAGGCATATATAGGGTTGCTGTCCAGCGGGTGCAGTTCAATGTCCAAGTGAAAATATCCCTCTCCCGAATTGTCAACTTTATAGTTAAAATTGAGGCACTTTTTGCCTACTCCAAAATATGAATAGGTTTTTGCACCCATTATAAATGGAAGGGGAAACATATAATTTGAATCCTCGTTTACTACGTAAACCAATATCACGTAATACCCATTATAAATGCTATTTATACTTTCCTTCGACAGGTTAAAGTCTTCATTTTTTACCCTAAAGTATTTCGCATCACCGTATCCCACCCATTTCGATACTTCCGGGAAAGAACGCCATCCGAAGAACTTCACGTTCGCGTTACCGGGGTCTCCTTTATCGCCCTTATCACCTTTGGCACCCTTGTCTCCTTGGTCACCCTTGTCGCCCTTGTCGCCCTTGTCGCCTTCTTCGCCTTTATCGCCCTTGTCGCCTTTGGCTCCCTGTTCGCCTTTAATTCCCTGTTCGCCTTGGGGTCCCGCGGGTCCCATCGGTCCTTCTTCTCCACTGCACGCGGTTACCACCAACATTATCGCCGTGAACAGCACGATGAACCAACTGTTTTTAACACATCTTTTTTTCATACGATTATTTTTTTATTTCGGTGTATGGAACTCGCTTTAATCATTGTCATGGGTGTAAATGGTTTTCATGCTCGTTTCATACGATTATTTGATTTTTTCAGTGAATAGAATCTTACATGTTTAAAACATGTAAGATTCATTGCTTGAAAATTTTTTAATAATGAAAAATAAGCATGGGTTACTCAACCGGCTTCCCAAAACGGTTCTCATCCAGTTCACCCTGCATGATCAGCAAAATTAAAAGCCAGATCGCACCGATAAACGGAATTAAGCTTATAAATATCCATCCTCCACCCTTGCCGATATCGTGTAACCGCCGCACGGTTACGGCCAACGAGGGGATCAACAGCGCCAACGATACTGCTCCCGATAACACCGCGAACAGGATGTAGAGCAGCTTAACTTTGGCGAAAAGGGTGGTGAACAGCCCCAGCACCAGACTAATCACGATCATAGCCAATACGTAAAGCCAATACTCTTTCCGGTCGGCCCTACCTGTAAAATCGGCGTACTTGCCCGTTACTACTTGCTTGAAATTGTCAATTACATTGTTCATTTTTTGAATTGTTAGATGGTTAATAAATTACTCGTTACTTTAAACTCAATGATTAATTGGTGATTCTGCTTTACAGCCTCTTCAAGTGGAATTACGCACGCAACGGCACGAATGACCAATCAATACATTCCTAGCAAAAATAACTTATCCCTCCCTGAAGTTGTAGGACTTTTCACGCATCTGTTAGAACTTTTCACGCGTTAACATTCAAGGCGATCAGGACTTTTCATGCGCCAAAAAGAGCTAATAGACTGTTTTTCAAGATATAACGTGTCCTACAGAAAGGAGAAAGGAGAGAGAAATGACAAGCCAAGGCGTTAGTTTCCGCTTTCAGGTCTTCGTTGGATTTGCGATGGGGTGAAGCCGAATTCTTTCTTGAAGGCCCTGGAGAAGTAACTGGAGTCTTGAAAACCACAGGCCTCCGATACGTCGGCGATCTTCCGTTCGGTTTCAGCAAGCATCTTTCGGGCCTTATGCAACTTCACCTTTAACACGTACGAAATAGTAGAGTAACCGGTAATAGCGTTCATCTTACGGTTCAGTTGGGAAGGACTCATGGCCATCTCCTCTGCCAAGAAGAAAATGGAGAGGTTGGGGTCGGCAATGGACGAATAGATAAGGTCGGTAACGGTTTGCAGGAAGAGCATGTTTTCATCGGACTTTAGCCTATCATCTTTTGTCCTATTGATAATCACGTTTAAATACTTCTCCTTCAGTCGCTCTCTACTATCAAGAATATTGGCGATCAGGAGCGTGAGCTCCTCGGGGTAAAAGGGTTTCTTCAAATAGGAGTGGATACCGTAACTCAGTCCCTTCAACTTGTCCTCGTCACCCACCTTCGCGGTAAGCATGATGATGGGCACGTGGTTGAGCAGGCGGCTGCCCTGCAACTCTTGACAGAGCTGGTAGCCGTCTTTCACCGGCATCATGACGTCGGTAACAATGAGGTCGGGGACATTGGCTTCCGCCACCTCAAAGCCCTCCTGCCCGTTAGATGCCGTAAGCACACGGTAACTTTCGTTGAGCAGCGACTTCACGTACATCGCCACATCTTTGTTGTCCTCAACCACGAGGATCAAGGGACGGTCGGCCGTAGAGCCGTCAACACCCTCTTCTTCCCCCCAATCTTCACCGATACCGCCACTTTCTTCGGTTACGGACTCTCTTTCATCTACCAAGCTATCCATCGCTCGCTTGACAGTTACTCCCCCACTACCAAAGTCGGCAGCAACCTTATCGGATCCCCTATCCACGGGAGATCGGGTTGCTACCGGGTTAAAATCCCACTTATTGGGTTTACTCCTTTGATTCGTTTGGGTCACCTCACCCGGTTCAACCGGTTCCAAAGGTAAGATGAACGGGAGGCGGGTGTTCTTGACGGGTAAATTAACCGTGAACGTGGCACCTTTACCCAGTTCACTCTCGACCTCCACCGTGCCGCCCATTCGTTTCACCATAAGCTGTACGAACGCGAGACCTATCCCGCTACCATCCGTGTACTGAGAACGCTTACTCTGATAAAACATCTCGAAAACACGTTCCAGATCTTCCGGGGGAATCCCCTCGCCCATATCGGTAACACGCAGGATAACCTCGTCACCCCCTTTTCGCTGAGTGAAGATAAGGTGTATTTTATCACCCGGGTTAGAGTACTTAATGGCGTTGGAAAGTAGGTTACTCACGATTCGATCCACGTAGAACGGAACGAAATCCATGTAGAGTGATGACAAGTCGGTATAGAAGATTAGCTCTAAATGGTTGGCTTTGGCGTGCAGCCGGAACGTCTCGGCTACCATACGCAGGTAGGGGACGATATCGCCGTGCCGCCACCCCGGGTTATCACTCCCACTGCCCACCTTAGCCACGCTTAGCAGCTGGTTAACCATGCTTAGCATGTTATTGCTCTGACGATCAATGGCTTTTCGGTAGGCCACCCTCTCCTTCTCGGTGATGGAGTCGTGCTCTTGCAACCGCTTGTTGAGACCCTGGATAACGGTGAGGGGCGTACGTATCTCGTGGGTGATGTTGGTGAAGAAATCGGAACGGGTACGCTCCATCTCCTTCAAGAGCTTGTTACTCCTGTTTCGCTCTTTGTACGCGTAGAAGAGTACCCCCGTGGCACTGCCACCGATCAGTATGATGGCAATGAGAATGTACGAGATGTACGTCCGGCGGCTCTCCCTGGCGGCGGCCTCGGCCTCTATGCGAGCGACTAACCGCTCGTTACGGTCACGCTCGTAGTTCACCCGCATATCGAGGTAGACGTTGCTTCGCTGTACACCCTGGATGCTGTCGCGCATAGCAACGCCCCGTTTGTAGTGTAACATGGCGTTGGCATGGTCACCTTGCAGCGAGTAATAGTCGTGCCAGAGCCCGTGTACCCTGGCCAGGTGCTCTAGCGATTGAATCTCTCGTGCCATCTGCTCGGCCTCACGGATGTACTTCTTAAACTCCACCAGGTCGTTTGTCTGCAGGCTAACCTCGGCGATGGCCAAGCCGGCCTCAAGCCAATGCCACGAATCGGATATATGCTGCATCAACGCCAGTGCTTTCGCATACTCCTCTTTCGCTTGATCATATCGTCCCTCGATAACATGCAGGTCGCCGAAGTGGATGTGGCAAAGCCCGATACCCATGTCGGATTTGGCCAACACGTTCTGTTCCATGGAGCGCTCGTAGTAAACCTTAGCCGAATCATACTGTTGACGAAGTTCGAAGATGGCCCCGATGTTGGCGTAGTTGATAGCCTGTCCCAGGGTGCTCGAAAGGGTGACTTCGTCTTTCAGCGCAGCCCGAAAATATTTCTCCGCCTCATCGAGGTAACCAAGGGTAAGGCTGATGTTGCCCAACCCGTTGAGCGAAACCACCCGGTTCTTCATACCCGTGCCGGGTTCGTTGACCTTTGAGTAAGCCTCGGAGTAGGAAAGAGCCTGGTAATGGTAACTACTGGCTTCAGACAACACGCCGATACGACGGAAATCGGTTCCCAAATTATTGAGCGCCTGCACGATCTCTAACGTATCCCGTGCCTTCAACGCCAGGTTGAGGCCCTCTTGATGCGAGGCGATGGCATCGGAAAAACGGGCGTTATCGCGCTGGTACTTACCCAGCTGCCGATAAATGATGATCGCGCCGACGGCGTCGTCACGCTTTAAGCACTCATTTAGGAGGAGATTCAACGAGTCCTCGTTGTTTCGCACGGTATACAGCTTAGACGAGAAGGACTCCTTGTAGGCCTCATCAGCCTCATCCCCTTCATCCCGCTGGCAAGCATTAACGAGCAGCAATACCGCACCTAACAACAACGCCATACCAAGCAGAATGTATTTCCCTCTCAGGTCTACCATATCAAACAAACGCCGTAATCATGCGAAGAGCAAATGTAGCGTTTTTCACAACAAATAAATGGTTAATATCTTCCGCGGAGAGAGCGGGATTCGAACCCGCGATACACTTTTGGCGTATACACGCTTTCCAGGCGTGCCTCTTCAACCACTCGAGCATCTCTCCTGATTATTTCACTACTCGAGCGACAAAAGTAATCAATTTATCGCAGAAAAACTACCACGAACCGCATTTTCTCACCCTAAACGCGTTAATGTAAGTTCAAATAGTAAATGCAACACCAGGTAAAAAGTCATACTTTCGCGTTAAGTTGGTGAACAGAAGACGAGCTTACTGAGTTCAAGAGTATTGCTCCGAAAACTTTGACGAGCGACGACAGCAAAGACAACGAAGTAGAATTACGAGGAGTAAGCAAAAAAGGCATTATATACCAAAAAGGGTGATGGCGTTACGGGTCGTGATCTCCGCCACGGTTGCCGCGTTCATCGACCACGCCTCCGCGATGGCACGAATCACGTACGGCAAGTAGGCGGGTTCGTTCCGCTTACCCCGGTAGGGCACGGGTGCCAGGTAGGGCGAATCAGTCTCCACCACTACCCTATCGCGGGGGCAATACTGCATCGTGCCAGCTAGCCCGGAGTTTTTAAAGGTCACCACCCCGTTCACCCCCACCATGAAATGCTGCAACGAAAGGATCAACTCCAGTTCTTCCCGACCGCCCCCAAAGCTATGAAACACCCCCCGAAGCGAGCTTTCGCCCACCCGTCGGATGCTTTCCACCACCTCCCGGGTCGCGTTCCTAAAGTGGATAGAGAGCGGCAGGTCAAACTCCCGGCCCCACGCCAACTGTTGCTCGAACGCGGCAACCTGCTCCCCCTTCAACGAATCGTCCCAATAGAGATCAATGCCTACCTCGCCCACGGCCACATAGCTCGCCTCGGCGAACGACGGAAGGCTCGTCAACTCGTCGTACACCCTATCCAACTGCTTTCGCCACTCCTTGGTGACGCTGGTAGGGTGTAACCCCATCATGGGGTAAACATAACCGGGGTGGCGGGTCACGAGCTCCTTAAGCTCGTTGATAGAGTCCTCATCAATATTGGGCAACAACACTTTCCTTACATTAGCCTCCTTTGCCCTGTCCACCACCGCGTCAACCTCCCCGTGGAATGCTTCCACGAAGAGGTGGGCATGCGTGTCAATACAGTCAATACTACCCATCCCGCTACTTTTCCCGGTGCATAAGGCGCTCCGCCAGGTCGACCAACACCTGTTTACGGTCGTCCGCCACTTGAACCAGCAGGAGACACTCCAACGACGCGTGGTAATAGCGTTGAATCAATTCTTCGACAACAGTCTTGAGGTTTAGCTCATCGTACACCTTTTTAACCGCCGCGATCTTCTCTTCCGGTTGGTATTCCACGGCATTCAGCCAGCTGTTGAGCTCTATTCGTTGCACGGGGTTGGCGTTTTCAAACGCCTTGATAAGCAGGTAGGTCTTCTTGTTGCAGAGGATGTCGCCCCCAATCCGCTTCCCGAACGTCCGCGGGTCACCGTACACGTCCAGCAGGTCATCCCTCAGCTGGAAAGCGAGCCCCATGTTCATGCCGAAGTCATACAACGCGTTGGCATTCTCCGCGGATGTTTCAGCCAGGATGGCCCCCATCTTGAGGGAGCACCCGATCAGCACGGCCGTCTTCAGCCGTATCATTTCGAGGTATTCCTCCTCTCTAACCTGGTCACGGCCTTCAAAATCCATATCATACTGCTGTCCCTTGCAAACCTCCATCGCGGTGGTCGAGAAGAGCTCCATTACGGCAGGCAGGAGCCTCAACGGGACCCGCGCCAGCTGCTTATAGGCCTCGAACACCATCGCGTCACCCGAAAGAACGGCCACGTTGGCATTCCATTTCTCATGCACCGTGGGGTGCCCCCTTCGTATTGCTGCCCGGTCCATCAGGTCGTCATGCACCAACGAGAAATTATGAAACACCTCGATAGCCAACGCGGGAGGCAAGGCTATTGCAGGGTCTCCGTCAAAAAGATCGGCCGATAGTAAGACCAACAACGGGCGGAGCCTCTTGCCTCCCAACCCCAGGATATAACGGGCAGGTTCGAACAGCGTGGCAGGTTGCTCCCCTTCCAACACCCTCCTTACCGCCTCGTTAATCTGGGCCTCGTAGCATGAAATCTTTTCGCTCATCTCACCTCATTTGACCTTGTAGATATCCTTGAAATTTCTCCCGTAGCCATCGTAGTCCAACCCGTACCCCACGATAAAGTCGTTCGGTATCTCGAGCGCCACGTAATCGGGGGAGAGCTTCTGCTTCAACGCGGCCGGTTTGAAGAGCAGGGTAGCGATCCTCACCTCGGCGGGTTCTAGCTTCTTCAGCTCGGCTGTCAGGGCGACCATCGTGTTACCACTATCCACGATATCTTCTACGATCACCACCACGCGTCCCTTGATACTTTCGTTCAGCCCCAGTACCTCCTGCACGTGATGTGTAGTCTCCGTCCCTTGGTAAGAAGCAAGCCGGACGAACGTGATCTCACTGGGGATGGCCACCTCTTTCATCAGTTCACCCGCGAACATGAACGCCCCGTTCAACACGGTAATGAAAAGGGGATCCTTCCCATCCAGGTCGGCACTGATCTGCTTGGCCACCCGCTTGATCCCCTCCTCTATCACCTGCTGTTCTATAAACAACTCGAACTGCTTGTCTTTAATGGTAATGGTATTTTTCACTTTTCCCTATTTTAAAAAAGTTATAAAATCACACTTTTAAACGCTCCCGTGGAAACGATTCATCCCTTTTTCACGCGATATATTGGCCACCTACACGTAACTTGTTCAATTTTCAACGTTCCCGGTCACTTCACGATGTCGGTCAATTTAACCGCTTGAAAGGTCATGTGCGCCACGCTGCTCTCGTAGAGGATGCCTACCGTCTCCCTATCGATCATCGTCAAGCAAGAGTATCCCCAACCAGAATCTTCGTCAAGCATCACCTGGTACTCGTCCGGGAAGGTAAGTCCCCCATCCAAGCTCGCCTTGATGGTAATCCTATGGCGGTGCGTCGTGGAATTCGGATTGGAGAAGAGTAGGATCTCTTTCCCCAGCACGTTATCCTCCGCTTTCACGGCGATAAGGCTAGCCATGCAAACCGGTTCTTGCAGGACGCTTCTCGATGACGGGTGCTCTGTCCACGTTTTCCCAAGGTCGCTCGTCACGGCAACGGCCCGGCTACCCCCCCCTGTTATCCCGCATGTTCAACATCAGCACCCCGGGCTCCACCTCGGCCACCTGCGCCTCGGTGGTATTTGAGCGGGCCGGTTCATGAATGGTCCAGCTCTCCCCACGGTCCTTGCTATACATGACCCCGGCGTGCGGCATACGCCCTGCATCGATAAACTGAATGGGGAAGACCAGCGTACCATCGGCCATGGTGATTCCCATACCCGGTCCCTGCAACAAGAAGTTCCACGAGGGATCCTTAACCTGCCCGGTGATGTTGATGGGAGCCGACCAGGTCTGACCATCATCCGTGCTTTTCGTCAACATCAGTTGCGCGGTGGTCTCCTTGTCGTTGCCGTCCATCGAGTTCACCCACGCCCGCCCGTTCCCCATGCCGTGGGTCCAGGCAGCGATTACCCATATCGCCCCGGTCACATCATCCACCAGGATGGAAGGATCGCCCACCCCGTTCTGTGCCTTGGGCATTCCCCCATACTCACCGAAACTAAGCGGCAACCGCATTTCCTCCCACGTCTGTCCCTTATCGATACTCCGGCTCAGACCCACGTCGACGTACTCCTGCAAGTCCACGCTACTGTTGTATCGCACATCATACACGCCCAGCAGGGTACCCTCCTTAGAGGTAACCAACCCCGGTATGCGGTAAGCGGCTGAGCCATCATCGCCAGCGTGCCGCACGCCAATTCCCATCCGATGCGTTGCCCTTTCCATGGCAAAAGCCAGCGGCGCCTCTTGACCGTCCAGCTTCACAGAAGTCAACTCCACGTCGATGGTCGAAAGAAGCGATGCGTCCGGTTTCATCTGGAGGCTCACCCAAAAATAGTTGATACCGGGGAACAGCTTGTAACCCGGCGAAAAGATCACCTCGTTCAACGGTGAGGTCACCTCCGCCACCTTTAGCGAATAGGAGGGGTTGGCGCACCGTGTCATCCCACGCACGTGGCTCGATACGTATTGTTGTACCGGCGCGTAATGCAGTTGACCCGCACGTTGCGGTGCCTCCGTCCCACTGTAATAGAGTTTCACCGCCTCCACCTCATCGAGGTTCACCCGATCTGTAAATTGCAGGGTGATCTTAGTCAACGCCTTCGCCTCTTTCGCGTCAACGCGGAGGTAAAAAAGCACGTTGTCCACCCTATCAATCAAGATGGGAACCCGGGTCTGCTTCACTTGTACCGTATCTATCCCCCAGGACAACAACGTGGAAGCCAACACCATCAAGCTCAGCCATACACTTCTTCTCATCCCCCTTACTTTTAAAATGGTATAACTCCTACCTATTTGTTTCCCGCGAAAATTGCCGTCCAAGCTCGCGGGGGAACCATCGGCCTGGAATCTCAATCTATTTTTTTCTTACAAAAATAGATGAAAAAACGTTTATAAAAAAACAATATCGCTCTGCTATACGTACAATTTAGTAGATGCAACACGGGGATTGTCCGGCAAACGAAAGGTTGCGGACAGAGCTGTAAGTTCAACCTAGTAAATGCAACACGAGGCAAAAATGGGAAGGCGCACCTTTCGCCCCTTTGGCACGGATTTTGAACAGGATACTATGTTTCAAACAAACGCGACCGCTTCACGTTAAAAAAAAGGAGTGCTAACGTTCGGAGGAAGAACCTCAACGTTAGGTGATATGATTGCGCGTTTGAGAAACAAAATAGACAATAAAAATGAATCCATTTAAAAAACATACGTTCAGCGATAACGAACCGGCGGGAGAGATCATCTCGTTTATCGGCAGTGACTTCATCGAGGGCAACACCAATATCGACGAATCGCTCCTTCAGGAGACGCTGCCCCTGCTCCCCTTGCGAAACACCATCGTTTTCCCGGGCAGCACCATTCCCATCTCGGTGGGCAGGAAGAAATCGATCGACCTGGTGAAATCATTGGGCGCCAAGCAACGCTACATCGGGCTCGTTTGCCAAAAAGACACCGACGTGGAGGACCCTGGCAAGGAGGACCTATACCGTATCGGGGTCATCGCGGAGATAATCCGCGTCATCGAGTTGGGCAACAACAACTACAGCATTATCGTTCAGGCCAAGCAACGGTTCGAGTGGCTCGAGATCACACGTGTAACCCCCTTCTTCACCGCCACCTACAAGATCCGGGAGTCGATCCCGGTATCAAGGGACGACAAGGAGTTCAACGCCATCCTCGACTCCATCCGCGACGCCATGTTACACATGTTTCACCTGCTGGGAGACCCCCCGAAAGAACTGCTGAACACCCTTCGCAGCGAGGCTTTTTCCGGTATGCTGATCAGCTACTGCGGTACCAACCTCCCGATAGACAGTCGAGAGAAGCAGGAGCTACTGAGCATCAACGACGAGAAAGAGCAGGCCTACCGGCTACTGATGATCCTGAACCGCGAGTCGCAAGTCTTGGAACTCAAGCTGAACATCCAGATGAAGACCCGCGAGGACCTCAGCCAGCAGCAGAAGGAGTACTTCTTGCAGCAGCAGATCAGGACCATCCAAGAGGAGCTGGGGGGTAACGCCCAACAGATAGAAATCGACGAGTTCCGGGAGAAGGCGAAACAGAAAAAGTGGAGCGCCGAGGTGGACGAAACGTTCGAGAAGGAGGTCACCAAGCTAGAACGGCTCAACCCGCAATCGCCCGACTACTCGGTACAGTACGGGTACTTGCAGACCATCCTGGACCTTCCCTGGGGCGAATACACCCGGGACAATTTCAACCTGACGAACGCCCAGAGGATACTAGACCGGGATCACTTTGGCATGGAGAAAGTGAAAGAGCGGGTCATCGAGCACCTGGCCGTCTTGAAGCTGAAGGGCGATCTCAAGTCGCCCATCCTCTGCCTCCACGGCCCCCCGGGCGTGGGCAAGACCTCCCTGGGGAAGTCGATCGCCGAGGCGCTCAACCGCAAGTACGTCCGTGTATCGTTAGGAGGGTTACACGACGAGGCCGAGATACGGGGTCACCGCCGCACCTACATCGGTGCCATCCCCGGGCGAATTATCCAGAACCTGCAAAAGGCCGGGTCTTCCAACCCCGTCTTCGTGTTGGACGAGGTGGATAAGATCGGTAGCGATTTCCGGGGAGACCCCTCCTCCGCGCTGCTCGAGGTACTTGACCCGGAGCAGAACTCAACGTTTCACGACAACTACCTATCCATACCCTACGACCTGTCGAAGGTACTCTTCATCGCAACAGCGAATAACCTGAGTGCGATTCCCCAGCCCCTGCTCGACCGGATGGAACTCATTAACATGAGTGGCTACATCACCGAAGAGAAGGTGGAGATTGCCCACCGCCACCTGGTTCCCAAGGAGTTGAACAACCACGGGATCGCGAAGGACGCGTTCAAGATACCCAAGCCCACCCTGCAGCGAATCGTTGAACATTACACCCGGGAGTCGGGCGTGCGCGAGCTCAACAAGAAGATTGCCAAGGTGATGCGCCGCGTGGCCCGTAAAATGGCGGCCGGGGAGCCCTATCCCAAATCGTTAAGGGTAGGCGAGCTCGAGGATTACTTGGGCGTTGAGGAGTACTCCAAGGACCGCTATCAGGGCAACGAGTACGCCGGGGTGGTAACGGGGTTGGCTTGGACCACCGTCGGCGGGGAGATACTTTTCGTGGAGAGTTCCGTGAGCCGTGGCAAGGGATCGAAACTCACCATAACCGGCAACCTGGGGGAGGTGATGAAGGAGTCGGCCATGCTCGCCATGGAGTACATTCACTCGCACGCGGAGGAACTGGGCATCAATCCCGAGGTGTTCGAGCATTGGAACACGCACATCCACGTTCCCGAGGGAGCTATACCCAAGGATGGCCCGTCGGCCGGGATCACCATGATCACCTCGCTCGCATCGATTTACACCCAGCGAAAGGTACGTCCCAACCTAGCCATGACCGGCGAGATCACCCTCCGGGGAAAGGTCCTCCCCGTGGGCGGCATACGCGAAAAGATTCTCGCGGCCAAGCGAGCCGGTATCAAGGACATTATTCTTAGCAAGGAGAACAAGAAAGATGTGGATGAGGTTAAGCCAGAATACGTGAAGGAACTTCACTTTCACTACGTGGATGACGTGCGGGAGGTGATCGAACTGGCGTTAACCAAGGAGAGGGTGAAGAACCCCAAGCGGTTCATCATTCTACCGAAAGAAAACGTTTCGATGTCTTCGTCTTCGCGCTAAAAGCAGAAAAAACTATCGCGCAGTTCACGCGGAGCGATAGGACATCACTCCGCGTAGTACCTGAAATCTTTCAGCAGCTCTTGCAGCCTTTTCCTGGCGAAGAAGATGCGGCTCTTCACCGTTCCGAGGGGCAGCTCCAGGTGCCGGGCTATCTCCTCGTACTTGTACCCTAAAACGTGCATGGAGAAAGGCACCTTGTACTCGTCCGTGAAGCTATTGATGGCCTTGTTGATCTCCTTGATGGTGTACGCCCCATCGGGTGTATCGAATCCCGAATCTTGCGGCAAGTTAAGGTGATACAGGTTTTCCGTTTTATCTACTATGGTTTGGTTTCTGACCAGTTTCCGGTAATTGTTCACGAATATATTGTGCATGATGGTAAACACCCACCCTTTGAAGTTCACGTTCTCGTAATACTTCTCCCGGTTGTCCAGCACCCGGAGCGTGGTCTCCTGCAGCAGGTCTTTCGCCTCTTCCCGATCGGCCGTGAGCGATAACGCGAAGTTAAACATGTTGTCCTGTAAGCCCAGTAGTTGTTTCTCGAAAGCTATTTTTGTCTTCATAAGCGATGACCGTTAAGCGTGTCGTGTTAAATGTCGATTGTCGTCATGCAAATATATGCAGATATATTTGAAAGGAACGTTTCCATTCCCCGTAAAAACGATTAATCTGTGTTAACAACACTAAACCTTTCGGATACGTACTCCCCTGACAAAATGGCACTCCCCTTTCTCTAGGATCAGGTCGGCCCTGAACCGGGTCGGCAAGATATTCTGGGTGAGGTTAGGCAGGTTAATCTCGTCCCACGCTTGGTTGGCGAGCGCCAGCAGCTCCTCCTTCGGGTGGGAGGCGTACGGGTGAAAGTAGGAGTCCGGGTCTTGGAAAGCGGTCTGCTGCAACTTCTCGAACCGCTGCAGGAACCACTCCCTGAGGTCTTTCTCGCTCGCGTCCACGTAGATGGAGAAATCAAAAAAGTCCGATACGAACACCTGCCTTCTCTCCTTCTTGCTCAATGACACCTGCAGCACGTTAATCCCCTCCACGATCAAGATATCGGGCCGGTCGATCACCTGCTTCTTGCCTTCCAGCACGTCGTACGCGAGGTGCGAGTAGACCGGCACCTCCAGCACGTCGCGACCCGACTTAACACCGGCAAGGAAACCAACCAGGCGCCTCGCATCGTAGCTCTCGGGAAACCCCTTCTTGTTGAAGATACCCCGCCGCTCCAGCTCCTTGTTGGGGTAGAGGAACCCATCGGTAGTGATCAGTTCCACCCGGGGCTGCCCGGGGGTCATCGACAAGAGTTTCTGCAACACCCGTGCCGTGGTGCTCTTGCCCGCGGCCACGCTTCCCGCGATCCCGATGATGTAAGGAATCGGCTTGCTCGCGTTCTGGAAGAAGCGGTCCCGGTCTTCATGCAGGTTGCGGTAGTGGGTAATGTGAATCTGCAGCAACCGGACCAAGGGGATGTAGATATCCTCCACCTCCTCCATGGTTAGCGGCTCGTTCATGGCTTGCAGCTTACTAAGGTCGATACCGGTAATCGGGAACATGGGATGCTCCTCCAGTTTCTCCCACTCCTCCCGGGTGAACGATCTAAAGGGGGAGTTAGTAATGTTGTACGTTTTATTCATATCGTCTCGAAGCCACGTTTCACGAAGTCGCTCAACGCCTCCCCTTTCAGCATACCGCTGGAAAGTAGCGCCAGATCGACCATCTGTTTCAAGCGGTCGTCGTTTTTCGCTTTTTCCACGACCTTCTCTTTCTCCATGTTCTCGCTTTCGACCACCCACGCTTGCAGCCTCGGGTCATCCACGTTGAGCACTACCTGACACATATCGGGCATCTCCCCGTAGAACGCCATCTGCTGTTGCATGGCCGCCATCTCCTTCATCCGCCTGGAGAACTCGTTCCTAGTGATTTGCACGGGAATACCCCGCTCCCCTAGCGACTTGAATTCCACGCTGAACTCTGTCTTCTCGATGGACGGGAGCAGCGCTTTCACCGCCTCGCCCAGGGCCTCCTTCTGTTCGTCGGTCAACTCCACCTTGGGCACCCCCTCTTTCTCGATAAGGTGCTCCACCGTGTCGCTGTCCACCCTCACGAAGCGTGTCTTCTCCCCCTTCCGCTCCAACAACCCCATCCAATGCACGTCCAGCTGCCCGTCCATCAGCAACACATCGTACCCTTTCGCTTTGGCTGCGCTCACGGGAGCGTGCTGCTCCTCTAGGTTGTCACTGTAAAGGAAGACCAGTTCACCCTCCTTGTTCTCTTGGCTGGTCTTCACCAACGTCTTATACTCATCCAGCGTGAAGTAGTTGTCCTCGTTGTTCTTCAGTAGAGCGAACTTCATCGCCCGCTCCGCGAACCGCTCCTCGGTGAGCATCCCGTACTCCACGAACAGCTTCAGGCTCTCCCACTTCTCCTCGTACAGCGTGCGTTCCTTCTTGAAGAGTTCTTCCAGCCTATCCGCCACCTTCTTGGTGATATGGTTCGATATCTTTTTCACGTTGTTATCGCTCTGCAGGTAGGAGCGGGAGACGTTAAGCGGTATATCGGGCGAATCAATCACCCCGTGCAGTAGCGTCAAGAACTCAGGGACGATCCCCTCCACCGAGTCGGTCACGAACACCTGGTTGCAGTAGAGCTGTATCTTATCGCGTTGCAGGTCTAAATTACTTTTGATCTTGGGGAAGTAGAGGATGCCGGTAAGATGAAACGGGTAATCCACGTTCAGGTGAATCCAGAACATCGGCTCGTCCATGAACGAGTGTGGGTACAGGTCGCGGTAGAACTGCAGGTAATCCTCGTCCTTGAGTCCCATCGGCTGCTTCTTCCAGAGCGGTTCGGTCTGGTTGATCACGTTGTCCTCGTCTGTCTCCACCATCTTGCCCCCTTTCCACTCTTTCTTCTTTCCAAAGACGATGGGAACCGGCAAGAACTTGCAGTACTTGTTCAAGAGTGCCTCTATCTTAGCCTCCTCCAGGTACTCCTCGTGCTCCTCGTCGATATGCAGCACGATATCGGTACCCCGATCCGCCTTCTCCACCTCCTCCATGGTGAATTCCGGCGAGCCGTCGCAGGCCCACTTCACGGCCGGCACATCTTCCCGGTAGGATTTCGTGGTGATCTCCACCCTCTTCGACACCATGAACGACGAGTAGAAGCCCAGCCCGAAATGGCCGATGATCGCGTTCGCGTTCTCCTTGTACTGGTCCAGAAAGTCGTTAGCCGACGAGAGGGCGATCTGGTTAATGTACTTGTCCACCTCTTCGGCCGTCATCCCGATACCCCTATCGGAAACGGTCAGCGTTTTCTTTTTCTTATCGATGGCGACCCTCACGGCCAGGTCACCCAGCTCGCCTTGGTAGTCGCCCACGTCGGCAAGCGTCTTCATTTTCTGGGTCGCGTCCACCGCGTTCGACACGATCTCTCGTGCGAATATCTCGTGGTCACTGTATAAAAACTTCTTGATTATGGGGAAAATGTTGCTCGTGGATACCCCGATCTCTCCTTTTCGTATCATCATATCGTAGCATCTAAATGGTTTCCACTTTCTTTTTGCAAATAGCATGCCATTGTAAGAGAGTGGAGATAGGACCAGAGCGACACCCATGTCGTGAAGGGGTAAGAATGCCACAAGATGGCACGCTCGCAAGGAGGTTATACTCCCGGTGCGTGCGAGCAACCATACTTACATTACAGGCAAAATTGCATGCCCGTCAAGGACGGTCAGGGTATAAAAAAAGATTGGATGTCGCCCGCTATCTTCTTGAACTCCTCCTCGGTGAGTGACAGCTTCGGCTTGGCGGGGTTCAAGTCCCCCTCGTTTTGTATCGGTATTAGATGAACGTGGGCGTGCGGCACCTCCAGCCCCATCACCAGCACCCCCACCCGTTTGCAGGGCACTGCCTTCTTCACGGCCACCGCTACCTTCTTGGAGAAGAGCGCTAGACCAGAGAGCCACTCGTCATCCAGATCGAACAGGTAATCGGTTTCCTGCTTGGGCACGACTAGAGTATGCCCTTTGGCCACGGGGTTAATGTCTAGGAACGCGAAGAAGCGCTCGTCCTCCGCCACTTTATAAGAGGGGATCTCCCCGGCTATAATTTTGCTAAATATCGTTGCCATATTTTACTCCACTCCTTATTATATAGATATATCCATTACCTCGAACGTCAGGATGCCCGACGGCACCTGGATCTCCGCCACGTCGCCCACCTTCTTGCCGAGCAGCCCCTGCGCAATGGGCGTATTCACCGCGATCTTGCCGCTCTTGAGGTCGGCCTCACTCTCCGAGACCAACGTGTAGGTCATCAGTTTATTCGTCTTCACGTTCTTAATGGTGACCTTGTTCATGATCTTCACCTCGTCGGTCCCGATCCTGCTTTCATCAATCAACCTTGCCGTAGCGATCAACTCCTTCAACCGCGCGATCTTCGCCTCCAGCAGACCTTGCGCCTCCTTGGCAGCGTCGTACTCCGCGTTCTCCGCCAGATCTCCCTTGTCTCTCGCCTCGGCTATCAGACGCGATATCCCGGGTCGTTGAACCGATTCCAAATCGATCAGTTCCTCTTGCAACTTCCGAAATCCCTCTTCGGTCATGTAGGTAACAGCCATTTCATTTCTCTTTTTTCGTTTTACCCTCGTTAGTTTACACGCCTCTTTTGACTAATCGCGTTCGATCATCACCCGCCATCGAGCTAGCGTGACATGAAATCTTCGCCTTGAGAGCTTTAATAGCAACGAAACACGAACGCTGGGATACATTTTCGCTTCCAAGCAGAAACGGCAACTCGGCAACACGTGGAAATTAAATCTGTTGAAAACAACACAAAGAAAAAGAATTCCGACCTCTTTGAACCAGATCGGAACTCCTCCTTTTCCATGATGTACTAGTCACAAAGATAATACTTTATTCCAATATCGCAAATTATTTTCACGTTGTTTTTCTCGCCCACTATAGCGGTTACCACCTCTCCATCGCCATCAGCTACAACACCTTTTCGATCACGGCCACCAGTTGTTCGTAATCCTCCACGCGTTTCACGACGTCCCCCTCTCGGTTAATCACGAAAGCAGTAGGGATCACGCTCACGTTATACGTAGAAAGTAGCGTTGCATTCATCGCTCCCGGGTCTCTCACCGTGATCCACGGTAGGTTAGCCGCCGAGGTTTTCCAAAAATGCTCGTCCGGGTCGAACGATACTTGGTAGATCTCCATCCCTTTGGCTTTGTATCGCGAGTAGAGCGTGTTCAACCTCATGTTATGCCCCGGTGAGAACTCCGCGTTGTAGACCACGAAATCAAGCAGCACCACCTTCCCCTTGAGCGAAGAGAGGGACATCCGTTCGCCATTTACACCTTTCAACTCGATATCCGGCAGCCCCGGCACTTCAACAACGGGGATAGTCTCCAGTAACGCGTTCTGGTGTTCTTGTTGCTTTCGGGCTCGCAGCGCGTTCATCGCGAAATCGTACAGGTGTTTCGTCCGCTCCGTTTCCGGGTAATAGCGACTCCACGAGGTGGCCACCGCGCCAAACATCGCGTAATCCCGTTTATCGTACGGATCGAAGACCAGATAATCTCCTATTTTTTGGAACACCGCGTAGTAGGCGGCCGCACTAGTGGGATTTCCCAGGATGACCTTCGAAACCTCCTCCTTGTACTCCTTGAGCAACGACTCAAATTGCTCCACGAACGCGTTATCGTCTATCTCCTTGGCCTCGTACTGAGCTCTCAGCTCCTCGATCGCGTTAGTCACCTGCATGGTACGCTCGTCCACCCGCCTGAGTCGGTCATTCGCCGGCGAATCGGCCACCTTGAACGAGTGGTAGAGGTTACTCCCGTTCGCAGTCACCCGTAACGTCTCCGTGGAGTCCACTGCGAACAGGGCCACCTGTTGTCCGATTCTCAACTGGTAAAACTCCGGGTTAGGAGGAGCCAGTTGCTCCATCGCGAAACGCCCGTTCCCTTTCAACACCACGGAGTCGAGTTTCACGATCCCCGCCAGTCCCCTCTGTTCCAGGTAGAGAGTTTCTCCCTCGGCCGCCTCTAGCTGTCCCTCGATTTTAAAAACATCCCCCCGCTTACAGGAGTGCAACGCCACAACAGCCAACAAGATCAACAACACCTTTTTAAACCCTTGACTCATAATTCATGAATGTTAGAAACAACCTCTCATCCGTTCCCTATTCTCTTCCCCTTTTACTTGTGCTTGCACGGGTCTTGCTCCGCGATCGCACAGTTGCCACGCGAATACAGCCATTGAGTTTGGTGCCTGATGAAATTCCAAGAAACCCGGCACTAAAACAGGTAGCCTGAGCAAGCATCCTAAAGATGCAGCAACTCAATAAGAGAGTAGGAAGAAAACCGGTACGTTTTCCTCCTACTCTATTCGTTTACCGAGTTACTGTAATAAAGATTACTTGGTCACCTCTACACGACGAGCCTTAATGGTAAGCCTGTCTCGTCCTTCCGTTTTCGGGTCTTTACCCTCGCCGGAGGTTTTCAAGCGCGACGCGCTGATACCTTGTTCCACAAGGTACTTCTTAACCGCCTCAGCCCTTCTCAAGGAGAGACCGTCATTGTAAACATCGGGACCATGGTGGTCGGTGTACCCAACTACATCCACGTTCTCGTTCGAGAACTCCTTAAGCACCGAAACGATAGTAGCCAATTCCGAAGCGTACTTTTGCGTATCCACCACATCGCTATCGAACGCGAAGTATATGTATGGTAGCTCCGGCATCTCCTTGACTACTGGTTTAGGCGCGGGTGCGGGCGCAGGCCTGGGAGCAGGCTTGGGTGCGGGTGCAGGTTCCGGTTGCGGCTCGTAATAGACGGGCGGGATTCTTTCCACGCTCTTGCCCAGGTTGATCTTGATACCTGCCAACGCGTTAAACTGCCAGTCGGGATGATCCGCATCTTTCGAGTTGAAGTCATCCGGCAGCATATTCACGTTCCCCTCCAGTAAGAGGCTCACATTATCGCTAAGACGGAAATCAAATCCCAGTCCACCACGAACAGCCCAGAAAGCCTTGCTGTCTTCCCAGAGCAATTCCAACTTATAACCACCCGTGTTGAGCCCTTTCGCCTCGTCGTTGTTAAACCCGTAAGCACCGCCACCTCCTAAAAAGATATAAGGCGATACCACACGACTGGGGTTAAATCCTCCAAAGGCCGACGCCAGATCGATCATGAAATCCACGCTTCCCTCCACGTAATTAAACTCGTACAGTTGCGCGGGAGCTGCCCAGCCACCTTTTCCTATCCAACCCGTACCGCCAAAGCGCATTCCGAAAACGGGCGAAAAGCGGTACCCTATTTGCAGCGACGCGGCAGGGGAGATCAGGTCTTTAAACTTGGCCTCACCTAGGGTATAAGCGGCTCCGCCTTGCAGTTGCATGAACGCGTGCGGCTTAAATACCGTTTTCTCAGGTTCTTTAATCTGGCGAGTATCTTCTTGCGAGAAGCTCGCGAACGATAGCACGAATAGTGCCGTAATCAGTGTAAAAACTTTCTTCATATGTTTAAAACTTAAGTTGATGGATATATTTTTCAGTTATAACACGGTTTATTTGACAAAGTTCGCAATTTTTTTGTAAAAAACAAGCTTTTTCCTTTTTTTTATCTTTCCATCGTGATTTTTTTCTCCAATCCTGTTTTTTATCTTTGACAAGTTAGGTGGTAACAAATGGACGGGAAAGCAAACTTGACAAAAAGCAGGGCATGTTCCACATGTGAAAAAGACCTACAGGGGCACCCTGCAAGTCTTTACAAATCAGGTAACCCCGGAGGGACTCGAACCCTCGACCCATTGATTAAGAGTCAATTGCTCTACCGACTGAGCTACGGAGTCATTTTCAGCCTGCAAATGTACGGTTTTTTTTTAATTTAATAGAGCATCCCACCGGATTTTTTCAGATCGTGAGCGTGCGTGAGTTCTACTAAGTAGTGCAAATGATGAAAACACCTTCCTGGATATGGCGCTTTTAACTTGAACTTAGGAAACGGAAAAGATAAAATAATCATATGAAACGAGCATGTAAATCATTTACACCCATGACAATGATTAAAGCGAGTTCCATACGATACCTTTGAACTATTTCGTTAAGCCAAATGAGCATTGGACAAGTTCACTTGGACAAGGCCATGGCGAGAAATAGTCTAATTTTAGTGAAAATAATAGTTTTAATCGTATGAAAGAGAATCGAGTAGGAGGAAAATAAAATAGGTTTTCCTCCTATTTTATTTTCCGACCTCTCACACCACCGTATGTACTTACGTGTACGGCGGTTACATTAGAGTGGATTACGAAACAACTGTTTGTAGCTGTCTGATAGACTGTAATAGCCTTGTTTAGCAAACCAAACGTTGTTCATTCCTATGTTCAGGGCGGGACTGTTAGACAGTCGCCACCATCCCTTGCCACTAAGGGCAGTACGCCAACTTAATGTTTCCTCAACTCCAAGTGAGGTGAGGAAACGAACGATACCGATTACTCGTTTACATTGCTTTAGACGGTAACATTTTAATCGGCGGCGAAGCCAACCGTCTAACTTTTCAAGTTTGCCTTTCATTGAAGCGTACTTGAAATATTGTAACCAACCTCTTAGCAGCATTTCCAGTTCTCGCAAGATTTGCTCGAAACTTACCCCGCGATTACGTCGGGTAATGGATTTGAGCTTCATCTTTAATCGTTCCTCGCTTGACCTGCTTAGTCCTAACTTCCCTCCTCGTAAAAGGCTATGGCCTAAAAAGTTCACCTTGTAACTCGGCTTGATACCGCTCTTTTCTCGATTGACTTTCAGGAGCATTCTGTTTTCGATAAAACCTATTATGCTATCATATACTCGTTCGGCTGCCTTGCAGCTGCCCACGAATATCTGAACGTCATCGGCATAGCGTACGAAGTCCAAGTTCCGACGTGTCAGCTCTTGGTCTAACTCGTCCAAGACGATGTTAGACAACAATGGGCTTAAAGGACTGCCTTGCGGTGTGCCTTTAACACGCTGACTGCATAGCCCGTCCCGAAGTATACCGGTTTTCAGAATGCGACTGATCAAGGATAGCAAGCGCTTATCCCCTACCCGTGTACTCAGAAGCCAAAGCAAGCGTTGATGGTTGACCTCGTCGAAGAACTTGGCCAGGTCTATATCAACGACGGTACTTTTCCCCGATTTAACGATTTCGCACGCTCGACGCAGGGCATCGTGAGCACCTCGTCGTGGGCGGAAGCCGAAACTCGAAGGGGAAAACATCGGGTCGTAAATGGGTTGTAGGACTTGGTTTATCGCCTGTTGGACTACCCGGTCTTTGACCGTGGGAATGCCCAGCTGACGGAAACCGCCTTTCGGCTTGGGAATTTGAACGCCTTTAACCGGTTGGGGAACATACGTGCCGGACAATAAATCGTTTTGAAGTTCCTTGTAATGGTTGCTGAACCATGTGCCGAACTCTTCGACACTCTGCTTGTCCACACCGCTGCTCCCGCCGTTGCGGCGTACCTGTTGATAGGCTTCGTGCAAATTTGAATAGCCCGTCAAACGTTCCATCAAATCTCTCGTCTGATTACGTTCTTCTTCGCATATAGAAAGCCACACGGGGCTGACCTTCCCGTCACTTTCGTACCATACGGGTACGTCCGTGACGAAAAGGTTACCTTGAATACAACATTCTGCTCCTTTCTTTCGCTTCATCTGTGTATAAGGTTATTTTCTGCCCCTTGGCATTGGCTTTTACTATTCTAAAAAAAAACTCATCAGCTCTAATGTTTCTGCCCTTCGCTCCACTCTCGTTACAAGAGCTTCCTGGCTACTATGGCGTCTGCTGACTTCTGTATAACGGCTTTGCTACAACAGTTCGCTCGTCTTCGCCTCCACCTGTCTTATACAGACCTCCTACGGTAAACTCATACCTCTTTCACCGTGAGTGACACGATTTACTACCCTTGCTTTACGTCCAATTATCGGGCTTCGTGGTCCAATGCCCACTTACCCACAAGGTAAGCCTCGTATCGTGTTCCTGTCCGTTCATTCACGGCTTTGTCGCTGGCTTCCTTCAGATTTGCCCTCGCGGGCAACACCCTTGCCGTTGACTAACGTTTCCTATTGGCAGGCACGTTCGGGACTTGCACCCTATAGATGTATGGTATGCGTAGCGCACATAAAAAACCGCCCCGAAAGGCGGTTTAATAAAAAGTTATATTTCAATCACTGCTTCCTTACGGCATTTCCAATACTTCGGAAAATACACCACTAAATCCGACACCTAGTTCCACAATTTGAAATCTTACAGCGAAAGTGTAGGTTTTACCGGATATACTACATTGATCTAAGTATCTTGGTTCCCAATACACCATATAAGCACCATCATATTTATAACCCATAGGTTGAAGTCCGAAAATGATCTTCCCATCTACAACGGAAAATTCAATTGGGAATCCCTCATAGTAACAATCGGGCAGTCTGTAATAATCAGCCTCTTCCGCTTTTAGAACCTCTACTCCCCAAGATGCCCCACCAAAAAGCTCAGACGTGAACGTTCCCATTCCAAGTGACTTGAAAGTCAACTTACGTTGAGCACTTACTTTAATAGTAGCTTTCCCGTTGGGAGAAACCTGGTTCTCATCCGTAATGGTGATTTCTATTTCATATTTTTCACCACCAAACGCGGTAAGGTCGGGATAAGAAAACACCAAATAGGCTTTACTCTCACCATCAGCAAAGTCGAATTGATTTTTCTCGGGAGTGAAAACACCGTCGGTTTTGTCGGTAATGGTAACGGGGACTGAAGCAGCACCTTTGGTATTACCGCGCCACATCTCAACTACGATTTTATTTCCATCTTCCATCGTCATCTGGTAGTTCACAATAGTAGAAGGAAATGAAGCTTCAACTTTACCCGTGAGTTCGTAAACTTCCAGTTTTGGCTCACACGCGTTCGCGACAAAAAGCAAGCTTATAATAGTTGTAAGATATACTATATTTTTCATATACATTCGTTTTAAATTGTTAGTATCAACTTCCTTGATCCGGATTCTGATCGGTATCCCCGTTCATATTCTCATTCCCGTCAAATTCAGACTGGGGTATCCATAGGATAAATGCTGGCGATCCTGGCCCCGTATTTACGCTCTGGACTTTTTGAGTGTGATTTGAGCCTTCAAAGTCTCTATCGAAACCTAACCCCAAACGTTGTAAATCGTGTAGTCTGGGGACCTCACTCCAAAGCTCTACCCTGCGCTGGAACAGAATTTCATCCATCAACGTTTCAAGTCTTCCAGTTGTATTCTCATTGTACGTTTTGCTATCGGTGAACCCTGCTAAACGATCTTCATATTCAGAGTCCCTCTGGCTACCTACCATCTCAACGTATTTTCTGGCTTCACCGAAGTTTTCCAGGTGACAAGCAGCCTCCGCGGCAATTAACGCCATCTCCTCCGTTCTCATTAATATATGGTCACCAGTATTCGCGGTGGCATCAATGAAAACCAGTTTCGTTTGACACCATGAGCGTTTCGAACCATTTCCTGTACCCTCGGTACCCCAATCATCTTTTGGCAGAGGAGCGGTCCACCACGCTTTCCTCGCGTCGGTATCAGGTATTTGATCGTATAACCACGATGAAATAAGATGTCTTGCTGCCGAATAGGTGGTTTTGCTGTCTGCATCCATATGAGAGAAAATATCCGCGATCCCTATTGATTGGTCGGTTTGAATGAGTAATGCCCACATCACGTTTTTCGCCCCCGCGTTATTCACGTGCCGTATATCTGAAAACGGCACTATTGATGCCGGTGATTCCATCGCTTTTTTTGCCGCGCTTAATGCCACGTCATATTTCTTTTGAACCATTGCATGGCGAGCCTTAATTCCATAAGCTACATATTTATCGATATGCGACTTATGCATTTGAGTGGTAGAACTATTCTCAAGCAGCTCAATGGCTTTGTCAATATCGCTGTTAGCTTGATCATATACCTGTTGCACGGTACCTCTAGGGTTCCCTATTGACCCGGCAACCGTCGGTTCCGTATAAATGGGCACACCGGGTTTCGAGGGATCGTTTTGTTGGTATACCTGAACCAGCCACATGTATGCAAATGACCTTATGGCGTAAGCCTGACCTAAAACATAGTTGGCCACGTCTTCATCGCCAGAAAGTTCTCCTTCATTGGCAAGAATATAGTTAGCGTTTGAAATCAAGGTATAGAAAAAATTCCAAATCTGGTATTGATGGCCGGCTGTACCCGAATAATCTCCCCAGGTATCAAAACCATACATAAACCAAAACCATCCTGACCCGCCGCCATCCATAATATGGTCCTCTGCCATTACATCGAATTGTAAAATAAAAGCAGGCAATCCCCCGTTCTCATGAGTCCAATTGGAACCCCATCCGGCGGTGTACATTAACCTGTACATTCCATTTAACGCTGTTAAAGAGTTTTCGGCATCCGCGAAAATTGCCGTTCCCGAAACCCTGTCGGTAGGATCGGTGTCCAATATACTATCGGAGCATCCATTTATAAAGAAAAGTCCTACCAAAGAAAGTATAAATAATGTCTTTTTCATATTTTGTCAGAATTGAAAATCATATTATTAAAATTTTAAATCTACTCCCAACGAAACGGTTCTTGAAGGAGTGTAAGTAAAGCCTGTTCCGCCTGTAAAGTTGTATTGCGGATCCACACCTTTACGGGCTGTGAAAATGTGTAAATTGTCAGCCGTAAGCGTTACCCGGATTCCTTGCGAGCCAATTTGCCTCATCCATTTCGCCGGAAGAGAGTACCCTAATGTGATATTCTTAATAGCGAAGTAAGACGCGTCGAGAAGTTCATCGGCCGTACGCGCTATTGAGAATGCACCTCCTTCATCAATTCTGGGTATGGAAACCACATCACCCGGTTGTCTCCACGATTTTTTTCTATCGGCGTGAGCCGCATTACCCACGTAGGAACAGAACAGCATGGAGTTATACACTCCATCCAGTAATTTACCACCTATTGAATAGGTCGTCATAACACTTAAATCGAAATTCTTATAGCGGAAGTCATTTGACCATGAGCCGTATAGGTCGGGGATACGGTTTCCGGCGATGTCTCTCGATTGTGTGGCTTTAGATTGACTGTTGCTAATGTATTTTTCGCCCCGTTCACCGTCTTCATCCACGTCCCAAACCCAGTAAAGTTTATCTCCAGTGGCAGGATCAACACCGGCAGAATGCGCCAGGTAGAACGAGTGGAGCGTTTCACCCTCTTTAATGATGTAGTTGCCCGTGATAATTTCCGGTTTATCGGCAAGATTCAGCACTTTATTTTTCACCGTGGAACCCATCAACGTGGAAGTCCAGTTGAAATCCCTGCTTTTGATAACGTCCATGGCAAGGCTAAACTCAAAGCCGCTGTTCTTCACGTTACCGATGTTTTTATCATATCCATCGAAACCCAATGAGACAGCCATTGGATAACTCATTAACATATCACGTGTGAAACGATTATAATATTCTGCTGAAATACTTAGTCTATCGAGAACACGGGCCTCGATTCCCGTGTTAAAGTTCTCGTTCTTTTCCCATTTCAGCTCTTTATTTTCAAGCGATGTAACAACCGCGCCCGGCAGGCTTTGGTTGGGATACAAAAGCGAGTAGAATGCTTGCCATGCGTATAGCGCCCCGATATTATCGTTACCTTGAACACCGTAAGATGCTTTTAAGGTAAGGTTGTTTAACCAGTCGAAATTACCCATGAAAGGCTCTTCCGAAAGTCTCCAACTCGCGCCGACAGACCAGAAGTCCCCCCAACGAACATCTTTAAAAAAGCGAGAAGTTCCATCTTTTCTATAACTGGCAGAGAAATAATATTTGTCGGCAAAACCGTAGTTAAAACGAGATAGGTATGATTCAATCACGTAGTTGTTTGTATATGAACTTGCATCTGAAATAGTTGTAGCAGCATTCAATTCATACAGTCCACCAAATGGGAATCCAGTTTTTTCACCATACAAATTTTGATAATTATACTTGTAAAGCTCGTGACCGGCTAAAATGTCGAAATGGTGTTCACCGAACTTTCTATCCCAATACAGAAGCTGGTTAAATGTAAAACTGAATGTTCTACCGTCTGAAATACCAGACAAGCCTCTGCGTGATTTTGCATTACCGAAATCGGGATTCCAATAAGTTTTGCTTTTTGACATGAGATAGTCGAAACCGAAATTCAGCGCTAGTTTAAATCCTTCCAGTGGTCCGTAATTCAGCCCCCCTAATTCAAGGTAAGTCCTCCCGCTGGCATTATCGGTGGTTCCAAGATATTTGTCCACTTCAAGGTTGGCTAATGGATTCCACCCTGCACTTGCTCCCGAGGGTCTATCTTCGCCCCAATCGTATTGCGGCTTCCCATCAATATCGTATACCGTGTTCCCATTTTCGTCTTTCAAGTACATCGGGTAGATCGGGCCCATAAGCATAGCCGTGTAGAATACGTTTGAATAGGCACTACTACTTGTTTGGCCTGAACCCAGCGTTGTGGAGTTTGTTTTGTTTGCCGCGAAGTTCACGTTTAACCCGGTTTTTAACCAATCTTTCACTTGCGCATCGACATTTGCACGTCCTGAATAACGTTCGAAGTCGGTAAATCTAACAAGTCCCTCTTCTTTCAGGTAACCAAGGGAAAACATGTAATTGGTTCTGCCTGTTCCACCTGTTACAGTTGTTTGATACTCTTGACGAAGAGGGTTTTTAGCAGTTGATTCATCTAACCAATCTTCGTTCCATTTTAACGAGATACCATCGTACATTTTACCGGTATCGTGGTCTATTAGCTCCATAACCGGTCTACTAAACGGATTGTATTGCATTTTGCTCCCGAAAATTCTCGTTGGGCCTGTTGCCATTTCCTGAAGAGCGGCGGGTCCGGCATTCACGGGTGCGGTTCCGTTCTTTATCATTTTGTTTTTGTACATGAAATAGACATCTTCCGTCCATTCGTAGGCATCTAAGGCGTCATAACGGGGTATTGCCCTTGAGGAAACTCCCCAGTTGGCTTTAAAATTGATGGAAACAGCCCCTTCCGCGCCTTTTTTGGTAGTGATCATCACAACCCCATTGGCACCGCGAGCACCATACAAAGCACCAGCCGAAGCATCCTTAATAATGGTCATCGACTCAATGTCATTCGGGTTAATAGCGTTGATGGCACCATCGTACGGAACACCATCCACCACGTACAGAGGTGAGACAGACGCGGATATTGAACCGTATCCACGGATAACAACAGCCGCACCTGCACCGGGCTGTCCCGAACCTGAAGTTGTTTGAACACCGGCTGCCACACCATCTAAGGCTTTGGTTACGTTGGCAACCATCCTCCTATCTATCTTATCTGATTTTACAACGGAAGCTGAACCTGTAAATGACTCCTTCGTGGCAGTACCATACGCCACCACGAGTACTTCGTCCAACAACTCCGCGTCCGTAACAAGTACGACCCTTACATTGGCACTTACAGCTACCTCTTGTGTAACGTAACCCACGTAAGAAATAACTAAAGTACCGCCTGCTGGAGCTGTCAGTTGGAAGTTACCATCTATATCGGTCACGGTCCCTTGCGTCGGTGCCTTTAATCAGAATAGAGGCTCCAACCACCACCTCTCCTGCATCATCCACCACGGTACCCCGTACCTGTGTTTGAGCGGTTAGAAACCCTATTCCTATAAAAAACAGGGATAATAACATGGTAAGTTTTTTCTTCATAAACTCTACTTTTTAATTAAACACTCTTATTACTATTTACTATTCGTTCTTTCATTTAACTTCCGGAACACCCCGCGTAAGCAGGGCGTTTGGTACGCTCGCTACGCCAGTATCGCGCGATGCTATTTTTATAACCACAACACCTCGTTCAAGCAATAACTACCTGTAATCTACAAATATATATCTTTTTTTCAAAAAAAGGGTTTATTTATCCTTTTATTTTCAAAAAGAGCGAATTATAAGCGAAAAACAATTGCTTTCGCGGTTTATCCCACTTAGCATCACGGTTTTTCACGCTACTCCCAGGCAGTTTTCACATGAATCTCATGTAGCTGACCCACGAATCTCGCGCGGTTTTAAAACGAGCCTCACACCGCTCGCTTTCGCGTTAAATACCGGGAATGGTAAACCTGTACTGCTGCTCTCAAAACAACGGAAGCGGCAACCTTGAAAAAGCAAAACGGCGCAAAGGTAGTAATTCCTGAATCATTTTGCAAAAAACGAGTTTGTTTTTTGCAGTAATCGACACAAATTCGGAAGAGTTCGCATGAAAAAGAACAAACAGGGTTTTCACGTTAAACAGGCAAGCAGTAGATCCAAAGAGGACATGGCAGGGTAAAATAATCACGTGAAAGAGGCTGCCTTGGAGTAAAAGCCAAAACAGCCTCTTTCGCATTACCGTTCACGGCAACCCGCTGAAATCTCACTCCAACGCGCACACTATGCCTCGCAACGGGTAGACCGCAGCGAAAACTGTCCGCTTAAGCGAATCGAGAGTGTTATTTTTCTATGCCGAGCAGTTCGATCTCGAAAATAAGGTTCGAGAAGGGCTTAATGGTCCCACGGTCTTGCGCCCCGTACGCCAAGTCGTAAGGCACGTACAGACGCCACTTCGACCCAACGGGCATCAACTGCAACGCCTCGGTCCAACCGGCGATCACCTGTGTAACGCCAAACGTGGAGGGTTCCCCCCTCTCCACGCTGCTGTCGAACACGGTCTCATCGATTAGCGTCCCATGATAGTGTACCTTCACGCGATCAGCGCCCGTTGGAACGGGACCACTCCCTTTCCGCAAAATCTCATATTGTAGGCCACTGGGAAGCGTTACCACTTCTTCGCGCTTGGCATTTTCGGTCATGAAGGTCTCACCCTCGGCTATGCTTTCAGCGTACTCGATCTTTAACTCCTCCTCCTTACGAATCCTCTCGGCCTCTTGCGCCTTCTCCACCTCTTGCTGGAAGTAGGCGCTCGCATCCGTCGCGCTCATGGCCAGTTGCTCGTTTTTCAAAACCGATACCAGCCCTGCAAGCAGCTGACCGGTGTTCACTTTTTGCTCGCCCTCCGCGCCGAAGAGCAACGTGTTGACTTGCGGAAGCATCATCTGCGAGAATTGCGCCCCGATGCTCAACCCTTGTGCGTAGGCCGATTTTTCCTCCAGGTTAATCACGTCTTTCAGCCCCTTGATGAACTGGTTAAGCTGAGGAGCATTCAACTTGTTCACAGAGTCAATCTTCGCAGCCATCTCTTTTTGCAACGTCAGTTTCCCAATCGAGTCGGTGGCGGCAATGCGCATCTGGTAATCGTACTCGATACTCGATGTACTCGTCAACACACCGCTTTGCTCCAGGTACTGCATCAGCCCCTGCTCGGCCATGCTTACCCCGTAAGCGTAGGAAACGCTGTCTACCGCGTTCTTCAACGAGGCCTTAGGCGTGGATGCACCACCGCACGAGACCATCATCACTGAAATCATAACAACCGCACTCAACGTGCATACAATCGTTTTCTTCATTGTTATTATATATTAAATTAAATAATGTACTCTTGGAAATTTACAACGGCCAATTCGTCCGCGCACCTTCCCTTTTTGATATTAACCCACAAAAGTACACATTTAACGCGAAAAAAACATTAATAAGGAGTTACTATTCACCAGTAATTGTAATTTTTCACGAATTCTCTCCCACTTGTGTCGTGATTCTTTTGTTACGCGAAAGCAATTTAAAGAGCCTTTTTCCCTAATTTGGAATAAAAAGGCTATATTTGAGGGAAAAGAGGATCGCTCACACGTGAGTAGATAATGAAAAATAAAAATAAACGTTTTAATCATATGAAAAAGAAACTGGTCGTTTTAACGGGGGCGGGCATGAGCGCCGAAAGCGGTATCGCCACCTTTCGCGATTCCGGGGGACTGTGGGAGCAGCACCCCGGTGGAGGAGGTTGCCACCCCCGAAGGGTTCGCGGCGAACCCGGAACTGGTACAGGAGTTTTACAACCAGCGGAGAAGAGAGCTATTGAACGCGAAGCCCAACGCGGGGCATATCGGGCTGGCCGAAATGGAGAAAGATTTCGAGGTACATATCATCACGCAGAACGTGGACGACCTGCACGAAAGGGCGGGTAGCACGAACGTGCTACACCTTCACGGTGAACTGATGAAGGTACGCTCCACGGGCGACCCGTCACTCATTTACGAGGTGGACCCGTCGAAGCCCGATATACGGATGGGCGACCAATGCGAGAAAGGGTTCCAGCTGAGGCCGCACATCGTCTGGTTCGGTGAGGCGGTACCCCTGATTCCCCACGCGGCAGCTATCTGCCAAAAAGCGGACATCTTCGTGATCATCGGCACCTCTATGAACGTCTACCCCGCGGCGGGGTTGCTGGGCGATGTACCCAGCCACGCGCCCGTCTACCTGATCGATCCTAAGGATGTGCGAACATACCGTCGGAACGTGCACCATATACGAATGGGTGCATCAAAGGGGGTGGAGGAATTAAGAAGGCTCTTACGCGAAATTTGATTTTTTTCAACTACTTTTGTATAAACAGAAGCGCGGTAAAAGCGCACATGAATTGTAACGCAAGTAACGAGAGGAGAAACCCGTGGGAAAGAAGATAGCGGAAACGCCCATGATGCTGCAGTACGCCGAAATCAAGAAGGAGCACCCCGATGCCATCTTGCTGTTTCGTGTCGGCGACTTTTACGAGACCTTTTCAGACGACGCCATACTGACGGCGGAGATACTGGGTATCACGTTGACCCGAAGGGCCAACGGGGCGGCTCACTTCGTGGAGCTGGCCGGCTTCCCGCATCACGCGCTGGACACCTACTTGCCCAAGCTGGTGAGGGCCGGTAAACGGGTGGCCATATGCGATCAGCTGGAGGACCCGAAGAAGGCCAAGAAACTAGTGAAAAGGGGCATCACCGAGCTGGTGACGCCGGGTGTTTCGATAAACGACAACGTGCTAAACCATAAGGAAAACAACTTCCTTTGCGCGATTCACCTCGACAAGAACAACCGGTTCGGTATTTCCTTCCTCGATATCTCAACCGGGGAGTTCCTTACCTCAGAGGGCGATCGAAACGACGTGGATAAGCTGCTCGCCAACTTCTCCCCCAAAGAGGTGCTGATAGAGCACGGGAAAAGGAAAAAGTTCCAAGAACAGTTCGGTCATAACTGGCTGCTGTCGGAACTGGACGACTGGATATTCACCGAGAGCGCCAGCCGCGACAAGCTGCTGTCGCACTTTCAAACGAAAAGCCTAAAAGGGTTTGGCGTTGAACACCTGGAAGATGGCCTCATTGCCTCCGGTGCCATCCTGCATTACCTTGATATCACGAAGCACACCCAGATTGAACATATCAACGCGCTCACCCGCATCGAGGAGGAGCGGTTCGTTCGGCTCGACAAGTTCACGGTACGCAGCCTGGAGCTGCTCTCGCCAATGAACGAGGGAGGAAAAAGCCTGCTGGAGGTGCTGGACAAAACGATATCGCCCATGGGGGCAAGGCTGCTGCGCCGCTGGGTGGTATTCCCGCTGCAGGAGGTGGAGCCGATAAACAGGCGGCTCTCCGTGGTGGAACACTTCTTTCGCGAACCGCAACTGAAAGAGCTGCTGGAAAAGCAGCTCTCGCTGATTGGCGACCTGGAGCGCATCATCTCCAAGGCGGCCACGGGAAGGATATCGCCTCGGGAGGTGGTGCAGCTCAAGGTGGCGCTCACGGCTATCGAACCCATCAAGGAGGCGTTTCTGGCGTCGGACAACCCAAGCTTACAACGAATGGGCGAACAGATGGATCCCTGCCTGCCCGCCCGCGATCGAATAGCACGAGAGATCATGCCCGATCCGCCCGCACTTTTGAACAAAGGGGGCTACATCCGCGAAGGGGTAAACAAGGAACTGGATGAACTACGCGACATCGCGTACTCTGGGAAGGACTACCTGCTACAACTGCAGCAGCGAGAGAGCGAAAAGACCGGCATCCCCTCGCTCAAGGTGGCGTTCAATAACGTCTTCGGCTATTACATCGAGGTGAGGAACACGCATAAGGATAAGGTGCCGCCCGAGTGGACCCGGAAGCAGACGCTGGTGAGCGCTGAGCGATACATTACCGACGAGCTGAAGAAGTACGAGGAGAAGATACTGGGAGCGGAGGAGAAGATCATCGCGCTTGAGAACGAGATCTACACCTTGCTAGTAGAGAGTCTACTCCAGTACATCCCCGCAATACAGGCCAACGCGAACGTCATCGCGCACGTCGATTGCCTACTATCGTTCGCGAATGTGGCAAGAGAGAACCGGTACATACGGCCGGAGGTGAACAAGTCGGACGTGATCGAGATCAAGAACGGGCGACACCCCGTGATCGAGATACAACTGCCCCCCGATGAACCGTTTATCGCAAACGACACCTACCTAGACAGCGATACGCAACAAATCATTATCATCACGGGGCCCAACATGGCGGGGAAGTCGGCCTTCCTACGGCAAACCGCGCTCATCACGCTGATGGCGCAAATCGGGAGCTTCGTGCCGGCGGAATCGGCCAAGATCGGGGCGGTGGACAAAATTTTCACCCGGGTGGGGGCATCCGATAACATCTCCATGGGCGAATCGACCTTCATGGTGGAGATGAACGAGGCGGCCAACATCCTCAACAACCTCTCATCGCGCAGCCTGGTCCTGTTCGATGAGTTGGGCAGGGGTACCAGCACCTACGACGGCATATCCATCGCGTGGGCCATCGTGGAGTACATCCACGAACACCCGGGGATACGGGCGAAAACGCTCTTCGCCACCCACTACCACGAGCTCAACGAGATGGCCAAGTCGTTCAAACGGGTAAAGAACTACAACGTGGCCATAAAAGAGATAGGTAACAAGGTGATCTTCCTCCGGAAGCTGCTGCCGGGCGGAAGCGAACATAGCTTCGGTATCCACGTGGCCCAGATGGCGGGGATGCCACCAAGCATCACCCAGCGGGCCGAGACGATTCTCGCGCAGATGGAGGCAGCCAACCGGAAAGACGAGATAAGGAAACCGCTGCGCGACTTCGTGGAGAAAAGGGAGGGGTACCAGCTGAGCTTCTTCCAGTTAGACGATCCCGTGCTGAGCCATATTCGCGATGAGATAGTTGACCTCGACGTGAACAACCTCACCCCCATAGAGGCGCTGAACAAGCTCAATTAAGAAGATACTTAAAGGAAAATAACTGTAACCCGTAAACTGCACTGCCCCCGTGCCGGAAATCCGCAAGGTTGACGTCTATGTGCCCATATTTAACGACGGTTAAGGTAATAATGCCGGAAATTTCACCCGGTACGGTGCGATTAAACGAAAATAGAGAATGTACGATGCGACCAATTTTCATGATAATCCCCGCCGCGATAGCCAGCAAGTGGGACGCTTAGAGGTGATCTGCGGATCGATGTTCTCGGGTAAAACCGAAGAGCTGTTAAGGCGTCTGCGGCGCGCGAAATTCGCGAAGCAACAGGTGGAGATATTCAAGCCGGCGATGGACACAAGGTACTCCGCGGCAGAGGTGGTGTCACATGACCGGAACGCCATCCTCTCCACGCCGGTGGAGCATTCGAGCAATATCTTGCTGCTCTCTTCTGAAGCGGATGTGGTGGGGATTGACGAAGCGCAGTTCTTTGACCAGGGGTTGGTGGAGGTCTGCCTTCAACTGGCCGACCAAGGGACGAGGGTGATCGTGGCGGGGCTTGATATGGATTTTAAACGGAACCCGTTCGGTCCCATCCCCGCGCTGTGCGCCGTGGCAGACGACGTGACGAAAGTGCACGCGATTTGCGTGGAGTGCGGGCGATTGGCCAACTACTCGCATCGGCTGGTGGAGAACGACAAGCAGGTGATGCTAGGTGAAACCGAGGAATACCAGCCACTTTGTAGAAGGTGCTACTTGCAAGCGATGGGTAAATATCACCTGAATCCCAAATAATTAGACGAAAAGTTAACCTGGAATTTAACCGGATTACCAAACGAGTCACCAATAGGGTGACTAAATAAATAACCAAAAAATCACCAATAGGGTGATTAAACCTCTTTGGAAATAATTACTCTAAGCAAACAAGGTTCCATTACGTTGAACCATCAAAATTGGAATAATCACATAAAAAACCGAATTATGAAACGTAAAAAACTGTTTGTCGCGGGACTCCTCATCGCGGCGTTCACAATCTTCACTACGGCACTGAATGCACAGAGCTACAAAACCGCGTTTGGCGTTCGCCTAGGGTACGAAAACGGCTTGACGTTGAAACACTTCATGGCGCCATCCAGCGCCGCGGAGTTCCTTCTTTCCGTCTCTCCCCGTCACTTCCATCTAACGGGAATGTACGAGTACCAACAACCGGTACCAGACGCACCGGGACTGGACTGGTACGTGGGTATCGGTGCGCACATCGGCAGCATCTACCACGACAAAGAGCATTATAAAAGCGCATTCCTGATAGGGGCCGACCTGATCGGGGGACTCGAGTACACCTTCCCCCGTGCTCCCTTCTGCTTGTCACTCGACTGGAAGCCCGCGTTCAACTTCTCGAACGACTACAACGACTACTGGTACAGCGGGTTCGCACTTAGCTTGCGGTACACGTTCAAGTAACCCGCGAAGGCAAGACGCGGAAGCCACACGCGGTATCGGGACTCGAAAATCGCTTCAATCCACGCGAATGATATGGTATTACCCAAGAGGGATATATGCATTACGTGGTGTGGCGTAATAGTCCAACGACCGCATTAAATACCCAAAGAAACGAGCGATATAACGTTCACACCATCTGGGCGGGTATGGCTAAGACCCGTACCCACGATAATATTCAACGACTTAGGCTTTCCGACCCTTTTCTCATCGAGTCGATTGACCATCGCCTTCAAGTTAGACGCGGCCTCGTCGACCCTCCCCATGCCAAGTTTCACCTCGAACGCCGCCCAGTCACCGTTCCGCTTTTGAACGATCGCGTCTACCTCTAAGCCACTCGAATCGCTGTAATGAAACACGCGAGCATCACTCGCTTGGGCGTAAACGCGTAGGTCGTGCGTAACGAGCGACTCGAAAAGAAACCCGGTAAACTCGACATCCCTGAGCAACATCGATTTATCAGCTCCCAACGCGGCCACCGCCAGCGAGGGGTCTGTAAAATGCCTTTTCGGCGATTTCCTTAACGCGGCTGATGAACGGAGGTGAGTGTTCCACGCGGGCTGATCTTCAATGATCATCAATCGTTCCAAGGCGTTCAAGTAATCATCTACCGTGGGGCGGGACATCGTTTCATTCCCGTTATCCTTGATGTCCTTCACAATCGTAGTCTTGGCTACCATCGTAGCGGTGTGTCGTGCCAGCGACCGGAAGATATTTTTCACTTTCAATGGATCGCGCTTTACGTTCGATACACGCCGCATATCACTCTCCGCTATTAAATCCACGTAGGCACGATTCACCAACAACGCCTCATCCGTCGAAGAGGAGAGCAAACCGGGCCACCCTCCTCTAATCAGCCTTTCAACGATGAGTTCCAGGTCGACAACAGCGTCAGATAATTCGATCACGTTATCGGTCAACAAGCTGCTTAGGCTAACTTCACCGGAAGAGTATCCCAACTCCTGCCACGACATGGTCCGCATATCCACGGTCGTGAAGCGTCCGGCTCCCGAGTGAAGGCGGATATCGTCATCGGGAGTAGAAGAACCGGTAAGGATGAACTGAGATTTTGCCTTACGGGCATCGATCTCGTGCCTGATGTAGTTCCAAAGGCGAGGCTGCTCCTGCCACTCATCTATTAAACGGGGAGTCTCACCAAGCAGCAACCGCCTGGGATCAACATCCATCATGTAAGGCACCTGCTCATCTTGGTCAACCCTTAGCACGCTAGCCGCTAACCGTAACCCGGTCTCCGTTTTCCCACACGCTTTGGGACCACGAATCAACACGGCACCCGAAGCGTTCAACTTACCCCTTATCTCCTCCTCAACCAGACGATTTACATAATTCATAATAGACCGATTTTGCATTTATGAAAACAGCTGCTTATACTTTAAAACAGTTTTGCTTTACACTTTCCAACACTTTTGCTTTACACTTTAGGGAAGTTTTACTTTACATTTTCAAGGAGGTTTGATTTACATTATTAAGAAGCCTCACTTTACACTTTCCAAAGATCATGCTTTGGTTTATCACCCATCTTACTTTACGGCTTTTAAAACATCCAGTTCGCTTTACATTTTTCAACCGTTTTACTTGACAAAAATAGAAAAAACAAAGCAATGTGCAAAACAGTTTTCACTATGTGGTTTCACGCAAAATGCCTATTTTCGCGTTATGCAAGAGGCGAAACAGCATAGTGTCCCCGATTTGTTGAGCCAGCTGAACGAGGCACAACGAAAGGCCGTGGAGTTTTGCGACGGTCCGTCACTCGTGATCGCGGGTGCCGGGTCGGGCAAAACGCGGGTGCTCACCTACAAAGTAGCTTACCTGCTGGAGCAGGGACTCCCCCCCTACTATATCCTCGCCCTCACCTTTACCAATAAGGCGGCGAGGGAGATGAAACGGAGGATTGCCGACCTGGTGGGCGAGAAGCGTGCTAGGGGGCTATGGATGGGTACGTTTCACTCCATCTTCGCGCGCATCCTGAGGAGCGAGGCAAAAGCCATCGGCTACCAGTCGAACTTCACGATTTACGACGCCGGCGACTCGCTGAACCTCGTGAGGCTCATCATCAAGGAGATGGGACTCAACGACAATAGGTACCGACCGGGAGGGGTGCACTCCCAGATATCAAGGGCCAAAAACAACCTGATCACCCCGGCGATGTACGTCTCGAACCAAGAAATATTGGACCACGATTATAAGACGGGGCGACCGAACCTGTTCGAGGTCTACCAGCGTTACCAGAGCCGATTGAGGCAGGCGAACTGCATGGACTTCGACGACCTGCTGATGCAGACCAACCTCCTCTTCAGGGACCACGAGGAGGTGCTTGAAAAATACAGGAACCGCTTTCAATACATCCTGGTAGACGAGTACCAAGATACCAATTCCGCGCAACACCGCATCGTGCGGCAACTGGGCCACGTACACCAGCGAGTATGCGTGGTGGGAGATGACGCGCAAAGCATCTACTCGTTCCGGGGTGCCAACATCGATAACATCCTCACCTTCCAGGCCGCCTTCCCCGACACAAGAGTATTCAAACTAGAGCAAAACTACCGCTCCACGCGAAATATCGTGAACGCGGCCAACAGCCTGATAAAGAAGAACAGCGAGCAGATATACAAGGAGGTGTTCTCGAAAAACGAAGAGGGGGAGAAGGTGGAGGTGATCGAGACCTTTTCTGATTTCGAGGAGGGGTTGGTGGTCGCTAACAAGATCGCGCGAAAGCGACTGGAAAAGCATGTCCCGTATAGCGACTTCGCGATTCTCTACCGAACCAACGCGCAGTCGCGTATCTTCGAGGAGTCGCTGCGCAAAAAAAAACATCCCCTACCGTATCTACGGGGGGTTGTCGTTCTACAACCGGAAAGAGATCAAAGATGCAATTGGCTACTTCCGCCTCATCGTGAACACAGGCGACGAGGAGGCATTCCGACGCGTGGTCAACTACCCGAAGCGGGGCATTGGTGATGCGACCGTGGGAAAGATAACCGCAACCGCGCAACAACACGGCGTAAGCCTCTGGAACGTGCTATCGGCCCCGCTGGAGTACAACCTGGAGGTAAACAAGGGCACGGCCAACAGACTGGCCGCTTTCCATGAGCTGATTAGCGATTTCATCGAAAAGAACGACAGGCTAAACGCGTTCGAGTTGGCCCAAGAGGTGATCAAGGGCAGCGGCATCGGGAGCGAGGCGTATAACGACTTGAGCCCGGAGGGGGTGAGCCGTGAGCAAAATATACAAGAGCTGCTCAACGCGATGAGTGAGTTCGTGTCGACCCGACTGGAGGAGGGCAACGAGGAGGTGTCGCTGGTCGATTTCCTATCGGAGGTGTCGCTGCTCAGCGACCAGGACACGGACAAGGAGGCCGAGGTGGAGAAGGTGACGATGATGACGGTCCACGCGGCCAAGGGGCTGGAATTCAACCACGTGTTCGTGGTGGGCATGGAGGAGGATCTCTTCCCCTCCAGTATGGCGCAATGGGAACCAAGGGGAGTGGAAGAAGAGCGGCGGCTCTTTTACGTGGCCATTACCCGCGCGAAAAAAACGTGCACTATCACGCACGCCAAGAGCCGTTTCCGAAACGGGATTACCCACCCCGCCAAGAAAAGCCGCTTCCTGAAAGATATCGATCCCCGTTTCCTCTCGATGAACGACACACGCGTGGGCAGTGACACCAGGCGAAGTGAAACAAACGATGGTTTCTGGGGTTCGTTACGGGCTCAACGGCAACAACGGGAGGGGAGCTACCGGGGAGGTACAAACGAATGGAGTGAGGTAGCCCAACAGAGGAGGACAAGTCAACAAAGGGGGACAACCCTAAAAAGAGGTGCAACCCAACCATGGGAAAAGGGTCAAGTCGCCCCGAAAGGGATGAAGCCCGTGGCGAACACTACCCCGTCAAAACCCCTCTCTAAAGAGGCGCAAGCCCTAAAAAAAAGCGACGTGATAGAACATGAGCGGTTCGGGAGAGGCGTGGTCACCTCCATCGAGATGAGTGGCAACGACCGCCGCGCATTCGTGGAGTTCGAATCGGCCGGGAGGAAGCAGTTACTGCTCAAGTTCGCCAAGTTCACGATCGTTGAAACTTCCAGCTAAAAATTCCCTTTATCATAAATTTTTGCTATTTTTGAACTTTCGGAAAATGCGCGAGTTCAAAATCATTCATATAATTACTTAATTCAATGACAAAAAGTGCTTTACAAATTGCAAGGGCGAGCTACAAGCCCCAAATGCCCAACGTGTTGAACGGCAACGTTGCCATCAAGCAGGGCGCTGCCACGGAATCGGTTCGCGATCAAGAGGAGATACAAAAGCTCTTCCCCATCTCGTACGGTAGGCCAATCGTTCAATTCGTAGAGTCGAGCAACCCTTCAAAGGTCGACGGCCCGGTCAACGTGGGGGTCATCCTCTCCGGGGGCCAAGCGCCCGGTGGACACAACGTGATCGCGGGAATCTTCGACGGGATTAAACGACTTCACGCCGACAGCAAGCTGTACGGCTTCCTCCTGGGACCCGATGGCTTGATCAACCACAAATACAAGGAGCTGACCGCCGATATCATCGACGAGTACCGAAATACCGGCGGGTTTGATATCATCGGTTCCGGCAGAACGAAGCTGGAGACGAAAGAGCAGTTCGACAAAGGGTTGGAAATACTAAAAAAACTGGGGATTAAAGCATTGGTGATTATCGGTGGGGACGACTCCAACACGAACGCTTGCGTGCTAGCCGAGTACTACGCGTCCATTAACGCGGGGGTTCAAGTGATTGGATGCCCCAAAACGATCGACGGCGACCTAAAGAACGAGCAGATCGAGACCTCCTTTGGCTTCGACACAGCGTGCAAGGTCTACTCTGAGCTGATCGGCAACATCCAACGCGACTGCAACTCCTCTCGCAAGTACTGGCATTTTATCAAGGTGATGGGGCGCTCTGCCTCGCACATCGCCCTGGAGTGCGCACTGCAAACGCATCCTAACGTCTGCATCGTATCGGAAGAGGTGGCCGCGAAAGAACAATCGCTCAACGATATTATCGATTATATCGCCGGTGTAATCGCCAAGCGGGCGAAACGGGGATGGAACTTCGGTACCGTCGTTATCCCCGAAGGGTTGATCGAGTTTATCCCCGCGATAAAGAGGTTGATCGCGGAGTTGAACGACTTCCTGGCGCATAACCAAGAGGAGTTCGACCGGACGCCCCAAGCAGAAAAGCGGGAATATGTTATCAGCAAGCTCTCGGAAAAGAACGCGGAGATATACGCCAGCTTACCAGAGAACGTGGCCCGTCAACTCACGCTCGACCGCGACCCGCACGGGAACGTGCAGGTATCATTGATCGAAACGGAAAAGCTGTTGGTGGAGATGGTGAAGAAACGGCTCAACGCCTGGGCGAAAGAAGGAAAGTATTCCGGCAAGTTTGCCGCCATCACCCACTTCTTCGGGTACGAGGGAAGGTGTGCAGCACCGTCCAACTACGATGCCAACTACTGCTACTCGTTAGGCTACGCGGCCTCCATGCTGATCGCTGCCGGCAAGACCGGTTACATGGCGTCCGTACGTAACACCACCGCCCCAGCTGCCGAGTGGATCGCGGGCGGTATACCCATCACCATGATGATGAACATGGAGCGACGCCACGGTGAGATGAAACCGGTAATCCAAAAAGCACTGGTGGAGCTCGAGGGGGCACCTTTCAAGTACTTCGAGAGCCATCGCGACACGTGGGCAATTGATACCCACTACGTTTACCCGGGTCCCATCCAGTACTTTGGACCTACCGAGGTATGCGACGAACCAAGCAAGACGCTGCAATTGGAACAGGAAGGAGCGATATAGACGATATGGAACAGGGGGATAATTCTCCCCCTGTTTTGCATAACAGAACTGGGCGAGTGGCTAATGCGGCTCACCCGTTTTTTTGTTTATGCTCCAATCAACTTTCGCGTGTTGGATGGTTATTTATTGCCGTTACTTTCAAGGCAAAAACCTTGGGTTGAAAGCAAACGTCGCGTTGTTCATTGAATCAGAAGAACCTGTAGCGGTTGTCCTCAACGCCCAGGGTGTTCTTCAACACTTCGATCATCTGCATTTGCAGTCGGTACGCGTTGTTGTCCATCATATTGTTCTTCTGCTCGCGTGCATCGTAAGTCACCTCCTCTTGGTCTTGAACACGGTTCACCACCGAGGCAACGTAAACGCCCATGTTCCCTTTCACCGGTCCCGTGATCACGTTTTCGGGGGCGAAAGCGGAGATGCCGCTTAGCACCGGCTCAATCCCTATGCCGGTAATGTTGCGTGTGGTGAAGTTCACGAACCGTACCGTGTCCGTCGCACTATTCATGGCGGCGGCGTACGCATCTAACGAGGTGAGTCCCTGGCTTTCGAGCTCCTCGATAACCTGCCGGGCTTTCTTCTCGTTAACGAGCTGCATCCGGATGCCATCCGAAACCTCCGAGAGGGGGGAGTACCCCGCGGGGATCACCTGATCCACGCGAGCCACGATGCGCGCGTTGGTCAAGTCGAACTTCTTCACGCTCCCCATCTTGTTTTCGTTCACGGCCCAAGTAATCACTTGGCGCGAGTTGGGTATCTGCGCTAAGCTAAAGTCGTTAGCCGAGAAAGTCATGTTGGGAATCACCATGTAACCCCCTTCGGAGGCCAACTCCGTGAAGTTGGCTCCAACGTTATCGGTAGACACCAACTGATTCAATTGGTTATCAACATTATTTGAAGTCTTCTCGCTCGGCACCACCGGTATGTTAACCACGGCCAACTTGTACTTCGTGACCGGTCGGGTTTTCTCTTCCACCTGGATAATCAGCTGCTGCCCGGGTACCGAAAGTTTCATCGGTTTTCCTACCGATGCACTGAAAATAGAGCGGACCGATTCCGTACCTAGCGAGATCAAGTCAATCTCCCTGGCCCAACCCACTTCGCCCCCGTTGGAAGAGGGGTTCAGGCTGTTAGCCACATCGGCGAACAGCTCACCCCCGCGGAGCACGTTATAAAGGCTGTCCACGAAATGGGCGACCAGCGTGTCCTGCCCCACCATCGAAGCGTCGGGAATCGCGATTAGCCTTAACCGGACTGAATCGGGGGCGACCGCCTTATCGATCAACTTGTAGACCTGGTAAGCATCCTCTTCCCGTGCGGGTCCATACATATCGTTGATGGCCGCGGTTCGGACGAAATCGAGTTGCGAGGGTGTAAACATCGACTCGCTCATGAACACGTCACGGTAGGGAATGTCGGAGTAGTCGGCCACCACCACGGCCGGGTTAGCGGCCTCCATGAGCTGATCATACGCCACGTGCGATTCCGCTTCCACTTCCGCGTAATCCTCGTCACTCGGCACGATCTCCTTCATGAAGTAGGTGAGTTTCACCAGCGGGGCATCCAACCGGTACATCTTCCTATGTTGATAGTAAAACTCCTTTACCTCCTTATCTGTAACCGATACGAGCGAATCGGGCACCGTGAAGTAGCTCTTCATCGAGTAGGCGATATCGGCGTTCTGTCTGGATAGGTCGAAATAGGCCTTCGCCTCCACGTCGTTAACCGCGACAGCGTTGGAGAGTAAGGAGATGTACTTCTCTTCCAGCCGTTGCGTTTTCACCATATCTTCGATAAACAGCCACAACGATTTGTACTGATCCACCACGGCTTGCTCTTGCGGGTTGGGACTGACCGTCTTGACCACGTTGAGGAACTCAACAAGCGCGTTACGGCTAAAGAAACCGGTCTCGGGGTTGACGAAGAAGGGCAGTTGCTGCAAGATGGGCGAGATAAACTCCCCGTGTACCAAGTCGTTCATCTCGGCTTTCGACACGACCAACCCCAGTTTCTTCGCTTGACTGCTCAGTAGGCGTTCCCGCACCACTTGTTGAAACACGGCCTCCCGTATTTGCGATGAGATGTTTTCATCGAGGGATGATTGCCCGCTCACCATCTTTTGGAACTCCTCGAATTGGGTAATCTTGTCGGCGTATTGCTGAGTGCTAATCACCTCGCGGTCCACAACGAAAGCCCTATCGCGTGCTTTCCCCATGAAAGTAGATCCGGAAGTAAGCAAGTCACCCAGTATAAAGGCCAGCAACGCGAAGCCCACCACGATAATCAAGAGCACACCTTTTTCTCTAATCTTTTGTAAAGTAGCCATTTATAAGTTTATTAGTATGTTTACACGTTTAATGAACTAGATCGTCCAAGGAAGCCGCGAAGGTAATAAAAATAAAGGATATAACCTGTTCTTGCCGCCAAAAAGTGATCGCGGGAGACGTCTACCCGGGGGAATCATCGATCTTGTGTCCTTCCGTTATCAAGCGTACCACCTCGATTTTCCGAGCGGTCACCTTCAAGATTTTAAAAATATTCTTCCCTATGGCGATGGTTTCATATGCTTTTGGAAAACGCCTCGCGTGGTGCAAGAGATACCCGGCCACGGTTGAGTAGTCATCCGACTCCGGAAGGTCCAAGCCATGCTCCTCGTTCAGGTAGTCGATCTCCACCCGCCCCGACATCACGTATTCGTTCGCTCCTTCCTTTTTCACGAACTTCGAATCCACGTCGTACTCATCCTCTATCTCGCCGAAAATCTCCTCCACCAGGTCCTCCATTGTAACGATGCCCGACGTACCGCCGAATTCGTCCACCACCACGGCAATGCTCCTTCGCTGCTGCATCAAGTCGCTCATCAGCTGGTTGGCCTGCATACTTTCCGGCACGAACGAAACGGAAGCCACGTTATCGACCCAGTCGCTCGGGTTATTCACTATCTCCCACATGTGAATGTAACCCACGATATCATCGATGTCTTCCTTGTAAACCAAGATGCGTGATAGCCCCGTCTCGATAAACGTCTCCTTCAGCGTCTCCAGGTCGGTCTCGATGCTAACCGCCACGATCTCCGGCCTGGGGACCATGCAGTCCCGTGTTTTCTTGGTGGTGAAATCGAGGGCATTGCGAAATATCTTCACCTCCGAGTCCACCTCTCCCCCCTTCGACAAATCGTCGATGCTCTTCTTCACGTAGGCGTCCAACTCCCCCCTCCCGTATACCTGCTCCTTCACGCGTGACGATCGAACACCGAACAGGTACAGGATGCCCCTGGAGATCAACTCGAAAACCTTCGCCACGGGGTAAAGCAACAGGTGGAAGAAGAAGGCAGGTACGGCGAAAACGCGCACCCAGGCACCCGCGTTCTTGGTAAACAGTGCCCTCGGAATAAACAGATCGGTCAACAAGATAGTGAAGCTGACGAAAAGAATCAACAGTATAACCCCCCCGATACTCATATCACCGGGCAGCACCTTGTGATAAGCTATCAACAGGGTAAAATAAACGAAACAGACCAACACGATCCCCTTGGCCACGATAAGCGTGAAGAGAAACTGTCGGGGATAGCGATAAAGGGAATTAAGCATATAATTGTACACCCCTTTTTCTTTCTTGGTGACGGCATAGCGGAGCTTATCGGATGCCACGAAAGCCGTTTCCGTCCCCGAAAAGAATAGCGACATTACCAAGAACACAATCCACCATCCTATCATACAAGAGCTCGTCATCCTTTACCTTCCTCGGTTATCACCTCGATTTCGCAAGTTTCCAAATTATTGATAAAGTTCCTTATTCTCATTCTCCCTCGGTTTCGATTTTACTTTCAGTTGGATTAACGAAACCGGTTCGTTCCAAAGTCACGGAATCGGCACGAGCGGAACCGGTAGTTTCAGCCCGTGCAGCTTCAACGGAATCGACCCCAACGGAGCCAGTCGTGTCAGGGATAGCAGGGCTAAATACCGCTTGGCTTCCCGTAAGGAGCGGTAACTCCGTATCGGTCGAGTCAACCCGAGCGGAATCGGGCTGTTCCACCAAGGGGAGGCGGCCATCGTGAGGCCTGAAAATGCGGAAATCAGTCATCTGCTGGTTCGATTCAAACCCGTAGCCACTTAATCGTGCACCCCCCTGTTGGACCTCGATGTACGCGTTGGAGTAAACCCGCGCCTTCTTCCGGTCCCAAAAAAGCTCATCGCTGTCGAACACATCGCCCCTCAAGTTCTCAACGTGCACGTTTTTCTTTAGCCGCAGCAGGTCCTTATCCACGTAAAACCAAGCGGTATCGGCCTCCACGATCGACTCGATCTCAAAGTCGGGCGTGAACTGCTCCACGTAGAGCCCTTCGGGGAAGAACCAGTAGGGCTCCTTGGCCTTATCAAACACCATCCAGACGTCGTATACCATCTTGTAGCGCGTGATACCAGAGTCGGAAACCAACTGGAAACCCTCATCGGTAACCAGCGACGGTACCAACTCCGGGTCGTATGAAAAAGCGACTAGGTTCTCGTTCTTCTCCTTACACGAAACCATTAGAAACACCGCGGCAACCATCGCGACGAGACGTAACAGAAGCCGCTGGCATTTTTTTATGGGGTGTTTCTGTTTCAATGATTATTGCTCCTAAGAAATGTCTAATTGTGCATAAAAGGCACGTGACTGATGGCTAATGAAACTGCCGCTTGAAAAACCAAAACTCGTTGATGTTCATGCTTACCGATACCTTGAACATATCCTGTTTGACCATGTGATCGGTATCGGGTTGTTGCCTTGTGTAGCCAAACCCGATATTGACCATCGAGACGTGCCCGGTCCTCAGGTCGTGCATAGGCAGGCCCAGCCCCACGTTCACGCTCAGATCCTTGAAACTGCCGGTCCCGATCTGTTGATCATTTCGGGTGGGGTTGAAAACGTTCACGTTCACGTAGGAATTACCATACGACAAACCGCCCCTGAAACGAACCCGTTGAAAAAAGTTCGGGCTGTAGGGATCTGCCACATACTCGAACCCAGCGTTAACGCGAAAAACATCGTTAAAGCGTTCTTCCTTCGTCAACTCGTCCAGCTTATCGGGGTAAGCCATCCCTTTCCACCCCTCGTAGGTTCCATCCACTCCTACCAGCAGGTTGGAAGTTTGGTAGGTGATCCCCACGCCGAGCGTGTTCGGCAAGTGGAATTCGGCGTCCCGAAGCGTATCGGTCGTTAGCACCTGGGCGGGTGACTGCCATGGGTTTTGATAGGGATCGCTCACGTAGAGTTTCTCAGAAGGGTTCACATCAGTGCGCATGCGGAGTCGCGGGGAGTAGACCATGCCCAAGGTGACCGATTTAGTCCGGCTCACGGGGTAAGTCAGCTGAACGCCCATGTCGTACTTCAGGTCGCGAATAGAAAACTCCTGCTTGGTTTCACCCACTAACGCACTGGAAGCGGCGCTCCGCGGGATTACCACGCTGCTGTACGAAAAGTTCCCAAATA
>JBMNIR010000006.1:0-192500 GCA_050951125.1 Fermentimonas sp. | reverse complement strand
ACATCCTTGCAACGTTACCCTTCTGATTCTACTTGCTTGTTAACTTGCTCTTGTTACTTAACTTGTCATCGTGTCAAAGATCGCCAACGGGCTCGAGGGCCCGAGATGCCGCTCGAAGGGGAGTCGAACCCCTGGAAACAACGCCCCCGGCGGGCGTCAAGCGTGACCGGGATGGCAAAAAACCAAAAACCGGCAAAGGCATAATGAAGGGGAAAAAAAACGAGGGGTCCAAGTACCACGGCCCCCGCCGGGGCGACGTGGAGAATAACGGATTCGAACCGTTGACCCCCTGCGTGCAAAACAGGTGCTCTGGCCAGCTGAGCTAATTCCCCCCGAGAACGGGTAGTCCCAGGCAGAGTTGAACTGCCGACCTCTACATTATCAGTGTAGCGCTCTAACCAACTGAGCTATGGGACTGGCTCGAGGCAGGTCGACGGGCAGGGCCCGGGCCCCGCGTATCGATACATACACGAACAAGGTGAAAGACAAGAAGCACGGCCGGTACACCGTTTAATACCAATTAATACCAACCCCCCCGAAAAAAAAAGAGGGGCGAAAGAGATAAGGGAAACGAGCCCGGGGCGCCCGGGAAGGGAAAAACGGGACATCGAAAAATGCCCCGGGAACCCGAGTGGCACCCTGGAAAAAACGAACGTCGACGACCCGAAACGCCAAACCTTGACGAGCTGCAAGGGGAATCCCCAGAAAGGAGGTGTTCCAGCCGCACCTTCCGGTACGGCTACCTTGTTACGACTTAGCCCCAGTCACCGGTCTTACCCTAGGCCGCTCCTTGGACGGTCACGGACTTCAGGCACCCCCGGCTTCCATGGCTTGACGGGCGGTGTGTACAAGGCCCGGGAACGTATTCACCGCGCCGTGGCTGATGCGCGATTACTAGCGAATCCAGCTTCACGAAGTCGAGTTGCAGACTCCGATCCGAACTGAGAGCGGTTTTGGGGATTGGCGCCCCGTCACCGGGTGGCGACCCTTTGTACCGCCCATTGTAACACGTGTGTCGCCCCGGACATAAGGGCCGTGCTGATTTGACGTCATCCCCACCTTCCTCGCACCTTGCGATGGCAGTCTCGCTAGAGTCCCCAGCATGACCTGATGGCAACTAACGATGAGGGTTGCGCTCGTTATGGCACTTAAGCCGACACCTCACGGCACGAGCTGACGACAACCATGCAGCACCTACGCGAACGCCCCGGGGGGAAGGCGAATCTCTCCGCCAGTCGTCCGCGTTTCAAGCCCGGGTAAGGTTCCTCGCGTATCATCGAATTAAACCACATGTTCCTCCGCTTGTGCGGGCCCCCGTCAATTCCTTTGAGTTTCATTCTTGCGAACGTACTCCCCAGGTGGATTACTTAACGCTTTCGCTGGGCCGCTCACAGTGTATCGCGAACAGCCAGTAATCATCGTTTACCGCGTGGACTACCAGGGTATCTAATCCTGTTTGATCCCCACGCCTTCGTGCATGAGCGTCAGTAGTGGAATGGCAAGCTGCCTACGCGATCGGGGTTCCTCGTGATATCTATGCATTTCACCGCTACACCACGAATTCCGCCTGCCTCACCCACACTCAAGGTAACCAGTTTCGATGGCAAGCCAGGGGTTGAGCCCCGGGATTTCACCACCGACTTAGCAACCCGCCTGCGCACCCTTTAAACCCAATAAATCCGGATAACGCTCGGATCCTCCGTATTACCGCGGCTGCTGGCACGGAGTTAGCCGATCCTTGTTCGCGGGGTACATGCAAAGGGCCACGCGTGACCCCGTTTATTCCCCCGAAAAAGAAGTTTACGACCCGTAAGGCCTTCGTCCTTCACGCGACGTGGCTGGTTCAGAGTTCCCTCCATTGACCAAGATTCCTCACTGCTGCCTCCCGTAGGAGTCTGGACCGTGTCTCAGTTCCAGTGTGGGGGATGAACCTCTCAGTTCCCCTATCCATCGTGGCCTTGGTGGGCCGTTACCCCACCAACCAGCTAATGGAACGCATGCCCATCCTTTACCGATGAATCTTTAACGATAACATCAGGCGATGAAATCGTGTCACGGGGTATTAGCCCGGATTTCCCCGGGTTATCCCCCGGTAAAGGGTAGGTTGCATACGTGTTACTCACCCGTGCGCCGGTCGCCACCAGGAAATCGTTGCCGATCGCCAGTGCTGCCCCTCGACTTGCATGTGTTAAGCCTATCGCTAGCGTTCATCCTGAGCCAGGATCAAACTCTTCGTTGTAATGTTGTTTTTAAATATCCGTCGAATGCCCCCGCGTCTCGCCCGCCCCCCCAAAAAAAAAAGGACGGGAAAGGGAAAGGACGACCGGTATCGTAACGGCCGTGACTCCAGGAAAAAACCAACGGGACCCAACGCCGGGGGACGGTCAAACGCCCCCCGTGGTTGACCCAACCGGGACTCTTGCCCCGGGAACACGATCCCTCATGTCTCGAATGCTCGCGGCCGACTTGAAAGCCGGGATCATTGAACCCCGCGAAAAGGCGGCCGAGTAAATTGAACGGGTACCTCGTTTGAACGCCAAAGAAAAAAGACGCCAAACGCTTGTACTTGCTTGTCTTAAATTGTAACGTGTATGTAAGTAAACTAAAGAACGCCCCTTTGAAAACGCTACCGGGGGAAAAAACCGAAAAAAGGGTGCCCCCAAAAGCGGCTGCAAAGATAGAGATTGTTTTCTTACTAACCAAATAATTTTAAGCAAAAAATACATCATTTTTCCCACTTTCCTGAAAATTTTAGCCCAACATCTTAATTACCAGACCTAAGAAAAAACAGTTTACCTAATTATGTCAATTTTGCGCAAGGTATACCTTGACCCAATCCTCGATAAGGATAGTACTTTTCCCCGTTTACACCCATTTTTCGCCCCATTCGGGCCGCCGAATGACAATTTATGCGTACCTTGCGGTCGTTTACGAACCGCGTCGCTTTTATTCGACGCGTTCACGCTTTATGCACTTAAACTTCATACGATGTAATGAGAGGGATCCTTCATATCTTGCGACGTTTTCTACCCCCTTACAAGAAGTACGTCTTCCTGTCGTTTTTCTTCAACATTCTGACCGCCGTGTTAAACGTTTTCTCGTTGGCGACTATCATCCCCATTCTCCAGGTACTCTTTAAGGTGAAAACCGGTACCTATGAATTCATACCATGGCGAGGGAGCGACACCTCTTTAATAGACGTTGCCTTGAACAACGCGAACTGGTACGTCACCCGGCTCATCGAGAGCCACGGCAGCAGCTTTACCCTGATGATGCTGGCCGTGGTGCTAATCATCATGACGCTCTTGAAGACGGGCAGTGCCTACTTCGGCTCCTTTTTTATCGTGCCCGTGAAAACCGGGGTGGTCAAAGATATGCGCGACCGGCTCAACGACAAGATCCTCGTGTTGCCACTGGGATTCTTTACTGAAGAGCGGAAGGGCGATATCCTAGCGCGCATTTCGGGGGACGTGAACGAGGTGGAGAACTCGGTGATGAGCTCGCTGGATATGCTCTTCAAGAATCCGGTACTCATTTTAATCTACCTGGCCACGATGATCATACTAAGTTGGCAGCTCACCCTCTTCGTGATGGTGGTGTTGCCGATCATGGGATTCGTTATGGGCCGAGTAGGTAGGACACTAAAGCGAAGCTCGTTTGAAGCGCAAAACAAGTGGGGTGAACTAATGTCGCAGGTGGAGGAGACCCTCAGCGGGCTGCGGGTCATCAAGGCATTTAACGCCGAGAAGAAGATATCCAAGCGCTTTCACGAGGGGAGCCACACGTTCCGGCGGATGTCCAACCGCATCTCCCGCCGCCAATATCTCGCGCACCCCATGAGCGAGTTCCTGGGCACGATCACCATCGCCATCGTCCTCTGGTTCGGAGGGTCGCTCATCCTCCAGGGAGACGGCATGATCGATGCCGCCACCTTTATCTACTACCTGACCATCTTCTACAGCATCTTGAACCCCGCTAAGGAGTTCTCCAGGGCATCCTACGCCGTGCAACGGGGACTCGCCTCCATGGAGCGAATCGACAAGATCCTGGAAGCGGAAAACAGCATCAAGGAGATCGATCACCCCAGGGAGGCCCGCTTCAACGACGTCATCGAGTACCGCGACGTCTGGTTCCGCTACGGGAACGACTGGGTGATAAAGGGAGTCAACTTGAAGATAGAAAAGGGGAAGACCGTGGCCCTCGTGGGCCAGTCGGGGTCAGGCAAATCCACGTTGGCCGATCTGCTCCCGCGGTTCTACGATATACAAAAGGGGGGTATCTACATCGACGGCGTGAATATCAAGGAGATGGCCCTCTACGACCTCCGTTCGCTGATGGGCAACGTGAACCAAGAGCCTATCCTCTTTAACGACACCTTCTTCAACAACATCGCATTTGGGGTGCAGAGTGCCTCGGAGGAACAGGTGATCGAGGCCGCGAAAATCGCGAACGCCCACGAGTTCATCATGGCCACCGAAAAGGGGTACCAAACCAATATTGGGGATCGGGGCAGCAAGCTCTCGGGCGGTCAGCGCCAGCGGGTAAGCATCGCGAGGGCTGTCCTGAGGAACCCGGAGATACTGATCTTTGATGAGGCCACCTCGTCGCTGGACACCGATTCCGAACGGTTAGTGCAGGAGGCCTTAGACAACCTCACGAGGAACCGCACCACCCTCGTGATCGCTCACCGGCTATCGACCATCAAGAATGCCGACATGATTCACGTGTTGAACGAAGGTGAGATCGTGGAGTCAGGGCAGCATACGCACTTGTACGCCCTAGGGGGGTACTACACCAAACTGTGCGATATGCAGGGCGACCTTATCGAGTAGCCAACCAATTTTGCGAAATGCACCGCTACGGCGTTAAGTATGCCTCACTCACGATGGCCTCTCTCGTTGTTTTCCCCGTCTCGATTAACTCGATCCCCTTCCTAATCAGGGGATCTTCCCGTTGATACGCTTCCCAGAAGGCCTCCTCCCCGAAGAAGTTTCGGATGATGTAAGCGGCCATTACGTTCTCCAGCAACTCGCTCGACTCCTGGATGTAATAGGGCCTCCGACGGATACCGTGGTAATCGGCGTAGCTCACCAGGTTGAGTAGAAGCGGTTGTTGCAACAGGTACTTGCGCAACTCCTGCCAACTCGCGTAATCACTTAACTTATCCCTATGCCTATCGGAGTAAAGCATGGCGTACTCCTCATCGAGCCGCCTGTTAACCACCATGTTGTAATAGGAGTTGATACCCGTAGTGTCCCTCGCCATGAAGATATCGGGCATGATCCCGTCGCCACCGTACACCGTTCTCCCACCTAACGTGGTGTAAGGCGTTAGGTTGTTCGCCGTGTCGACATTCACGTAGTCGCCCTGCAAGTAGCGGTTAATCGCTTCCATCTCGTACTCCGCGTACTTCCCTTTTTCGTACCCCCTCTGTATGGATCGCCCCGAAGCGGTATAGTAGCGGGCCACGGTCAGCCTCACTGCCGAACCATCGGGAAAGATACGCTGGCTCTGCACAAGCCCCTTCCCGAAAGAGCGTCTCCCGATAACCAGTCCCCGGTCATGGTCTTGGATGGCGCCGGCGAAAATCTCGCTCGCCGAGGCGCTCAACTCATCAATCAACACTACCACGTCGTCCTTCTTGCAGGTACCCGAGCCGTTCGCGTAATTATCGTTCCTCGGGAAATCCCTCCCCTCGGTATAAACTATGAGGTCGCCCTTCTGCAAGAACTCGTTGACCATGGCTACTACCACCTCCAACGATCCCCCCACGTTACCTCTAAGGTCGATGACCAGCCCGGTGGCCCCTCGGCTTTTGAGTTTCGAGATGGCGGAAATAAACTCGCTAAAGGTGTTAAAGCCAAAATTTCTGCCCAGCTTGATGTAACCGATGGCGTCAGTTAACATATAGGTCGCATTCACACTGCTCATCGGAATGTCGCTCCGGGTCACGGTAATATCGATCAACCCCGGCTTGTCACCTCGCCAGATGCCCAGCGTGACCTCGGTGCCACGTTCACCCCGAAGCGTCTTCAGTACCTCTTCGTTTTTAATCTGCCTCCCGGCCATTAACGAGTCGTCCACCGTTACTATCCGATCCCACGGCATGATCCCCGCTGCCTCCGAGGGGCCCCCGGGAACGATTTGGGTGACCACGATGGTATCCCTTAGCACGTAAAAGCTCACGCCAATCCCCGAGAAGTGCCCCTCCAGGTCTTCGTTCACACGTTTCATCTGCTCGGCCGTGATATACTCGGAATGGGGGTCCAGCTCATGGATAATATGGGGCAGCGCATCCTCAACGAGGCGACGGGTGTTAACCGTGTCCACGTACGATTCGTGAATGTAATTCAACACGGCGTCAAGCTTACCTGAGCTGTCCACGCGCCCGGACGTGCCAAACTGCCCATACTTGCCACCGACAAACACGCCAATGGCTAATGCAACCCCCATCCAAAAAGGAAATCCTGTATTCTTTCTTCTTCTTGACCTCATCTATACCCTTTCACTTTTATCGTTACAGCGCACTTACACTGTCCGTACCTGTAACAGCCTCGCCGTTCTCGCTCGTCTCCGCGGTCACCTCAACCGCCACCAGCTCGATACCCGCCCTGTTAAGCAAGTCAATCCCATCGTTCAGCCGATACGCGTCGGCATAGACCACGCGCTTAATCCCAGCTTGAATAATCAGCTTCGCGCATTCAATGCAGGGCGACGAGGTGACGTAAAGCGTGGCGCCCTCACTGCTGTTATTGGAACGAGCCACCTTGGTGATCGCGTTCGCCTCGGCATGCAGCACATAAGGTTTCGTTATATTGTTCTCGTCCTCACACACGTTTTCAAAACCGGAAGGCGTACCGTTATACCCGTCGGATATGATCATCTTATCCTTCACAAGCAACGCCCCCACTTTCCGGCGCTTGCAGTAGGAATTCTCGGCCCATATAAACGCCATGCGCATGTACCGCTTATCGAGTAACGTCTGTTTACCTTGTTTTTTCTTCATCGCTTATTGAACGGCAGTTACCAAATCGCATTTAGGCTCATATCGAGACTCTTCACCGAGTGCGTGAGCGCACCGACCGATATGAAATCGACACCCGTTTCAGCGTACGAACGAATGGTATCGCGTGTGATGCCCCCCGATGACTCCAGCTCCACTTTACCTCCCACCCGTTTCACCGCCTTGCGCGTGTCCTCCACTGAGAAGTTATCGAGCATGATCCGGTCGGCTATCCCCACCCGAAGTGCCTCCTCCAGTTCGACCAGGTTCCTCACCTCGATCTCCACCTTCAACGCTTTGTCCTTCTCCTTTAAATAACGTTGCACGCCGCGGAGCGCGTTCTCGATTCCCCCGGCGAAATCAACGTGGTTATCCTTCAACAATATCATGTCGAACAGCCCTATCCGGTGGTTCTCGCCCCCACCCAGTTTCACAGCTCGCTTTTCAAGAAGCCGCAGTCCCGGCGTAGTTTTCCGGGTGTCTAACACTTTCACTGAGGTACCGCGTAACAACTCCACGTACTCCCGTGTGGTGGTAGCAATGCCGCTCATGCGTTGCATAATGTTCAGCACGAGTCGCTCAGTCTGTAGGATTGAACGCACCCGCCCCCGCACGGTAAATGCCACGTCGCCCGGTTTCACGGGGGTGCCATCTTCTATGGCGACCTCCACCCGCAGGTCGGGGTCGAACCTGTTGAAAATCATCATGGCAATCTCCACACCCGCGAGGATTCCCTCCTCCTTGATCAATAGCTCCGATTGACCCATCGCATGTTCGGGTATGCTGCTCAGCGTGGTATGGTCTCCCTCACCAATATCTTCGGCAAAAGCCAACATGATGAGGCCGTCAATTAACTCTTTTTCACTCATATTGCCTAAAAAGCGATTCTATATTATAATTTCACTTTTTACCACTATGTTTGTTTTTGCTCTCAGCCTCAACTGACCAAAATTTTGCGACTTATAAAAGTTGAGTTCTAACTGATAAACAAACAAACGCCCATTTTGTTATAAAATCAACTTTAAGGCAAAAGTACAAAATAAACCGTTACTTTCGCACTTATCCTGCCATTTTACCCTTGGCTGTATCGAAATAGTTTTCAGGATGAAGGTGACGCTGCTCTCCGTCGGGAAGACCGACAACGATCTATTTTCTCGCATCATCGAAGAGTACGAGAAGAGAATTAATTTTTACCTTCCTTTCGAAACGGCATTCGTGGCCGACGTGAAAAACAGGAAAGGGCTTTCCCCTACCGAACTGAAAGAGCGGGAAGGGCGAAACCTGCTCTCGTTTTTACAGTCAACCGACCGCGTGATGCTATTGGACGAGAGAGGGAAGCAGTTCGATTCCCCGGGGTTCGCACGCTACCTCCAAAAACGGATGCACTCCGTCCCCAAGCGGCTGGTCTTTATCGTGGGAGGCCCCTACGGCTTTTCGAGGGAGCTGTACGACCGTGCCCACGAAAAGCTCTCCCTATCCCCCATGACCTTTACCCACCAAATGGTACGGATGATCTTTACAGAGCAGCTGTACCGGGCGTTGACCATCATGAATAACGAGCCGTATCACCATGAGTAAACCCTCTCGCGCTCGCTGTTACATAGCATTCCACGCCTTAACCCACAATGGCTGCTGACAAAAAATCGGTCACTACCAATCAACCGGTCAGGTAATCAAACTCACAGTTGAGTTGATCATACATCTCCCTCTCCCTCGGGCATGACGAGGACTCAAACGACGACACCTCCCGCAACACCCAATCCGACCATTGCCGGCTGGTTCGGCCAAAGAACCGCAACGCGCCCAGGGCCGACTGGTAAAGTATGGGGGAATCCGCTTTCAGGTCGACCACGGCACGCTGTAACACCTGCACCGAGTCGACTTTATCTACAAGAGCTGACCCGCTGATACAGAGACGGGCAAACAACCAATACCCGGTAGCTCGTATCTCGATTTCCTCACGGCCCGACCAATCCTCCACCGCCTCGTTGGCGAATGGAAGCTTCTCGAACAGGTTTTTACAGGCCTGCTCCCGAAGTTCTTGGTTGCCAATCTGCTCCACCCACCGGTTAGCCGTTTCCATACCCATCTCCCCGGGAGGGTAGAGCAGGGTAGCCAAAATTTTCAACTCGCGTACATCCTCGTTCCATAACCGTTCTGCCAACGCTGTACTGAGTTCGTATTTGCGCGAAATCAACTGAAGCCGGGGGATGTCAACGCCAAATATCATGCGGTAACTTATCCCCATCTTACGTATGCCGGCGGCTACCGGCCCGTTCATCGACAACCGCAAATCGGTTCGTATAGCTCGTATCGTTTCTTCCATTGTTCAATGGTTTATTTTTGTCGTTTTATTTGACTATTTTTGCATTATACCAATATACTGAAAAAAACAAACGCGATGAAACTTTTACTGATTAGCAATTCCACGAACCCGGGCGAGGGGTACCTGGAGTACCCGATGCCCTATATCCAGGACTTTTTGGGTGATAAAGCTAAAAACGCCCTCTTCATCCCCTACGCGGCCGTCACCTTTTCGTTCGACGAGTACGAAGGGAAAGTCAACGCCCGTTTCACCGAAATCGGTCACCACGTTACCGGTATCCACCGTTTCATTAACCCGGTAGAGGCCGTCGAACATGCCGATGCCATCGTCGTGGGCGGGGGCAACACCTGGCAGCTCGTTGATATGCTCTGGGAAAAGGGGTTGATGAAAGCGATTCGCAAACGGGTGAAAGAGGGAACGCCCTACATCGGGTGGAGCGCCGGATCGAATATCGCGTGCCCCACGCTGAAGACGACCAACGATATGCCGATTACCGAGCCGATCAAGTTCAAAACGTTGAAATTGGTGCCCTTCCAAATCAACCCCCACTACCTGGACCACCACCCCGCTAACCACGGGGGTGAAACCCGGGAGACGCGCATCAACGAGTTCATCGAGGTGAACCGGGAGGTGTATGTCGTGGGCCTACGGGAAGGTAGCCTGCTCCTGCGGGAGGGTGACGAGTTGTCGCTTTTGGGGAACCGCCCCGCGCGGCTATTCAAGTATGGTCAAGAGCCCAAAGAGCTGACACCCGAGGACGACTTGAGCTTCCTGCTCGCGTAAAGCCTTGCCTACATTCCCTGCCTTATCCAGAGGTGAATAACGGCCACGTTTCCCGCCTTATCCATCAGCACGATGTCGGTCTTGCCTGCCACCGCGTTCTTCGCGGCGTTAATCTGGAGGCTGTCGCAATTCTCCTTCACGTTGCCCATCGTGTGCACGGCAAGCAGGTCGATGAAGCGCTCGTCGTACGCGTTGGTAAGCAGTTTCCAGCCGCCTTCACCGTACTTCAAAGCGATATGGGTAACTTGATCCCTCTCCGAATCGATGGATAGGAAATCGGAGGTCAACGTGTAAGACGCGCAGGAGTACACCTCCAACAGGACGGAAGTACCGCGCCAGTCGGTGAGCTTGTAATAGGAGTTTCCTGACTTCAGTGACTTTATCCATACCCGGTCGTCCGGCGTCACCGTTACCTCGGCGGAGTTCCCCTCCCACAACGTGGCACTATATCGCCCCGCGCCAAAGGAGATGTTATCCATCACGCAAGAGTCGCCCTCTTCCAATGAAACGCCGTAACCCACTCGCGTAAGAGATTCGTGAGAGGTGCGGATATTTAGCGAAGCCGTTTCCCCTTTTTGGTCGGTGATGGTGATGCTCACGAACTGCTCTAGCAAGTCCACCGTGACTTTCGTGCCGTCGATGGTCACCTTCGCCTCGTCCTCGTCGAACCGGTTTTTGCTGACAGTGGCCTTATAACCGCCGTTTCCATCCAGTATCTCGAACTCGTAGTTGAGTTCTTCCGTGACAACGTGCCCATTACTTTCTACCGAAAGAACCAGATCGTTAACGAGTTCCACATCGTCATCAAGAGAGATGCACGCGCTCATAAGCAGAAAGCTACAAGCGAACAATAGGTAACATGATTTTTTCATACGATTATTTTATTCTTTTACATTTCGGTGTATGGAACCTTTCACATCCTCGGGTACTTCGAGAAGTCGGTGTTGAGCATGCTGCCAGTCTCCCTAAAAGCGTGATGGAACGCGAAGCAAGCGTAGAGATCTTGCGGGATATGCCCCTTCACGCCGCGGTCGAGGTACTCGTGCAACAGCGATCGATAGTCAGGATGCGCACACTTCTCGATAAGCTCAATGGCCCGGTTCCTCGGGTCTTTCCCCCTGAGGTCGGCCACGCCATACTCGGTAACCACGATCTTCACCGAGTGTTCGGTATGATCCTCATGGGTTACCTTGGGAACGATGCAGCTGATAGCGCCATCCTTCGCCGTGGAGGGCGTTAAGAAGACCGAAAGGTAGGCGTTGCGGGTAAAGTCGCCCGAGCCGCCAATCCCGTTCATCATCTTCGTCCCGTTCACATGGGTGGAGTTGACGCTGCCAAAGAGGTCCACCTCGATGGCCGTGTTCAGGGAGATGATACCCAGCCTGCGAATGAGGCCAGGATTGTTCGAAATCTCAGACGTCCTCAACACCAGCTTGTTTTTGAAAAAGTCAAGGTTTTCATAAATATTTTGCAGTACCTCGTTGCTCACGGTGAGCGAACAACCACTCGCGAAAGAGATGTTCCCTTTTTGCATCATATCGATTACCGCATTTTGAATGACTTCGGTGTAAACCTCAAAACGGGGTATATCTGGATGATCACCCATCGCCGACAGTACCGCGTTCGCGATATTCCCAACACCCGACTGTACTGGCAGGAAATAGGGGGGGATACGCTTCGCGTTAATCTCACCGACGAAAAAATCGGCCACGTTTTGCCCAATCCGGGCGGTCAATTCATCCACCGGTGCAAAATTGCTGCCATCACCATCACGCTCGGTCTCCACCACACGGATCTTTCGAGGGTTGACCTTCACGTAAGGGAGCCCCACCCGATTCTGCACCTCGTATATCGGTATCTCGCGCCGCTTGGGTGGGTCCTGAAGCTCATAAATATCGTGAATACCCCTTAGTTTGGAAGGTGCCTTCTTGTTAAGCTCCACGACAACGATATCTGCCACACGGCAGATAGTGGGCATGATACCTATCCCCGTGGTGGGTACTATCTCGCCGCTTTCGGTCACGTCACACGCCTCCACGACGGCCACGTTAATCTTACCGTAGAAGCCGTAGCGAATCTCCTGCGCCAGCTGCGAAAGGTGAAGGTCGAAGAAGTCGAACACTCCATTGTTAATCGCCTCCCTCGTGTAGGGATTGGTTTGATAAGGGGTACGGAACTTGATCGCCTTCGCCCGGGAAAGTGTACCATCGATGGAGTCGCCGGTGGAGGCTCCCGTGAAAACGCCTATTTTAAAAGGGTTTCCTTTCGCGTGCTCCGCTTCCGCCCGCTTGGCTATTTCCACCGGTACCACCTTGGGGCTACCGGCATGAGTGAACCCGCTGAAACCCACGTTATCGTTATTTTTAACCAACGATGCCGCCTCTTCAGCGCTGATAATTTGTAACGCCATTCTACTGTTTATTCTTTTATTATTTTTTCTTCTATAAATACTATTTGTCCTGGGAATGTCACTTATCGTATAATGACATCTCCTGTGAATCGCGCTTATCCCACAAATGCTATTTGTCCTACGGATCTCATTGGTCCAGGGGATATAATGTATCCCACGAATGCCATCTGTTCAGCAAATATAATTTAATGAGTGATGATAACCTAGGATTCGGCGATAACCGATGACGACCCGTCAATATCGACGGTTCAGCAGCTCACTGTAAATAATCCCTTTCCGCAACTCGTTAGTGGCATTCTCGCCGTGCAGTTCAGCCACTAGAGGATGAACACCCCCCCGGTTCTTGCCATCGGAGGTTCTTCTGCTACGTGATTCAACGGGTATCTCCGGGGAATCGGGGAGACTGGGAGAATCAGGAATATGGAAGGAACCGGCGAGATGCGAAAAACTCGCTTCTGACAGGCTTGACCGCGTTTCGAACGCATCGAAGTCGTAGCCGGTGGCAGCAGAACCGTATCTCGTGAAGTCTGACGGGTCTAAGGAGGACTGGGACTCACCTATCGACGGTGGCAGGGGAGGATGTAGGGGCGAGTAATGTCCCTCGGGATACCCGTAATGTCCTTCCGATGAACCGTGATATTCCTCCGGGTAGCCGTAAGACCCCTCGGAATGGTCACCCGGGATCGGGATGGAACTCTTTTTTTTCAACTCCTCTTCCTTTTTTTTCCTTTTGCGGGCATCATTAAAAAAGCCCAATACCATAAAAACAATGAGCAAGAGGAAATAAACAATGTCTCCAATCTCCATATTTTGATTAATTTTGCACGTCCAACAGGAATCCAGATAAGCCATCGGGTACCGCACGCTACCCGCGATCAAGTGATTGACATAGGGATCGTGGACAAAAGTAACGATTTTTCGCGGATTAACGGGTATTTGGCATATAAAAGTTTCGAGAGCAACATCACAGCTACTCTCGAACATTAACCAAAACCTTAACTATGAAAAAATTTTTTATTTTTCCTCGGGACAAATATAGCGAAAAAAAGGTTATTTTGCAACTTTTCCGCCCGGATAATGACAATTTTAACTTTTCTTGTCCACAGAGAGCGCGATATGTAACAAAGAGAACAATGAAGAGGGAAGCACTAACAGATAAGAAACTCTATATCGAGACGTACGGGTGTCAAATGAACGTGGCTGATTCGGAGGTGGTTGCCGCCATCATGGAGATGGACGGGTATAGACTGACGAGCAGCTACCGCGATGCCGACACCATATTCGTGAATACCTGCTCCATCAGGGCGAGCGCCGAGATCAGGGTGATCCAGCGACTGGAGTACTTCAACTCGCTCAGGCGAAAACGAACCCTTCCCCTAATCCTCGGGGTGCTAGGCTGCATGGCTGAACGGGTGCAACGGGAGCTAATTGAACAGCATGGCGTGGACCTGGTGGCGGGGCCCGATGCGTACCTTGACCTGCCCAACTTGGTGGGCGCCGTAGAGCGGGGTGAGAAGGCGATAAACATCGAGCTATCCACGACGGAGACCTACAGAGATGTAATCCCGCTAAGAATCGCTGGCAACCCGGTATCGGGATTCATCTCCATCACGCGGGGGTGCAACAACTTCTGTACCTACTGTATCGTTCCGTACGTGCGCGGCCGGGAACGCAGCCGCCCACCAGAGAGCATCCTCAACGAGCTGAACGACCTCCGAGAAAAGGGGTTCAAAGAGGTGACCCTGCTGGGGCAAAACGTGAACTCCTACCGCTACCAAGAGACAAACGAAAAAGGGACAAGCGGGAAAATCGGTCGCGTTATCGACTTCCCAACACTGTTAGCGATGGTAGCCGAGGTAATACCCGATATGCGGGTTCGTTTCACCACCTCGCACCCCAAGGATATGACGGACAAGACGCTGGAGGTTATCGCCCGGTACGATAACCTCTGCAACTCCATTCACCTACCGGTACAATCGGGCAGCTCACGAATGTTGAAGCTGATGAACCGGAAATACGACCGGGAGGAGTACCTGAATCGAATCGCTGCTATCAAGCGGATAATCCCCCATTGCGGCTTGTCGACTGACATCATGTGCGGTTTCCACTCCGAGACGGAAGAGGACCACCAAGAGACCCTCTCTTTGATGCGAGAGGTGGGGTTCGATTCGGCCTTCATGTTCAAGTACTCGGAAAGACCTGGAACGCACGCGGCCGAAAGGCTTGAAGACAACGTGCCGGAAGAGCTGAAAATCAAGAGGTTGCAAGAGATCATCAACCTGCAGCTAGAGCTCTCACGCCAAAGCAACGAGCGAGACGTGGGTAAGGAGTTCGCAGTTCTGGTGGAAGGAGTTTCCAAAAGATCGAACGAGCAGCTTTTCGGGCGTAACGAGCAGAACAAGGTAATCATCTTAGACAAGCGAAACTACCGCGTGGGGCAATACGTTAAGGTGAAGGTCACCGGGTGTACACCGGCCACATTGCTGGGGGAACCGGTGGGGTAAGACAGGTAACGCAACATGCGAAAAAAGAGGAAGGAAGGAGACAAGGAAGAGGTAGAAAAACCTTGCGAAAGAATCGGGAAATAGTTGGGAAAAAGTCACGAATGTCTTGCTAAATTATTGCAAATGTTAAGTAATGCGAGGCGATACAAAACAATTTCAAGAATAAAACGTTTTATCCTATGCGGGGTATTACGTCATCAACGGAAAATCATGAACGAACGGTAAGACAGCGTATGAAACCAAGAAAGTAAACATTAATATAAAAATAAACTAATCGTATGAAACCGATAGGTTCATTAAAATAGACTATTTCTCGCCACGGCACAGTCCAAGTAAACTTGTCCTATGCTCGTTTGGCTTAATGAAATAGTTCCATACACCGAAACAATAAAATAAACTAATCGTATGAAATCAGAAGCAAAGTTATTATTAGGACTCGGGATTGGCATCGCGTTAGGTGCCGCGGTCGGCTACATCATGGGATCCGACAAACGGGAAGAGTGGTTTGAACAAGCCAACGAGTGGGCAGACAAGGTGAAAGCCAACGTGAAAGCGGCCATATACCGTGGAAAGAGCGAAGTGGAAGACCTCAAGGAAGATATCAACGATATAGCCGAAGTGGCCAAGAAAGAGTTGGCAAAACAGTAACAGGTAGGTTAAGCAACAAAACAATGGAAGAGAAAAAGGTAAGTACGTGGTTCGAGGAGATTAGGGGGGATATAGCCAATTACATCACCAGCACCCTCGAACTCGGAAAGCTGGAAGCATACGAGAAAATCAGTCAAGCCTCCTCAATCATCTCGTATAGTTTGATCCTATCGGGGGTAGCCCTGGTGATTTTCCTGTTCGTTCTCATTGCCGCCGCGCTTTACTTGGGTGAGCTTCTCCAAAGTTCATGGATGGGGTTTGCCATTGTCGCAGCCTTTGCCCTGCTGATACTCCTTATCCTGTTGATAGTGAAAAAACCGTTCAAAAAACGGTGTATCAACAAAGTGGTGCGCTTCCTTATGCATAAGGAGGACAAGAACGATAAAAACAAGTGATACATGAACAGGTACAAGTTGACCCCGTTAGAAGAACTTCGACTGGAGAAAAAGCGGCTGAACGAACAGCGCAAGATCTCTAGCCAACGCCTCTCCTACCAGTTGCAATACTTGAGCGATAACTGGGGGACGATGCTCACCAAAGGGGTTTCCTCTTCCATCAAGACCAAATTTTCCGAAACGCTAGACAACCTCGCGAGTGGACCCGCCCACGTACCCCCCTACATGACCAGGCGATCACGTTCCTGGTTAAACAACGCCGCGGTAAACATCATCATATCCAACCTACCGTTCCTCAGTTCCATCGCTTGGAAAATAACCAAGCCAGCCCTCATAGCATACGTCACCCGGCAAGCCACAGCACGGATATTCGGGAAAAGGAGGAAAAAATAGCGGCTCAGAATCCGTCCTTCACGGGTTACATTTATCCTACACGGATATCTTATCACGGGTATCCTACATATGGGAACGGTGGACGGTGGTAACGCCGTCCACCTTTGCTATTTTGGCACAGAGCTCGTTCACCTCTTGGGCGCTATGCACCTGCAGGTTAAATATCCCCTCGAAGATACCATCCTTAGACGACACGTTCACGCCTTGAATATTCACCGTGACCCCCTCGGTTAGCTTGGCAAGTATGTTACTAAGGATACCTACACGATCGATACCTGTAAACACGATTGAGGCCATGAACGAGTACTGCCGGTAATCGCCCCAGGCCACCTCGATAATCCGATTCCCGAAGTTGGACTTTAGCTTCACCCCGGTTTGGCAAGCCAACTTATGCACCTCCACCTCCTCCTTCTCGGTAATGTAGCCAAACACGTCATCGCCTGGAAGCGGGTTGCAGCAAGAGGGAACGATAAAGTTTTTCCGTAGTTTAACCTCGGTGAGCTGGTAAACCGCATTTCGATCTACCTTGGGATTGGCGGGCTCCATCGGGGTACCTATGGGTTGGGGTTCATCCTCGGCATCGTTCGCGGTTTTGGGCTCAGGTGATTTTATGATCGCATTCATAGCCTGCTTAACGTACCGCACGAACAGGTTATCCTGTTTCTCGGGTGTGGAGGGTTTCATCTTCCTTAACGCCTCTCGTGTCTCGGGCAGGGTCACTTTGTTACTCCCGATAAGGAAATAGAGGTCCTCCTTGTTCTCTGCTTTATAGATATGGAGGATCTTATTGAAGGTGGTGTTATCGATCGGCTCGTTATCGAACAGCTCATCGAGCATCTCCTTTCCCCTCTCCCCTATTCTCCGGCGTTGGCGCCGCAACGATGCCTCGATCTTGGTCCTGGCTTTCGCGGTGCTCACGAAGTTAATCCACTCCGGCTGGGGCTCCACCGACTGGGAGGTGAGTATCTCCACCTGATCGCCACTTCGTAACTTCTCGCTTAGCGGCACTAGCTTGTGGTTCACCTTAGCACCCAAACATTGATCGCCCACCCGAGTATGGATAGTATAGGCGAAATCGAGTGCAGTAGCTCCCTGGGGCAGCGTTTTTATCTCTCCCCTGGGCGTGAAAACGAATATCTCCGAAGAGAAGAGGTTCATCTTAACCGTGTCTAGGAAGTCGATCGCGTTAGGGTTGGGGTTGGCCAGCACCTCCTGAATGGTCTTTAGCCACTTATCCAACTCGTTGTCCTCTTCGACGCGGCTATCCTTATACTTCCAATGTGCGGCAAACCCTTTCTCGGCGATGTCGTCCATGCGTCGGCTACGAATCTGTATCTCAATCCATTTGCCATCGGGCCCCATCACCGTGAGGTGGAGCGCCTGGTACCCGTTAGCCTTGGGGTGGCTCACCCAATCGCGTATCCGGTCGGGCCGAAGCTTGTAAATATCAGTAATGGCTGAATAGATATCCCAACACTGCTTCTTCTCGTCCATCCCGGGGTGAATCTCGAAGATGATACGCACCGCGAACAGATCGTACACCTCGTGAAACTCGATTCCCTTAGACTGCATCTTGTTCCAGATGGAGTAGACCGACTTCACGCGGGCACGCATCTCGTAATCGATACCCATCTTGTCGAGCGATTTCACGACGGGGACGGCAAAATTCTCGTACACCTTGTTCCGCTCCGATGCGCTCTCCTTGATCTTACGAGTAAGGTTGGCGTACGCGTCGGGTTGCTCGTACTTGAAGCAGAGCTCTTCCAACTCGGTCTTGATGGCAAAAAGGCCTAGGCGGTGCGCCAGGGGGGAGTAGATGTAGAGGGTCTCGCCGGTGATTTTAAACTGCTTCGCCGGGCTCATGGAAGAGAGTGTGCGCATGTTGTGCAGGCGGTCGGCTATCTTTATTAGTATCACCCGAATGTCATCAGACATGGTTAGCAGGAGCTTGCGGAAGTTCTCCGCCTGCGCGGAAACATCCTCGCCGAACATGCCGCTCGATATCTTGGTCAACCCATCCACGATCTGGGCAATCTTGTCGCCAAAAAGGGCACGGATATCCTCCACGGTGTAATCGGTATCCTCCGCCACGTCGTGCAACAAAGCAGCAGAGATAGAGGTAGAACCCAACCCCATCTCACGCGAGACGATGCGGGCCACCGCCAGCGGATGCATGATATAGGGTTCACCCGACCGGCGACGTGCCCCCTTGTGCGCCTCTCTCGCCATATTGAAGGCACGGGTGATGATGTCCACCTTCTTCCGGTGATTAGAGTTGAGGTAATCACTCAACAATCCCTGGAACTCCTCCTCGATCATCCGCTCCTCTTCGATCAGTTTCATCTCGTCAACCATCTGTTCTCTACCCTTTTTAGCATCTTCCCATGTAAGCGTTCACCTGCTTCAGCTTCGCTGCCTTTTATCCCATCTTACCGATGAACTCTCCCACAATATCCCACGAAATTAGTAAAAATCCAAATAGGAATGTATTTTGTGCGAAAAAAGCTTATCTTTGTTCTTTCTAAGAACAGGGGTGCCCCATCATCACGGGCTGAGATCATACCCATAACTACCTGATCCGGATAATGCCGGCGGAGGGAATGAAAGTGCACGAACCGGTTGCATTTTCTGGTATACATCTTATTTAAATCCCCTTTTTTAATTTACGAACAACCGATGGGCAGCGTTCATGATGCGACTCATCACTAAAATGGATGTAAATGAAAAAGGTTTTTTTATTGCTGGCGATCTTACCGGCATTCAGTTATCAAGCGATAGCGAAAAAAACGAACTCGTTTATCGCGAAGGAGAGCCTTTGCTACGCTCAACCAAAGTTTGAATTCAATACAGCGCAGAATGAATTGAAGGCTATCGACAGCCTTAGCCACACCCAACCTGGGGTTGAATCCACTGATAGCCTCAGCCATATCCGCCTCGAGGAGGTGGTGGTTTCCACCACGCGCGCCGGAAAACAGACACCGGTAGCTTACTCCAACATTGGCGTATCTGACATCAAGAGACAGAACGCGGCTTGGGCTATTCCCGTCACCTTGCAGAGCTGCCCGTCGGTCGTGGCTTTCACCGAAGATGGGCTGGGCGTGGGTAACACCTCATTGCGGATCCGGGGGACGGATGCCACCCGCGTGAACGTCACGCTGAACGGGATGCCGCTAAATAACCCCGAAACGCAAGAGCTGTTCTGGGTAAACCTGCCGGACCTCTCCAACTCGCTACAAAGCATGCAAATTCAGCGTGGCGTAGGCACCTCCACCAACGGGGCAGGCGCGTTCGGCGCATCCATCTCGCTGCAGACAGCGGGGGGGCGTCCCGAGGCCTACGGGGAAACATCAACGACCGTCGGTAGCTACGGCACGTTCCTTTCGAACATCGCCGCGGGAAGCGGCATCCTTCGAAACGGCCTTTCAATGGATGTTCGACTCTCGCGGGTGCTTGGCAACGGCTACGTGCGGAACGGGAAAGTGAACCACAGGAACCTCTTCGCAGCCCTGTCGCACTACACCGAGCGACAACTGCTCCGGTTGGTCTACCTGAACGGGGTGCAACAGACCGGTATCACCTGGGAAGGGGTGTCGGCCAAGCAGATGGAGGATGAAGAATATGGACGCCGTTACAACCCCGCAGGGGAGTACTACGATGACGCGGGCAACCGGTTCTATTACGATAACGAGACGGACAACTACTGGTCGCACATCGTGCAGCTGAGCCTCAGTCGGGAGCTGAGCCGCGGGCTGGTGCTAAACGCCGGACTGAGCTACAACCACGGCTACGGCTATTACGAGAATTACCGGCAGAACCGCAAGTACTCCGATTTCGGGTTAGAACCGCAAACCATCGGCGACAACACCTACACCCGAACCGACTTCATACGACGGAAGTTGATGAGGAACGACTTTTACGTGGCCAATGCCGGGGTTACCTATCATCGTGAAGCTTGGCAACTCACCTTCGGGGCTATGCATAGCATCTACGACGGGGATCACTACGGGCGACTCCCCTGGATAAAACATAACCGTGCTATCCCCTTGAATCACGAATGGTACCGCAACGTGGGTAAAAAAAGAGAGACGAACCTTTTCGCCAAGGTGGAGTATCAACCAAACGAGAGGCTGTCGCTCTTTGGCGACCTTCAGTACCGGCATATCGGCTATCGCTTTACCGGGATAGATGACGACTTGATGGATCTGACAGGCCACTTCAGGTACGACTTCCTAAACCCTAAGGCAGGAGTCTCTTACCGGTTAAACGACCGCGACCACTTTTACTTTTCGGTAGCGGTAGGCCAACGGGAGCCACTGAGGTCCGATTTGAAAGATGGGCTAAAAGGGGGTACCGTGAATACCATCCGGCCAGAAAGGATGATCGACTACGAGCTGGGATATCTTCACGAAGGCACGAAAGGCGAACGGTTGAGCGTGAACCTGTACCACATGGATTACCACGACCAGATGGTACAGACCGGGAGGCTGAACGACAACGGGTACAAGCTGATGGAGAACGTGAAGAAGAGCTATCGCGCGGGAATAGAAGTCGAGGTATCCATCCCGTTTTGGGCAGAGCGGGTGCGTATCGACGCGAACGCCACCTTTAGCCGAAACAGGATTAAAGACTACACCGCCTACTTCGACCTGTACGATAGCGATTACAACCGAGTACACATCGATAACGATCCCGCCAACCCATACGAGCAGCTGTCACGCTATTACGGCACCACCCCTATCTCCTACTCGCCCAATGTGGTGAGCGCGATGGGGGTCACCTACCAGCCCACGGGCTCCTTCTACCTAAACCTGGTGGGCAAGCAGGTGAGCAAGCAATATTTAGACAACACCGGCGACAACGCGAAATCAATCGAAGCCTACTTCGTCGCCAACCTCTCGGCAGGTTGCACCTTTACCAAGAGCTCGCTGGGGACCTTCCAGCTACAGCTGTTCGTGAACAACCTGTTTAACCGGGAGTACGTGGTAAACGGGTGGGCGGCCACGGACGCCTTCGAAGATGGCAGCGTGATACATTACATCGGCTATTACCCGCAGGCCACGCGCAACTACATGGCGAGGCTCACGCTATCATTTTAAATCGATTATTTCACTATATTATCCCCTTTATTAGGGTAGTGTTTTCATTTCATAATTTTAATTTTTCCTATATCCTCTCATCTCCATGTTTTGCAATCCACTCTTTTGCATATTCAACAGCTTGCAGGTTTTTATTTACAAGAGGTGTACAATGAAAGATCATCCCTTCAATTTCTCCTTCCCGGTATAATCGGTACGCGAAATCCAGCTGCTTGACCATAAGATTCTGGTCCATCTCTTTTTGACCACCGAAATTCCACATGTAAATACCAAGTAATGTTCGTTTGTCAGGTACCAGTGACCGGTATTTCTTAAAGGTTTCCTCTATTTGTTGAATACCTGACCCGGTCCATATCCATAGCGATACAACATCCACATATTGCATGTAGGGCTGAATTGAAGGGTGTAACTGGTGGGTATACAAAACTATTGCAAGGTCAAGGCGTCGTTTATAGGCAAGAGTTTCGTTATAAAGCTGTTTCATCTCCTCGATAGAGAGGGCGGCAGGGGCTGGTCCACTTTCGTTTTCAGGCAATGTGCTTACACTGAATCGGAAGAAATCGTCAAGGAAATACCCGGTGAGATTAGGCATAGTATCACGCAGCCCGAATACATAATCCTTCAAGGTCTTATAAGATTCGTTACTTCCCATGGAGAGAGTCCAAGCAATTCGTTTAACATCATCAAATTGTTTCAGGTATTCACTACTCTCGGGAATCCCATGTCTTATCACGCACACATTGGGAATTCCCATGTATCGAATGCCATCTGCCATGCTAATTGGCGGGCTAAGAGGAATGTTATATACTCCATCAGGACCGTCGTAAACCCCTGAATCATGCCCCCACATCCAAAGATGGTCCCTTAATTTTTTCCCGTACGCTTGAGGAGTAACGGTCACTGGTCTACTACAGCCATATCCAAAAGGGAAGACCGACCATCCGGACAATGCACCTACTCCTAGAATAGACGCGTTTTTTAAAAATTCTCTTCGATTAATCATGTTTCATCATTTTAGTTTAACAATCTTGTGATTCGAGAAATTTAGTGAAATTAAATTCATCAATTAATAAGCATCAAAGAGTTCAGGTATTAAAAAAAATCGGTAATGTTACATTTAGTGTGTCTCTAGGCCGAGTTTTTTTATTAGCCTTGCTACAAAATTATTCTTTTTTTCTTTTCTACCTCATTCTTGACTCCTGTTTTTTAATTCCGATACCTGTACAAGGATTACAGGCGTAGCCTGTAACGTGCTCGTCCTTGTGCAAGGTAAATCGAAAAGCAATGCCAAGTTCTCGGGGTGTAAGTTGTCGTAGCGGTCACGGGGAATCCCGTAAGCCATTTTCCCGCTTTGAATGTTTGACCATTACAGAAGAAAGTTGTTCCTTTGACAGTAATATGGTCTTTGAATTTCACGGTTTTACTTTTTGAAAATAACCAAACTAATGAAATTTTTAGACTATGTTTTTCACTCAGACACACTTTTTGGAACAGCAGCATTATATTAGCACTTGCTCAATATTCATCCTATAAACGAACAGCAAACGCGAACCTATGCAAACCATCGAGATTATCGCCGCGATCATCGCGCTAGTTTACATCTACCTGGAGTACAAGGCCAGCAAATGGCTCTGGCCCGTGGGGGTAATTATGCCCATCCTATACATCTGGATCTTCTTTCAGAGTAAAATCTACGCCTACATGGGCATCAATATCTACTACTTCTTTGCCAGTATATACGGGTGGATACGGTGGACCCGCCCCACTCCCGATAAGGGAGAACTTCCTATCACCCACACACCGAAACAGCTGTTTCTTCCACTCGGTGTCATCGGCGCCGCCATCTACGCGGCAATCGCCTTTGTATTAATCCGGTTCACCGATAGCCCGGTGCCATACGTTGATAGCTTTACCTCGGCGCTAAGCATCATCGCCATGTGGCTGCTGGCACACAAGCACGTGGAGCAGTGGTTGCTCTGGGTAGCGGTCAACGTGGTATCTTGCGGCTTGTACGCCTGGCAGGGGTTGTACCCCACCTCCATCCTCTTCGGGATTTACACGGTAATATCGATACTCGGTTACTTCAAGTGGCTTCGGATGATGCGCAGCGAAGCTGAAAAGTCGCTGAGGTTTTCGCCTTGAAAGCAAACAACAATGCAACTCACGAAAGTTGAGTAAATAGAGTGGAAAACTAGGCGGAGAGTGTTCAATCGACGATTGCCTCGGTCAGCTCTTCAAGCGTGAAGCCGGTAAAGTAGCGCGGGATATCGACCGCCGAAAGGGCCTCCTTCACCTCCTCGCGGGTATACCGTAACCCTTTCAGCCGGTTCTCCACCTCGGTGAGGTCGCCATCCTTCCCGAAGAATGTACCGAAAAACCGGATCTTCTCCATTTTGCCCCCCTTGAGGTCAAGGAACACCTCGATCTTGCCGGCCGGGTAGCGGCTCGCCCGCGTCACCTCCGCCCGAGGGTTGCTCCCGTAGTTCCAGTCCCAGTTGGCAAATTTCTCGCGGCGTGCCCGCTCGATCTCCTGTAGCTCGCTTTCATTGAACGTGTAGGGTTGCATCTCCGGGAAGCGCTTCACCATCTGCTCCAGCACCTTGTCGGTAAACTCGTGCACGGTCATCTCCTCTTTCAGGTGTGGAAGGATGTTGTCCACCCGGCTTCGGACCGACTTGATCGCTTTCGACCTCACCGTCTCCTTTTGGGGCTCAAGCGCCTTGGAAAGCACCGTCAGGTCGGTATTAAACAGCAAGCAGCCGTGGTGCATCACCCGCCCGTTGGCGTAAGCCTGTGCATTCCCGCACACCTTCTTCCCATCGATCGTGATATCGTTCCTTCCCGAGAACTCCGCCTTCACCCCCAGCCCGGCAAGCGCCTCGATAACCGGTTGTGAGAAAGCCTCGAAGTCGAAATCGCTCCGCCCCTCCTCCTCTTTCGAGATGATAGTGTAGTTGAGGTTGTCGAGGTCGTGGTACACGGCGCCCCCCCCGGTGATGCGCCGTACCACATGAATCCCCTGCTCCTTCACGTACCGCTCGTTAATCTCCGCCATCGTGTTCTGGTACTTGCCCACGATAATGGCCGGCTCGTTGATCCAGAGGATGAAAATTTTCTCGAACCGCGTTAACCGCTTGAAGCAGTACTCTTCCAGCGCGATATTGTACGCGGGGTCGGTGCTTTTATTGACGATATATATCATGTTTGACCTATTTGTGAAACACTTGTCATGTTTGCTTTCAGTGTGCAAAGGTAACCCCTTTAGTCGTTTTTTTCATACCTTCGCGTGGAAATGAGTAGAAGATGAAAACAAACAGCAGCAGCTCGGCGGTGATTATCGCCAACGGGCGGTTTCCCCGTCACCCCCTACCCCTCTCTTACATTGATAACGCGATGTTTATAGTCTGTTGCGACGGGGCCGCCAACGAGTTCATCGCCCTCGGGGGAACACCCGATGCCATCGTGGGTGACGGCGACTCTATCTCGGAGGAGAACCGGAAGCGGTTCGCCGATATCCTCCATATCGTTCACGACCAGGAGATAAACGACCTGACCAAATCGGTGAACTACTGCATTGAGCGGGGTATCACCGATATCGTGATCGTGGGCGGAACAGGGAAGCGGGAGGATCACACGCTGGGTAACATCTCGCTGCTGGCCGAGTACATCCGGAAGGTCAACGTGATCATGGCCACCAACTGGGGCCTGTTTACCCCCATCCAAGGCGACAGGGTATTCCAGAGCTTCAAGGGCGAAACGGTCTCCCTCTTCTCTTTCGACCCTGAGCCCATCACCACCCAAGGGCTACAATACCCCCTTGACAACAGGGTACTCACCAACTGGTGGCAGGGCTCGTTGAACACATCCCTGGGGGAGACGTTTACCGTTAAGACGAAGGGGAGGGTTATCGTGTTTCAAGCGTACCGGTAGTACATAGCCAGGCAGAATTTATAAAGACAAACGACCTTTCAGAAACCAAGCCTGTTAAATTAATCTAATCTCATGATTAAACACATAACATTTTTGCAATATTGCAAAAATGTTATATATTTGTACAGTCCTATTGAGAGAAAAATGACTTATCCGGGATAAGTAAAACTATTTCGTAATGAAAGTAAAGAGATCCGCCACAGCCCTCATTGAAAAAGGCAAAGATGGTACGTTTGGTATTTTTACGCCCGAATTAAAACACTCGATCATCGGAGAAGGCGCAACCGTAATCGAAGCAAAAGAAGACTTTCAAAATTCAGTAGTAGAAATAATTGCTTCTTATACTGGAGATGGCAAAGAAGTTCCTGACGAATTAAAAGGTGTTACCTTTGAATACAAGTACGACATCGCGTCATTTTTTGATTTTTACGACTTCATTAACGTCTCGAAATTCGCGGAACGAGCGGGCATTAATCCTTCCCTCTTGCGCCAATACAAGAGTGGTTCAACTAAATACATTAGCGAAACGCAAATGAAAAAAATTGAATCTGCTCTACACGAAGTTGGAAACGAGTTGTCTAATGTTCAATTTATCGTGTAAATTCGCTTACGTTCTACTTGTGTGATTTTTTGTTTTTTTTGACTCGAATTCAAAATAAAAAGGCAACACGGTGCGAGAAACAGTTTTATGTCGTTATATACAAAGGAATATAATGTCCCCCCCTGAACATTCGAAAAAATGATTTCTTAGAGGAGGGAAAATATCCTATTGTATCACAAGAAGACGGACTAATAAATGGATTTTGGAATAATGATCAAGACGTTTTTAAAATCAAAAAACCGATAGTGATATTTGGTGACCATACAAGAGTTTTAAAATATGTGGATTTTGATTTTGTTTTGGGTGCTGACGGTGTTAAAATATTGGAACCAACTAATAATATTGATAGTAAATTTTTACTGTATTATTTAACTTGGTATAATGTTCCGAGTTTAGGCTATTCAAGACACTATAAATTATTAAAAGAAATTTCCTTACCCGCCCCTCCCCCTTCAAACCGCCTTCGCGGAGCGGATAGAAAAGATAGAGGCGCAAAAGGAGTTGGTAAAACAAGGCATTGCCGAAACGCAGTTGCTGATAGATTACACGATGGATAAATATTTCGGGTAAAATCTGATATCTCTTCTTGATTCTTGAAAAATCAAGAAGCTTCAAGAGGTTTTTTTACTTTTTCTTCCCCATCAATGTATCAAAATCGGCTGATTTATCATATATGCGTTTGAACGCTTCTTCTCTAAGAACATGCAATTCTTTCCTGGAGCGGGGAAGATTAACAAATTCAGAAGGATAATCTGTCTCAATAATATCAGGCATCGCTACCAGCTCACGCAGGTAAGCTGTCCGGCGATCGCCGGATTTATTGGACACTTTATCGGTCGTTGGAGCAATAGCAATCATTATCGACACACCATTATCGTGAAGTTTTTTGTATAGCTCTTCTTTTTCAGGATCTACCGTGTAGCGAATATAAGCCATTATGTGGCTCCAAGGAATAGGCGAATTGTCGTAAGCTTCAAAATGTTCCATTGAGCTGATTTCCGCGCAAAATATTCTGTCATTTACCCCGCGTTCCCAATAGTAGATAGCCTCTTCCAATGAGCGAACACTCAGGATGATATTCTTATAGGGATACCATTCACCTCCTTCTGTCAGCTGTTTTATATAGTAATCCCATGTATGTGGTCCGTTATCTTTGTTATCCAGATTGAAAACAGTTTTGTTTTTGCCCCATTCAAACATTTCAAGGATAGTGGGGATTTTATAGGAGGTTATGTTCCCTTCCCTGTCTTTCAGATAGAATTGTTGTAGCTCTTCGTGAGTGTAGTCGGAAACTAAACCGCTGCCATTCGTTGTCCGCTTGATATCGGCATCATGCATAAGTACCATCACTCCATCCTTAGTCAGCCGTGGATCAATTTCAAAAAATGAGGGAAGCAAAGACAGGGTTTTCTCACATGTTTCGATGGAGTTTTCGGGATACCCTGTCATCATACCTCCCCGGTGCCCGCTTATAATGATGTCCCTTTCAAGCTTGTAGGCGAAATAATCCTGCAATTCCTGAAGAGTGTTAACTTCAACAGTGTGAAGATTATTTGTACCTTGACAGTAAACCATTGAAAACGACACAGCGAACGGCAAGAAAAGCGGGAGAAGTTTCGCTTTCATACGATTAAAACTATTATTTTCATTAAAATTAGACTATTTCTCGCCATGGCCTTGTCCAAGTGAACTTGCCCAATGCTCATTTGGCTTAACGAAATAGTTCATTAAAATTAGACTATTTCTCGCCATGGCCTTGTCCAAGTGAACTTGCCCAATGCTCATTTGGCTTAACGAAATAGTTCATTAAAATTAGACTATTTCTCGCCATGGCCTTGTCCAAGTGAACTTGCCCAATGCTCATTTGGCTTAACGAAATAGTTCAAATGTATCGTATGGAACTCGCTTTAATCATTCACTAAAGAAAGTTAGGCTATTCCTCCTATCACTTTATATTTCTTTCAATTTACAAAATTACCATCCGGGATTTTGCGTTAGATTGGAGTTCTCTTGAATTGCCGTTGTTGGAATGGGTCGAACATACTTATAGTCGTGCCAATTGTGAATAATTGCTGTACTCGGAAGTATATTGCCATATGTTCCTTCAGATAACTTGTGCCCTGCTTGCGAAGCTTCATCAATTTGAAGTATGTTCAACGTTGAAATCAAACTGCTGTTCCTGGTTACTATAGTTTCAGGTGTGCCATCATTATTCAGGTCCAACGGAGTCTCTATGTCGGTTATCCACAATCCCATCCTTTGGCGTGTTAATAGCTCGCCCTGTTTCCAACGCATAATATCATCATAACGTTGCCCTTCCATTGTTAATTCTATGCCTCTTTCTCGGCGTACCTCAAGAACAACAGGATCTGTTACTTTGCCTTGGAAGTATTCCACCATGTACGGATCTGCTACCGTCGGGTATATGCTTTTTACACCCGCTCTTTCCCGCAATGGCTTGATTGTTTTGTCCCAAATATCTTTAGTCACTTCCCCGAGTTCTGCTTTTGCTTCAGCGTACGCCAGAAGAATCTCGGCATAACGTATAATGGGGACGTCTGTGGCAAGAGTAGATACTTGAGTGTCCTTTTGTGAGTCATCAGTCAAGAATTTAATGGCATGGTAGCCAGTTCTGGCAAATGTTACATCTGGAGGCCAATGCGTGACACCATTATCTCGGGTAAAACCGGGTGTGCGTATTGTCTGTGCAAGACGATAATCCCTGTCCAAGCACTCTGTTGTGAAATTCACACTGTTATAGTCTTCATATTTGCTTGTAAATGGTGTTCCATCCAACATCAAATAGGTGTTTATAAATTGACGGGTATATGCCCGGTTGGCATGTTGCGAATTGACAAACTGGTTGTTTATAGCGTAGGTGACCAACAGGTCAATGTCATAATCACGCGTCCATATAAACTCATTAGTATATGTCCCGGCACCATCGGCGTGAGTAAACATTTCTCTATATTGCGACTGACGTTTAGATGCGTCATCTTGCAGTGAGTAAATGCCCGAAGAGATGATTTCTTCGGCAGCTCTGATGGATTCACGAAGGTATGTTGTGCTCTCATCTTTTGTCCAAGGCTTATTGGTGGACGGATCTACACTATGATACTTTCTCATAGTCCCCTCATACAAGCAAAATCGTGTTTTTAAAGCCAGAGCTACGTAACGGTGGATATAGGAAGATTTAATCCTGTACTTGGGACTTGTCAGGCAGTGAGTGGTCGCATAGTTCAAATCTTCAAGTATTTTAGAAGCGACAAACTCTCTATTATCCCTATCTTTGAAAAGTGCCTCCGTATCATTGGCATCGATCGATGTCTCATACCAAGGAACCGCACCGAAAGTTTGCACTTTATCTATATAAAACATTGCCCTAAAGAAACGTCCTACCCCTTCATAATGATCCAGTATTTCAGGAGCAGCAGTTGCATTTCGCATATTGTCAAGATAATAATTTATGGATCGTAATTGAGACCAGTTGCCTGTTCCCCAATTGGTGGCATTACTTGGACCATAGTTGTCCGAAAAATATTCGTATTGCCCTTGCCAATAGTGCGTATCTGAAAAATTGTCCCCGTTTATGAAAGTGTTTATTGCCGGTGCAAAACTTCTTATAAATCCGTTTGTGTATATTTCAAGTGATGACTCATCAACAAAATAGGTTTCACTTTCTAATCTGTTCGGGTTATTTTGCAATAAATAATCCTCACAAGATAATAGGGCACAAAAAATAATGATAAATATATAACTAGCTTTTCTCATTTTTATAGTCCTCCTTTTAAAATGTTATGTTAACTCCCATTGTTAAATTCTTCAGCATCGGAAAAGCATAACCGTCAGGTGCTGAGGCGAAGTCGGTGTCATAAGACAAGCCTTCAGGGTCAAAATTAGGAGCATACTTATGCAATGGGGTATAAGTGAAAAGGTTTTCACCACTAAGATAGATATTTAAGCCTTGAAGTCTTAGGCTATTCACAACGCTTCTGTTAAACGTGTAATCCAGTTGAACATTCTTTAACCGGATAAAAGCAGCATTTTGCATGTACCTTGTGTTTGGAATCTCAAGTGCCTTGGTCCAGTTCCTGTTTCCATTTGATTGATAGGTAGTTACACGTGGCCAGTATGCTGTGTCCCAGTTGTTTCTTTCCTCACTGTACACATCATCAGGATTCATATGGAGTGTTGGGACAAAGGAGAAGAAGGGTCGTCCATATTTGCCCCAGAAATAGCCTGCGTCTGACCCGGGATAATAATCTTTTTTACCGATTCTCTGAAAGAACAGGGAAACACCGAATCCATTCCAACTGGAAGAGAGGTTTAAACCAAAGTGATACCTGGGTGATTGATTACCAATAATGCTAAGATCCCCGTGATTGTTCACTTCAAAATTTCCAGGATTAATAAATCCATTTCCGTCCAGGTCGGCAAATTTTACTTGTCCTGGACGTGTGACTCTATCTGAGGATTGTATAAAATTATGAACGGCAGAGTTGTCAATGTCTTCCTGATCTTTAAATAAGCCAACAACCGTGTACCCCCATATCTCACCAACGGTCATTCCATTGTAATAGGACGAGGGCGATCCGCCATTTGCAATATAGCTGCTGACCGATCCCAGCGTACCTGTTTCGTTTGCAAATTTCGTGATAACAGACTTGCTATCCCAAACCATTCCTTTTACACTATAATTGAAGGGTTTGCCTGCAATCATTATCTCATCTCTCCACTGAAGCGATACTTCCCAGCCATCGGTTTTCATCTCAGCATTATTGCCCTTTGGGGGGCCTGCTCCATAAACTGAGGGAAGATTTACGCTTTGTGTATACATATCTGATGTATTACGGCGATACACGTCTCCCGTGAACGAAAGCCTGTTTTTGAAAAAATCTATATCAAGACCGATGTTATAGGTGGAAGATTTCTCCCAGGTTAGAGAAACAGGAACAATGGAGCCAACCGATGTATAACTAGGTAAATTTCCACCCAATACGATGTTGTTGGCCGTTGCGATTGACATTTCGGAAGTGTAGGAGTAGGGACTCACGTTACCATTCCCCATTGATCCGGCAGAAAGCCTGATTTTGGCATTTTCCATAATTTCATGCGACCACCTCATCCACGGTTCATCCGAAATCCTCCATGCCAATGAAAATGAAGGGAAGAATCCCCATTGAGAGCTTGACGGAAACTTGGAGGAGCCATCATACCTACCACTCATCTCAGCCAAGTATTTGCCTTTATAGCTATAGTTTAGTCGATAAAAACCCCCTAGATATGACCACTCATTACCCCCTGAAACGGGGTCGGAAGTAACACCGCTCATCAATGAAAAGGATGGCTTTGTCTTCGTTATAAAGTCAGCCCGTGTAATGTTCAGTGTTTCATACTTCTGGCTCTCAACGTTCCAACCTAACAGAAGTGTCAAGCTGTTGTCATTTCCAAGGTTTGGTGAATAGGTCAAGTATGCGTTGGTAGCTTGATAGCGGGTGTTATAGTCAGTTTGAGACAACTTGGCACCAGCTTGTGAAGACTCATAAAGTATCACACCCGGTTTTTTTGAGAATTCGATGGGCACTTGCACATCTACTCTCTTCCTAGTGGTATAGTTATATGAATAGTCTGCCTGGAATTTCAATCTATCCTGAATAATGTCTATATCAGCCGAAATTTTTTGACGAAGGTAGTGGTAATCATCTTTCCTGAAAGATGTACCTTCACTAAAAGATGCATATCCGGTTACCGCGGCCGCGGTTGTCCATGTGCCATCTGGATTTTTAACCGACGAAAGTGGATATCCCACATGATTAAGGGAGCGTTGAATAACAAAATTGTCACGAGGGTGTTTCGGTTGATAGTCATTAACAACAGAAAAAGAGGTGTTGCTGGTGATTTTAAGCCAAGGTCTCGGTTGTAGTGAACCCTTTGCCCGAAAATCGTATTTATCATAATTCGGATCTCCTACTTTATAAATTCCGTCAAAATTATAGAATCGACCGGAAATATAATAGTCTACCTTGTCTCCACCTCCCGAAATAGAAATATTATGTTCATGAGATAAATTATAGTCTTTATAAAAAAGATCGTACCAATTTGTATTCGCCAAGTAAGCCCATCCAAATTGTCTATGTCCTTCTAAAGGAACAGCCTCAGGAAGCGATGGGTTTTTTTGTCTTTCAACAAGCATATCGTGAATTTGCTTTGTGTATGGCACAGTGCTGTCGATATGATCAAGAAGCGCTCTTTCATAATTATAATACCCATTATAGCAATCGATCCACCAGTTGATCCAGTCCAGCGAATTAGTAACTATATCAGGGATGACCGTGCGTCTGTTCACAGATATCGAGCCATTGTAATTCAATACAGGAGATCCTTTTTTAGGATTTTTCGTGGTGATAAGTATTACACCAAATGCTCCTCTGGCACCGTAGATCGCCGTGGAGGAAGCGTCTTTCAAAACGGAGACACTCTCCACATCTTGCGGATTCACAGCATTCAGGTTGCCCTCAACCCCGTCTATCAGTACAAGCGTGGAGCCACCGGCACCAATAGATGTGGTTCCCCTAACGTTTAGGGTGGTAGATCTGTTAGGCTTGCTGTCAATAAATGATATATTCAGCCCCGCCACTTCTCCTTGTAATGAGCGAGCAAGGTTTGCTGTTGGTCTGTTAGACAGGATATCACCTCCTACTTGTTCTACTGCGCCGACCAAATCACGTTTTTTCATTGTTGCATATCCCACCACAACAAGTTCATCGAGTGTGGCAAAATCTTCTATTAGGGTTACGGTTATTGTTTTGGAATCCGTTACGTGAATTTCTTGAGTAAGAAAACCTATATAGGAAAAAACAACAACCGCGGATTCAGAAACCCGGAGTGAAAATTCTCCATCAAGATCAGTTATTGTTCCATTCGTGGTCCCTTTTTCAAGCACATTAACCCCGGTAAGTGGAACACCATTTACATCTTTCACAGTTCCATTAAGGGTATTACTTTGTCCGAAAACTTTCACGGAAAAAGCAAAAGAGAACACGATGAAACAAACAAAAAAATTTGATAAATTAACTTTAACCATAAAACATCTATCTAATTTAATTAATAACCTAGCACCAAAGAAATGGTATTATTGTTTCAAAACTGTTTCATTTATATTAAGAGTTTATTAATTAACATTTGACTAATTGAAGATATTGTCGGTTAAAAGAAAGAATGTGAACAAGAAAAACGGGGTTTTCTCACTACAAAAGCGCAAAACTCCATTTTTTTGGTATACATTTGCCTCTGAAGTGAAGTATATCGTTCTGCTATTGAGCGGATAACCTGTTGTTCCAACGTGCCCAATATTGACACCATCGTGGGGCAAAGAAACAAGAAGTTGAATCAAATAAAATAGGGTATGATGAAATATCGATTTATAATCATTTTCTTTATTGCTGTTCTTTTGGTAGGTTGTGGACAGCAAAACAACACTGTAAGTCCAAAAACAGTTGTCGACTACGTTGACCCCTTCATTGGCAACATAAGCCATTTGCTGGTTCCTACCTACCCCACGGTACACTTACCCAACAGCATGCTGCGTGTATACCCCGAACGGGCAGATTATACTGGCGATGTGCTAAACGGTTTACCGGTAGCAGTTACCAGCCATCGTGGAAGTTCAGCTTTCAACCTGAGTTGTTTTCAGGGAGACGAGTCAGGGTTGAGACCGGTTATTCGCTATAGTTATGACCGCGAGAAAATCACACCCTATGATTACTACGTTTACCTCGATGATGCGGAAACCAACGTATATTACGCCGTGTCACATCAATCAGGAATATACGAATTCACGTTTGAACGTACCGAACCGCTGTTCCTCATTTTGAATTCTCGCAGAGGTGAGTTACAATGGGACGGGCAAGCACTCTCCGGGTATCAGCAACTGCAGAACAACACGCGCATTTTCCTGTACATGGAGCCCGATCTACAACCACAGCAGGTGAACAAGAACAGGGCTTCGGGACAAAACGCGCATATCGTGTTGCACTACCCGGCCGACACGAAGCAACTGAAAGTTCGATACGGGATTTCCTTTATCGATGCCGAACAGGCGAAAAGTAATCTTTACAGGGAGATACCGGACTTTGATATCGTGGCGGTAGCTAAAAAAGGGAAAAAGATCTGGAACGAAACGTTGGGGAAAATAACCGTGGATGGTGGTTCTCACGACGATAAAGTGGTGTTCTATACTTCGTTGTACCGTACCTACGAGCGCCCGGTATGCGTATCGGAAGACGGGCGCTACTTCAGCGCTTTTGATGGCAAGGTACACGACGATAACGGTAGACCGTTCTATACCGATGACTGGATTTGGGACACATACCGGGCTACACACCCACTCCGGGTAATGATCGAGCCCGAAATGGAAACAGATATCATCCACTCTTTTCTTCGGATGGCGGAACAGATGCCCGACTTCTGGTGGACGACCTTCCCCGAAATCACGGGCGACAGCCGCCGGATGAACTCAAACCACGGCATAGCTACCGTGATTGACGCTTACCGGAAAGGGTTGACCGATATTGACCTGGCGAAAAAATACCCCGCCCTGCGTAACGCGATAATGGAAAAAACGTTGGTGCCTTGGTCGGGCCGGCCGGCAGGAGAGCTCGATAAGTTCTATCACGAAAAAGGGTATATCCCTGCTTTGAAAGAGGGCGAAGAAGAGACCGCTCCTGAAGTCAGCGATTTTGAAAAGCGACAGCCGGTGGCGGTAACGCTTGGAACATCGTACGACGAGTGGTGCCTGGCACAAATAGCCAAAGAGTTGGGAAAAACGGAAGAGTACGACTATTTTTTAAGTAAATCATACAATTACCGCAACCTGTTTAACGCGGAGACCGGGTTCTTTCATCCGAAAGATAAAAACGGCAACTTCGTAGAACCGTTCGATTATCGATTTTCCGGGGGGCAAGGTGCACGCCTCTATTACGGTGAGAACAACGGCTGGATTTACCGCTGGGATGTGCAGCATAACATGGCCGACCTGATTCACCTGATGGGGGGCCGCGAACAGTTCATCCGAAACCTTGACCAAATGTTTCGTGAACCGCTTGGGAGAAGTAAATACGATTTTTACGTCCAACTGCCCGACCACACAGGCAACGTGGGTCAATTCTCCATGGCAAACGAGCCCTCGTTGCATATTCCTTATTTGTATAATTATGCCGGACAACCCTGGAAAACGCAGAAAAGAATTCATGAACTTATCAATCAATGGTTCAGGAACGACCTGATGGGAATTCCCGGTGATGAGGACGGGGGAGGGATGACCGCTTTCGTGGTATTCTCCCAAATGGGGTTTTATCCCGTAACACCGGGTAGCCCTACCTACAACATAGGCAGCCCTTTCTTCGAAAAGGTCACCATGGAGCTTAGGAATGGAAAACGGTTCAAAATTATCGCGAAAAACTACGGCAAAGAGAACAAGTACATTCAATCCGCCTGTCTCAATGGTAAAGAGTGGACAAAACCTTGGTTCAGCCACGATGATATTAAAGAGGGTGGAACCCTGGAACTGGTAATGGGAAATAAGGCGAATCGTGAATGGGGCAGCGCACCGGAAGATGCACCGCCCTCTGAAGGAGTAAAAAAATAATGAATGGCAAGTTCAACTTAAAAATGCAACACCCAGGAAAGTTCAATTTGCTTGGCTTTAGTTTTGGGTAATAAAAAAAGTGTTGTAATTTTACAAATCACGTATGCAAACCATTTACGCGCAATTAGATGACCTAAACAGCGTTATCTCGCCGGACGGTAAATTAAAAGTAATATACAGATGAAGAAAGCTTTTACCTTCACACTCCTGTTGTTGCTGGTAGGCACGACGGGGCAGGTCTCGGCACAAAAGGTGGGAATAAAAACCAACGTGGCCTACTGGGCTACTACCACGCCCAATATAGGGTTAGAGTTTGCCTTGGGCAAAAAGTTCACGCTGGACCTCAGCGGGGGGTACAACTTTTGGGTACTGGATAAGGAGACGCAAGAGGTAGATGGACAGGAGAAGGTGTTGGCCGAGAAGAAAATGCCGCACTTTTTGGTCCAACCCGAGTTGCGCTTCTGGACATGCGAGGCGTTCAACGGCTTTTACGTGGGCACGCACGGCCACTTCGCCCTCTTCAACGTGGCCAACATGGATATCCCGCTGGGGCGGTTAAAGGAACTCAAAGAGGCACGGTATGAAGGCATACTGTACGGTGGGGGACTCAGCCTCGGTTATCAATGGTACCTCTCTCCCCGTTGGAACATGGGCGCCTCGGTAGGGGGAGGGTACGCGTTCATCGATTACGACAAGTTCCCGAGCGCGAAAAACACGAAGATGATCGGGGAAGGTACCTATCACTATTTTGGTATTACCCAGCTATCCCTAAGTTTCACCTATCTTTTTCGTGAACGGCCATGAAACGAATGTTTATCATATCGCTTGCAGCCATCCTATTGGTAGGGATACCGCCCCTCCACGCTTTAACCCCTGGGGACGAGGCAAATGGTATTGCCGTGGAAAACTTACGCTTGGAGAAAAAGAATAACATTCTGGTACTCAGCATGACCTTGACGCTTGACAAGTTGAAGATAGGCAAAAACGAACAGATCGTTCTGATTCCCGCCATACTGTCGAATAACAACCCCAATATCGAGCAAAGGTTTCCGACCGTGGTTGTGGCAGGACGAAAACGGCACAACATGATAATAAGGAGAAACGCCTTAAGCAAACGACTTTTCAAAGGGAGCCCATGATAATCACAAGGCGGAAAAACAGTGCCACGCAAGGAGTCAACTACGAAGCTTCCGTGCCATATCGGGAGTGGATGGCGGAGGTGTCGTTCTTCTTGCGGGAAGAGGTTTCGGGGTGCGCCAGCTGCAAGCTGGATTATCGTTCACGAAAACTGCCACTAACCGATTACCCTGCCGTCATACCCGATAGAGAGGAGTACGCGAAGAAAGGGTCAAAAGAGGGATTCGAAGTGAGTATCGTCGATGAAGCTGAACTGACATTCAAGCTTAGCGCCATTCAAGCCGACTTGCCCGAAACTCTACCCAGCAAAGAGGAGGTGGATAGATTGAAGTGGACGATGGAAAACAACCCCGCGCAGCTTAGCTTAGAGGAAATGTTATTACTCTCGAGCCTATATGATTTAAACAGCCGGGAATTTGACGATATCTTCCAACAGATTGCCATCTGCTATCCCGAAAACGAGGTGGTGGTGCTCAACGCTGCCGCCGCCGAAATCGTTGCCGGCAATTACGACAAGGCCATCGTGCAGATGGAGACGATGAAAGAGAACCCGTTAACATGGAACAACATGGGGGTAGCGTACGCCCTGAAAAAGGATTACGCGAACGCGAAACTCTACTTTAACAAAGCGGTAGAGAGGGGCGATGCGCAAGCGAAAGAGAACCTTGAAATCCTGCGGGAAATAGAACGACTGAAGCAGCAAAGACAATAAATAAATCAATCATATGCAACAACATAATAGAAGTTTGGAAGGTAAAAACGTGCTGATCACCGGTGCCACATCGGGTATAGGAAGGGCGTCAGCCATAGCACTATCGCAAGCTAACCCCGAACGGATGCTCATAATAGGACGAAGGGAAGAGCGCCTGCAAGAGCTTGAATCGGAGCTGAACAGGTTATACCCAAGAGTAAAGGTGGATAGGCTAACGCTTGATGTGCGCGACCGGGTAGCCGTAGAAAAAGAGATAGGTGCTTACTGCGCCAACTACCCCATTGACCTGCTACTGAATAACGCGGGACTCGCGGCCGGAAACGCCCCTATAGACCAGTGCAATACAAACGACTGGGAGAGGATGATAGATACCAACGTGAAAGGACTTTTGTACATCACGAAAGCGGTGATACCCGGCATGATCAAGCAAAGCAAGGGACATATCATCAACATCTCCTCCATCGCCGGGCGCGAGGTATACCCGAATGGCAACGTCTATTGCGCCACCAAGCACGCGGTAACGGCACTAACCCTAGGGATGCGTCAAGACCTGGTAGGAAAAGGGATCAAGGTATCTCAAGTTTCACCGGGAGCGGTGGAGACGGAGTTCTCAATCGTACGCTATCACGGGGACCAAGAACGCGCCCGAAAGGTGTACGAGGGATACACGCCCCTCACCGCGGAAGATGTAGCCGAGTGTATCCTCTTTATGGCTACCGTACCCGAACATGTCAATATCGCCGAAATCTTCGTGCTCCCCTCGGCCCAAGGCGACACACGCATTTTTATCCGTAACTAGATTTAGTTGCATTCCTGATATTCAACTCGGCTCCGCAAACTTAATCATATTCTGAAATACAAATTAAATCCAGCTATTTATTTTGCAATTCAAAACTATTTTCCTAAATTTGCGTGTATCATCAACGTGAAGTGAAAACGTATGCGTTGATTAGAAGTACGGCATTTTAGTAGTAGGTTTGCATCTACAAGAAACGAAAACGGAAACGAAAACGGATGGTAGTAATAGCACATAGGGCATTACGAGAATTCTATGAAACAAGGGGAAGGGAGGACTCCAAAGAGGCTCTTAAATGTTGGTACGCGATCGTGAAAAGGGCTCAATGGAAAAATTTAGCGGAATTAAAAAGCGTCTATCCAAGAACAGATTATGTTGGTAATGACCGCTATGTATTCAACATCAAAGGTAATAAATACAGGATTGTCGCTTTGATTCTTTTCCAAGTTCGAACCGTTTATATTCGTTTCGTGGGTACTCATGAAGAGTATGATAAGATAGACTGTTCAACCATTTAAAGGGAGTCGTGATAATGTAAGAGAAGTAATCATGTTAAAAAAGAGGAGAAACGAGATGAGTAAAGTAACGAAAGAACAATATGAATTCGCTTTAGCAAGGATAGAAGAGCTTTTGCCCCTTGTTAATGGAGATACACCAATAACCGACAAAAATATGGTGGAGCTATCGATTGTTTCAGATTTGGTAGAGAAGTACGAAACAGCGCATTACCCTATTGCACAACCCACTATAGGCAGTTTAATAAAGAATGGCCTGGAAGAGAAGGGCATGACACAAAAAGCACTTGCATCCTTACTCCGTGTTAGCCCCTCCCGGATTAGTGACTTTATCGCCGGTCGCTCCGAACCCTCTCTCAAAGTTGCCAGCCAAATTTGTTATATCCTGAATATCCCAGCGGAGGTCGTATCGAATATCTATACCGAAGAGTTAAGGGAAAAGCAAGTTTTACAAGATGTTGTTTAATGTGGAACACCCCATCCTGATTGATTAGCCTCAGTTCTTCAGCCCTCTTTTTCTTAGGAACTCCACCAACTCTTTGACCCGGTCGGTTTGAATAATATTAACCCCTTTCTCGATATACCACTCGTACACGTTCGGGTTTTCAAGTGCCACGTCATCGTGATGCCCCGCGTTGTGATGAGGCCATAGCGAGTTTACCCAAACGCGGATGCCCTTTTCACGCAACGGCTTGAAATCAATCAAGTTCTCCTCAGTCTCTCCAACCGTGAATTCAAAACCATAAGGGGTGTAGTTTTTCAAAAAACCGTCTATAAGCGCTTGACCATTTCCCCTCTTTAAACCGATAATGGGCATGTAAATAATTTTATCTTTCAGGTGCCCGTAGTTTCTATTAAAGGTTTCATAATCGGCGCTCCCTTTAAACAACACTTCATCCAGCATATCATGTTTCTCAAGTAACGGGAACACCAAATCGATATAATTGAACGCTTTGTCGAGGTTAAGAAATATCTTTCCTTTCGACTCTTTCAGAATCTCTTCCAAAGTGGGTACATGCATACGCGTGGCGCTCCCGGCACCATCGCGCAAGCAAAACTGCTGTATCTCGGCCAGCGTGTAATCAGACGGGGCACCCTTACCGGTGGTAGTGCGGTCTATAGTGCGGTCGTGCATCAAGATAAGCACGCTATCTTTGGTAAGCGCGATATCAATCTCCGCCATATCCGCACCGGCTTCAATGGCTTTTCGGATGGCCCACACCGAATTTTCAGGAGCTTCGCGCCAGTTGCCGCGGTGAGCTACCACCATCACCTTGTTTTCCGGGAAGTTGTGCAGTGAAAACTCGCATTGCGCTTGCACATAGGTTATAAGTGCAAGAAATAGGGTAAGAAGGGTCATTAGTCTCATTGTCGTGATTATTTTCTTTCAAAAACTCATACAATTCTGCTGCTCTAACTGTAAAAATGATGATTTACAACTCCCGCAGTACTTCAAGCGATTTAAGCCGGGGAAAGTCGTACAGGTGCAACCGGTAATATTTCAGGAGGTAATCCACGATCAAGTTGCGGTCGCCACGGGAGAGCTTGAAAAGATGCATGTTTCGGTAGGTCATCCGCTCCAACTGACGTAGGTAACGCCCCTCCCTCGGTTTCAAGTAGTGGGGATGCAGCGGGGATGGCGTAACAAACTCGCCGGATAACATATCGAAATAGGGGGTCCCCTCGCTCCCCTCCATGTTGGGATAGATGCCAAGGAATTTAGCGAGTCCCATCATAAAGGCTAGATGAAAATTGGCCAGCCCCTTATCGGTCACCTCCAACAGCTCGATCGAATGGCTGATGTACGCGTAGGTCGCCTCGTTGCGGTCCGATTCACGCAGTACGGACAACAAAAATTCGGCGAGGAAAAAGGCGATAGACGCCTTGACCATATTGGTGCAAAGAGAGTACAACGGGATTAGCCGTTCCACCTCTTTCATCCGTTGGACATCACGCAACGGGAAGTGCTCCACCTCCAAACGAAGGAGTGACAAAGGGAAGAAAAGCGATGGCTTAACCTTACTCCTCCTGCTCCGTGGCTTGGGTAAAAGGTAGGCAACCGTCCCGAAATCACGGGTATAAACGCGGGTAATGGAATAGGTGTCGCTGTAGGAAAAGGTGCCAAGTACTATGCCTTCGGTTTTCGTTAACATGGCAAGGGCGAGGTGTTCCTTTAAGGCTTAGGATTGTTTAGTGTTATACAGCGTGAAAGATACCGTGAAAACGTAACAGGGAGTTTCGCAATGTGTGATGCACGACACCGCGAAACATGTCGCTAGTACCCTTTCTTCTTGATGCGAGCCGCTTTACCGCGCAGTTTACGCAAGTAGTACAGTTTGGCCCTACGAACCTTACCGCGACTGTTCACCGTGATACCTTCAATAAAGGGAGAATTCAACGGGAAGATACGCTCCACACCGATGTTATCGGACATTTTCCGCACGGTAAAACGTTTGGAATCACCATGGCCATTTATCTTGATCACCACGCCGCGATACTGCTGGATACGCTCCTTAGCCCCCTCCGTGATGCGGTAGGCCACGGTTACGGTATCGCCGCTTTTGAACACGGGGTGTTCCTTTTTTTGGGTAGCGAAAGAGTCTTCCGCTATTTTCATCAAATTCATCTTGTATAATGCTTTTATATTTACTACCTGAACGTTTTCAAAACGCAATATGAGGGACAAAGCCAACAGAGATTGCGCAAAGCGGGTGCAAAGGTAGCAATTTTTCTTTAATATGCTATACAAAACATCTTTTTATTATTATTTTTGCGGTTCCCGTTTGATTCCCTCCTCGAAATAATGTATTTTTGAGATTTTAGAATTAAGCGTAAAAACCGTTCCTGAAACCTCGAGCATATGAATCGAAAAACATTTTGCATAACCAGCGCCTTGTTCATGTTGAGCGTGGTAAGCATGTTGTTCGCTTTCACTTTGCTGAGCGCGTGCAAACCTTCTTATCGGGTGGCTGAAATCAGTGGCATCATCGTCCCAATGAATGCCTCGTACGACGTGCCCCCGCACGAAAAGATGCAGGGGCTCGTGAACAGCTACAAAACGAAACTCGATGAAGAGATGAACATCGTTATTGGGAAGTCGATACGATTCATGGATTACAGGCGACCGGAAAGCCTGTTGGCCAACCTCACTTCAGACGTGATGAAAGCGTATGGCGATGAACACCTTCCCGATGGAGCCGATATAGCAGTGATGAACGTACATGGCCACCGCGCCTCCCTACCCAAGGGCGACGTAACGGTGGGCAACCTCTACGAGATCTACTCGTTCGATAACGCGATTACCTTCCTGAAAGTAAAGGGGAGTGACCTGAATAAGATTTTCGACGCCTACGCCCGCATCGGGGGGGCAGGCATCTCAAGCAACGTGCGGCTCGTGATCGAAGAGGGTAAAGTTAAAAGCGTCACCGTGGATGGGGAGCCGGTGGATGAAAATCGACAATACAACGTGGTAACACTCGATTACCTGGCAGAGGGAAACGACAATATGGGGGCGTTCCGCAACGCGGTAGCCAATACCCACACGGGGGTCACGCTTAGAGAAGTGATGATCGATTGGGTGAAGGAGCAAACCCGACAAGGAAAAGAGGTGGATTCTGCCCTTGATGGCAGGATCAAAATATTGACCGCAGAGTGATAACCTCGTCCAAACGGTTAAAACCATAAGGACGGTTAAAAGCAAGGAAATATAGAGAATTAGAGAAATAGTCAGCTTAATCACTTAATCAATGGTGAAAAACAGAACGTTCAAAACAATCTATAAACAGCGGAGCAAACATGAACGCCTTATACAAATACGGTAGCCTCTTTTTCTTAGTGCTCTTCACCCTGTTCGGGTGCGCCCATAAGCAACTGGTCATACTGCATACCAACGATACCCACAGCCGCATAGAACCCCTGCCCGAGACCGACCGCTACACCCCTGGCTTGGGAGGCGTGGCGAGAAGGGCGAACTATATTGATGAAATAAGGAGAGAGAACCGACAGGTATTGCTCCTTGATGCCGGGGATTTTTTACAGGGAACGCCCTACTTCAACCTTTTCAAGGGGGAGGTAGAGGTTAAAACGATGAACCTGATGAAATACGATGCGGTCACCCTGGGGAATCACGAGTTTGACTACGGGTTGGAGCTGCTGGAGAAAGTGGCTCGCACAGCCCACTTCCCGATCGTGTCGACCAATTACGACTTTTCGGAAACGGCGCTAGCGGAACTGATACGCCCATACCTTGTCCTAAATAAAGGGAGGATAAGGGTCGGCGTGATAGGGATTAACATCCAACCGCAAGGGTTGATCGCGGCGGATCACTACAAGGGCATGAAATACTTGGACCCGGTGACTTCCGCCAACAAGATGGCGAAGAAGCTGCGGGAGGAACACCTTTGCGACCTGGTGGTTTGCCTCTCACACCTGGGCTACACAACAGATAGGGAGCTGGCCACCAAATCGCGCGGCATCGACCTGATCCTCGGTGGACACAGCCACACCCAAATGACGAAACCCGTCGTGGTGAACAACCTGGACGATAACGAGGTGGTCATCTTTCAAACAGGCAGAAGTGGAGTCTACGTGGGAAGAATCGACGTCCGACTAACTAAGTAAGCAATACAATGGCACCTAAAAGACTGGAAACAAGAAGGTTTTAAATGCCACACATCCAATTTGAAAAGGTGGACCTGTAAAATATGGAAAGCAAAAAACTTTGAAACACCGGGCACACAACGGAAAAGGTAAACATGTAAAACGAAAGAAGTAAACGATCGCAACGAAAGGTAGAAACCACGATGAGAAGAAAAACTGCTTTACTATTCCTGCTTTTGTTATTTTGCTTTTTTTCAAGGGCTCAAATCACCCCGACATTGTACGAACAAGCGGACAGCACCACCATGAAGCAATGGGTAGACTCGGTCTTCGCCTCCATGAGCCTCGAGCAGAAGGTGGGGCAGCTCTTTATGCCCATTGTAGCATCGTCAAGCGACTGGGATAAAAGAATCACAAACTATATCCGCCAACAAAAGATAGGCGGTCTTTTGTTTTCTAAAAGCACGATAAACCGACAAGCGGAAATAACGAACAACGCACAAAAACTGACCGACATTCCCCTCTTGATCGCGGTGGATGGGGAGTGGGGACTCTCCATGAGGTTGACCGACGCCCCCAAGTACCCCAGCAACTCGATCGTGGGTGCCATACAGGACCCCGAGATCATTGAGCAATACGGGCGGGAGGTCGGCCGACAGTGCCGCGAAATGGGCATCCACGTGAATTTCGCACCGACCGTTGATATCCACAGCAACCCCGATAACCCGGTTATCGGCACGCGCTCGTACGGGGGGAACCCCAACCGGGTGGCCGAGCAGGGTATCGCCTTCGCCCAGGGGATGGAAAAGAGCGGCGTTATGGCCGTAGCCAAGCACTTCCCGGGACATGGTGATACGTCGGAGGACTCGCACCTCACCCTACCCACCATTCCACACGATAGGGCACGCCTGGACAGCGTCGAGCTCTTCCCCTTCAAGAAGTATATCGAAGCCGGCCTATCGGGAGTTATGATCGGCCACCTCAACGTGCCGACGCTTCGCACGCGGGGCAAACCGGCATCCCTCTCACCAGAGATAGGGATTCACCTGCTCAGAGAGGAGATGGGCTTTGACGGGATGACCTTTAGCGACGGGATGGCAATGAAAGGAGTTGCCGATCAACCGGACGTAAGCGTGCAGGCGCTGTTATCCGGTAATGACATCCTGCTGGGCTCGGTAGATCCAAAAAAGGAGGTGGGATCGGTGAAGAGGGCAGTGGAAACGGGTGTGATTCCCAATACCTTCCTGGAGGAGAAGGTTCGGAAAGTACTTTCCTATAAATATATCCTGGGAGCACATCGCTTCAAACCCATCGACACGAGTACCCTACGCGAAAAAGTGCATGCGCCGTCGGCCGAGTGGACGCTTCGCAAGATTTACGAGGGAGCCACCACGTTGCTAAAGGATGAAAACAACCTGCTCCCATTAAAGGGATTAGATACCACGAGCGTTGCCTCCGTGACAATTGGGGTTCCCGCGCCAAACCCCTTCCAGCACTACCTGAAAAAGCAGGGCGACCTGCAGCTCTTTCAAGCTGAAACGACAAGCGGGGTCGCCAATATAAAGGGATTGAAAGAGTTCGATGTGGTTATCCTATCCATTCACTCTCCCAACGTGGGAGACGCTACCGCCCTGCAACAACTCGCGCAGGAGACCAAGGTTATCTTGGTGCTCTTCACATCGCCCTACCGCCTCAATGCCTTCCGTTCGACCTCCGAGAAAGCCGCAGCGGTCATCGTGGGTTACGATAATAGCTACTTCGCGCAAGTGTACGCGGCGCAAGGCATCTTCGGCGGCATCGCGATGATGGGGCGAATACCGGTCACCGCCGGTGATTACCCCGAAGGTAGCGGGCTCGACACGGAGAAAGTCCGACTGGGCTACTCCTCACCGGAAGAGGTGGGACTCACCTCCACCCATTTCCAACGTATCGATAGCCTTGCGATAGAGGGTCTCCGGGAGAGAGCTTATCCCGGCTGCCAAATCATGATCGCGAAAAATGGGATAATCATCTACGAGAAGGAGTTCGGGAAACAGGAGCAAGGCCACGATGCTTGGGTGACCAACGAAACGGTTTACGACCTGGCCTCCGTCACGAAGGTCGCTGCCACCCTTCCGGCCGTGATGAAACTGTACGACGAGAAGAAGTTGGCCTTGCGGGATCCCATCGGCAAATTCGTTCCTTTAACCAAAGGAAGCAACATAGGCTCCACCACCATCCGATCGCTCCTACTGCACGAATCGGGAATGGTATCCTTCATCCCCTACTACGCCACCGTGATCGACGAAGAGAGCTACTCCGGGAAGTTGTCCGGTTCTCGCTCTTCTACCTACCACGCGAACTACGCGGGAGCTTGGTTTCGTACCGACTACAAATTCCTCCCTGACCTAATCGCGTCCAGCCCATCCGAGAAATTCCCACTCCCCGTAGCGGAAAACCTATACGCGAGCAACGAGATGCACGAAATACTCCTTAAGGAGATCATCGCGAGCCCGTTACGAAGGGTAGGAAGGTACAGGTACAGCTGCCTGAACTTCATGCTATTGAAAGAGGCGGTGGAGAACGTGAGCGGCGAAAACCTTGACGAGTACGTTAAAAAGCATTTTTACAGCAAGTTAGGTGCCAACAACACTACCTTCCGACCCCTGGAGCAGATACCGGTCGAGCGAATAGCACCCACCGAGAACGACCCCTTCTTCCGCAAGCAACAAGTGCGGGGACACGTGCACGATGAGGGGGCAGCCCTCTTCGGCGGCATCTCCGGAAACGCCGGTCTCTTTTCCAATGCGAACGACCTCGCCAAGCTTTGCCAGATGTGGCTTAACGGGGGCACTTACGGGGGAGAACGGCTTTTGAGCGAGGAGACGGTGCGCCTGTTCACCTCCACTAAAAGCAGCATAAGCCGCCGAGGACTAGGGTTCGATAAACCAGACCCGAGAAACACCAGAACAAGTCCTACCAGCCCGGGTACCCCCATTGAGACGTATGGCCACACTGGTTTCACGGGAACCAGCTTATGGGTAGACCCTACCCACGATATGATTTTCATCTTCCTCTCGAACCGGGTAAACCCTTCCCGTTCACCTAACCGGCTCCACACGCTAAACATCAGAGAACGGATTCAAGAGGAGATTTACCGAATCCTTAACCGCGATTATCATAAGGCTACTCAAGAGGAAAATCCCGATACGGAAAAAGTAGAGGGGGTAAAAGACACGGTAATGACGGAAGCGGAAAGCTCACAAGGGGCAACAAATTAACGATCATGGCACTTTCATTAAACACGGGATAACGCATGCAACAGGTAGTGCAACGTAATACGTGACGAAACGAAACAAGCAGCACAATGGATAACATAATGCGACGGGTAATAAAAAGCGATCGCCTCACGAGCGACCTGCAAGAGGTTATAGAGACCATTCGCCCCGATAAATACTTTATCCTGGTGGATGAACAGACCTGGATTCATTGCCTCCCGCTACTGAAAGGTGTCTCGGCCATACAGGACGCTACGACTATCGTCATCCCCGCGGGCGACTCGAACAAGTCGCTCGATAGCTTGTGCAGGGTGTGGGAACAGCTCACCAAAAACAGAGCTACCCGCCACTCGCTACTGATAAACTTAGGGGGAGGGATGGTAACCGACCTGGGGGGGGTCGCGGCGGCCACCTTTAAGCGGGGCATCCGATACATCAATATCCCCACCACGCTCTTAGGGGCCGTGGATGCGGCAGTAGGGGGTAAAACCGGGATTAATTTTCAAGGATACAAGAACGAGGTGGGTGCCTTCTACCCCGCGCATGCGGTACTACTCTCTTCCGTTTTTTTCAGGAGCCTTGATCGCCCGACCTTCCTGTCCGGCTACGCGGAGATGGTGAAGCATGCGCTTCTTCACTCCACGGAAGAGTGGGAAGCGCTCCTCGCCTTTCCCCTTCACCAAATCGATTACCCATCACTCAACGAGTTGGTATTCCGGTCTGTGGCCATCAAACAGGCCATCGTGGAAAAAGATCCGTACGAGAGGAACCTGCGCAAAACGCTCAACCTGGGACACACCGCGGGGCACGCGTTCGAGAGCTTCGCGCTCGGGCAAGGGAAGCCGGTACCTCACGGGTACGCCGTGGCATGGGGATTGGTCGTGGAACTCTGGTTATCACACCGGTTACACGGCTTCCCGGAAGAAAAACTACGAAAAACGGTGCGTTTCATCCAACAACATTACGGGCAATTTCATATCACGTGCAGCGATTACGAAACCTTACACGAGATTGCTACACACGACAAAAAAAACATGGGAGAAGCCATTCACTTCACCTTACTCAAGGAAATTGGCAACGTGCAGATTGACTATGTCGTGGAGAAGAACACGCTGTTCGATGCGTTCGATTTCTTTGCCGAGCTATTCGCACTCCATTAAAACGGCAATGCCAACGGGGTAGGAACCACGAGAACCAACGGGCTAGACTTGGATGAGGTAATTAAGACGCCAATGCCAACAGGTACAACATTAGCGGTTAAACCGAAGCGCTTCCCCGACGAAACTTTCATCGAACTGCCCCTCGTTGTACACCAGCTGGCCGTTGACGAACGTCTTACTCACGGTTACACCAAACGTCTCACCTTGAAAAGGAGACCAGCCGCACTTGTACCAGACGTTACCATCCGAAACCACGTGGGGTTGGGTCGGATCCACCAAAACCAAGTCGGCATAATATCCCTCCCGGATATATCCTCGCTCCTTAACATGGAACAGCTTGGCTGGCGCATGGCACAGTTTCTCCACCACCTGCTCCTTCGAGAAAACACCCTTGATCGCCAGTTCTAGCATCGCTTGTAGCGAGTGTTGCAGCAACGGACCGCCCGATGCGGCCTGTAGTGCTCCACCCTCCTTCTCCTTCAGCAAGTGCGGCGCGTGGTCGGTCGCCACCACATCCAGCTTGCCCTGCTTCAGACCTTCTCGCAGCGCCTCTCTATCCACTTGGGTTTTAATCGCCGGGGTCCACTTCACGCGGCTTCCCAGTCGGGCGTAGTCCTCATCCGTGAACCAGAGGTGGTGTACGCACGCCTCCGAGGTGATCTTTTTCTCTTCCACTGGTGCCACGTCAAAGAGGCTCAGCTCCCGCTCGGTAGAGAGATGCAACACGTGTAGCCTTGTACCGTACTTGTCGGCAAGCTCCACCGCTTCGGCTGAGGAGCGGTAACACGCTTCGGCGCTTCGGATGAGCGGGTGATACTCGATGGGGATTGCTTGACCAAACTCGCGCTCGTACAACGCGATATTCTCCCTAATGATATCCTCCTGCTCGCAGTGAGCAGCGATCAACGCATCGATCTCAGCGAAAATCGCTTGCAGGGTACGCACGTTATCTACCAGCATATTGCCCGTAGAGGCTCCCATGAACAGCTTCACGCCGCACACCGTTTTCGGGTCTACCTTTTTCAGCTCGGAAAGGTTACCGTTCGTAGCACCAAGGTAAAACGAATAGTTGACCATCGATTGGGAGGCGGCCCGTTCGAACTTTTGCTCCAACGCCTCGATGGTGATCGTTTGCGGCACGGTGTTGGGCATCTCCATGCAGGAGGTTACCCCGCCGGCCACCGCCGCCCGGCTCTCGGTAAACATATCGCCCTTGCGCGTTAGCCCGGGCTCACGGAAATGCACATGGTCGTCGATCACGCCGGGCAACAGCCAGAGACCGCGCGCATCGATTACCCGTCGGCATTGCCTGAAAAGCGGCTCCGCCACTTCACCCCGTATCACGCGAGCAATCCTTTGCCCCTTCAGCAATAGGGACCCCTCGTAGATTTCCCCTTCGTTAATAACCGTGGCTCTATGGATTAGCGTCATGGCTACCTTTCTATGCGCGGTTGAATCTTGCCAGTCAGCTTTCGCCACCGGAGATCGATCACCCCGAAGAACGCCTCCCCGAAAATGCTGGTATTCATTTTCGAGGTGCCTAGCCGGCGATTCACGAAGATGACCGACACCTCCTTGATCTTGAAGCCCAGCACGTGAGCCGTGTACTTCATCTCTATCTGGAAGGCGTACCCTTTGAACTTGATCTTATCCAGGTCAATGGTCTCCAGCACCTTACGTCGGTAGCAGACAAAGCCGGCCGTGGTGTCCCGCACTTTAAAGCGGGTAATGAAGCGCACGTACTTCGACGCGAAGTAGGACATCAGCACACGGCCCATCGGCCAATTCACCACGTTCACGCCCGTGCAGTAGCGGGAACCCACCGCCACGTCGTATCCCCCGTCATGGCAAGCGGCATAGAGCCGTGGCAAGTCGTTGGGATCGTGTGAGAAATCGGCATCCATCTCGAAGATAAAGTCATACGAACGTTTCAATGCCCATTTGAAGCCGTGGATGTAGGCCGTGCCCAACCCCAGCTTACCCGCTCTCTCCTCGATAAATAACCTATCCTTGAACTCGCTATCGATCAATCGCTTCACGATATCGGCCGTACCATCGGGCGAACCGTCGTCAATGACCAGGATGTGGAATTTTTTTCCCAGGTTAAACACCGCTCGAATGATGCTTTCGATGTTCTCTTTCTCGTTATACGTGGGTATAAGTACAATACTATCTGACATAAGCCACATATTTTACCCCAAAAGTACGGTTTTTCAAGTACAAATAAAAAAGATTGGATGACATTTTGATATCTCAAAATAAAATGCTATCTTTGCAGACCCATTTCAGAGGGAATAGATCGCGGAGTGGAGCAGTTGGTAGCTCGTTGGGCTCATAACCCAAAGGTCGTAAGTTCGAGTCTTACCTCCGCAACCTATAAGCCATCGAATACCATTCCCTGACACACCTTATCCCATCCCAAACAGTTAAAATGATTGATCGCATTGTAATCACGTGGTTAGTTTGTTTTCTCGTCTCAGTGACTGTTTATCTCTTACAAGCTTATCTCTTATAATAAAGAAAGAGTGCAGCCCCTTTTGTATAAACTGCACTCCTCACTGAAAACTTTATCAAAATCAGCCACCCATTAGTCCACCTTATCGGGAGCCTTCAAGAACTTCAGCAACCTCTTGCAAAAACGGGTCACCTTTTTCCGCTCGACGACTCCCCATATAACTAGCGTAGCCGCCACGAAGATGAGCACGACGCCTATCGCCTTTATCCAGGCGATCATCAGGTTATTGCTGTGCAATAACCGGGTATGCTTTTCGGGAGTATTGTAGGAGAGTTTGGCCACTTGAGCCACCTTGGTTAGCATCCTGTTCGGGATAGTGCCTTTCGGGATATCTTGGTGGCAAGCAACGCAGGAGTTTTCGCGGGTCAGCTGATCGCGTTGCACTCGCGTGAGTGGCATTGAGGTTGGCCAGTGCGTGTCGATCGTCTGCAGTTGCTCCCCGTGAACCGTGAGCAGCTGCATGAAGTCGCCGTGCAGCTCGCTGATGGCCGCTATTTGGGCTCGGGTGTATTGGCTGACGTTATTGCCCTTGGCGTCGATCACGTCGGCGTACCGCGGCGTTCCGGGCATCGCATCGTAGATACCGCCGTCAATGCCGTATCCGGCTGCCACGGGATTGCCGTGGCAATCCACGCACTCCCTCGATTTCAGCGAGGTGGTGTGCGGGTTAAGCGGTGCTAGCTCGATGGCGTTATAGCCAGCCGCTGTCTTGGCCACGTTATTCCAAACAACGGTTTCACCCTTCTCGTCGATCACGGTGCTAACCGTCTGGATCACGCCGACCAGGGGGGAGACCCTCCCCTCGCCGTTCACGCCCAGCGGGGCGTTCTCCCAGCGGATATGGCTGTAGTCGCCATAGGTGGGTACCCCGGGCTGCATGGCGTAGTTCTGGTTATAATCGGCCGTCGTACCGTCAGGTTTAACGAGTTGCGGCGAACGTAGCCAGTCGACGGATGATTTCGAGTAGTCGATCACGTACTTGTAGCCGTAGTATTGCGGCATCCACGTGGAATGGCATGCATAACACTCCATCTTATAGATGTGCATGGTAGCCACCATAGCTACTTCGGCGTCATTCGGATTCTGCCAGCTCTTGCTCTTCGCGATCTCTTTTAGCGTTACGAGTTCAAACTCGTGCATGCTCCCGTCGGAGTGGACGATAACCCTATCGCCCTTGCGCACCACGTTCCCCAGCGGGTTCCCCCGAGCCGACAGTAGGTAGCCATCCTCTTTGGGGTAGGTAATGCCAAACTTCTTTGTCACCTCCAGCGGCTCATCGGCTACCCCCCTGGGTTGTTTCATATCGAGCTCTTTCCCGAACTCGTCACCGTAGCCCAGCGGCAGCTCCCACGGGTAGTGCGTAGGTGTACCGTGACAATCGGCGCACTCGATCTCGATGGCTGCCAGCGTGGTTGCCTCGATGTTGCCACTACCGTGCATAGAGTTGGTAGTATGGCAATCCTGGCATAGCAAGCCCGGCACCATCACCCCATCCTTCTCTATCTGACGGTGCACATCACCCGCCATGTACTTAAACACGTAACCCGCGTTGCCCTGCTGTGGTAATCCCTTCTCGTCGAAAGGTCCCCGGTTGTACGAATCATCCAGGGCCATCAACCCTTGGTAAGCGTGCCCTATCCGGCGACCGGCCGCGTGACAGGCAGCGCAGGTGTTGAGTTGCACTCCGCTCAGTTCATGCTCGTTAAAGCGCACGGCCGACTTCCTGGTACCCTGCATGGAGTGTGCCAGCACGTGTCCCGGCTTATCTTTCGGGATTTCCGGATCACCCCCTTCGTAGAAACCCTCATTGCTGTAGAGGTTATGGCAAGCGGCACATCCCATGCCTCGGTAATGCCCCCTATCCTGATGCCCCTTGTTGCTTAAGTGACAGGCGTTGCAATTGCGCAGGTAGGTAAACGCCGCCAGCTCGGGCCGCACCTTTATCTCGTCGGCCGAAACGGAGGGTATCTCCTTCAGCTCCGCGGGGAACTGCCCCGGGAAGGTGGCAGCCATCTCCTTCATGTAATCGATGTACTGTTGGGTGCCAAAGCGGGGGATTGAGCCATCGGTATCGGTCAGGTCGCTATTGGCGTAAACGTGGTCGTAGTTCTCGGTGCCGATGCCGAAGCTCCAGGAGATCGCCTTCATCTTTCCCGCGTCGCTATTCATCATGGAGAGACGCACGTTATAGACATGATCCTCGTGACACTGCGCGCAGGTTTTATCGTTCACCTGCAAGGCGGCGGGAACGGGCGTGAACGAAGTCAGCAAGCTCCCTTTGGGAACACCGCTGTGCGCCCTATCCTTGTTGACCAGCTCGGTTGGCGTACCACCGTGGCAAATAACGCAACCGTTGGGGTCGCCAAGCGCCTCCCCTTTTTGCAGTATCTGCTGCATCATCTCGGAACCGATGGGTCGCGCAGGTTCTATCCCCTGGTGGCAGGCTAAACAGTACTGCCCTTTGGCGGGGAAAGGCTCATCCGTCAAGTCGAACGTTAGGTCGGGATGCACGAACGGCACGGAAACCGGTTGTGCCGAAAGCCCGCTCTCCGCACGTAAACTTCCCAAGGTATTCACGTAGTAGCTCACTATCCACCCAGCGACTATAAGGATGAGAAGTGAGGCTAACAACTGTATGACTTTCCTTTTACGCATGTTTCTCTTCTGTTTGAGATAAAGCTTTTGCTAATAATTGTGCAATATTGCAATTTTATTTTAATTTTGCAAGCAAAGTGCAAAAATATAACCTCACCTTCGTGAAGTTAGATGAGTCAAAATTGAAAACCATAACATGGTCAAGATGCGAAGATTAAAATTCAAACGCTATGAACATAATTAAGCCCCTTGTTGTCCTACTGATTTCAGCCTGTTTCTCCTGTTGCCTCAACGGTTCGTTACTGCTTGCACGGTCAGCCGATATACAGAGTTCGTCAGTGCTGGCACAACCTGTCGATGAACAAAACTCGTTGCTACTTGAACAATCAGCCAGTGAAGCCAATTCGTTAGCACCAGTAAGCATCTCCCTCCATATGCGCTCGGCGTACCACAACGAGTTCACCGGATCGCCTTTAGTGTTCGAGGATGGGGGATTTCGGTTCGATCAGGTAATCATCGATATAGTGGGGGAAGTTACGCCCAAGCTGTCGTACAAATACACGCAACGACTCAACAAGGTTTCCCCCGTTTTCACGAAGGAGAATCTGCCCGGTTCCATCGACTACGCCTACTTGAGATACCGGTTCAACGAATACTTTTCGGTAACCGCCGGCAAGCAAGCCCTCACGATAGGGAGCTTTGAATACAACAAGTACCCCGTGGAGGTGTATGACTACAGCGGGATCAACAACCTTGTCAACTGCTACCTTAACGGGTTACAGGTGGCGTTCACCCCCATGCCAAACCAGGAGTTCACCTTTCAGGTAGTCAACAACCGGTGGGGTACGGTGGAAGATGCCATCGGGACACCGGTGGAAAGCTTGCCCCCTTCGTCCATCACGCGTGTGGAAGCCCCTACCGTTCCCCTGTACTACTCCCTTGGCTGGAACAGCAACTACTTTGATAATGCCCTGCAACTTCGATACGGGGCCAACGTCACCTCACCCGCAAAGGGTAAAACGCTGTTTATGTTGAGCGGGGGACAAAAATGGCGTTCCGATTCCTGGCGCATCTACATCGATGTCCTGTATCAACGTTCCGATATCGATTACCTGGGCGCGATCAGGAGTGCTACAGCCACCCCTGGGGCCATGGTCGAAAACGTGAAGTACTTCACACTGTTGGGAGAACTCAATTACCGGTTTCAACCGCGATGGAATATCCTGTTGAAGTGTTTTTACAATAACTTTTCGGTGTATAAAAAAAACAGCCACGTGTACAGCGGCAACTGCCTCGCCTCGTGGAACTACCAGGGCGGCCTGGAGTTTTACCCGATGAAAGATGACAACTTGCACCTGTTCTTAATCGCGACATTAAAGAAGTTCAGCGAACCCGAGATCAAACAGATCATCACCCCGGCCAACAGCTTCAGGGTTTCCATGGGATTTATTTACCGGCTGCCGGTATTGACGGTAAAACGTTGAATAACAAAATTATGCCCATGGCTCAAGTTTTGCAAGCGCCTCTAATTTTGTCGCCAAAGCCCTCTGAAGATTAAAAACAAGCACAGAGACTTAGAGATAAAGCACAAAAACCCGCCGATATTTCACAACTGTTATTTAATCTCTCTTTTTTAGAATAACGAAATAGGATGTTGTATAGTAATTACGACAAACGGGGAGAGCAAAGAAGGGAAAAATCACCTTGCAGGGCTTTAGTCCGAACTTGACATCATAATGCGGGTTGATAAAATAGTAGACTTCATCAATCTGTTTTAAGTCACTCTCCCGTATCAGTTTTTTAAAATGCTCAATAGTCATTCTACAGTCTCTTATTCCCAACAACTCTTCAATTGCATGTTTGTCAACACCTGTCTTTTTCAATAGAGCTTCATAGGTTTTTCGAGGTAAAAGATGAATAAACGGAAGAGACGATACTACCCTGTTTCTACAAATCTGCTGATGCCCGCCAAACGGCATTTGCCACGGAGGGAAAGCAATAAAAATTAGCCCATTATCATTCAAAAGAGCCGATACAGTAGCAAGCAACCTCCCCTTTTCCCTCACATGCTCAATCACATCGCGAATTATGATTATATCAAATTTGCCAGTTAGTTCGGCTGTAATAATATCTTGACATAGAAACTCGCCCTCCAGTTGCTCTTCGCTAAAAAAACCACGGGCCTCTTCAATTCTGTCGACAGAAATATCGACACCGATTACCCCACATCCCCGTCGGGAAAACGGCACTAAATTACCACCCTCACCACACCCTACCTCCAAAACGATAAGATTGGAACCAACCTGCATATGATTTTCTATAAATGGTAAAATATATTTTTCGCTGGTTTGCACCAACTCTTTAAAATATTGTTTTCTGTCAGTATGTCTCTTTTGCATAACTATTTCATCGAGAATGATTTTGTCGGCATTACAGAGAAAACTTAAAAAACTAATCGGAGTTTAAGTTAAAAACATCAATCCGCTTATTTAAGCAAACCTGTTTTTCGCTATTTTATACTGTATTTTCTCTGTTAATTTTCCTGTTTTTTTTATCACTAACATTTTTAAAAAATCGTGTCTACTTTTTAAAGCTGATACAACAATACCCCCATACAATATAACCAAAAAAAAACGGGGGAATTTCCCCCTGCTTTTTACTTCAAATAGTCCTCCGTCAGCGCTACCCAGTAGGTTGCGCCACGGCTAAGCATATCTTGGTTAAACACGTATTTAGGATGATGCACCATAAAGGTGTCGCCATTGCCAATCATGCAGTAGGTCCCCACCTTCTCTTTCAGCATGAAAGCGAAGTCCTCGCTACCCATGTAGGGGTGCATGTTTTCCACCACGTTCTCTTCACCGAAAGTCGCTTTCGCCACGTTAGCCGCCCATCGCGTGTTTTCGGGTGTATTTACCAATACCGCTCCCGCCACGCCTTCGCGAATTTCATACGCGCAGTTGAACGCTTCGGCTTGCGCTTTGGTAATCGTCCGGATTTTGTCGAGCACCATCGTGCGAAGGTCGGATTCCATATTGCGAATACTCAAGCGCAAGATGGCTTTCTGCGGAACGGCGTTGCCCGCCACGCCCGACTGGAATGCCCCCACGTTGACCACCGAGTTTTTCCATGGCGACACGTTGCGGCTCACGATAGTTTGCAGCGCCATTACCAGCGATGCCCCACACACCAGCGGGTCGATGCTCAGCTCCGGCATTGAACCGTGCGAACCTTTGCCGGTCAGCTCAATCTCCCAGTTATCCACGGCGGCCATCGTTTCGCCTTCGCGGAAGTGGAATTTCCCAAGTTCCAAACCCGGCATATTGTGCATCCCGTACACCGCGTCAACGGGGAAACACTCGAACAGCCCATCGGCAACCATGGCCGGTGCCCCTTCCATCGTCTCCTCACCCGGTTGGAAAATCAGCCGAACCGTTCCGTTGAAGTTTTTGGTCTCAGCCAAATATTTTCCCGCGCCGAGCAGCATCGTGGCATGCGCATCATGTCCGCAAAGGTGCGACCACCCTTCTACCTTACTCTTGTACGGTAAATCGTTGTCTTCCAAGATGGGCAGCGCATCGAAATCGGCACGCATACCGATGGATTTCTTCCCGTCACCCACGGTCAATGAACCTACCACGCCTGTTCCGCCAATGCCTTCCGCTACTTCGTAACCCCACGATTTCAACTTTTCGGCAATATATTTCGCCGTGTTCGGCGTATCCATGTTCAGTTCGGGATTTTGGTGCATGTGGTCCATCCACTCCTTCATTTCGGGTTGAAGTTTCGCAACTCCGGCTAATAATTTTTCGTTCATAATGTTTGAGTTTTTATGGGTTTTGTTGTTTTATTTTTTCCAAGATTTATTCATTTTCCTCGTAATAGTAGGAATAATCAATGCTTTCATCGCTGTACGTGAACCACTCTATAAATCGGTTGGCTTTGGTGGAAGGAAATTGCTTGCCAAGGGCGATAACACCATCGTAATCAAGCGTATCTGTCAAATATCGTTTCCCATCTTTTGCGACGAGTTTCAGTTGGTTAGTGGCACTAACCAACTAATTTTTCTTCAGGTGCAAAGACCGTCTTAGGGATTCGCTCTTTGCTTTATCACCTTAAACAATTTCACTTCGAAATAAAGTGCCGCGATAGCCAGTACCGTGAATATGACAACTTTTGTTATCAACGCCGCGGCTGGCAACGCTATTTCAAAATGCATCTGAAACAGGGTTTGTATTATAACCATTAATCCCACGAATATACCAACGGTCAGCATGATGGCCAGTAAGATATATCCCAGCCTCTTCTCCTTGTTTAGCAAATAGATACAAACAAAGCAGAGGGGAGATATTAACCCCATATCCAGCACGTAGGTGATTTCTGTTGTGTATACTTCAATTAATGCCAATGACCTACCGTTAGCGAGCGATGCTAGAATATCCGGCAACCAAGCGATAAACAGAGCAATTCCGGAAATAATTAAAAAATTATTAATCCCTTTTCGGGGAAGGGAAATCTTGGTATTGATTTGATTTTGAGAGATGGCGATAATCAATCCGAAGAAGCTTAACCCGAATAACCCTATGTAAATCAAATGTAAGAAATTGTAGGTAACCCCAAAGGCTATACTTGTCGAGTAGTATGCAAATAGCGCAAGGATTGCCGTTAAAAACAGCTCTGTGCTGGTACTGTTTCTCCGATAATCCAACAGCAGGGCGATTATTAATGCAGGAACACCGATGAACAATATGGCACAATCTGTTCCTTTAAATATCGGAGCCATGAACAGCGAATCATGTTTATACAATCCGTTCCCGAAAATTGTTACAGAGTCGCCATATTGATTGATAAAGGTATACGCTTCACCTCCATCAGAATAAAACAGTCCAAATGAAGTCGCGATGACTGACAAAACAGCGATTAAAACGGATATAATGTATAATGTGCGTTTCATCTTGATCTCTTGTTATACCTGAATGTATACCAACTTGCTTATCCTCCTTCACAAAACAACTCTTCTGATCCAGCCAAATGGCATCGACTTGTTGTGGTTCCATTGGGGATATTTACAATTATAAAGATACTACTTTTTCCAATAAATCATCAAAAAACCCGAGAGTTTCAATTCGATTGACACTCTCGGGTTTAATTATTAATTAATCCTTACTCTATCCAAAGAGGAGAAAGTTGGAGAGGGGCTTTACTTTAAATATTTCGCTAAGAATCCCAACATCGCTTTGTAAAAATCGATGCTGTTTTCTTCGTGTGCAAAACCATGTCCCTCGTTGTATTTTACCATGTAGGGCACATCTACACCTTTTGTACGAAGTTGCTCCACGATTTGGTCACTTTCGTTGATGTTTACGCGTGGGTCGTTGGCACCCTGCACTACAAAGAGCGGTGATTTTATTTTATCAATCTGATACGCGGGCGAAACTTCTTTCGCAATGGCAGCCTCTTCTTCATTATCGACATCGTACCAGATCTCTTTCAGCATATCCAAATAGGGTTTCCAATATTCAGGAATGGAATTCATAAAGGTGAAAATATTCGACACTCCCACGTAATCTACCCCACAAGCATAGAGATCCGGTGTTTTCACCAATCCCATCAGAGTAGCATATCCGCCGTGACTTCCGCCGTAGATGGCGATTTTGTCTTTATCCACCCAGCCCTGCTCAATCACATGTTTTACACCATCTTCCACATCGTCCATCACTTTTCTTCCCACTTGCTTGAAGCCCGCTTTCAGGAACTCTTTCCCATAACCACCTGATATTCGGAAGTTTACTTGAAGTGTAGCATAACCACGACTTGCAAAAAGCTGTGTCTCTGGATTGAAACCCCAACTGTCACGAATTCCCTGCGGGCCTCCGTGCGGATTTACTACCAGCGGGACTTTTTCACCTGCCAAAGCTTCTTTAGGCAACGTGATGTAGCCGTGAATAGTTAGTCCGTCGCGGCTTGTGAATGTAACCGGCCGCATTTCTGCCATATCAGCCTCTTTTAACTGCGGCATTAAGTCATAAAGCAGCGAGAATTGTTTGGTTTTATTATCGTACTGATAATATGTACCGTACAGCTTATCGCTTTGGACAACTATCAGGAATGTGTTTTCATCGTCATCCGAATCAACAACATAGAACTCTTTTCCGGGAAACTCTTTCTCCATCTGTTTGGTGAAACTTTTGAAGAAATCGCTGACAGGTGTGATAACGTACTTTTCTCCATTGTGTGCAAAATAGTCAATTTCATAATTTCGCTTACGGCTACGGCTCATGCTCGTCACATCGTAATCCGTATTAGAGAAAACCTCCTTTACAATGGCATTTATTTTGAAGTCATACAGCACAATGCGCGCTTTGTCCGAATCAAGATTGGTAACTACATAAGCTTCGTCAGGGTTGTCACCTGCATAGTTAAATCCTACAATACTGAAAGTATCGTACCATTTCATCTGTTTCACAAGTTTAAATTCACCTGTAGTCAGATCTTTGTACCACTGTTCAGTTTCTACACCGTTTACCAGGCGAGTATACCCCCGAAGGTTGCCGTCTTTGTCAAAGTCGTATCCTTGAATAGGGTTGGCAATATCATTGTTCTCATAAAGTTGTTCTATTTCTCCGGTAACGATATTCAGTTTGTAAGGCTCAAAAACTTGCTTGTTATTCTTGTTCATCATAACGATAACATGATCTTTCTGGTCCTTCAAAATGGTGATAATACCTGCCTGAACTCCTTCATACGGTGTTAAATCGACGTTGTTTGAGCCATCTACATTAACTGCATGAATGTGATATTGCTCGTTTCCTCCTTGATCCATCACATAGAGAAGTCGCTCGTTATTTTTCCAAAAATAGCCGCGAATCAACTCTTCTTTCTCTTCCAAAATACGGGTAACCTTTCCGGTGGAAATTTCCTTCACATACACATGGCTTTTTCGTGGTTCCATCTTCCTTTTCGGTGTAAGACATGTATTTGCCATCGGGTGATAGTTGAAATGAACTGGCTTTAGGACGTGAAAAATAGTCTTCTACTTTATACTTGTAATTGCCTGTGTCATAGGATACAAGTTTCTGCAAATCTTCATCAGACGACACTAAATCAGGATTTCCGGGCAGTTTGCTTTCAAACTTATTCAATGTCAGCGGAAACTCTTGCCCCATCTGTTTAAAAGTGCCTTCAATACTCCCGGCATTCAAAGTACCTTCATAAGTAGCTTGCAAGGCTGCCATATTTAAGGTTAATGTATTGCCGTCAACTTCAGTTTTCTCAACCGGAATTCCTGCTGCACCTTGCATGGGAACATCCAGCGTAGTAGCGTAATTGCCACCCTCTTCCGTGATATGGAAAACAAGCTCCAACTCTACTCCTTGAACAGAAATAGCACCTTTCCAATCACCAACAAATTGCTGTGCATTTATCATCATAGTCGTAAAAACTAGCGTGGCTAAAAAGCCGATTTTTTTGATTTGCATATTGTTTATTAATTAGGGTCTGCTGAATAAGTCGCATCACTTTGATACCCAGTAAAATATATCTATTTTTTCTTGCTAAAATGCAAGGTTTTATTTAAATTTGTATCTAAATCCTTGCAGTTATGTTCAAATATCGTTCACAAAAACAGTTGTCCATTTTTGACTTTCATACCGACTTTGAAAGTAAACTAGACCCAAATAATCGTTGGGTTAAAATGGCTAAAATGCTTGATTGGGACAAGCTAGCCGAGGTTTATGCCAAAAATTTTTCTCCCAACATGGGTGCAAGCAGTATAGACGCGCGTATCGTTATTGGCGCTTTGATTATCAAGCACTTGGAAAAGAAGGATGACCGGGGAACCATTGAAGCCATTCAAGAAAACCCCTACATGCAATATTTCCTGGGGCTTGATCATTTCACGTTTAAGCCTGTGTTTGACCCCAGCCTTTTCGTGCATATTCGTAAGCGCCTGGGCAATGAAGCTTTTGACGCGATGAACCAAATCGTCATTTCAGGAGCACTTGGCATCGAGCATCAAAACGCTGACGATAAGGATGTTGGCGATGAAGGTGACGGGAACGTCCATCCCGATGACACTTCAAAATCGAGTGAAAGCGCGAAAAAACCCGTTCCCAATAAAGGAAAACTGCAATTGGATGCAACGGTTTGCGATGCTTACATCAAGTATCCAACGGACCTGAACTTGTTGAATGAAAGCCGTGAAAAAGCTGAAGAATTACTCGATAAGCTTCTTAAAGTTCTCGCCATCAAAGAAAGACCCCGAACCTATCGCCGCGTTGCCCGTGGAGACTACTTGAAGCTTGCAAAGAAAAAGAACAAAAGCAAAAAGGAAATCCGTAAAGGTATCCGAAAGCAGTTAGGGTACTTGAAGCGAGACATCAACTACATTCGTAACATACTGGATAATAATGAACTCGCGATAAAGGTGCTTGACAAGCAAGAACAGGTATACTGGGAAACCATACAGGAACTCTACCGTCAGCAGGAACAGATGTACCGAACTCGCACTAATAGTATCGAGCATCGCATCGTCTCTATTCATCAACCTTTTATCCGTCCCATCGTTCGCGGTAAAGACGGGAAGAGGGTTGAATTCGGTTCTAAAATCAACGTCAGCCTGGTAAATGGTTACACCAGGATTAACCAGTTTGATTTCGAGGCTTTTAACGAGGGTACCTTCCTTAAAGACCAGGTGGAAGCTTATAAAGCGTTCCACGGGTTTTACCCTGAACTTGTTCAAACCGATGATATTTACATGTCTCGCGACAACAGGAACTACCTGAAGGGACTGGGCATTCGTCACACGGGAAGGCCGCTTGGTCGAAAGCCGAAGAAGGAGACACGAAGCAGGTACCAGCGAGAAAAACTCAAGAAAGAGAAAAACGAGCGTAATCAAGTTGAAGGCAAGTTCGGACAAGGGAAAGCCGGTTACGATCTGAACAAGATAAAGGCACGTTTGGCTGATACTCACGAGAGCTGGGTGGCATCTATCGTGTTTGTAATGAATATCCTGCGAGCAATGGAGGATATTTTTTGGCAATTTTTCAAAGAACGTTTTTTTTGTATTTTTTCTCAACTAAAACTGATGGGGAACCTATCGTCGTCTTATAAAATAATAAAAGTCGCGTAAGGTTTTTCAGCAGACCCTAATTAATAGTGTAACATTTTTCAACTATATATACTTTTCCATGAACGAATATTCCAATAAGCAAAACTACTTTTTCTATACCCCTTCTATTACGTATAATTCTCGAATGTAGTTTTTGATTTTCTTAAAATTGCCTCGCATAATCGGCAATAAAATTAAAGCAAGTACAGCTGCAGATGTACCTAATCCTGTGAAAAATCCATTGAAAAAACTGGTTACATCAGATTCCTGAAGGTAGCTAATCATCAAATTTCCAATAAAACCAATCGCCATCAATAAAAGTAACATATTCCTGCTCGCGTTATAAATTTCCTCTACACGCAAAGCGTGAGTGATATGGCTTAAGGTTTTATTTTCCGACGAAAACCCACCGTCGACCGTTTTTTTCCGTAGATAAATCCAATTTCTGCATTTCCCTACATTTTCAATATTGGCCTCTTTTAGGAAGTCAATATAGTTTTTACTTTTAAGCGTGTCGGGTTCTTCATCCAGTAATTCTAATTTGTACTCGTATTCATTAGGCTCTCCCTTTTCAAAAAGATACCTGAATGAACTGCCTTTAATCAGCTGCCAGCCCTCCGCGGACATCTTATTCAGCCATTTTTCTTCTTTGTCATATTCCCAAACAAAGAATATTCTGTAAACCGTCTTTTTCATCTCTTTATATTTATTTTTTTAAAGACAGATGGAACCTGCCATCAATTATCGTTCAATAATATTATTGCCATTTCTTACCAATTCTTCCAAACGGCTTAACTCAATCCTGGCCACCTCTTTGCCAAGCGAAGTGATCTCATACTCTTTCCTGCGGCTACCTTCTTCCACAGGCAGCTCGACAATCCATTTTTTATCAAGTAGAGATGACAAAGCACCATACAGCGTTCCCGCGGAGAGCTTTAATCTACCCCCGGTCATCATTTCAGTTTCCTGCATAATACCATAGCCATGTAGGGGCTTGTGCAGGGCGAGCAGAATGTAAAACACCGCTTCAGTCAATACAATATTTGTTTCATTTATCATTATCGCTACACGTTATATTGTTACTCGTTATATCGGATGACGATACAAAGATAGGCGATATAATAATAACAACAACAGACGCTATGTTAAATGAAATTAATTCGTCCAAATGTTTAACTTATTCTTTACTGAAAAAAAATCGTGCCTTGGTGAGCAACTTGCCACCAAGGCACGATTTTGTTATGACTATATGATTTTACTTATCTATCTGTTTCTTCTTGTCCGGTATGAGCTTTACCACCGTGATGATCACCAGATATGGCCAACAGCAGGCAGAAAGTGAGTCCCAGCATGGCACCTTGGCGGATAACCACGTTGTCTTGCCGGCCTGTAAAGTGTACGATCTTGTTCAGCCACGCGATCGGCTCCGCCCTTGAAGAGACGGCCGTGTAGATGCCCGCCGCTATGGCGACCCCGAAACTGGTTCCAAGCGATGATGCCATCTTGAAAATCCCCGCACCGCTACCCGCTTGGCTATCGGGCAGGTTAGAGAGGGCGGCATCGGTAGCGGGAGTGGCGAAGAAGGCCAGTCCCAGCCCGAAGAGTGAATAGGCGATCACCGCCAGCACCACATATTGTCCTGTCATTATCTGCGTCTGCATCAGCAAGATAATGGCTACGCCAATGATTAATGCTCCCCAGATAATCGGTTTCTTCGCACCGAACTTCTGCAACAACTTTTCACCCACGCGAATAAACAGAATCACGGTGATCGCGAATCCTAACGTCAATAATCCTGCATTCATAGCTGAAAACTGTGCTCCCCGTTGCATTAGTGTAAGAGAGACTATCAATATGCCCGAAGTACCGTTGATAAAAAAGTTCGCCAACGTGGCACCGGTAAACACCTTGTTTTTGAACAGACCCAAATCTACGAAACGCGAACGGCACCCTCATCTCTACCCGGATGAACAGGTAGCCAAACACAAGAGCTATAGCCAACAAAACAATGGTAATCCAGCTTGTCCAACCAAACTTATTCCCGTTGGTTATAAAAACCTGCAATGCGATCATCGCGATCATGAACATAACAATTCCACCCCAGTCGATTTTGTACTTACCTGCTCCCTCACGGCTATTCTCAGGCAACTCTTTCGTCAAAAACAGGGCGATAACAGCCACGATAATGGCGAAGAAGAAAATCCAGCGCCAACCCAGATTCGACGCGATAATCCCCCCCGTGAGAGAGCTTAACCCCGAGCCACCAAACGTACCGATTGACCATAGACTGATAGCGCGCTGGCGCCCTTTTCCATCCCAGAAGATCTTGATCATCCCCAGGCTCGTGGGCATCACGAAAGCAGCGGAGAGTCCTTGCAAGGCCCTTCCCACGAGCAGCATCGGCACCGCCAGGTCTCCTTTGGGCGACAGCCCCACTAGGAGCGCAGCCAGCAATTGCCAGATACAATCCTATTTTGAAAATTTTTACTCGTCCTATACTGTCGGCCAAGCCCACCAATCACGACGATGAAGATTCCAGAGAAGAGCGCGGCGAGCGATACGGCGATATTCATCGTGTTTGCATCCATGCCCAGCGCTTCAGTCATCACTGGCGAAACGTTCATCATCGAATTGGCAAAAAGCCAGAAAGTTAAAACGGCCAGGATAAAGCCAATAAGCACTTTATCTGTTCCTTTGTACGATGTTGTTTCCATTGCTCTGATTTTTATTTATTTAAACGTGTAAGGAATGATCAAGTTCGCACCCACCAAAAAGTGAAATTGCTCGGATAGCGGGTTATAGGCAATTTTCGTGAACAGGGGCATCGTAATCGGCTCATAAAGCCGAAAATTGTACTGCAGTTTCAGTTCCAAGTTGTTCACGCCACCTTTCGCACGGTGATACAAGCCCTTCCAGGGTGTAACGCCAACCCCTCCCCAAACGCTGAAATCATTCCAACGATGCGTATAGGATAGCTCGGCGTAGGTTGTGAAGTTTCGTTTTCCTTCGGCATTAGGATCTTTCCCGGCGACCAGCGTCGTCCATTTCAAGGAGAGGGGGAACCAAGGCAGTTGATAAGATACCACCGCATCAACGAAGTGGTTAGAGGTGGTCAACCCGAAATCGAAAGGCTTGGCATCGCTCGTCCACAACTTCCTTCCCGGGGGAGTAGATATCCCAAACGCCAATCCACAAGTTTTTCACGGGCGAGAAAGAGATCCACGGTATCACGGCTTTATAAACCCCGTCGAAAGGACCCAGCGGCAAACAGACCCCATGTTCCAATTCTTGTTTAAAGAACATGACGCTTGGCTCAAAGGCAGGCGCTTCACCGAACAAAGGCCCTTTACCCAAAGCCGCGCCAATAGTGCTGCGTAACGTACTGAACGTTACCCACGACCGTCCAATTGTCGTTTCGTTTCTCACCTTGCGAAAAAGCTTGTAAAACGAACAACGAAACGAGGGTATAAACAACAACCGCTTTTTTCATACGATTATTTAATTTTTTTGTTTCGGTGTATGGAACTATTCCGTTAAGCCAAACGGGCAGAAGACAAGTTCACTTGGATTATGCCGTGGCGAGGAATAGTCCAATTTTATGAACTATTCCGTTAAGCCAAACGAGCAGAAGACAAGTTCACTTGGATTATGCCGTGGCGAGGAATAGTCTAATTTTATGAACCTTTAATGTTCAAAATAATCATTCCCATGGATGTTTAATGATTATTTCATATGACGATTTTTTCTGAATGCTTCAGTGTATGGAACCTTTTATAACCTACCAATCCCTGCAAACCGATTCACAAAAATAGTTTTTTTGTTTGAAGGTCTACCAAAAAAAACGCTTTTATTTACAAACTTGCGCATCGCCGACGGAATTTTCAGGTAATATTGGTTTAAAAAAAGCGTTAACGAAACAACGAAACCAACATTACCTTCATACCTCCTTCATTTTCAACAACAATCTCGCCTTCACCCGTCCAGGTCCTTCCCCATCATCTGAGTAGTGAACCGTTAATGAACTGGGGGATGATCGCTCGTGGGAGTTACCGGGTGATTATATTTCCTTCTTAACCGATGAGCACAAAACGATTAGCAAACACGTACCCATTAACATTACGTGTATATAGTTTTATCTAAGTCTAAAATTGCAAGTAAAGGTATAAAAAACTCCTCGCACAACCACTTAATCTTTCCTATTAAATCTTACAACCATTTCTGTTTCAATCACGTCATCAACACCAACCGTGCTGTTTTTTACTTTTCGATAATACTTGCTATCGTTAACCCTGTCCCAGACGTGCATCTCGCAATGCTCATCGAGATAACCGTTCGTTGCTTTTAACAGCTGGCTTTTAACCCTTGAACTTAATTTAGTTGCAGGATTATAGCCCTCGTATAGTCGGTTTTCAACCGATGTCAAAAAAGAACCATTAGAGCCCGTCATCTCCACGCTCATGTAGCCCTCGTTGTTTACAAATTTCGCACTGTTTTTATGGATACAAGCAATCCCTGTGAAAAGTTGAGATATGTTCTGTGCCGTTCTGAACTTAACCCTATTCCACGTTTTATAACCATGATGGTTAATTTCGGTTTTCTTTACATGTTCAGCAACAATCGGGTGGTCAGTGACGGGAAAATATATTCGATTGTCTATCTGCCATTTGTTATCTATTGTTTTTGACAATGTTATTTGTGAAGCCGTGTAGACGGCCGTCTGATTATACGCGAATATGCCGGTTGCAATTTCATCAATGATGATTTCATTTATTTCGGAAATAGTAATCACGCCATCTCCCATCGCAGGAACATTTGTTGCCACGTTAGCTTGTGCAGTCGCGGTTTCATGAAGCGTTGATTTTTGCAGGTAGTGGAATGAATTGCATGCAAACAATTCAAACGATGCTGATAAGTCGGTCTCCGTCAACGGTATTCCATCTATGTAGAATGTTATACCCGTACCCGTTTCAACATCGATTCTCTCATCTCCATGCACTCCTCCGGTATGGTCCGCTTTCCCGTTTTCCAAGTAAGTAAATTCATTTTCAACGCCTAACAAGATTTGTTCTTTACGCATCATGACGCCATCGTGGTACTCGAATAAAAATCCGTTGGTCGTTCTCCATAAATGGGAAAAATCAATTTCATGATAAGGCTTCCCTATTGAAGATTGTAATTCCACGTTAAAGCCATAATAAATATTTTGTTTGGATTCATCCCTCGTGTAAATAGTGAATCTATTGCTTTCTTTATCGAAAGAGACGAAACACTTTGGATTAATCATAGCGATGTTTGCCGAGGAGTTATTTACATTGCTTGATACAACATTTGTGGAATCCTGAGCTTTAACAGTATACATACACATGTATATACAACTCACCAGTAATACAAGTCGGTTACCACCTAAATATTCACGTACTATTTTCATACGATTTTTGGTATAATAGTCAAAAGTAATGATTTTTTATTGAACACACATCAAATTAAAACGTTACGCATCCAATCGATACATTATCATTTTTAAAAAAGTCATTAGGTTTAGAACAAAAAAAACCCGTACAACCACTTGGTTATACGAGGAATAAATTGTGACCCTGGTACTCGGAGCGGGACTTGAACCCGCACAGCCATAATGGCCACAAGATTTTAAGTCTTGCGTGTCTACCATTCCACCATCCGAGCGCACCTTGAATAATGCGTGAAAAGGAGATGTACTCCTAAACAGAGCGGAAGACGGGACTCGAACCCGCGACCCCGACCTTGGCAAGGTCGGGATCTACCAACTGAGCTACTTCCGCGATTACTTCAAAAACACCTTGCCAAGGTCGCTACCATTTCCTTTTGGGGCAAGGTCGGGCTCTACCAACTGAGCTACTTCCGCGGACAGGCTTTTTATTTCGCGATTGCAAATGTAGAAATGTTTCGCCGCTTTTCAAAGGAATCCATGAAGTTTTTTCAAAAAACCAATGGAATAGGAGTAAACTATAGGGGAACGGGAGTGGAGATGAGGGAAGGGGAAGAAAGGAAATGAGAAGGAGAAAAGCGAATGGAAGCGAGATTCTAATTAACCACACGGTACATGCCGGGAGCGATTGAAATTACACGGTAACATTGTAACGGTTGGGTGGAAGGTCCCTTTTCCGGGGTACCCAACCCGTACAAGGTGACGAAAACTGTGCCGCAAGTTGAACACGTGGCCGTGCCGTTATCCTCGGGAACGACCCGAACCTCCCTCTTTTTCTCGTGGGGACAGCAGAGATCGTACGCGTACATGGCGGTTCCATCAGCGTTGGAAGTAACCAGCACCCCGCTATACCCAAAACGCTCAACATCGGTTCTCCTACCCTTCTCGGTGAAAACTTTGTACGCAAGGGGGTTTCTCAACTCGTGGTCTAAGCCATTCAAGTCGATTTGAATGTTGACGGGCGCATACGGGATAGTCTGCCGAGGCAACTCATTCGTGCAACTGGTAAACGAAAGCAAACCGAGCCAGAATAATGATACCTTGAAAAAGAGACATCCTGTCAAACTGTCTGCTTTTCTTTTTGTCCACATCCACGTTGCCATTTTTGAGTTTGTTTCGAGAACCATTTTAAAACTGTTATTGAGCATCTTAGAGTTGAGAAAAACATTTTCGCGTGCTTTAAGGACCGTTGGTAAAGCATTGTAAAACCGCTGAAACGCGTCAACTCATTTTCCTCTCGATCTCCTTGTCCGATACTACGCAAACCACTACCCGCCCATCGGGGGTGTAGTTGGGCATTTTGCACGCGAACAGCTGGCTCACCATCAGCAGCATCTCTTCCGAGGTAAGGATCCTGCCGCGGGGAATAGCCGTCATGTTGGCCAGCGACAGGGCAATCGATTCCTGGATGACCGCTTTCACATCACTGCCGGTCTCCATGCTGTTGTGAATCATACCCTTGATCATCTCCGTAAAATCGCCACTCTCAATCTCGGAGGGCACCCCCTGAATAGCGTAACTTCGGTTTCCCATCTCACTTAATTCAAAGCCGAGCGCTTCCAGGTCGTCCCTCACGGCGGGGAAAGCGGCGTCCTCCGCCGCGGAAAGTTCCAACACCTCGGGGAAGAGCACACGTTGCGACACACCCCTCCTACTCTGGATCTGCTCGAGATAGCGATCGAAAAGGATACGGACATGTGCCCTATGCTGATCGATGATCATCAGACCCGACTTCACGGAGGTGAGGATATACTTTTGCTTGTATTGATAATGTTCCGGGAAAAACTCCGTTTCCGGCATCTCTTACGAAGCACCACCCTCACCATCCATATCACCAGTTAAAGAGCCAGGGGACGTTCCTTCCCGCTCGAACCCGTCATAGAGCCTTTCCCAGTCCAACGATTTAGGGGCAAAGGGGTGATCACCGGGGAAACGGTGTGCGGAAGGATGGCCACTGGGAGATATAGCACCGGAAGTGGGATCTCGAAACGGGTTGTAATCGGGATCTACGCTCACCTTGGGCATCAAGGTAGGACGGGAGGGATCATAGATAGGAATATCGGGGGCGTCATCGGTATCAAAATCGATGCTCGGGACCGCGTTGAATCGCCCCAAGGCCTCCTTCACGGTAACCATCAGTATCTGCCACAAGGCCTGCTCATTCTCGAACTTGACCTCGGTTTTTGTGGGATGGATGTTCACATCGATCGCATCGGGCTCCACCTGGAAATAGATGAAGTAGGTTGGCTTCTCGTTGGCGGCAATCAGGTTCTCAAACGCCACCAACACCGCCTTGTGAAAGTAAGGGTGTCGAATAAAGCGGTTGTTGACGAAGAAGAACTGGCTCGTCCTCGTTTTTTTGGCGAACTCGGGTCTTGAGACGTAGCCGTGAATTTTCCCCAACGTGGTCTCCTCCTCGATCTCGATTAGCTGCTGGTTGACGTGCTTCCCCTCCATCTGCACGATCCGTTGCCTTAACACCGTCTTGGGCAGGTGCAACGTCTCCAGGTCGTTCTCCACGAGGGTGAACTCGATGTCGGGGTGGACCAGCGCCACCCGCTCTACCTCCATGAAAATATGGCGCCGCTCGGTCTCATTCGACTTTAGGAACTTCCGGCGTGCCGGCACGTTGTAAAAGATATTCTTCACCGAGATGGAGGTACCCACCGCACACGCGACCACCTCCTGTTTCTCCACTTTGGAACCCGATATCACCAGCAGGGTACCCAACTCGTCTTCGGCCCTCCGACTCTTTACCTCCACCTGCGCGATGGCCGCGATGGAAGGCAATGCCTCACCTCGGAACCCCATGGTGGTAAGCGAAAAGAGGTCAGCCGCCTCTCGTATTTTGGAGGTGGCATGTCGCTCAAACGCCATGCGGGCGTCAGTGGGTGACATCCCTTGACCATCATCAATCACCTGGATCAAGGTACGCCCGGCACCTTTAATATGTACCGTTACTCGGGTGGCACCAGCATCCAACGCATTCTCCACCAACTCCTTCACTACAGATGCGGGACGTTGAATCACCTCACCGGCCGCGATTTGGTTGGCGATAGAATCTGGCAAAAGATGAACGATATCTGACATTAACCTTGTTTACGAGTTGTTAATTGATGATAAAAACGAGCGAAAAATGAACGATATCTGGCATAGGAACCTCCGTTACAACGTTATATCTTCGCGTTGGAATCGCTTGGGGGGCTCCACTATATCGGAACCGTGACGCTGGTTGTCGCGGAAGATATCGTCCGGCCCTGTCGGTCGCAGGTAATCCAGCCAGGCAAACCCCTCAAGCGTGAGCTCCTCCGACTCCAACAGGGAGAGCGGTGTGGTCGCCCCTGTTACCTTGGGCCACCCCTTTAGCTTAGTAATCCGCTCGCTTTCAATGTCGATAGAGAAGTAGGGGCTCTCCATCCGGTTTAGCCCAATGATAGTACTATCTTGTTCCACGACGTAGTAGAGCGATTCAGCGCTCCCTTCCACTAGCACGTGATAAATGACCCCATCTCTAAAGAAAGCCGTCATATCCCTGCCGGTCAACTGGTTGTACTGCTTCTCCTCTCTTCTATCCTGAATGGCCAACGCGTAATCCTGCACATGCACTTTCTCCACGGTAGAGTCATTCAGGTAGATATCGATCTTTTCACCCAAAACCTGATTGTTCTCGTTCCATATCACGGGATCGCCCCGCATGTAGATTATGGAATCGCGGGAGGAGTAGTGTACCGAGTCGCAAATCGCCTGAAGGTCAGAACGATATACACGGACCTGGTAAAAGGCTTTTATGTCCCGGTAGATCGAATCGGTACTCATCATCAACGTGTCCCCATGCAAGAAGAGACTATCCCGTTGGGAAAAGTCGACCGCGTACGCGGAGTCGGTGGCGAGGCCAAACTCGGTCTTCTCATTGTAAAAACCGTAATTACCCCTGAGTATAGCCTTTCGCTCCTTATCTTCGAGAAACATGGCCCCGAACACCTCCCCTTCTCCCGTTAGCCGATTATAGTAAATCGTGTCGCCGATCAGCACCTTGGTGCCATCGTTACTGTGGACCCTCGACCGGTCGAGCAGCCTTGAATCCTCGGTGACCGTGTTGTACCAACCGCGGTTAGTATATATGTACACGCTATCCGATACAATGCGTGAGGGCCCCAGGATGTCGGTGATCTTCGTTTCGGTGTTGTACTTCAGCGTGTCGGCGTAGATGGTATAATCCTCGTTTACCAGCTTCACGCTATCGCTAAAAAGCGCCTCTTTGGTGTCGGGTGCATACTGACCCCAGTAGGAGGTGAGCTCGTTCTCCTCGTCCACGATCATGCCCCCGTCGAAGTAGTATCCCAAGTTTAGCACCCTGTCGTAATCCAAACTATCGGTGAAGAGCGTCATCGTTTGGTCCTCCATCCGGATGTTATCGCGCAGGCGGGCAAGTTTGGTATTGCCGTCGTAATGCAGGTAGTCACCATAAACGAAGATGGTATCGCCCTGCTCCATCGTCACGTTGCTGAACGCCTCGAACGAGTTGGTCTCTTGGTAAAGGTAGGCGCTATCGCAATACATGTAGGCACCCTCGTGGTAGAAGACCACGTCGCCCGAGAAGATCATAGCCTCAAACCCCTCCCGCTTGAAGCCCAGTTGCGCCTTCTTCATCTCAACGATGCGCACCACGCCCTCGGGCGGTGTATCATCGGGAGGTTGTTGCGCCTTGGCGGTAACCAAAATAACAAAAAGCACACCCAACAACAGCATGCTTTCTTGTAAAAAACATGAAGCCCCTTTTCTCATCTTACCCAACCGTCGTATTGAAACTCACACTTTCTCCAGCCGGGATCAATGCGCACGTAGGTCTGTTCGATTTTCTTTTTGAGCCACTCGTCCACCATCTGTTGCTGTCGTTCGGCCTCCGCCATCTGCTTGATAATCTGGTAGTCGTTATTGATGTTCGCCCGGTGGCCCTCGTTCCTCTCCGAGACCTTCACCATGGCCGCCACTTGCCGCCCCTTGTCGTTAATCATGATGAACGGCTCCGAGAGCTCACCGGCCTTCATCTCGCCAGCCACCTTAGCGATATCCTGATTCAACTCGTTTAGCGCGAAACGGGAGGTCCCGGCGTTGCTGCTTCGAAGCACGTTATTCACCATGATCCCCTTGTTGTTACGCGTATCTTTGTCAGCCGAGAGGTAAGTGGCCGCATCATCGAACGTGATCTTCTTCTCGACGATCCCGGTTCGGATGGAGTCCAAGCGAATTAACGCGGTATCAAGCGACTCCTGAGGGATTTTCGGTTTCAGCAATATGTGCCGCAGGTTAGCCATCTCACCCCTTCGCTCGATAAGCTGGATAATGTGAAAACCGTACTCGGTCTCCACAACGTTAGACACCTTCTTGGGATCGTTCAGCGCGAACGCCACATTGGCGAACTCCGGTACGTAGTTGCTTTTCGGGGCGAACCCCAGCTCACCCCCTTGCACGGCCGATGGGTCCTCGGAGTGGATTAGCGCCAAAGTCGAAAATTCACGCTCCCCGCTATGTACCTGCTCCGTGAACTCCCTTAACCGGGCCTTCACCTTATCGATCTCCGACAGCGGTATCTCCGGTTCCACGGTGATAATCTGGACCTGCATCGTAGTAGGGATAAATGGGAGGCTATCCGTGGGAATACTGTGGTAAAACTTCCGTATCTCGGAGGGGGTCAACTGGATGTTGCCGAAATGCTTTTGCTGCACCCCCTCGATAAGCATCTGCTCCCGCGTCTGCTCCCGCACGTCTTCACGTATGGCCGCGAGGCTCTTTCCAAAGTACTCCTCCAACCGCTCTACCGACCCGATACTCGATATGTAATGGTTGACCTGGAACTCCATTTCACGGTTCACCACGGCATCCTGTACCTCGATACTGTCTAACTTGGCCTGGTCGAGGAACAGCTTGCGGATGGCTAGCTGCTCGGGTATGAAACAATAGGGATCCCCTTCAAGACGTTGGTTTTGCATGAGGATATCTTTACGGAACTCCTCCACTTCCGACTTGAGGATGGCCTCGTCACCCACCACCCAGGCGATCTCGTCGATCACGTTGTTTTGCGCCATCATGGGCAGCGCAGTAAACAGCACGAGAAAAGCAAGAGAGGCTAGTCGTGCGAACAAGGAACGGGTGGAACAGAAACGGGTAGATCTAGAACGAACTGAAGCGAAGTGCTCAAACTGAGAGCGACTGTCCACAACGCGAACAAGAACAGGACGACCAGACACGGAGCGCCTGCTCACGGGACGAACAAAAATAGAGCTAGTGGACAAAGGATCCACGTAAGGCGATGGTGATAATATAGCGGGACGATTTATACGATGATTCATATTCTCTTTTTTGATGCGTTCAAAATGTAAAAGTAGTGATATTCCCCTTAATAGCCAAACAGGCGGAGGGTTAAAAGTAGTTATAACCAGCGAAGCCGACACTGTAAGCTTCACGGAGGAATCAAAGCGGTAGGATTAAAAACAGCTATAACCGACGAAGGCACCCCCTAAGAGGTGCCTTCACTCGTGAATAAATGGTCAGGGAAAAGTTATCCTTCAATAACAGCCTGTGCTGCCGCCAATCGGGCAATGGGTACCCGGTAGGGTGAGCAGGACACGTAATCGAGTCCTACCCTGTGGCAGAACTTGACCGACGTGGGATCTCCCCCGTGTTCACCACAGATACCGCAGTGGAGTGACGGTTTCGCTGCACGTCCTTTCTCGACGGCCATACTTACCAGCTGCCCAACACCCACCTCGTCAATCACCGCGAACGGATCTTGCTTCAAGAAGCTCTTGTCGATATATATCGGCAGGAACTTGGCCACGTCATCGCGGCTATATCCAAAGGTCATCTGAGTGAGGTCGTTCGTGCCGAAAGAGAAGAAGTCGGCCTCCTTCGCAACGCTATCTGCCGTGAGACAAGCACGCGGGATCTCAATCATGGTACCTATCAGGTACTCTATAGAGTCGTTCTTCTCGGCGAACACCTTCTGGATGGTTTGTTCGATTATGTTCTTTTGCGCTTTAAACTCGTGCACGATGCCGGTGAGCGGAACCATGATTTCAGGCATCGCTTTCACTCCCTCGCTCTTAAGCTCAAGGGCAGCCTCCATAATGGCACGGGTCTGCATCTCGGTTATCTCCGGATAAAGGTTCCCCAGTCGACACCCCCGGAGTCCCAGCATCGGGTTCGACTCCATGAGCCCTTGCACCCGCTCGTGAACCTCCTTGTACGAGATACCCATCACCTCTGCCATCTCCTTCTGCCCTTTCTTATCGTGGGGAACGAACTCGTGCAGGGGCGGGTCGAGGAGACGTACCGTGACAGGCAGGCCATCCATCGCCCTGAAGATACCGATGAAGTCTTTCTTCTGTACGGGGAGTAGCTTAGCCAGCGCAACACGCCTTCCTGCCTCGTCCTTGGCGAGGATCATCTCCCGCATGGAGAGAATCTTGTCGTCCTCGAAGAACATGTGCTCCGTGCGGCACAACCCGATACCAGTTGCGCCGAAATCGCGGGCCACCTTGGCCTCTCTCGGCGTGTCGGCGTTGGTACGCACGTTCATGCGGGTGTACTTATCCGCAAGGGTCATCAACTCGGTAAAATCGGCATCCAACTCGGCATCCTGTGTGGCGAGCGACCCTTCGTAAACACTTCCCGTAGAACCGTCAAGGGAGATCCAATCCCCCTGTTTGATCAGCTTACCGTTCACGGTCATGCAGCGATTCTTATAATCGATTACCACGTTGTTGGCGGCCGAAACGCAGCATTTGCCCATGCCCCGGGCTACGACTGCCGCGTGCGACGTCATCCCACCGCGAGCGGTTAGGATACCTTCGGCCGATGCCATGCCCCTCAAATCCTCGGGCGACGTTTCGAGGCGGCAAAGGATTACCTTCTTACCCTCCTTATACCATTGCTCCGCCTCGTCAGCGTGAAAGACCACCTGTCCCGAAGCCGCCCCGGGCGAGGCCGGCAAACCGGTAGTGACAGGTTTCACCTTGGCCAGCGCCGCCTTATCGAAAATGGGGTGCAACAATTCATCCAACTTCTCTGCCTCGCACCGCTTCAAAGCCGTTTTCTCGTCGATGAGCCCTTCGTGAAGCATGTCTATAGCGATCTTGACCATCGCGGCGCCCGTGCGCTTGCCGCTACGGGTTTGCAATATCCACAACTTGCCGTCCTGTATGGTGAACTCGAGGTCCTGCATATCTTTGAAGTAGTCTTCCAGGTTCTGTTGTATCTCGATGAGCTCTTTTGCACACTCGGGGAGCACCTCTTCGAGTGACGGGTACTTCTCGACCCGCTCCTCTTCCGACACGCCCTGCAACTTGGCCCAGCGACGTGCCCCCTCGGTTGTGATCTGTTGGGGAGTCCGCACGCCGGCTACCACGTCTTCGCCTTGCGCGTTGACCAGGTACTCGCCGTTAAAGATATCTTCGCCCGTGGCGGAATCACGGGTGAACGCAACGCCCGTAGCGGAGGTTTCGCCCATGTTCCCGTAGACCATGGCCTGAACGTTTACAGCGGTACCCCACTCCTCGGGGAAGTCGTTCATCTTACGGTAAAGGACGGCGCGCTCGTTCATCCAGCTGTCGAACACCGCGCAAATAGATCCCCAGAGCTGTTCCCACGGGTCGATCGGGAACTCGTGCCCCGTCTTCTCCTTAACGGCAACCTTGAAGCGTTTCACCAGCTCCTTCAGGTCATCGGTGGTAAGGTCGGTATCCGACTCCACCCCCTTGACCTTTTTCATCTCGTCCATGATCTCCTCGAACGGATCTATGTCCTCCTTGCTATGAGGCTTCATCCCCAGCACCACGTCGCCGTACATCTGCACGAAGCGGCGGTAGGAGTCCCACGCGAAGCGCTCGTTACCCGATTTCTTGGCAATCCCTTCCACGGCGCCATCGTTCAGTCCCAGGTTCAGCACGGTGTCCATCATGCCGGGCATTGATACCCGCGCGCCGGAACGCACCGAAACCAAGCATGGGTTCTCGTCGTTACCAAACTTGGTGCCTGTGAGCTTCTCGATCTGCTTGATCGCTTGCTCCACGTCGTCTTTCAGTACGCTGATCACGTGTTCCTTACCCAGCTCGTTATACTCCGTGCATACCTCCGTGGTAATCGTGAACCCGGGGGGTACGGGTACCCCGATAAGGTTCATTTCGGCGAGGTTTGCACCCTTTCCACCAAGTAGATTCCTCATGTCGGCCCGTCCTTCCGCGGCACCGTTCCCAAAAGTGTAAACTCTTTTCTTCTTCATCTGATGTTAAATAATGATATATTAATGATAACTTATCGATTTTTTCCACCCAATTCTTAATACCTCGCGAATATAACAATTAATCTTGACAAAAAGTGCGTTATCGCTTACAAAACCGTATCGGGTTGAATGACTTCGGGATGAATGGCATCAGGTTTCAACGGGGTGGCTACCACCGTGTCGGCGAGAGCAATCCCGACCGCAATGGAGTCTATCGGTTCGAGGTCGGTTTTTAAAGAATCGACCGCCAAGGAGTCAGCTGCCAGGAGATCGGTTGTTATGGAATCAACAGCCAGAGAATCTGCCGGGGCAAGATCATGCCCAGGCCGTAAGTTCCCGAGATATATATCGTGCAATTGAATACGTGGAAGCGTTCCCACGGGGTTTTGTAAGTGAACGAAGCCACTGATCTGCTTAATCGTATCGTTATTGAACTGTTTCGAAGCGTCGACACGATAGCCCCGGTTCTCCGTCAATCGCAGGGAGTGGTAAAGCGTGGTATCTCCGTAGGTCAAAGCAAGGGTAGCCGTTGGCGGTTCAGGATAGTCCGGGGGTACTCCAATCACGTGAAAGGTTAACAAGAACGTGTCCTCGGGGATTTTCGAGGCGATTTCGGTCGAATCCAAACGAAAGTGAAACCCGCTTCGTATGCCGTACGACGTAAAGGAGTAGTTAGGGGGGATATAGGACTCAGTGTAGAGCGACGGATCGTGAAAGGTGGGTTGCAGGGTTTCTAACGCCATCAGCGCGTCAATATCCTCCTGGGCTCGCTTTAACCGCGCCTTCACGGAGTCATTCATCCTCAAGTAGAGATCAATCCGGTCAGAATACCACGATAAGGAGGTATCCCATCGCGCTTGCGTTACGTTGTGTTGCTGAAAGACACGGTGGATGTAGGCCTCTTTTTTCTCGGGCGTGTCGAACCCCCGGTAATCGTTCTCCATGGTGGCCTCGGCGATATAGACGTCGTACATCAACCGCTCCATCTTTTTCCTGCTCAAAACCTCCTTAGGCCTGAAGCAAGAGGTGATCAACAAGCTCACGGCAACGAGCAGTAACGGGTACACCAATTTACTCTTCACTCGCATTGGTACCAGCGTTTGCCTTGGCCATTTTTTCATTGTCATGCTTTTCACGCTCCTTCTTGGATAGCAACGAGTAGGACAACGTCTTCCGATAGAAAAGCAGCAACAAGATCACACCCACGGTAATGGCGGAGTCGGCCACGTTAAAGATAAACCGGAAAAAAAGGAACTCCTGCCCCCCCACGACGGGCAACCAATCGGGGTAGGTTCCACTGAACAGCGGGAAGTAGAGCATATCTACCACCTTACCATGCAGCAGGGAGGAGTAGCCCTCGCCCCAAGGCACCAACGAGGCAACGTGACCCGGGTAGCTGGCCTCGAATATAACGCCGTAAAAGACGCAATCAATGATGTTTCCAAATGCGCCCGCCAAAATAAGCGAGACGCACGCGATGAAACCGGTCTTGAAGTTCTCCTTCACCAGCTTGTGAATGAAATACGCGATGAGGATAACGGCCACGATGCGGAACAGCGACAAAAAGAGCTTGCCTCCCGCCTCGATGCCGAAGGCCATCCCGTTATTCTCCACGAAGTAAATCTTGAACCAGTTGGTGATATGAATCATCTCCCCAAGCTCCATATGGGTTTTGACCCAAATCTTTGAGAGCTGATCGACGATCAGCACCAGGAAGACAACCGTGACAGCGACTAACGACTTGCTTTTTCTGCTTTTCATCGGTGTTATCACCTCTTCCTCTTCTTCGTTTTGGCCTCGATGCTGAGGGTCGCGTGCGGCACGGCGCGGAGCCGCTCCTTGGGAATCAACTTACCGGTTTCGCGGCAGACGCCGTAAGTACCGTTCTCGATGCGCACCAGCGCGGCCTGCAGGTTCTGGATGAACTTCATCTGCCGCTGCGCCAGCCTTCCTGCCTCCTCTTTCGAGAGCGTGGAGGCACCCTCTTCCAGCACCTTGTAGGTGGGCGATGTGTCGACAATGTCGTTCCCATCAGTATTGGTAACGGCGGCGCGGTAATTCTCGTACTCCTGTCGGGCTATCCGCAGTTTCTCGTGTATGATGGCACGGAACTCTTCCAATTCCTCCTCTGAATACCTTGTTTTCTCTCTCATAACGACCATTTTTGCTCAACTTTCGTGGTTTACCCTTGTTTTTCATCTACTTCGCTTTGAAAGCTATAATCGCCACAAAAGGAAACCCACGGAAGTGAAGTTATTTTCCTGCAAAGATAGGTATAAAACGAATACTTCTCAACTGTTTTTTCGAATGGTGATGCCCAAGGAGAGATCCTCGATCTCCACCTGGTCTTCAAGCTCCTCTCTTACGATGCGTATCGCGTCGGCCAGCACCTGGCTTTGTATGTACTCGGCGTTCTCCCTGATCGCCTCGTCAAGGGTTGGGGTAACACTTAGCCAGACGATGATCCGGTCGGTAATCTCGAACCCCTTCACCTTCCGCAAATTCTGAATCCTGTTGACCAACTCACGGGCGAAGCCCTCTTTTTGGAGCTCGTCGGTGAGGGTGATGTCCAGGGCCACCGTGAGTCGCCCCTCGTTGCCCACCAGCCATCCCGGCACGTCCTCCGAAAAGATCTCCACGTCGTCTAACGTGATCACCACCTCCTGTCCGTCCACCATCAGGGTGAAGGTTCCCTCCCTCTCCAACTCTTGAATCTCGTGACTCTCCATCGCCTGAATCTGGGCAGCCAGCTTCTTCATAATCTTGCCGTAACGGGGACCCAGCTTCTTAAAGTCGGGCTTCACCCGCTTCACCAGCATCTCGTTCGCGGAATCCACGAACAACATCTCCTTCACGTTCACCTCGCTAAGGATTAGCTGTTCCACCGCCTGCACGTTCCCTTTCTGCTTTTCATCAGCCACGGGGATCATCATCTTGGCGAGGGGTTGCCTCACCTTGATATTCACCTTTCGGCGCAGCGACAGCACGATGGAGGAAGCCGTCTGCGCGAAGTACATCCGCTCTTCGAGTTGCTTATCGATTACACGTTCGTCCCATGCGGGGTAATCAGTCAGGTGTACCGACTCCTGTCGTTCCCCATTAACCGCGGGGGTCGTTAGGTCGAGGTAGAGCCTGTCGGCGTAGAAGGGGGCGATAGGTGCCATCAACTTGGTCACCGTCACCAGGCACTCATAGAGCGTTTGATAAGCCGACAGCTTATCCTCGGTCATCCCCCCGCCCCAGAAGCGCTTTCTGCTTAGCCGCACGTACCAGTTGCTTAGCTGGTCATTCACGAAGTCGGTAATCGCTCGGCCAGCCTTGGTCGGCTCGTACGCATCCATCCCCTCGTCCACCTCCTTCACCAATGAGTTCAGCGCCGAGATAATCCAGCGGTCAATTTCCGGCCGCTTCTCCAGATCGATGAGCGGATATTGATTCCTAAAGTCATCCACGTTGGCGTACAGCGCGAAGAACGAGTAGGTGTTGTAAAGCGTCCCGAAGAATTTTCTCCTAGCCTCCTCCACCCCATCGATATCGAACTTGAGGTTGTCCCACGGCGACGCGTTGGTGATCATGTACCAGCGCAGCGGATCGGAGCCGTACTCCTTGATGGTCTTGAAGGGATCGACCGCGTTCCCAAGCCGTTTCGACATCTTGTTGCCGTTCTTATCGAGCACCAGCCCGTTAGAGATCACGTTCTTAAAGGCAACGCTCCCCTTCACCATGGCGGCTATCGCGTGGAGCGTGTAGAACCACCCGCGGGTCTGGTCCACCCCCTCCGCGATAAAATCGGCCGGGAAGACCTTTTGGAACTCTTTTTCCGGGATATGCGGGTAAAAGACCTGAGCGAACGGCATCGCCCCGCTATCGAACCAAACGTCGATCAGGTCAAGTTCCCGGTACATCGGTTTCCCGCTATCAGACAGCAGTACTATCTCGTCCACGTAGGGACGGTGAAGGTCGATATCATCGTACTCCAAATCTTTATAATCGTCCAGGTCCACCCCTTCCCAGGGAAGTTTTTTCATCACACCGGCATCCAGTGCTTTCCGCATCTCTTGATAGAGCTCCTTCACCGAGCCGATACAGCGCTCTTCTTGGCCATCCTCGGTACGCCAGATGGGCAGGGGGGTACCCCAGTAGCGGCTCCGGCTCAAGTTCCAATCCTGCAGATTCTCCAGCCATTTTCCAAAACGGCCGGTACCCGTAGATGTAGGTTTCCAGTTGATGGTATTATTGAGCTTGATCATCTCCTCCCGACAGGCGGTAGTCCTGATGAACCAGCTGTCCAGCGGGTAGTAGAGTACCGGCTTATCGGTGCGCCAGCAGTGCGGGTAGCTGTGCTCGTACTTCTCGATGCGAAACGCCCGGTTTTGCAGTTTCAGCATCACCGCCAGGTCCACGTCGAGGGTCGCGTTGTCGTCGATCAGTGACTCGTCGAACTCGTTTTTCACGAAGCGACCGGCGTACTCTTTGTACAGCTCCACGTTCACCCGTTCACGAACAAACGCGGCATCCAGGTCTTCCAACCGGAAGAACCTCCCGGTCAAGTCAACCATGGGGCGTGCATATCCCTCTTTGTCGACCAGCGTGAGGCCCGGCACGTCGTTCTCTTTCCCCACCTTCGCGTCATCCGCCCCGAACGTGGGTGCGATATGCACGATGCCGGTTCCCTCCTCGATGGTCACGAAGTCGCCGGTAACCACTTTGAAGGCATTGCCTAACGCTTTCACCCACGGGATCAACTGCTCGTATCCGATTCCGGCCAGCTCGGCTCCGCTCCACACCTTATCGATTACCTTAAAGGGAATCTGTTTATCACCGGGTTTGTAGTCCTCGAGTTTCAGCTTCCCGTTTTTGGGAGAGAAGTATACCTCCAGCAACTCCTTGGCAAGGACGACCGTCATCGGCTTACCGGTGTAGGGGTTAAAGGTCTGCACCGCCGCGTACTCCACTTTGGGACCTACTGCCAGCAGCACGTTCGATGGCAGCGTCCAGGGTGTGGTGGTCCATGCCAGGAAGAAGGGCTCGCCAAAGGTCGTCCACTCCGACAGCGGGTTCTTGATCTTGAATTGGGCCGTGCAGGATGTATCTTTCACGTCGCGGTAGCACCCCGGCTGGTTCAGCTCGTGCGTGCTGAGGCCGGTTCCCGCGGCAGGTGAATAGGGCTGTATGGTATACCCCTTATAGAGGTATCCCCTGTCATACAATTCTTTAAGCAGGCACCACAGGGTCTCGATATAACGGTTATCGTAGGTGATGTAGGGGTCGCTCATATCTACCCAGTAACCCATGATCCGGGTGAGGTCTTCCCACTCCTTGGTGTACCTCATCACCTCGGAACGGCACGCCTCGTTATACTCCTCCACGGATACTTTCTTCCCGATATCCTCCTTGGTGATCCCCAGCGTCTTTTCTACCGCCAGTTCCACGGGAAGCCCGTGTGTATCCCAACCGGCTTTTCGGTGCACCAGGAACCCCTTCATCGTCTTGTAACGGCAAAAAATATCTTTAATGGTACGCGCGATCACGTGGTGAATCCCCGGCATGCCATTAGCCGAGGGCGGCCCCTCGTAGAAGACATACGATGGGCTACCTTCGCGTATCTCCAGGCTCTGCTTGAAAACACCCTTCTCGTCCCACTCCTTCAACATCTCCCGGTTAACTCCCGGGAGGTCTAACTGGCTGTACTCAGGAAATTTCTCGCTCATTATCGTTGATTTTTCATCGGGTATAACCCAACTTTCACCCCTGCATTTGCTTCGCCTTTAACACCATACCGGCCACAAACAGCGCACGAAAGCCGAGTGATATAAAAAGAATGTGCAAAGGTAGTAATTTATTGGGAAACGCGGAAGAACATGACACATAGGCTAGCGGTGTAAGGGCAAGTGTAAGTTCAAATAATAAATGCAATAGTTGGAAAATATTTATTTGAGACGTGCAAAACTATTGGTGATTGATGTTTTTTGTGAATATCCCGAAATATTTTTAGCATACTATTGCCTCAACGTGAAGACATTGTCTCATTGCCCAAGTCCCCCTCATCATCCTTCCTGGCACGCTGGGAACGGCGATACCCCTCCCGGCTATTACGCTTATAATGGTCGCTCTCGTGAACCCGCTTATCACGCGGAGCGCTTCTCTTGGGTCGCTCTTCTCGCTTGCCGGCGAAAATCTCGTACTCGCGCATCTCGCACTCCAACGCCCCATTATACAGGAAGAAGCGCTTGGAATGGCGAAGGCCAATCGCGTCGAACGACTCTTTCCGGTAGCTCAACACGTAGGCCCGGTATCCCGTGAAAACGTGCTTCAACCGCTCACCGATCATGTCGTAGAGGCTGTCCAACTCCTCCACCTTCATCCGTTCGCCGTAGGGAGGATTGGTGATGAGCACGCCCGTGGGGGCCGGTGCCTTATCGTACCGCTGCATAGGCTTCACGACAAGCTCGATATATTTTTTTAGCCCCGCGTTCTTGATGTTCTTTTCGGCCATGCTAATCGCTCTGCGCGAAACGTCAGACCCGATGATGGGGTGCTTGAGTTCACGTGCTCCCGAATCGTCGTTGTAGAGGGTGCTGAAAAGCTCCTGGTCGAAGTCACCCCACTTCTCGAACGCGAAATGCTGCCGGTGAATGCCGGGAGGTATGCCCATGGCGATCATGGCTGCCTCAATTAACAACGTACCAGAACCGCACATGGGGTCGATAAAAGGGGTATCTCCCCGCCAACCCGACTTCAGCACCATCCCCGCCGCCAGCACCTCGTTGAGCGGGGCCTCGGTTTGGGCGACCCGGTATCCCCGCTTATGGAGCGATTCCCCCGAACTGTCTAAAGAGAGCGAGCAGCGGTTGTGCACGATGTGCACGTGAAGCACGATGTCGGGATTTGTAATACTCACCGATGGACGCTTCCCGTACAGTTCGAAGAACCAGTCGGCAATGGCATCCTTCACCCGGTAGGTGACGAATTTCGAGTGGGTGAAGATACGCGAAAAGACCACCGAATCAATCGAGAAGGTGGTGTCGAGGGAGAGCCACTCCTCCCAGTTCAACCCCTTGATCGCCTCGTACACTTCGTCGGCACTATTGGCCTTGAAGTTGTAAATCGGCTTAAGGATGCGCAGCGCCGTGCGACAATGCAGGTTAGCCTTATACATCAGCGCCTTATCGCCGGTGAACGACACCATACGCGTCCCGATCTCCACATCCTCTGCCCCCAAGGCTACCAGCTCCTCGGCCAGCACGTCCTCCAGCTCCGCCAGGGTTTTGGCGATCATCGGGAAACGCTCCCCGTCGCCCACCCGTTGCCCCAGTGGTTCACTCGGCTTTTCGTCACGCGGGTCGCTCATCGGCACCTCCTGCCCATCCGGCTTTTTCAAACGTTCGCTTTCCATTGCTCTTTTTTCTTCTATTTAATTACTTTCTCTTGACAATTACAACCTCTATTTCAGCATGTTGTTTACTGTTTCAATTTATTGCCTTTTATGTCGTCACTCGGCAAAGTCAAAGCAAGCTTTGCATTTGCTCTCACTTATCGCAAATATTTACGCCAGTCGAATCTGAAAGTGATGAAACAGTTACATACGAAAGTTAAGTAAATTACAACGTTACCCTTATTTTCCGCGCTTTCGACTCGTTCCAAAAGGCATCGAGCGCGGTGACCGCGTAGGTGTACCGGTTCACGCCCCCCTCGTACGGCAACGTGAAGAAGTTGTCCGGGGTGATGCCCACGATATGCTCCGCCCGGTTAATATCTACCCTCTCCCCCTTCCGGAAGCGGTACACCACGAACCGCTGCGCCCCCTCCGGGTTGAGGGGGTTCCTATCGTGATCCCACGTGAGGAAATGCATATCCTCGGTGAACACCTCGTTGAGGTTCCACACCTTGTTAGGGCGACCCTCATGCATATGGGTATACGCGGGGATCAAGGCGGGTACTTTGTGGAGGTCGCCCTTCATCGCGTCGGCCACCCCCTCGAAGTTGTCCAGCACCTGGTAGCCGTACCAATAACAGTTCCCGTGTACAAACGACATCTCGCGCGTCTGCCTGATCTTCACCTCCAACTCGTCCCGGTCGATACTTCGCTTTAGATCCTGCCCGATGTAGAGGGGTCGCTCGAAGTTGTGCTCGTTCCACCAGTGTAGCAAGGTGGTGTAATCGGCCGCGACATGCCCTCTCTCCCAGTAGAGTTGCGGCAGAGTGTAGTCAATCCACCCCTTCTCCACCCAAAGCTTAATGTCGGCATAGAGGTCGTCGTAATTCTGCAAGCCGTTGGTATCACTTCCATCGGGGTCGCTACTCCTGTTCCGGTAAATACCGAAGGGGCTAATCCCGAAACGTACCCACGGCTTGATGGAGGCGATGCTCAGCTTCAACTCCCTTATCAGGCGGTTCACGTTGTCGCGCCGCCAATCGCCCCGCTGAGAGGAGGTGAACCCTTGGGGAGCCGCGTACCGCTCAAAGCTCGCATCATCGGGGAACGATTGCCCCGCGATGGGGTAAGGGTAGAAGTAGTCGTCCATGTGAATCGCGTCCACGTCGTAGCGTGTCACGATATCGCGGACCACCTCACCGATAAACGCCCGATTCTCCGGTAAACCGGGGTCAAAGAAGAGCTGGGTTCCGTACTGCACGAACTGCTCGGGGTGCTTCCAGTAGATATGCTCGGGTGCCAACTCGTTGTTCACGTGGGTCTTGACCCGGTAGGGATTCAACCAGGCATGGAGCTCCATGCCCCGCTTGTGACACTCCCCGATAATGAAGGCTAAGGGATCAAAATCGGGATCATCCGGTGCCACCCCTTGCGTCCCGGTGAGGAATCGGCTCCAAGGCTCCAGGTTAGAGCGATAAAAGGCATCGGCCTCGGGACGAACCTGGAAAATCACGGCGTTGATACCCGCCTCGTCGAACTTCCGGACCATCTCGGTCAGGTAATGCCTCATCGCAGCGCTGTTCATCTGGCGGTAACGAGATTGACCGACCGTCTGTACCCAGGCACCCCGGAACTCCCGCTTGGGAGCCGGGTCGACCCTGCGGGTCAAAGAGCGCTTGGAGGTACCACAGGCAGTTAGCAAGGTGACAAAAGCCACGAAAAGGAAGACCCCCAACGAACGATGTACGGAACGAATGGCCATGATACAAACTTGTTATGAGTTGAGCGGCAAAGATACGCATAAAATCCTTACCTTCGCGGGTTAGAGCATAGGTAAACATGAGCAACCACAAGCAAATCGAGATAAAGGGAGCCCGCGTCAATAACCTTAAGGGTATCGACGTGATCATCCCGCGCAACACGTTCACGGTTATCACCGGCCTCTCGGGCTCCGGGAAATCGTCCCTAGCGTTCGACACCCTGTACGCCGAGGGACAACGACGGTACGTGGAGAGCCTTTCGGCGTACGCCCGCCAGTTCTTGGGACGGATGAACAAGCCGGAGTGTGACTCCATCACGGGGATTCCCCCCGCCATCGCCATCGAACAACGGGTGAACACCCGCAATCCCCGCTCCACGGTGGGTACCTCTACCGAGATATACGAGTACATGCGGCTCCTGTACGCCCGCGTGGGGAAGACCATCTCGCCCATCTCGGGTGAGGAGGTGAAGCGGCATTACGTCCACGACGTGGTGGAGAAGATGCGGGGGTACCGCGAGGGTACCCGCATGGCCGTGATGGCACGCGTTCAGCTCCGAAACGGGCGCACCGCCCGCGAGCAGCTCGAGATACTGATGAAGGAGGGGTTCACGAGGGTGGACGTGGGCGAACGGTTCTACCGGATCGAGGAGTTGCTGGAGCAGAAAACGCTACCCCCCGCCAGCGAGATACTGCTTGTGATCGACCGCCTCTCCTGCTCGTCAGACAAGGCGACCGTCAACCGGCTGTCGGACTCGGTGGAAACCGCTTTCCTGGAAGGGAACGGCGAGTGCATCGTCCGCTTTTGGGGGAGCAAGGGAATCGAGACGTTTTCGTTTTCTAACCGTTTCGAGGCAGACGGGATGACCTTCGAGGAGCCAACCGAGCTGATGTTCAACTTCAACAGCCCCGCCGGCGCGTGTCCCAGGTGCGAAGGGTTTGGCAAGATCGTGGGTATCAACGAGAACTTGGTAATACCCGATAAAAGCCTCTCCGTGCAGGAGGAGTGTGTGCAGTGCTGGAAAGGGGAGAAGATGAGCGAGTGGCGGCGGGAATTCGTGAGAAACGCGTACAAGGTGGACTTCCCGGTGCACCGCGCGTACCACGACCTAACGGAGGAGGAGCGGAAGCTCTTATGGGACGGCCGCCGCAACCTGGGGATCTACGGCATCAACGACTTTTTCGAGATGGTGGAGCGCAACCTGTACAAGATCCAGTACCGGGTGATGCTGGCCCGCTTTCGGGGCAAGACCGAGTGCACGCTCTGCAAGGGAACACGGCTCAAGCGGGAGGCGCAATACGTGAAGGTGGGCGGGAAATCGATTACCGAGCTGGTGACGATGCCCTTGAACGAGCTGGTATCCTTCTTCGACCAACTTCAACTGAACGAGACAGACGCGACCGTGGCGGAACGAATCCTCACCGAAATACGGAATCGACTTACGTTCTTGATGGAGGTGGGACTGGGGTACCTCACGCTCAATCGACTCTCCAACACCCTGTCGGGTGGGGAGAGCCAGCGCATCAACCTCGTCTCCTCGCTCGGGAACAGCTTGGTCGGCTCGCTCTACATCCTTGATGAACCCAGCATTGGCCTTCACTCGCGAGACACGCGACGGCTTATCAGCGTGCTGAAAGAGCTGCAGCGAATTGGTAACACGGTGGTGGTAGTGGAGCATGACGAGGAGATCATCCGCTCGGCCGACTATATCATCGATATGGGTCCTCTGGCCGGACGATTGGGTGGCGAGGTGGTCTACCAAGGCAAGATGGCGGAACTGGAGAAGAAGAGCGACAGCTTCACGGTAAAGTACCTTACCGGCGAAGAGCACATCGAGCTTCCCGCCACCCGACGCAAATGGAACAACTACATCGAGGTGAAAGGGGCACGACAAAACAACCTGAAGAACATCAACGTCACCTTCCCATTACATGTGATGACGGTAGTGACCGGCGTGAGCGGATCGGGGAAATCGTCGCTCGTGAACGACGTGCTGTTCAACGCGCTTCAATACAAGTACAAGGAGAAACCACTGGAACGGGCCGAGTTCAACGGCATCGCGGGGGATATCAAGCTGATAAGCGACGTGGAGTACGTGGACCAGAACCCGATTGGGAAATCATCGCGCTCCAACCCGGTGACCTACCTGAAGGCGTTCGACGAGATACGAAAACTCTTCGCGGCTCAGCCACTGGCAAAGCAGATGGGCTTCACCCCGGCTTACTTCTCGTTTAACGTGGAGGGGGGCCGATGTGACGAGTGCAAGGGGGAGGGCACCATCACCGTGGAGATGCAGTTTATGGCCGACATCCGGCTGGAGTGTGAATCGTGTCACGGGAAGCGCTTTTCGTCCGAGGTGCTGGAGGTGGAATACGATGGACTGTCCATCTACGACGTGCTGGAGATGACCGTGGATCAGGCGATCGAGTTCTTCGAACGAAAAAATGGGGCCACCGAAAAGAAGATCGCGAAAAAGATTCAACCGCTGCAGGACGTGGGGTTGGGCTACCTGAAGCTGGGACAATCTTCTTCCACCCTGTCAGGCGGAGAGAACCAGCGGGTAAAACTGGCCTTTTACCTGGGTGAGGAGAAGACGAAACCCACGCTGTTCATCTTCGACGAGCCGACTACCGGGCTGCATTTCCATGATATAAAAACGCTGCTCAAAGCCTTTAACGCCCTTATCGAACGAGGTCACACCGTGATTATTATCGAACACAACATGGAGGTAATCAAGAGTGCCGACCATATCATCGATCTAGGCCCTGAAGGTGGGAAAGAGGGGGGCTATATCGTCTGCGAGGGCACGCCGGAGGAGGTCGCCCAATGCGATGCTTCCTACACTGGACGTTTCTTAAAAGATAAATTACGGTAATAGTTCTAAAACAGGTTACGTCCGATCCAAAAGGCGAACACCAGGACCAGAACCGTGAGGGCCGACCAGCGGCCAAAGAGAATTTTCTCGACCTGGGGATACCGCCGGCTACCACCAAAATATTGCAGGTAGATACCTACAAGTATGTAAGGTATCGCCGGCACCATCAGCGCGTTGTAATGGAAGGCAGCCTTGAAATCGAAATGCAACAGGCTATGGATGGCCCGCTGGGAGCCGCAACCGGGGCACTCGTAACCGGTGAGCAGCAGAAAAGGACATCGCGGGAAGAACGGTATCTCGATAGGGTTTAACGTGTAAAAAATAAAGAGCACCACCAGCGCCGCTATGGCGATGGCGATGCCTAAGCCAATTTTAACTCCTTTCCTCACTCTAATCTTCACGACCTCAGATAGTCCCCCAACTCGAATTGACTCGTTATTCTATAGGCCCAACGCCCTGACTATCAAAACTTAAGGCTACGCACGTTTATACGGCAGCCGATTCTCATTTTTAGCACCTCGCTTGTGTGCACAAAGGGTTAGAAATTGTAGCCGCTGGCACTTTCCTCGATAAGCTCCTGCAGCCCCTCGAGGTTGCCCGTGAAGTATAGCGACATGGTAACCGCGATATACACCAAGCCTACCACGACCGCGATCAGTGTCCACATCTTGGCCTTCTTCGCGGCCCGTTCCGCCTCCTCGTATCGGCCTTTATAGTAGAGCGAATCCACTTTCGCTGCGAAAATGATACCCACGACACCAAACACGATGCAGCATAAAATCGTGGCCACGATCGATTGCCATAGCCAGTTGTTCGGTTTCAAGGGAGGGATATCATCCGTCCTATTCTCAATGGTAGGGGCTTGCCATTCACCTTGTCCATCTACCGGGGGTACTGGAGGTACCGGGGGAGGAGTAAAATTTTTATCTTCCATCTCGTTTAATTGTTAATATTAAATATCTATTAGGTCGTTCACATCATAGAGGCTAAAGCCAAACAAGAGGGCGATGGTGACGATGACAATGATCATCAGCGCTACCCATGCGATGGCAATCCATAGGGCAATACGGGTCCACCTTCCGGCTGAACGGGATGATTCCGCCGATGCCTGGTAGTCACCCCGGTTGTAGTACGACTCCGCCTGCGTCGCGTAGATAATACCAATGATACCGAGAAGACTTAAAAAGCTGCCGCATAACAAGAAAGGCAAAAGTGTGACCAATATCGATTCCAGTAACCATGTTCTTGGCTTGGTGGGTTGAAGATGCGGTTCGTTGGTTTGGGTATAACTTGGCTGATTCGGCTGGGACCAGGCGGGACGCGGTGGCTCGGGCTGAGGTGGATAGTAAGTTCCCGAAAAGAGGAAGTTCAACTCATCAACCTCCCCAGCTCTTTGCCACTGTTCCATTCCCTGCGTCCACACCAGCGTGTCACGCCTCACCCCCTCTTCCCTTAGCTCCATAGGCGTGAAGGTGCCTTTCTGCTTTCCTTCCGCGTCAATATAAAAATAGCGATTCATACTTTTAGGGATTTTAGTTGTACTCTTATTTATGAATTATTCGGTTCCGATAAGATTTCCCATTGCGATCAGTCCTCTTGTTTTCAGTTAATCCTCCTATCTCGATTACTTGTATTCTTCCGGATTCATGCGCAACGAATGAATGACCCGGTTCTCTTCGCTCATGTAGATATATTCTACCACCACGTTGTTTTCCTTGAAAATCCTTAACCGCGGGTTGAACTCATACTCGCTCCGTATGGTTTCCCGAAGCTCTGGCAACCCACTATTCACCAACGAATCGGGGTTATCGGTATTCAGCACCGTGTAGCGATATTGAAAAACATTGTCCGGCGAAACCGAAGCGCCTTCTAAACGAATATAGGAATTCAACATCACGGGAACTGACTCGTTGAGCTCCGACGCCATTTTATTTAGTCGCTCCTTAAAAGACATTTACTTTCTTGATATTCAATAAAATATCATCGAAAAAGGTTGTCTGTTATTGCAGGATTTCGTATCTTCACGTGCTAAAACACTGCAAATCATGTTAGGAAAATTACCGGAAAAAGGACAACGCGATTTGTTTCGCCCGATGCTGAAAGATTTCATCGATATGAATCACGAGCTTGTTCTGCTGGCAGACAAGATCGATTGGTCTTATTTCGAGGAAGAATTTGCCCCTCTCTACTCGGAACGAGGTGCCCCGAGCGTGCCAATCCGCTTGATGGTTGGTTGCTTGCTTTTGAAGCACTTGTACAATCTTGGAGATGAACGTGTTCCCGAGTACTGGATTCGAGATGTTTACTTTCAATACTTCTGCGGGTGCGAGTTTTTCGAACACGAGTTCCCTTTTGACCCGAGCGACTTCGTTCATTTTCGTAACCGTGTAGGTGAAGAAGGGATAGGAAAAATATTCGCGTACAGCGTGCGGCTTCACGGGAAAAAGCCACCGGGTCAGGCAAACTTCGTGCTTTCAGACACGACCGTCCAAGAGAACAACACTACTTTCCCTACCGATGCCAAGCTGTGCAAAAAAGTCATTGACAAGTGCAACGCAATCGCCGGTAAGGAGAAGATCAAGCAACGCCAGCGTTACACGCGAGTAAGTAAACAGTTGGTTCGAGACACTTACAACGGCAAACATCCAAAACGGGTGAAACAGGCCAGGAAAGCCAAACGTCGTTTGAAAACCATAGCCAATACCCTGCTCAGGGAACTTGAACGCGAAATGAACGATGAGCAAAAAAAGCGATACGAACAGGAACTTTCACTTTACAAGCGTGCTGTAAATCAACAAAAAGACGACAAGGATAAAATTTACAGCCTCCATAAACCCTTTACTCGCTGTATCGCCAAGGGAAAGGCACATAAGCAGTACGAGTTCGGCAATAAAGTGGGGATCATAACCACGGGCAGGAAAGGACGGAAGATAATCACGGCAGTAAAAGCATTTTTGGAAAACCCTTACGATGGTGACACGATAGAACCGTTACTCGAGCAGATGGAAGGCAACAAGTTGAAACTACCAAGAGAGTTAATTTATGATCGTGGCGGGAAAGGGCGAAGGCAAATAAAAGGTGTCACCGTTATCACGCCCGACAAGCCCAAGGCAAGCCAAACGCCTTACCAGAAAAGACGGAAACGGGAAAAATGCAGGGCCAGGGCCGCGATCGAACCTGTTTTAGGGCATCTTAAAAAAGATTTCCGCATGGAGCAGAATTACCTGTGGGGCGAAAAGGGCATACAGGTTAACGCTTACTTGGCAGCAACAGCTTGGAACTTGAAGAAAATGATGGAAATGCTTAAAAAGGATTTCTTGAATTTTATTTTTCGATGGTTTTTACAGAGAGATAAAACATGTTTCTCGACATGATTTGAATTTATAAGGAGCAACTATTTAACCGCTTGTTTAAGGCCTTTCCTTCGGGTTTACATTGTAAAAACAATAACAGAAAGAAGGTAATCAAAAGTATATATATCGTTTGTCGCATCTCTTCTCGTTAGTTGGAAACAAAAGTAAGAAAGTTTGTGCACGCAAGGAAATAAAACAGGAAAAATGAGAAATAAACGAGAAAAAATTTGGCAGTATGTCATCCCGACATACTGCCAAACATGTTAACCTTAAATCTAATACTATTATGAAAAAACCACGTTGCAAATATATAAAAGAAACGAATATTCACCAAATATTTTTCATAAAAAATCAAAAAAACTTATAAATCCGCGTGGATAAACACCTCCCTATCGGTTTTTTTCAAAGCGAACGGACCAAAAATTGACCATTTATCGTTGCTCGCTACAAAAACGAGGAGGCACCGAAACTTCAAAATAAAATAATCATATGAAACGAGCAAGATAACTGTTCTCATACAGGGGCATGATTAAAAGCGAGTTCTATACACAGAAATATAAAAATAAATAATCGTATAAAAATGGGGGAATTGTTACCGATTAAGGCTAAATTTGCAGTGTGAAAGCCATTGCTCCCTAAGCAGGCTCACCTCAAAGAACGACGATCAAGACAATGACAGACATTATCAAGCACGAATGTGGCATCGCGGTAATTCGCCTCCTGAGGCCCCTCGAATATTACTACCACAAGTACGGAACCTGGCAATACGGATTGGATAAGCTCTACCTGCTTATGGAGAAGCAGCATAACCGGGGACAAGAGGGAGCGGGCATAGGGGCCGTGAAGTTAGAGGCGGCACCCGGCAACGAGTTCATCTTTCGGGAAAGGGCAGTCGGCTCGGGTGCGATTACCCGAATATTCTCCAACGTTCACGCCACGTTCCAACGCTTCACCTCGGAACAGTTGAACAACACCCGGTTCGTGAAATCGTCCGTCCCCTACGCCGCTGAGCTTTTCATGGGGCACCTCCGCTCCAGCACCACGGGTAAAACTGGATTGACATACGTGCATCCACTGTTAAGGCGCAACAACTGGGCATCCAGGAGCTTAGCACTTGCGGGCAATTTCAACATGACCAACGTGGATGAGCTATTCCAACAGTTACTGGAAGAGGGGCAACACCCTCGCGATTACGCCGACACGTTCGTCATGTTAGAGTCGCTGGGCCATTACCTTGATCGGGAGGTGCAGTACCAGTATGACAACCTGGAAAAAGAGGGTCTATGCGGGCAAGAGATAAGCCACAAGATCGAGGAGAGATTGGATATACCTTTCCTCTTGAGGCGAGCTTCCAAGAACTGGGATGGCGGGTACGCGCTCTGTGGACTAATTGGCAGTGGTGACGCGTTCGCCTTCCGCGACCCGTGGGGTATTCGCACTGCATTCTACTACCACGACGATGAGGTGGCGGTGGTGGCATCGGAACGCCCCGTGATTCAAACCGCCTTCAACCTGAAGAAAGACGATATCCACGAGTTGCAGCCGGGTGAAGCGCTGGTGGTGAAAAGGAGCGGGAAAATCAGCCTGCACCAAATCCTGGAGAAAAAGAAAAAGATAACCCCTTGCTCGTTCGAGCGGATCTACTTTTCACGGGGATCGGATTACGACATCTATCGGGAACGCAAAAAGTTAGGTGAACTGCTCGTCCCGAAAATCATTGAAGCGATTGATGATGATTTCGAGAACACTGTTTTCTCGTTCATTCCCAACACGGCCGAGGTGGCCTATTTCGGGATGCTGCAGGGACTGGAAGATTACTTCAACCACAAAAAGGCGGTAACCATCCTGGAGAAAGGGGCTTCGCTGACCCGCGAAGAGGTCGACGAGATCCTCTCCAAGCGGGTGCGCTCCGAGAAGGTGGCCATCAAAGATATCAAACTGCGTACCTTTATCGAGCAGGGAAAGACCCGGAACGACCTGGCCGCACACGTGTACGACGTAACCTACGGCTCGTTAAGGAGAGGGATGGACAACCTGGTGATTATCGACGATAGCGTGGTGCGGGGAACAACCCTTCGGCAGAGCATCCTCAAGATACTCGACCGGCTTGACCCGAAACAGATCGTCATCGTATCGTCCTCACCCCAAATTCGTTACCCGGACTGCTACGGGACCGACATGTCGCGCATGGGCGAGTTTATCGCCTTTAGGGCAGCCATCGAGCTGCTAAAAGAGCGGGGAATGCAACAGGTGATAGACGAGACTTACAAGAAATCGGTCGCGCAACGCCACAAGAGGAAGGAAGAGATCGTGAACTACGTGAAAGACATCTACGCTCCCTTCACGGAAGAGGAGATATCGAACAAGATAGCGCGCATGCTCACCTCCAACTCCATCAATGCCAAGGTTACCATGGTATTCCAGAGCATCAATGACCTGCATAAGGCGTGCCCCAATCACCCGGGGGACTGGTACTTTTCGGGAAACTATCCAACACCAGGGGGCAACCGTGTGGTAAACAATGCTTTTATCAACTGGATGGAGGGAGTGGAAAACAAGCCCTACCAATTTTCTCTCGATTTTTCCATAGGCGAATGATTACGGTTAACCCATTACAGGTAACCGATGATTAAAGAGTGAAGAGAAGTAACTTTTGATGGATAACGGATGATTAATTACGAACTACTGATTACTGATGAATAACGATTAACGATAGATGACGAACAACCGATGATTGAACGCTTGATTATATTAGAAAACGTGGATCCTGTGGTCTTCTTCGGGATTAACAACAACAATATACAACTGCTTAAAACCCTGTACCCCAGGCTCCGAATAGTGGCCCGGGGAAACGTGATCAAGGTGATCGGGGAGGAGGAAGAACTGGCAGCGTTCGAAGAGGCGATCCATGAACTGGAGAAATTCAGCATCGAGATGAACATCCTGAAAGAGGAGGATATCATCGATATCGTGAAAGGGAAAGCGCCCGCCGTGGTAAAAGTGGATAACCTCATCATTCACGGGATGAGCGGTAAGCCCATACTGGCACGTACCCCCAACCAAAAAAGGCTGGTGGAGGAGTTCGATAAGAACGATATGGTATTTGCCATAGGCCCGGCGGGATCGGGCAAGACCTACACCGCCATCGCACTGGCTGTAAGGGCCCTTAAACGCAAGAGCATCCGCAAGATCATCCTGAGCCGACCGGCCGTGGAGGCAGGCGAAAAGCTGGGGTTCCTGCCAGGAGACATGAGAGAAAAAATCGACCCCTACCTGCAGCCGCTATACGATGCGCTGGAAGATATGATCCCCCCGATGAAGCTCAAGGAGTATCTCGAGAACAACGTTATCCAGATCGCACCGCTCGCGTTTATGCGGGGACGCACCTTGAATGACGCGGTCATCATCCTAGACGAGGCGCAGAACACCACCAAACCGCAAATAAAAATGTTCCTGACACGACTGGGACTGAACGGGAAGATGATTATCACGGGTGACATCACGCAGATCGACCTGCCCCCCTCCCAACAGTCGGGACTCATCCACGCGATGCGTGTATTGCGGGGCATCAAGGGCATCAGTACGGTCGAGTTTAACAAAAAAGATATCGTCCGACACCAGCTGGTCCAACGCATCGTGGAGGCGTACGAGAGGAGCGAACAGACAGAGAACGAAAAAACGGGTAAATAACAATAAAATATTCGTATGAACACATTGTTGAAAACCGATTATAATTTCCCGGGGCAAACCGATGTGTACCACGGGAAGGTACGTGATGTCTACAGCATTGGCGATGACACACTGGTGATGATTGCCACCGACCGTATCTCGGCGTTCGACGTGGTACTACCGAAAGGAATCCCTTACAAGGGACAGGTATTGAACCAGATCGCCTCGAAGTTCCTGGACGCCACTGCCGACATCGTCCCCAACTGGAAACAGGCATCACCCGACCCGATGGTTACCGTGGGTACTCGTTGCGAACCGTTTAAAGTGGAGATGGTGATTCGCTGGTATATAACCGGAAGCGCGTGGCGTGAATACAAAAGCGGTGCCCGCGTTCTTTGCGGTCTCCCCTTGCCCGAAGGGATGCGGGAGAACCAAAAGTTCGACACGCCACTCATCACCCCCACCACCAAAGCCGATGAGGGACACGATGAAAATATCTCGCGCGAAGAGATCATCGCGCAGGGGTTGGTATCGGAAGCGGATTACAAACTGCTGGAGGAATACACCTACGCCCTTTTTCAGCGTGGAACCGAGATGGCTGCTGAAAAGGGACTGATTTTAGTAGACACCAAGTACGAATTCGGCAAAAAAGATGGAATAATCTATCTGATTGACGAAATCCACACCCCCGACTCCTCCCGTTATTTCTACAGCGAAGGTTACCAAGAGCGCTTTGAGAAAGGAGAGGAGCAAAAGCAACTCTCAAAAGAGTTCGTTCGCAAGTGGCTGATGGAGAACAGATTTCAAGGCAAGGAAGGGCAACAAGTTCCCGAAATGACGGAGGCGTACTGCAACAGCGTATCGGAACGCTACATCGAGTTGTACGAAAAGATCGTGGGCGAACCGTTCGTGAAAGCCGAAGCGAAAGACTTGGAAGCGAGAATTGAGCGGAACGTGAAGGAGTATTTGCAAACCAGGTAGCTTTATCATCACAACGGAGGATTAAACAATGACCTATAAGGTAGAGAAGGTCAACCCGTACGACCCGGAAAGACCCAAACAGGAGCAGGTAACCGAACTGTTCAACGAGATCGCCCCGGTGTACGATAGCATGAACGGGGTTCTCTCGCTGGGCATCGACACGTACTGGAGGCGTGAAGCGTTGCGCTCGTTAAGGGGATACCGACCGGAGAAGGTTTTGGACCTGGCCACCGGCACAGGCGACCTGGCCATCGAGGCACACCGGATTCTACGACCAAGGCAGATCATTGCTGCCGATATAGCCGAGGGGATGATGGAGATAGGGAGAGAGAAAATACGTGCCAAGGGGCTGGAGCATGTAATCTCTTTCGAGCGCCAGGCAAGCGAGTCGATGACCTTCCCCGATAACACGTTCCACGCGGTAATCTCGTCGTTCGGGGTGCGCAACTTCCAGTCTATCGACCAGAGTTTCCAAGAGGTGCTACGGGTATTGAAACCGGGCGGAACGTTCCTTTTCCTGGAGCTCTCCACACCAGAACAGTCCCCCGCGAAGGAGCTTTACGCGCTTTACAGCAAATATGTTATGCCTATCATGGCTCGCCTCTTCACCAGCAACGAGAAGGAGTACGCCTACCTGCCCAACTCCATGGCCCTGTTCCCGCAAGGCAGGGAGATGATGGCTATCCTGAGCAAAAACGGGTTCCGTGCGATCCGATTAAGGCGTTTCACCCTCGGGATCGCCACCATGTACCTGGCAGAAAAGTAGAGTTTGAAAACGGTGAAGATGAAGCGAATGCTCTACTACATGCACGTGACAAAAAAGTAGAGATCAAATACGATAACATGGAGATTTACGGACTTTTTGGTTACCCCCTCGCGCACTCCTTCTCGTCGAAGTTCTTCAACCTGAAGTTCCAACGGGAAGGAATTCACGCGGAGTACCTCAACTTCGAAATAGAAGAGGTAACAGAGGTGCGCCGGGTGGTACTCTCCAACCTACGCCTTAAAGGACTCAACGTAACAATCCCGTACAAAGAGGCTATCCTCCCCTTTCTTGACGAAGTAACACCCGAAGCGAAAGCAATCGGTGCCGTTAACGCGATACGGGTGGAGCGATCCTCTGACAACACGCACGGGTACAGACTCGTGGGGCATAACACCGATTACATAGGTTTTAAAGAGTCAATCGTACCACTTCTCCACCCGACAATACACCGCAACGCCCTAGTACTGGGTACCGGGGGCGCCTCCAAGGCGGTGACAAGCGCCCTAACTGATCTGGGCATCGGATGGAAACAGGTCTCACGTACCCCGGCAAAAGAGCAATTGGGCTATGATGAGTTATCACCAGAGGTACTCAAGAGCTATACCATGATTATCAACGCGACCCCCGTGGGTACGTTCCCAAACGTGGACCACTGCCCATCCATCCCATACAATTTCCTCACACCCGAGCACCTGTTGTACGACCTGGTATACAACCCCGAGGAGACACTATTCCTCAAAATGGGTAAGGAGAGAGGAGCCTCCATCAAAAATGGGAGGGAGATGCTGGAGCGCCAAGCGCTCGCCGCATGGAAGTTTTGGAACGGGTAAGGAAGCGATTTAACTACGAACTCTATTTGACACGTTCGGCACCGCATCAGGTGGCCTTGAATGCAAGAAAGTAATTTAATAATAAACTTTATGAACGAATTCCCTTGGCATGAAGCCGCTTCCCGAGTAGAAAAGGTTCAACAAACCCTCGTGGAGAGACAAGCGGACGCCTGTCTCATCACCTCGACGGTCAACAAGTATTACCTCACCGGCGTTATCTTCGACGGCTACCTATACATCCTCCCGGAGGGAGATCCCCTCTTTTTCGTCAAGAGACCACTGAACCTCCTGGAGGAACAGAACAGCGGGAGAAAACAAAGCATGTGGGCAGAACAGGCAAAACCGGATCGTCAAGGAAAACGGAATGAGCAAGTCAAACCAGATAGACAAGGTGAACCGGTCAACGAGGAGAGACCACACAGGCGAGGGAAAACGATTCGTAAGCCGGAACAGATTCCCGATCTGCTGCGCGCGTTGGACTTGCCACAACCCGAGCGGGTACTCATCGAGGCTGACCAAATGAGTTTTAACGCTGTCAGCCGCCTACAAGCGGCGCTGGGCATGCCGGAGATGGGGAATATCTCGGGGGAAATGCGCAAGATACGTGCCATCAAGTCGGAATACGAGCTGGAACAGGTGCGTGCAAGCGCACGCGTGCACACGAAGGTGTACGAGACTATCCCCACGCTGTACCGAAAAGGGATGACAGACCTGGAGCTGCAGGTGGAGGTAGAACGGCAAATGCGTCTACACGGGTCGGTAGGCATCTTTCGCTCGTTCGGTGAGAACATGGATATATTCATGGGAAGCATGCTCACGGGCGATAATGCCCAAGCCCCCTCCCCGTACGACTACGCGCTCGGTGGGGCGGGGATATCGCCTCTGCTGCCAATTGGCGCTAACGGCACGGTGCTGAAACCCGGCACCACGTTAATGGTGGATATGGCGGGCAACTACGGCCCCTACATGGATGACATGTCCCGCACCTTTGTTATCGAACAAGCCCCCGACCTGGCTTACCGGGCACACCAGGTCTCCATTGAAATACACCGAGCGATCGTCGAAAACAGCAGGGTCGGCACCCTATGCTCCGACCTTTACCACTTGGCCGACAAGATGGTGAAGGAGAGTGGGCTATCCCCCTACTTCATGGGTACCGTCCAGCAGGCCAGGTTTATCGGCCATGGCGTAGGGCTGGAGATCAATGAGCCGCCCGTGCTCGCCCCTCGTTCCAGGGATCTGCTCGAAGCGGGTATGGTCATCGCACTGGAACCTAAGTTCGTTCTCCCAGGCATCGGCGCTGTTGGTATCGAGAACACCTATATCGTGCAGGAAGGAAAACAGGAAAGCAGATGGGGAAGTGAACGAAAAGATGAACGGGAAAACGATCAAGATGGGAAACAGACAAGCTGGCTAGAAAACATCACCTTCTTCCCTGAGGAGATGGTGGTGTTATCGTGAGGCTCCTGAATAACTTTTTTGAGAACAGGTATACGAAATGTCAAGCAATGTTTGCGTCTTAAACGCTTTTCTTTGTACCTTTGGCGGTATAAACTAACATCATGATAAAATCATGCCTCACATACCCAACATCTATTTTAACGTGAAATGGTATCGAGAAGAGAATTTATAAAAACCGGTATTGGAACATTGGGTGGCATTTCACTTCTGCATGGAGGGTACGTACGGACAAGTGACAAACCTAACGATCCATCTTCCCTCTTCTCTCCGCTTAACGCTATCAAAGGGGATATTAAAGTCACTAGCGTGGGGCTTCAATTTGAACGTGAACCCCTCCTAAATCCCTTCGGCTTCAAGGGGGGCTACCTCACTGAATTATGGCAGGCTATATGTTTCCTGGAAAGCAATAGCGAACACCACGCTATAGGCTTAGGAACGCAAAGCGTGTTATGGTCTGATGGCACCGTATTCTCCAACAGCTCAGAGGCCGGGGGAAATGCCTATATGCTCGCCTTAACCGAACGAGCACTCAGGCTGCTTAAAAACAGTTCTTTTAACTCTCCCATGGATCTAATTGGACCGTTATACGAGGAGGTATTTGAATACGGGAAAACGATAACGGCCAACCCGAACCTTCGCAAAACGTTTGCGCTAAACGCGTTGGTGCCCGTTGACAATGCCCTTTGGCTACTCTACGCGAAAGAGAGAGGGATTACTGATTTCGATGACCTGATCCCACCCGAATACCAATCCACTTTCTCGACGAAACATGAGAAACTTGCGGCAATCCCCCTGATTTCTTACAACGTGACCCCTGAAGAACTGAGGAGAGAGGTAGAAATGGGTTATTTCTTTATGAAAGTGAAGATCGGCCAACCGGGCACCCAAGAAGAAATGCTTGAGAAAGATAAAAAACGCCTCACCGAAATTCACGAAGTACTGAAGGATACTCCAACCCCTTACACGGAAAACGGAAAGCTGCCTTACTACTTTGACGCCAATGGCAGGTACGAGACCAAGGATTCATTCTACCGGTTTTTAGAGCATGCCGACAAGATTGACGCGTTGGAACAAATCGTCATGATCGAAGAGCCTTTCTCCGAAAATTTGGAAATAGATGTATCGGACATCCCGGTTCGCTTGGCGGTTGACGAGAGTGCGCATACAGATAAAGATACGGTTGAACGTGCGAGCATGGGGTACAAGGCCGTGGCACTCAAACCCATAGCCAAAACACTAAGTATGAGCATGAAGATAGCAAAGGCGGCCACGGAGAGGAATATCCCCTGTTTTTGTGCCGATTTAACAGTTAACCCCGTACTGGTCGAATGGAATAAAAACGTTGCCGCACGGCTTCCTGCCTTTCCCGGTTTAGAAAACCTAGGGTTAATTGAAAGCAATGGGCACCAAAACTACGTGAACTGGAAACAAATGCAACAACGTTTCCCTAAACACGAGGAGTCATGGGTAGAGGTAAAAAGCGGGTTTTACCATACTGACGAGAACTATTACAATAACGGGGGTGGGATTTTTGACCCCATCCCTTATTACGAGGCGATGTTTCTTACATAAGAACACGCTAAAACATAAAAATAAAATAATCGTATGCAAACAAAAACAACACGAAGGGATTTCTTGAAGAAATCATCCGTAGCGGTCGCCGGTTTATCGGTATCGAATCTAGGGAACAGATCAGTAGCCGCACCAATTGTAGATACAAAGAAGAGGGTCATCGGGGCAAACGATAAAATACGTATCGGCTTTATAGGTGTCGGTAACCGCGGGACCCAACTCCTGCACCTGTTCATGGAACAACCCGATTGTGAAGTGGCAGCCCTCTGCGATGTATATGAACCTTACGTAACACGCGATTACTCCGCGGTACACGAGCGCTACGTGAAAGATATGGGAAACAAAATTCCTAGAATGGGCGAGAAGTTCCCCAACAAAGTGAAACCATTCAAAGATTATCGTCTACTGTTAGAGGATAAAGAGATTGACGTGGTTTGTATCGGAACACCAGACCACTGGCACGCTTTACAAACTATTGACGCCATTGACGCGGGGAAGGACGTCTTCGTGGAAAAACCGCTGTCAAAAACGATAGCAGAGGGCCGAAAGATGGTGGAAGCGGGAAATAGCAGTCGACAGGTAGTAGCCGTGGGACTGAACAGGCGCGGAGCAACGATTTTCCAGAAACTGGCGAAAGAGATACCGGCGGGTAAAATCGGTAAAGTGACTTTTGCAACCGCGTGCCATGTAAGCAACATGGCGCCGAATGGCATTGGGAAACTACAACCCGAGGCACCTCCCGCCAACTTTGACTGGGACATGTGGCTCGGCCCAAGGGCATATCGACCCTATCAGTACAACATTGCACCCTACATGTTCCGCTGGTGGGAAGATTACGCCAACCAAATTTCAAACAACGGGGTACACTACCTCGACCTGCTGCGCTGGCTACTGAACGAAGAGGCCCCGACAGCAATAAGCACTCACGGGGGAAAATACGTGGTAGACGATGACCGCACCATTCCCGACACGATGCATGTCACCTACGAATTTAAATCAGGCGTGTTGGTCACGCTTACTATCCTGGAAGGCAGCAGCGGCACCTTCATCCCACATGGTTTCCTTGAGTTAAGGGGTACGAAAGGCACCCTGCATACCGGTGAGAATGATTACAGAATCACCCCAGCTAGTGCCGGTCAATTTCAAACATGGAACCCGATGATAGAGGCTGAGAACTTTTCACTCGCGACGGATGACACGCTCTTGATTGATGGAAGCTACAAGAATTGCGCATCCAATTTGATCCGGAACTTCCTGGACTGCGTTAAATCGCGTGAGCAGCCGTGGGCTACACTTGAAATCGGGCATCGATCTACCACCATGGCGCATTTGGGTACAATTGCCCTGTTGACGGGCGAGAGGTTAGAATGGGATGCGGTAAACGAAAGATTTAAGAATTCAGAGACGGCAAACAAATACCTCTCTTATGAATACAGGAAACCGTGGACGTTGTAACCACCAAATCCGTTAAAGTATTTTCCCTAGAATTTGTTTATTAAACTTAATTCTATTAAATTTGTAGGCTAGTTAACTGTAAAAATATTGCATTAGAATACCTGAAGCAGTAGCTAATAACCTGAAGTATCATTTAAAACAACTTAAGAATATGACAACCTATTCACGAAGAAACTTTCTGAAAACGGCAGCCGCGGGTGCCGTGGGATTGACCGTCATTCCCAACAACATCTTGGGCAAATCATTTGGCCATATGGCTCCCAGCGATAAGTTGAATATCGCCGGCATCGGCGTGGGCGGCGTGGGGCGCCGCAACTTGGCCAACATGAAAACGGAAAACATCGTCGCGTTGTGCGACGTGGACTGGAAATACGCGGCAAAGACGTTCAAAGATTATCCCAACGCGGAGCGGTTTAAGGACTGGAGGAAGATGTTCGACAAGATGGGCAAGAACATCGACGCCATCGTGGTGGCCACGCCCGACCATACCCACGCCGGGGTAACGGCGCACGCCATCACCCTGGGCAAGCACGCTTACGTGCAGAAACCGCTCACTCACAGCGTATACGAATCCCGGCTTTTGACCAAGTTAGCCAAGAGACACCGGGTGGCCACCCAGATGGGAAACCAGGGGAACTCTTTCGACTGGTGTCGAGAACTAACCGAGTGGGTGCATTCAGGTGTGATCGGCGATGTCTACGAGGCGCACTGCTGGACGGACCGACCCATCTGGCCGCAAGGGTTAGCCGAACCCAAGGGGGGCGTACCCATCCCCGACACGCTCGATTGGGACCTGTTCATCGGGCCCGCCGAAAAGCGACCCTACGACCCCGCCTACACGCCTTGGAACTGGAGGGGATTCTGGGACTTTGGAACCGGTGCATTGGGCGACATGGCCTGCCATATCATGGACCCGCTTTACTGGGCGCTAGACCTGAAGTACCCGATTAGCGTGGAGGGTAGCTCCACGCTAGCGAACCTCTACTCGCCACCACAAGCCCAAAAGGTCACCTACAAGTTCCCTGCGCGGCAGCCCAAGGGAAAGGTGAACATGCCAGAGCTGACCGTCCACTGGTACGACGGTGGGCTAGTACCGGATCGCCCCGCGGAATTGAAAGATGGAGAAATGATGGGAGATGAGAATGGAGGAATCATCCTCGTTGGGACCAAGGGGAAGATCATGACCGGGTGCTACGGAATGAACCCAACGCTCTTGCCGACCTCCCTGATGAGCGACTTCACCCAACCGGAACCGACGCTTCCCCGTGTGAAAGGGGGGTAACGGGAATATCTGGAACACTGACGCCCACGAGCAGGACTGGATACGAGCATGTAAAGAGTCGCCAGAGAACAGGACGGAAGCCTCCTCCAACTTCCAGTTCTCGGGACCCTTCAACGAGATGGTGGTAATGGGTGTTTTGGCCACCCGCCTCTCGGGATTGCATGGCCTGCACCGAGAACTAAAGTGGAACGGTGAAAACATGCAGTTCACCAACATCTCGCCGAACGATACCATCAAGATCGTAACGGTTGACGAGTACGCGGTGATCGATGGCGACCCCAAGTTCGACCGCCGGTTCGCCGAATTCAACGCGCTGGAGATGGCCAACGAATGGATTAAACACACCTACCGGAACGGGTTCACACTGCCACCAATGCCCGATACCGAGTAAGGTGACCTGAAAAACAAACCAAGCGACGCGTACCCGAATTAATTGGGCACGCGTCACGTAAAAAATTTATTTAATCGTATGAAAATCAACAAATGGTTACTTATCGCCCTTGTAGGTTCCCTGTTCGCCTGCACTGGCTCGAAAACGAAAACGGAAACAGGAACGGAAACGAAAGCTGAACAACAGGGATGGGAACTATCAATGCAGTCCTACACTTTCCACCTGTTCAGCGTGGTGGAATCGCTGGATAAAACCAAGGAACTGGGGCTGGCATACATCGAGATCTATCCCGGGCAAAAAATGGGAGAGGGGTTCGGGGATGCCGTTTTCGGCTACGACCTCACCGGAGAGCAACGGCAACAGCTGAAAGAGCTGGCCAAATCGAAGAAAGTAAGGATCATCTCTTCCGGTGTCTGGACACCCGCCCGTGACGAGTGGGAGCAGGTGTTCACCTTTGCCAAGGAGATGGAGATGGAGTTCATCAGCGCCGAACCTGCCCGGGAGGATTGGGACCTGGTGGAAGAGCTCGCGAAGAGAGAAGGGATAAAGGTAGCTTGCCACAACCACCCCAACGAGGCCTCCTACTGGAAGCCGGAGATCCTGCTGGAGTGCATCGGAGAAAGAGACCCCCTGTTGGGGTCGAGCGCCGACGTGGGCCACTTCAAGCGGATGGGCATTGAGCCGATTACTGCTTTGCAAGAGCTGGAGGGAAGGCTAATTGCCCTGCACTTCAAGGACATCGCACCCAAGGGCGAAGAAGAGACATTGGAAGACGTGATCTGGGGCACTGGCGTGCTCAACGTGAAAGGGATACTGGAAGAGCTCAAACGACAAGATTTCAAGGGCTACTTCACCATCGAGTACGAGGCAGAATGGGACAATAACCTGCCACACATCAAGCAGTCCGTGGAGTACTTCAACCAGGTAGTGGAGGAGATATTGTAAGCCTCCTGATATCTGCATGAAGCACATACCATTTATTTACATTTTAACCGTGTGAAGCAGACATGCTTCAAAGAATCATCAACGGTTCTATACCCATTAAATTAGTTAATCGCATGAATAGTTACAAGAAAAATCGACCATGGAACAGAGGAGTTCCGCAACTCCTGTTGTTATCATTGTTCCTTTTCTCAAGCATTCTTTCATACGCTCAGGTGAACGTGAGAGGAAAGGTAATAGATACGGCCGGAGAAGCCCTTATTGGAGTAAACGTGATCGTGAAAGGAACCAATCAGGGCACCGTGACCGACGTAAACGGAGTTTTCACCCTTCGGGTGCCGTCATCAAATAGCACGCTGCTTTTCTCGTACGTCGGGTTCAGTGAGCAAGAGGTGGCGCTTAACGGAAGAACAGAGCTGCAGGTGACCATGGAACAGGACACCGAGTTCCTTGACGAGGTAATCGTGGTTGGCTACGGAACCCAAAAGAGGGCCAGCGTCACGGGCGCCGTATCCACCTTATCTGATACCGAGCTAATAAAAGCACCGGTGGTAGGTGTTACCAACGTGTTAGGCGCCAGGGTGGCGGGCGTTACCATGTTGCAGCAATCGGGGCAACCCGGTAACGATGCTGCCTCCTTACTGGTAAGAGGTGAAGGCGCCACCTATATCGTTGATGGAGTTATTAGATCTATCAATGAAATAGATCCCAATGAAATCGAATCGATCTCTATTCTTAAGGATGCTACATCCGCTTCTGTTTATGGCTTAAACGCCACATCAGTAGTTATTGTTACAACAAAAAGGGGTAAAGAGGGAAAGTTGGGTATCTCTTATAATGGTAGCTACGGTATCAGCCAAAATGCCAATCAAATTAAGTGGTTGGATGCTCCGGGATATGCTTATTGGTATAATTTGGCCAGAGAGCTGGACGGTGATGAACCGGTGTTCACTTCAGAGCAAGTAGAAAAAATGAAAGCCGGAATTGATGGTTGGGGCAACACCAATTGGTACGATGAGGTATTTGGTATGGGTTCTACCATTAATCACAACGTTAGCGCTACAGGTGGCACAGAGAAAGTAAGATTCTTTTCTTCATTGAGCGCTTTCCTGCAAAAGGGTAACGTGGATAACTTCAACTACACCCGATATAATTTAAGGGCAAATATTGACGCTAAGCTCACTGATCATATTACAATGGTGATGAATGTGGCAGGACGTCTTGACGAACACGACCGTCCCAGCTATTCGGCAAATCCGGACGACTGGCACAATATTCCGCAACAGACTGTCAGAGCATTGCCCTATATACCCAAAAAGATTACAGCCGATGATGGGAAAGAGTACTACACCTCCACCCGCACCGCCTCCTCCCCCGTGAGTCCGTTAGCGGCAATCTATGAGTCGGGCTATAGCCGACCGAAGAACACTACTATACAGACAAACTTTTCACTCAATTATGACGTGCCCTGGCTGAAAGGGTTAAGCTTGAAATTCATGGGAGCATATGACAAGTTCTTCCAGTTTAACAAGACGTTAATCGTGCCATTTAAAACCATGATGGGGAACCTGCCGGTAAGCTCTACGGAGTCAATCAGTTACGTCCCATTCCTAAATAACTCCGGGAATACATCTCTTTCAGAAAGCGGGTACAGCTCCACCAGCGTGGTTACCCAGTCAAGCTTCACCTTCGATCGACAATTCAACAGACACAAGCTCAACATCTTTGGACTTGCCGAAACCCGTAACAACTTTTCAAATAGTTTAGGAGCAACAGGTTACGGCCTCGATTTTTTGACTCTGGATGAACTGAGCATGATCACTAATACAACCGGTATCGGCGAAGAAAAGGTACCTATCATCTCCGGGGGTAGTGGTCAGTCACGCCTGATTGGTTTCGTGGGAAGAATCAACTACGATTTTGATGACCGTTACCTGCTGGAAGCATCACTTCGCCGCGATGGCAGCTACCTTTTCAGCGGAATGGCAGGATCACAATGGGTCAACCTGCCGGCAGTATCCGCCGGTTGGAGGATTAATAATGAAGAGTGGTTCCAAGCCGATTGGATTGATAACCTCAAATTAAGGGGAGGAATTGGCAAAACAGCCACCTCCGCGGTTAGTGCTTTTCAGTACCTTAACCTGATGACGATCACATCCAACGCGGTGAGATTTGGTAACCAAAGTCAGAGCATCATCTATTCCGGTACACTCGGCAACCCATATTTGTCCTGGGCCAAAGCGATAACTTACAACGGGGGAGTTGAATTTATGGCGTGGAAGGGTCTGCTCGGGGTAGAATTAGATCTCTTCTACAAATATCAGTATGACCTACTAGGAGGTGTAGGCGGTTCCTACCCACCATCGATGGGAGGTTATTATTTTAGTACCGATAACGTCAATAAGATTGACTACAAAGGCTTCGATTTTACCATTACCCACAACAATAAAATTGGAGACTTCAGATATGGTGTTAAATGGGTTGGCACACTAGCCTATAGAAGATGGCTCTATTACGCGGGAGATTCAGAAAACACCCCGGACTACCTTAAATTAACAGGTAAAGAGGTGGGAGCACAACTCGGATTCATTGCAGAGGGCTTGTTCCAGTCACAGGATGAAATTGACAATTCTCCAACAGTAGATGGTTACAAGGTGGTACCGGGATTTATCAAATACAAGGATCGAAATGGTGATGGCAGAATCACATATGCTCAAGATATGGGATATGTGGGCAAGAGTCCCTATTCCAAATTTCAAACCTCACTCAATTTAAACGGGGAATGGAAAGGATTTGACTTCGATATTCTATTGCAGTCAGGTTTAGGACGAACTGTTGCTTTAACAGGAGTATATACTAGTACAGGTAGTGTGGGAATAATGGACAATACCGCCTTTACCAGGCTTTTTTATCACGGCGGCAACTCACCAAAATTCCTGCCTGAAAACTCATGGAGACCTGACAATCAAGACGCGGAATTTCCCCGTCTCTCCCTTGTAACTGTCAGCAACAATAACGGTTTCTCCTCTACTTTCTGGTACAGAAATGGAAATTATCTTCGTTTGAAATCGTTCCAACTGGGGTACACCATTCCTGTAGGCTTTACCCGCGGTGTCGGCATTGATAGAATCAGGCTGTTCGTAGAGGGCTCCAATATACTCACATTCAGCGAATTGACGAAATACAATATCGATCCTGAGCAACCGGGTGTAAATAATGGATACTATCCGCAACAAAAGACACTCTCTTTTGGGATTAACTTCTCATTATAATAACTTTAAATTAACAGAAAATGAAAAAGATATTTTATATATTACTTTATATAGCTTTTCCCGTGCTGCTATTTAATAGTTGCTCGGATTGGTTAGACCTGACTCCTACTGATAAATTGACCGATAAAGTGATTTGGGAAGATGAATCGAGCGTGGATCTCTATGTAAATGGATTTTACACCTATCTTAACCAGTATGGTCAGTTTGGATCGGCACAAGCTAGCGGCAACCTGACAGAAAGCTTTACCAGCACTTTAAAATATGGTTCCTACGCATTGGGGCATAGAGCAGGTCACCCTAACAATTACGTTTTTGATCCCACGTTAATCACTACAGCTACCGGCGGATTTTACAGCGTATGGGATGACGCGTATAACAAAATTCGTAGGATGAATGAGTTTCTTTACTCTATGGAGCAATTTGGACAGTTTCCGGAAGAGTTGAATAAAAGATGGGAAGCACAGGTGCTCTTTTTCCGTGCATTTATTTACTTTCAGCTGGCAAGAAGACATGACGGTGTTATTCTCTACACCTCAATTGAAGAGATGGAAAAGGATAAAGCCCGCAGTTCAAACGAAGCTACTTGGGATCTGATTGAAAATGATCTTGATTTTGCTATTGCTAATCTACCGGAATCATGGAGCACCCAAGATAAGGGAAGATTAACCAAGTACGCGGCCCTGGCATTCAAATCGAGAGCCATGCTTTTTGCAGAGCGCTGGCAGTCAGCTTACGATGCTGCCGACGCCGTTGTGAAATCGGGACAATTTGATCTGGTGGATGACTACGCTGAATCATGGAAAGGAAGCAATACAGAGGCGATTCTTGAATTCAAATATGATGAGCTGGGTCCGTATCATGATTTTGATAAGAACTACGTCCCATTATGTGATGGATATGCATTTGGAGGATTGGGAACACCAACACAGGAGATGGTAGAAAGCTATGAAAAGGCTGACGGCACCAAAATGGACTGGACTCCGTATCATATTACCAATGCCACACGCCCTCCATATGAAGATTTGGAACCTCGGTTTAAAGCTACTGTTATCTACCCGGGTTGTGTATGGAAAGGCAATGTGATGCAAAACTCATTGAATGGAACATATGGCTCTTTCATGGCCTATAGGGAACAGCCTTACAGCTATGGTCAAACTACAACCGGATACTTCTTAAGGAAGTTGTTGGATGAATCGCTTATCGATGTTAAAGGGAAACCAAGCACCCAGACCTGGGTCGAAATCAGATACGCAGAAGTGCTGCTCAATAAAGCAGAAGCCGCTTTCAGACTAAACAAAATGAGCGAAGCAAGAGACGCGATGAACGAAGTGCGTGCCAGAGTTAATCTTCCTCCAATAAACTCGTCCAGCAATGAATGGTTCAACGACTACAGGAATGAGAGAAAAGTAGAATTGGCTTATGAAGGTCATCTTTTCTGGGACATGAGAAGATGGAAGCTGGCACACATTGAATACAACAATTACCGCTGCCACGGATTTAAAATCATAGGCGCAAACTACGAATATATTGATGTGGATTATCAAGACAGAAAATTCTCAGCAAAGAATTATATTCTGCCTATCCCTGATTCCGAGTTGGCAAACAACTCACTAATCGAACAGTATGACAGTTGGAAATAATAAAAAGATAATTGTATGAAAAACATTTATTCAATCCTGGCGACACTGACCGCATTCATCATCATTCTGAGCGGATGTCAACAAGTTGAGGACTTAACTCCCTCAGTGTCGCGTCATGGGATTAATAGCCTGAATGCATTCTTTTACGGGGATGAGAGCTCAGACAATCTTTTTACTAGCGAAATAGATTATGATAACAGGATCATTACAATCGTTTTCCCTTATAACTACCCCAGAACATCCGACAATGTGCTAACAATGAATGATCTGAAAAAAGTTCGGGTAGTAGCAAATCTCGATGATAACGTAACAATCTCACCTTCTTTACTATATCTGGACCTGACCAAGGAAAATATCATCACCGTTACCGATCAGTCCAAAACAAAAAAGGATTATAAGGTTGTCGCGGAGATTCGTAAAAGCGCGGAAGCGATGATTACCAGTTTCAGTCTAAATACTCTTGGCATCTCCGGCATCATTGACGAGAAGAACAAAACAATCTCTCTTATCTCAATCGAATCAATTGGGGAGGCAGCGGCTGAATTGAGCATTTCTCATGGCGCTACTATTACTCCTGATCCGAGAACAACCACGCTGAATTATGACCAGCCGATCACTTTAACCGTAACCGCGCAGAACGGAGTGGACAAGGCTGTCTATACCGTTCGCAAGGATGTTCCCAAAAAGGTAGATCGAGGTATACGCAATGGAAGTGCCAAGGTGCTCTGGTCGAAAAAATTGCAGAGCGAACTAGGCATCACAGCACTACACCTGACCACCAGCTTAGCGGTTATCAACGATTATGTTGTCATTAACACCCGTAATGAAGCCAGTATCTATCTGGATAGAAAAACCGGTGAAATAGTTGGGACAATGCCCAATATGGGATCAATCATCGGCGGTCTGACCAATTTCTTCGCGACTGCAGATGATGGTGATAACATCCTGGTGTGTAATTTGGCTCCCAATGCCGGCACCTACAAAGTATGGAGGATTAACGGCGTGAATGGGACACCTGAACTATATATTGATTGGACATCCAGTCCTGCTGTAGGTCGCAAACTTTCTATCAAGGGTAGTCTCGACGGTGATGCTATCATTACCGCGACATTGATGGGTGCTGACAAAAGCTTTGCGCGCTGGCAGGTGAAAGACGGCACACTGCTCTCACAGGATCCGGAAATCGTGGCCATTAGCGGTATTGACGGTCCTTGGAATAACAATGCCGATGTAGTTGGAACTGACCCTTCGAATCCAAATGCTGACTATTTCGTCTCCTACTACGCGCCACCCAGGCGATTTGCATGGGTTGACGGACAGACCAATACCGTTAAGGCGAGAGGTCCGGAGCTTAGCTCTAACTGGATTCAGAATGCAGTCGACTACACCATCTTTAACAACAATCCCTACGCGGTAAACATCTCTATTAACTCGTTCAGCTGGGGTAGTGACGATAAAATATACCTGTACGATGCAAGCGCAGTCTCCACCTTCACCGAGCCGATATGGACAACACCCATCGGTACATATGGCGGAAAGGATAATGGCGGAGTTAATACCAATGGTACGGGCGATGCAATTCTGAAGGTGTCGAGTGATGGATACTACATGTATATCTATTTCATGTACACCAACGGATGTGTGGTTTGTGTACAGTTCGACTGTATTGATATGTAATCTTTTTCAATGATAATTAGGGCAACCAACAAGCAACTTCTCCCGGTACTTTTCCGGGTGTTATTTCCGACTCTCTTCCTGGTGGTATCTTTGCCGCTTTGGCTTGCGTGCGGCGAGGACCACCAGGAGCCGGACTATGAATTCCCCGATCCTCCTAAAGAGAACAAGGAGAAACCCCGCTACATCTGGATCGACGCGGCGGCCAATTTTAAGGATTTCGCCAATAGCCGGGAAAATATTACCCGAGACCTCGCGTTGGCCAAAGATGTCGGTTTCACCGATATCGTGGTAGACGTACGTCCAACATCGGGCGACATCCTGTTCACATCGTCCGTCGCGGGTGCCGAACAGGTTAAATGGTTAGGAGCTTGGGTAGACGGCGTCTACTCGAAGGTGGAACGCACCGCCACGTGGGATTATCTCCAAGCCTTTATCGACGAGGGGCATAGGCTCGGGTTAAAGGTTCATGCCGGATTTAACACCATGATGGGCGGGCATAGCAGCGGGTTAGGCAGCTCGGGAATCCTATACAGAGACCCATCGAAAAAGGAGTGGGCTACCTACGAAAATCTATCTACCGGTATCGTGAACACTATGGATAGAGGGGGAGGAACAAAATTTTTCAACCCGGTAAAGGATGAGGTGCAGGCCTACCTGTGCGGACTACTCAAAGACCTTGCCAAGTACGACCTGGATGGCATCGTACTTGATCGAGGGCGATTCGACGGCATCCAGTCCGATTTCTCTAACCTGACCAGGGAAAAATTCGAAGCCTACCTCGGGAATATAAAGCTGGCGAACTTCCCAGATGACGTGCTCCCCCCCGGTGCTACCATGCAACAGGTGATGAACATGGGGACCTACCCTCCCTACTTCACGAAATGGCTGGAATTCAGGGCGAAAACGATGTACGACTTTATGAGCAAGGCCCGTGACGCCGTGAAATCCGTGAACGCGGATATCCAATTTGGTGTCTACGTCGGGGGATGGTACTCCACCTACTATGAGGTGGGGGTCAACTGGGCAAGCCCGAAGTACAACACGAGTCATTCCTACAAGTGGGCTACCCCGAAATATATGGAGTACGGGTACGCGGAGTTGATGGATCAGATCCTTATTGGTGCCTACGCCTCTCCTCTCAAGGTGTATGGCTCTACCGAATGGACCATGCAAGGTTTCTGCAAGCTAGCGAAAGAGAAGATAAGAAACAGTTGCCCCTTGGTGGTCGGCGGCCCTGATGTGGGCAACTGGGACCCTGATAACAAGGCAACACCACAACAAGAAAACCAGGCGATCGTTAACTCGGTTAAGGCTTGTATGGACGAGTGCGACGGTTACTTCCTGTTCGACATGATTCACTTAAAATTGGCCAACCAGTGGCAACAGGTGAAGGAGGGAATAAATTTGGCCATCGGGGGCAACGAGTAATGGGTCAACTACTTTTTAAATTGAAGCACAAAAGGTGGGGGTGGGCGTGAAAGTGAGTCAAAACTTCATGGATATTGAAAAATGAACAGGGGGCATAAAGACGGCATGGTCAGTCTATTGATCCCCGCTAACACAACAATCGAGTAGGAGGAAAATAAAATAGGTTTTCCTCCTATTTTATTTTCCGACCTCTCACACCACCGTATGTACTTACGTGTACGGCGGTTACATTAGAGTGGATTACGAAACAACTGTTTGTAGCTGTCTGATAGACTGTAATAGCCTTGTTTAGCAAACCAAACGTTGTTCATTCCTATGTTCAGGGCGGGACTGTTAGACAGTCGCCACCATCCCTTGCCACTAAGGGCAGTACGCCAACTTAATGTTTCCTCAACTCCAAGTGAGGTGAGGAAACGAACGATACCGATTACTCGTTTACATTGCTTTAGACGGTAACATTTTAATCGGCGGCGAAGCCAACCGTCTAACTTTTCAAGTTTGCCTTTCATTGAAGCGTACTTGAAATATTGTAACCAACCTCTTAGCAACATTTCCAGTTCTCGCAAGATTTGCTCGAAACTTACCCCGCGATTACGTCGGGTAATGGATTTGAGCTTCATCTTTAATCGTTCCTCGCTTGACCTGCTTAGTCCTAACTTCCCTCCTCGTAAAAGGCTATGGCCTAAAAAGTTCACCTTGTAACTCGGCTTGATACCGCTCTTTTCTCGATTGACTTTCAGGAGCATTCTGTTTTCGATAAAACCTATTATGCTATCATATACTCGTTCGGCTGCCTTGCAGCTGCCCACGAATATCTGAACGTCATCGGCATAGCGTACGAAGTCCAAGTTCCGACGTGTCAGCTCTTGGTCTAACTCGTCCAAGACGATGTTAGACAACAATGGGCTTAAAGGACTGCCTTGCGGTGTGCCTTTAACACGCTGACTGCATAGCCCGTCCCGAAGTATACCGGTTTTCAGAATGCGACTGATCAAGGATAGCAAGCGCTTATCCCCTACCCGTGTACTCAGAAGCCAAAGCAAGCGTTGATGGTTGACCTCGTCGAAGAACTTGGCCAGGTCTATATCAACGACGGTACTTTTCCCCGATTTAACGATTTCGCACGCTCGACGCAGGGCATCGTGAGCACCTCGTCGTGGGCGGAAGCCGAAACTCGAAGGGGAAAACATCGGGTCGTAAATGGGTTGTAGGACTTGGTTTATCGCCTGTTGGACTACCCGGTCTTTGACCGTGGGAATGCCCAGCTGACGGAAACCGCCTTTCGGCTTGGGAATTTGAACGCCTTTAACCGGTTGGGGAACATACGTGCCGGACAATAAATCGTTTTGAAGTTCCTTGTAATGGTTGCTGAACCATGTGCCGAACTCTTCGACACTCTGCTTGTCCACACCGCTGCTCCCGCCGTTGCGGCGTACCTGTTGATAGGCTTCGTGCAAATTTGAATAGCCCGTCAAACGTTCCATCAAATCTCTCGTCTGATTACGTTCTTCTTCGCATATAGAAAGCCACACGGGGCTGACCTTCCCGTCACTTTCGTACCATACGGGTACGTCCGTGACGAAAAGGTTACCTTGAATACAACATTCTGCTCCTTTCTTTCGCTTCATCTGTGTATAAGGTTATTTTCTGCCCCTTGGCATTGGCTTTTACTATTCTAAAAAAAAAACTCATCAGCTCTAATGTTTCTGCCCTTCGCTCCACTCTCGTTACAAGAGCTTCCTGGCTACTATGGCGTCTGCTGACTTCTGTATAACGGCTTTGCTACAACAGTTCGCTCGTCTTCGCCTCCACCTGTCTTATACAGACCTCCTACGGTAAACTCATACCTCTTTCACCGTGAGTGACACGATTTACTACCCTTGCTTTACGTCCAATTATCGGGCTTCGTGGTCCAATGCCCACTTACCCACAAGGTAAGCCTCGTATCGTGTTCCTGTCCGTTCATTCACGGCTTTGTCGCTGGCTTCCTTCAGATTTGCCCTCGCGGGCAACACCCTTGCCGTTGACTAACGTTTCCTATTGGCAGGCACGTTCGGGACTTGCACCCTATAGATGTATGGTATGCGTAGCGCACATAAAAAAAGGAACAGACCTAAACAGCTTGTTCCTTTTTTTAAATCTTTAGAGCTTTACCCTTATAGGTTAGACAAGTCCGATCCCGGTTTGAACTTAGTGGTCTTCTTGGCTGGAATATTAATGGGTTCTTTCGTGCGGGGATTGATCCCTTTTCTTGCACTTCTTTCAGACACCGAGAATGTTCCAAAGCCAACCAATACGACTTTACCACCACTTTTCACCTCTTCAGAAATTGTCTCCAGGGTAGCGTCCAACGCTTTTTTGGCATCCACTTTGCTAAGACCTGTTTTCTCAGCAATAGCACTTACTAGTTCCGATTTGTTCATAAAAAAAGTAAATAAAAAAATTAAACATGCATTCAGTCAAGGCTCCGCCTTATTTTGGCCTCAAATATAAGCGATTATTCGAAAATAATCAAGAAAAAAGGTGAAAACAATTTGATTTTCTTAAAAAAACCCTTTTTGTGGGGTAAAAGACCCCATTACGTAGGAAATAATACGTAATTTCGCGGCCTACCGTAGTTTACAGCATATGCAAAATTCCAGGAACAGTTTCGCCGGGGTATTGCCCGTGGTGACGAAGAATATCATCATCATTAACGCGATCATTTGGTTAGCCCAATTCGTCTTGCTGCGACGAGGGGGGCTAGACCTAACACGGCTATTCGGGCTTCACTTTCCCGCTTCAGATCATTTCCTGCTGTATCAACTGGTTACCTACATGTTCCTTCACGATCCTTACTCGTTGGCGCACGTGTTCTTCAATATGTTCGCGGTATTCATGTTCGGTCGCACGTTGGAACATGTATGGGGCCCCAAGCGTTTCATCACTTACTACCTGGTCACGGGAGTGGGCGCGGGACTCATTCAAATCTTGGTTATCTACTTGCGTGCAAGCACGGTACTCCCGCCCGAGATGCTCTCGATGATCAACAGCGTTACGGTCGGTGCTTCCGGTGCCGTTTTCGGCATCCTGTTGGCTTTCGGGATGCTATTCCCCAACGCGCAGCTTTTCATTATCCCCTTTCCATTCCCGATTAAAGCGAAATGGTTCGTCATTGGTTACGGGATTTTGGAGTTGATTTTCGGGGTGGCAAACCGCACGGGCGATAACGTGGCTCACTTCGCTCACCTGGGCGGGATGCTTTTCGGGGTGTTCATGATTATATACTGGAAAAGGAAGGATAGGCGGCATGGGAGGTATTATTGAGCGATTAAAACAGGCTTACCGAACGGGCAACGTGGTAACCCGGCTCATCTTCATCAACGTTTCTGTATTCGTGATCCTGAAGGTGATTGATGTGATTTTCACGTTGTTCAACGTGTACGCGTTAGACCTGATCACGTACCTGGGTGTTCCTTCACACCTCCCACTGCTAATACGGCGATTATGGACTCCTATCAGCTACATGTTCGTGCATGAGGGGTTTATCCACCTACTTTTCAACATGTTGTGGCTCTACTGGTTCGGGAAGATCTTCTTGCAACAGTTCTCCGGGAGGTCGCTAGGGAGCCTCTACGTGCTTGGGGGTCTGGCGGGGGCCCTGCTCTACGTGATCGCGTTTAACACCATCCCCTACTACCGGGATATGGGAAGGGGCTGGATGATCGGGGCGTCGGCCGCGGTGATGGCCATCGTGATGGGAGCAGCGTTCTATCAGCCCGAAACGAGGATCAACCTCCTGTTCCTGGGGCAAATCAAGATCATCTACATCGCGATCTTCGCGTTCGTGCTCGACTTCCTCTCGCTGGGTAGCCTCACCAACCCCGGCGGTCACGTGGCACATATCGGGGGGGCGTTGCTGGGTTACTTCTACGCTACCCGCTACCTGAAAGGGCGAGATATCACGCGATGGATGAGCCGTATTATCGATGGGGTTGTCGGGCTTTTCAAGCCGCGTGCAAAAGGCCAAAAACGTGCGAAGATGAAGGTGAAGTACAAGGCAAACGTTCGCCACGAGACCGATTGGGAATACAACCAACGAAAGCGAAGCGAGCAAGAAGAGATCGATGCCATATTGGATAAGTTAAAACAGTCGGGATACAGCGGTTTATCATCGGAAGAGAAAAAGAAGTTGTTCGATGCCAGCGGGAAATAAGAAAACCAAGTTTGGGGACGTGATCGTTTGGATCATCTTCGCGACCAACCTGATCGCGATCGCCCTACTTTTCTGCTCATTCCTTTCGTGGAATGTCTCCCCGCTTAAGACCAACCTCTTCTCCTACATTGGTTTAGGGTTCGGTATCATCCTGCTGATCAACACCCTTTACCTCGTTCTCTGGATCACTTTTTGCAAGTGGAGCTTGGCTTTCATCTCCCTATTGGCCATCGTCCTATGCTACAAGCCAGTAACTACCTATTTCCCGCTGCACCTCCACTCCCCAAAGCCCCCGGCCAATTCCATCAAGGTGCTGACCTATAACGTTCAGGGGTTCCCGCAAGAGAGTAATATCCACGCGAAGAAGCAACCCATCCTTGATTACATCGCTGCCACCGATGCCGATATCGTCTGCTTGCAAGAATACCTGATAAGTAAAACGGGACACTCCCTAATCTCGCAACGCGACGTGAATCGGGTCCTGAACAAGTACCCCTATCGTTCCATCACCGGTTTGGAATCTTCAGGAAAATATCATACCTTCGGCTTGGCATGTTTCTCGAAGTACCCAATCGAACGAACCCACGAGATAGTTTTCGAGTCGTCGTACAACGGTGCGGCCGTATACACGATCAACATCAACAGTAAAAGGTACAGCGTCGCGAACGTGCACTTGGAGACCAACAGGATTAATCCGGAAGATAAAAAACTGTACAGCAATTTCCTTCAGAACACCGACACGGTTCGCCTTGAGCAGGTTACCAGCAATATTCGCAACCGGTTGGGAGGAGCCTACAGGGCCCGGGTTAGGCAGGTAGAAATGGTGAGACAGCACCTCGATACGCACGACACACGGGGAACGATTATCTGTGGTGACTTCAACGACACGCCCATCTCCTACACGTATCACCAGATGCGGAAAGGGATGAAGGACGCGTTCGTATCCACCTCATTCGGTCCGGGGATTACCTATCACGAGGAACTGTTCCTTTTTCGGATCGACTACATCCTACATAGCGAGAACATGCGGGCCTATCAAACCAAGGTGGACAAGATAAAGCACTCTGACCATTACCCGCTTAAAACGTGGATCGAGCTAAGCCCGCGACGGGAATAGTGGGTACTGCTGTACAAATTTATTGGAATTTGTTGATATGAGTCAGTTCCAGGTAACCATACTCGGGTGCGGATCGGCAATGCCCACCACGCTTCAAAATCCCCCTTCGCAGCTGGTAAGCATGAACGGGAAGCTGTTCATGATTGACTGCGGGGAGGGGACGCAACTCCAAATGCGTAGGTTCAAAGTGCGGATGAGCAAGCTGCAGGGCCTGTTTATATCGCACCTGCACGGCGACCATATCTTCGGGCTACCGGGATTGGTCACCACGCTTAGCATGTTGGGACGAACGAGCGACCTGAATATCTATGCCCACGAGAGTATCAACTTGATGCTAAGACCCTTGCTTTCCTACTTGGGGCACCATATGCAGTTCAAGATCAACCTGGTTCCGCTCCATCCCGAACAGCACGAGCTGCTTCTAGAGGATGAATTCATCCGGATTAGCACCTTCCCGCTGAAACACCGGATCGCCGCCAACGGCTTCCGGTTCGAAGTTAAAGAATCACCCCGCCGTGTCCTCCGAGAGCAGGTAGACCGTTACCAAGTGCCGGTGGAGCAGCTCCGGGATATTAAAAAAGGAGCCGACTTCGTGGCAGCAGACGGCACCGTGGTAAGCAACGACCGGTTAACCGCCCCGGGCAATCCACACCGCGCATACGCGTACTGCTCAGACACGGCATATCATCCGGAGATCGTTCCATACATCCAGGGAGTGAACCTACTTTATCACGAAGCTACCTTCGCGGAGAGCGAACGTGAGAGGGCCGCGGAAACGTACCATTCCACTGCACGTCAAGCCGCTGAAATCGCGAAAATGGCAGGGGTCAAGAAGTTGGTAATCGGTCACTACTCCTCTCGCTACAACGAATTGGGGACTTTGCTAAAAGAGGCAGTGGAGGTTTTTCCTAATAGTGAATTAGCGGTCGAAGGAAAGGTATTCGAGGTATGAGTGTTCCAACTTTTTTATATCTTTGCGCTTTATTTTACTACTCGACTAATGAAAATAGCTATCGTAGGTGTCAGCGGAGCCGTCGGCCAAGAGTTGCTTCGCGTGTTGGAGGAGAGAAATTTCCCCATGGACGAGTTGATCCTGTTCGGCTCTTCACGAAGCGCCGGTACCTCCTATACTTTCAAGGGCAAATCGATCACGGTTAAAGAGTTACGGCATAATGACGACTTCAAGGAGATCGTCATCGCTTTCGTCTCCGCGGGGGGCAGCACCTCGCTGGAGTACGCCAAAACTATCACGAAGCATGGTACCATCATGATCGATAACTCCAGCGCGTTTCGCATGGACGACGATGTCCCTCTGGTGGTTCCCGAGGTAAACGCGAAGGATGCGCTGAACCGTCCCCGAGGCATTATCGCTAACCCCAACTGCACCACCACCCAAATGGTGGTTGCCCTACAGGCGATAGAGAATATCACCCCTATCAAAAGGGTGCATGTGGCCACCTACCAAGCCGCTTCAGGGGCGGGTGCTGCCGCTATGCAGGAGCTACAAGATCAGTACAAACAGTTAATCAACGGGGAGGAGCCCACCGTCTCCAAATTCGCGTATCAACTCGCGTACAACGTGATCCCCCAAGTGGACCTGTTCACCGAGAACGGGTACACCAAGGAGGAAATGAAGATGTACAACGAAACCCGCAAGATCATGCACTCCGATATACAGGTAAGTGCCACCTGCGTGCGCGTACCGGTGATGCGTGCTCATTCAGAAGCCATTTGGGTAGAGACGGAGCGTCCCCTATCGATGGAAGAAGCTCGGGAAGCTTTCCGAAACGCCGAGGGAGTAGAGCTGATCGATAACCCCGCGGAAAAAGTTTACCCCATGCCGCTCAATCTTACCGGGACTGACCCCGTTTACGTGGGCCGCATCAGGAAAGATCTAACCAATGAAAACGGGATATCATTCTGGACGGTAGCGGATCAAATTCGGAAGGGAGCCGCGCTCAACGCGGTACAAATCGCTGAGTACTTGATTAAAAACAACTAGGTGACGGGTAACGGCTTGTTAAATGATACTTTGCATGGCCTCTCCATCCGTTCAAGGCGAAGGACTTAGCGTAAAGTTAAACAATGGGGATGGAGACTATCTTGAAACTGTCGGGGGATGGGTCGCACACCCTGTTTGTTCCCTCGCTTGATGAACATTACCATTCAACGTGCGGAGCCATCCAGGAGTCACTCCATGTGTACATCCGTGCCGGGTTCAACCACTGCGACAAACGGGAAGTGAACCTTTTGGAAATCGGGTTCGGAACGGGGCTCAACGCGTTCCTTACCTTGCTTCACGCGGAAGAAACAGGGAAAACCGTGCATTACACAACCCTCGAAAAATACCCGCTTAGTATAGAACAGGTGCGGGAACTGAATTACGGCGATCTCGTCGCTCCCGCCCGGAAAGAGGTGTTCATGCAGCTTCATAAGGCCCCGTGGGGCGAGTGGGTGGAAGTGATACCCCAGTTCCGGCTAAAGAAAGTTCGTCAAGACGTCATTCGACTGGAGGAGTTTCACCCCAATACGCGTTTCGACGTGATTTACTTCGACGCGTTTGCTCCCGAGAAACAACCAGAGATGTGGGTGAGCAACCTGTTCGAGCAGATACACGCGTTGAGCCAACCGGGGGCGGTACTCACCACCTACTGTGCGAAAGGCATGGTTCGCAGGATGCTTCAAGTGATCGGGTACCGCGTGGAGAGACTCCCCGGTCCCCCGGGAAAACGAGAGATGTTACGCGCCACACGGTAGCGCGTTTAACTTTTTCAACAAATCACGATTCCACCGGGGTTCAACGCCAATAAAAGTATATGAACAAAATAACTGTTTTTGGGATTGGTTATTTTCGCCGGTATTTTTTTCGAAAACTGACGGGCGTATGTCCCGTTTTCTTTTTAAAAATCCTGTAAACATTTCTAACGTCATTAAATCCCGTTTCAATGGCAATATCCCACAAATCCTTATCCGTGGTTAGCAGCTCAGCCGAAATCAAATCCACCTTTTTATCCAATATAAACTGATAAATCGATGTTCCGGTGGCTTCCCGGAATTTCTTTTCAAGATTTCTGCGCGAAAGCGGAACTATAGACGTCAATTCATTAACGGATATGTCAAGCCTGATGTTTTCGTGGATATACTCGATCACCTTTTTTACATAGGTATCAGAAATATTGTACTTCTCTGTAGATTGCCGCAATTTAATACGTATCGGTTCAATAATGATATTGAAAGGAGTGTCTGTTTTGTTCAAGATCAAGTTCTGCAGCATTTTCCCTGTTTGATACCCCCCGTTTTCATCATCCGTGACAATGGAGGAGATGGAAGGATGCGATAAGTTGCATATTAACTCATCGTTATCTACCCCCAGCAACGATAATTCATCCGGAATAGTGATGTTGTTCACCTTGCACATTTCCGACACCTGCAAGGCAAAGTTGTCATCGCACGCGAACAGGGCTACCGGCTTGGGTAAACCCCGCAACCAGTTGTCTAACTCAACATGCTCCTTACTCCACTCCATGTTATCCAACAGTTCAGACTCGAAGTAATAATAGTTCCCCTTTATCCTTTCAACTTCCTGACGATAACCTTCGGCCCTAGCTTTTGACCAGAAAAAATTTTTATTCCCATAAAAAGCGAAGTGCTTGAAATTCCTTTTAGCGAAAAACTGAGCAGCCATCACTCCCGCGCCGATGTAATTACCGGATATTCTTGAAAATCGGCCACTGGGATTCCGGTAACCCTGTAGGAAAACCGGAATATCCAGCTGATCGAGGAAATCCACCCCCTCGTGCTCCCATTGCGCGATCACAGCATCTATGCCCCACTCTTTGATTCGATCCACTATCCCGGCTTCACCATACAATGCCTTATAATAGGAAGGCAAACGATAATATGTCCAAGGACCATTCTCTTTGGCATACCGGATTAAGCCGGTCAGGAAATGGCGGTTAAACTGAGTGGTAGAATCAATAAGCACCAAAATTTTTATCATTAGTATCCAATCTCGCGTTATCAACAAAGAAGTTTTAATGCCGCTTATAATTACAAAGGCACTAACCATAAAACAAAACAGATCCCATATTGTTCTTTATTTGACAATTAAATACGAGAAGCTTGCGTAAGGTGTCACTGTTTTTCGCGATAGAGCCTCACTGCTTTCAGGAACACGATTGGATATGATTTACCCTAAATAACGTGAATTAAAAACCGAACACCTCATGGAAATCTGTAAGCTATACTAGTTTTTATTTTTCTCATTATAACGGTATTTTGTTTCGCATTTTATCATTTCTATTTCGCAAACAATCTAAATCAAATGCGGGGAAACCGTTTATTTTGAGTATTTTAATTTATATTATTTTATTTATAGCGCGTGAATAGTTTTGCTGGAAAGCCTTGCCTGCGCCCCCTTTATGTTACTTGGTTTTGTGTTTGGTAACACAGCAGCTTCCTATCTTTCAAATCTTTCAAATTAGCTAATAAGTTCCCTATGAAAGTCCTGTTTTCATGAAACGGTAAAAACAGCGGTTTCCTTAAAAGATTTTCTAGTTTTGATTTCATTAAAAATATTGTTGCAAAATAAACACTTTGGCCGCTGTTTTACCGGGAAATTGAGGCCATCCTGCCTTGAAAATGCTCATTCACATTTTTCTGTCGTCTGTTTCTCGATTCTCTTGAAGTTCACCCACGACGATGGCGGGTGAAATTTAAAGTAGAATTAATATTTAATTTAAATAGCAATAAATTACCATGGCGAATATCTCAAAAAAACTTCGTATTATTTTCGTGTTTTCTTCTCTTCTGTTTTTGACAGGCTGTTTCACTGAAAAGAGAAATAGGAATAACACGGAGGACTCCTACATTGAAAGCTTTCAACTTGTCGGAACCGAGCAAATAGTAGAACAAGAAGGGGATAGCATTGTTATTCATGTCCCTTACGAAACTGATATTTCAAATATAAAAACAGGTATAATAACATCTAACAACACGACAATCAGCCCTGCAAGTGGTATTGAAATGAATTTTTCACATCCACAGGTGTATACTGTAAAAACAAGTGATGGTCACCAGAAAAAATACCGGGTTACTGTAAAAAAAAGCCCGTGGAGGCAAGTGATTAAAAATGAAGCGGCTCCATTTTTAAGAGTTGACGGTCACCAAGTGGTAGTTTTCAAGGGAAAGATGTGGTTATTAGGTGGTTGGTTGGGAAGATATGATCACGATAAAGCAACATACATACAGGGCACAAATCATTGGACGTCTCAAGTGTGGTGCACTTCAGATGGCATCAATTGGGAGTCAAAAGGAAATGCACCATGGGCCGGACGCCACGGGTTTGGGTGTGTTGTTCATGACGAGAAACTTTGGGTAATTGGTGGGGATCAACACACTGACGTATGGAATACAAATGATGGTGTACATTGGAACAAAGTCATAGACAAAGTCCCTTGGGGAGAAAGGTATTTCCCGTATATCGTCAGTTTCAAAGGTAAGATATGGGTAATGGGTGGTCTACATATCACTTTCCCTGGAAATGAGATGCGCGAAAAATACAATGATATTTGGTCTACGACTGATGGTATTCATTGGACTAGGGAGGTAGAATTCGCGAGGTGGGCTCCTCGCGGGTTAATAACGGGCTCTGCTGTTTTAAATGACGCCCTTTATCTATATGGAGGCTGTATACTATACAGTTATGCCTTCAATGATGTTTGGAAAACGGATGATGGCGTTCATTGGACGCAAGTAATTCCTCATGCTCCTTGGTCACCACGACAATGGTGTTCTATAGCGAGCTTCAACGATAAACTTTGGATTATGGCTGGCGACCTTGATATTAAACGTGACACTATGCTCAATGACGTTTGGTATAGCCCTGATGGGATTTCTTGGACACGACAAAAAGGGATTTTTTGGGAACCAAGACACGCTGCTGCTATAGTTGAATTTAATAATAAACTGTGGCTAATCGGGGGATTAATATCTCGAAACGATGGAGGAGTTGCAAATGACGTATGGGTAATGGATCTTGAAAAATAATTTTAAAATAGGATGACAATCGTGTTTCTTTTAGAAAAATATTTGATTAGAATATGCTTAAAGCTGCTAAGGAACTCTTATATAATAAAATGCAAGGAATTTGAAGTATAAGTGTTCTGTTTCGTGCGATGCCCGAAAACAAGTTCGATCGCGGCTCTGGCCCTGCATTTGTTCCGTTTCAGCCTTTTCTGATAAGGCGTTTGGCTTCCCTGGCCTGTTTCACCCGTTTGGGATGTTTGGCATTGCAAGTGTCTCGAACTAACTGTTTACTTATTCGCGTGTAACGCTGGCGTTGCTTGATCTTCTCCTTACCGGCAATCGCGTTGCACTTGTCAATGACCTTTTTGCACAGCTTGGCATCGGTGGGAAAGGTGGTGTTGTTCTCATAGACTGTTGTGTCTGAAAGCACGAAACTGGTCTATTCACGTATCTTTTCCCGGTAATTTTCGTAACATGATTTGCAGTGTTTTAGCACGTGAAGATACGAAATCCTGTAATAACACACAACTGTTTTTGAAGTTATTTTATTGAATGTCAGAAGAATAATTCTTTCTTAAGGAGCGAATAAGTAATGTTTATTGGTTACTCTTTATCGAAAACATTTCGTCTTTATTTACTTTTGTTATAAATTTGCAGGGAGTTCGTAAATTTTTCGCGTGTACATGTCATCCATCAAATTTTCACATATCGCTGCCACGTACAACGAGTATTTAGACAGCCTCTACTCGTACGCGTTACATTTGGGATTTGATGAGGAGAGTGCCATGGATGCGATTCACGACGTCTTTTACAAGCTGTGTACCCAACACGCCTCTTTGGATGAAATCAAGAACCTTAAGTTTTACCTTTTCCGTTCATTACGAAACCGACTTATCGACCATAAACGAACCACCAGGGAGTTTGCCAGTTCCTTCGTTCCCATCCACCACTCGCACTCACAGAAGGGAAGTGATGCAGACAACCTCCTCCCCTTTCAACTGAACGTAACGGTCGAAGACGAGCTGATTCAAAAAGAGGATGCGGACGAGATTCGCCAGAAAGTAGAAAACGTCCTGAACCGGCTAACCGACCGCCAACGCGAAGTCATTTACCTGCGTTACATTCAAGAATGCAGTTACGAGGAAATCTCGGAGATCATGCAGATTTCGGTGGCGGCCTCGCGCAACCTCGTGAGCAAATCAATCGTGAAGCTCAGGGCAGCCTCATTAACCATGGCCCTGTTTTTGTCGGCAGTTATATAGCCCCTCACTGTTGACTTTTGTTAAAATTAAAGTTTTTCTTGAAAAGCGATGATGTTTTCACGCCATCCTCGTCTTTAGTATAAAGGGTGCTAATAAACGCTGTTTTATCGTAACTACCAATGCGAAAGAAACCTATCAACACCGGCTTTACCCGTTTCTTGAAAGACGAGCGGTTCATAGAGTGGAAATTATTCCCTTCCACGGAACTTGATGAGTATTGGGAAGATATTCTTCAACGAAATCCCGAAAAGCGGAAGGATTTTGAACAAGCGGAACGATATTTCCGTGATATTGTTCAAATTTCCTTACCCGTGTTGCCTCAAGAGAAAAAACTAGAGACCATGAAGCGCTTAAAACAATCCCTGCGTGCACGTAACCGCCAACGCGTTTTACTCCGTGGCGTTTCCGTGGCAGCGGCATCCGTTGCTCTATTTATTTCATCGCTCTTTTACTTCCAGCATGCTACCGATAAACCGGGAGGTGAGCTTACCTCTCACGACAATTACATCGTGGGAAACGAACTGGATTCAGAAAACATCCTGTTTATTTCAGGAAACAAAACCGCCACGTTCCAGGGGAACGTAGATATCGAAATGCAAGACGACAAGACAGCCCGGGTAAAAAGTGAGCGGGCCGAAGAAGTCGAGATATCGATGGAACAACACGCCCTGAATAAGCTAATCGTACCCTACGGGAAACGGTCGGAGATCGTGTTAGCCGATGGCACGCGTGCATGGTTAAACTCGGGATCAACCCTTGAATTCCCTTCTACTTTCTCGGGAGATAAACGGGAAGTATCCCTTACCGGGGAGATGTACGTTGAAGTGGCTCCCGATAGCAAGAAACGGTTCGTGGTACACGCGTCCGGCTACGACATCACCGTGCATGGCACGAAATTCAACGTGTCGGCCTATTCCGGTGTACCCTCTCACGTGGTATTGGTAGAAGGTAGCGTTGGATTACAAGCGGAAGAGACGCGAGAAGTAATGTTATCGCCCAATGAGCAAGCCATTTACTCCGCGACAACGGGAACTTTTGAAACAAGCATAGTGGATGTTCTCGCCTTTACCAGTTGGAAAGAGGGTTACCTTACATTCGACGACACGCCCGTGACCGAGGTACTCAAGCAGATCGAGCGGTATTACAACCTTTCGTTTAACTTAAACGATGCCGTTTCGTTCAAGGGGATCACCTGCACGGGCAAGATCATCCTATCCGAAAACCTGGACAACGTGATGGCCACCCTCTCGCTACTCTCGGGAACGGAGTACAAAAGAGAAAACAGGGCAATTTACATCTACAAAAAGTAACACAACGTAAACAAAATGCCTATGAGAAAAACTAAAAAAACAAGCAAACGGCGTGATCGCCACCTACTTTACAAAAAAGGCCAAACGGTACCGCGAATACCGCCCGGCCATGAATTCTAATTATCTGGTTTATTAATAATTAAAATCGTTACAAAGGTATGAATAAAAGTTCTATTGAAGGGAATAAATCCCTTAATAATTTAAAACACACCTTCAAAATCATGAGAATAACCTTATTCCTCCTGTTTTTGGGTTTCCTATGCTCGCAAGCTGCCACTAGTTATTCACAAGGAGTTGAACTTTCTCTCGATTCGAGATCTCTCTCGATCAAGGATGTTTGCGAAGAAATTGAAAGAAAAAGTGATTTCCGGTTTGTTTTCGCAAGTAATGCCAAAGCATTACTCAAAAAGAAAGTAGATATAGAGCTGGACTCTCGAAACATTGAAGAGATCCTGAATACGATGTTGACCGGCACGGAGTTCTCGTACAGAATATTAGACAACCAGGTGGTTATCTATCACGAGAACACGAAGGTTACATCTGAAAACGTTAAGGAGATTATTCCCGAGTTGACACAACAACAACAAAAGAAACGAATTACTGGAACGATTACTGATGTAAACGGAACAACCATTATTGGTGCCAATATTGTTGAAGTGGGCACTACAAATGGAACAATTACCGATGTGGCTGGCAGGTTTACTTTAAGGGTAGAAGAAAATGCCACAATACTAATTTCTTACATCGGTTATTTACCGCAAGAAATTAGTGTAGCAGGAAAAACCGACTTTGAAGTTATATTGAAAGAAGACACGAAGGCATTAGATGAGGTTGTCGTGGTGGGTTATGGGACAATAAGAAAAATCAATCTAACCGGTGCGGTTGATCAAATCGACAGTGAAATTTTTGAGAACATCACGGTGCCTAATGTTTCTAGAGCCTTACAAGGACAAATTCCTGGATTAAATATTACATTTAACAGTGGAAGGCCAACTGATAGTCCATCTTACAATGTACGTGGACTAACTTCTATTGGAGCAGGTGGCTCTGCTTTGGTGTTAATCGATGGAGTGGAAGGTGATGTACGAAATCTTAATCCGAATGACATTGAAAATGTATCTGTTCTTAAGGATGCTTCCTCAGCTGCCATCTATGGTTCAAGAGGCGCCTTTGGGGTAGTGTTGATTACAACAAAAAAACCCCAGAAGGAGCAACAATTTAATTATTCAACTACATTTTCCTTAAATTCCAGAACGGCTCAACGCGATGTTTTAAAAGACAGCTATATTTGGTCTAAAATGTACTGGCAGAGTTTCTACAACCTTTATGGTGGCACAAGAACTCCTACATCAGTTGGTTCAGTTGGCATCAACTTTAACCAAGATTACATTCAGGAATTAAAATATCGCGCCGAAAATCCCGACCATGGTCATCCTGAAGCAGTAGCTGACCCTGCAACTGGTTTTTATATGTATTATGGCAATACTGATTGGTGGAAACTCCTTTATAAAGATAATATGCCCTCGATGGAGCACTCATTATCAACCTCAGGAGGTAGTGATATAGCCTCCTATTATATTTCAGGTCGTTACTATCAGCAAGATGGCTTGTATAATATAAGAACTGATAAATATAAAACGTATGATTTTCGATCCAAAGGTTCAGTAAAACCTTTTGAATGGTTAAATATCAATGGTAATCTCGCCTATTCAAGTAATGGGTATGTTGATCCCTTTTCAGGAGCTAATATTTGGAACAACATGTATATTAGAAGTGGTGCCACTCCAATGGGAATTCCTCGTAATCCTGATGGTACGTACACGCAAATTGGATCACAAACAATTGGAGTGCTAGAAGGGAAATCCTACACGGATACAAAACGGAATCAACTATCTTTGAATGCAGATTTTGAAGCAACATTGTTAAAAGAAAAATTAAGTCTCAAAGGTGACTTCACCTATAAGAATCAAATCATTGAAACGAATAGAAAACATATTCCTGTTCCTTATAGTAATAGGCCCGGTGACATAGTGAATGTTGGTGACACCTACTTATATAATGATAGAAGCACACTCAACTATTATGCTTATAATTTATACGGGACATTTCAAAATGTATTTGATGATCACTCGTTGCAAATTTTAGCAGGCACTAATATTGAATTGAGTAAAACAAGATTTTTAAACGTCAACCGAAACAATATTCTTCTGGAAGAGTTAGATGCCTTTAATGTTGTAACAGGTGATAACTTAAATATTTCTGGTGGTGGTAGCGATTGGGCAAACGCGGGTATTTTTTCGAGATTAAATTACAATTTCAAAGAGAAATACCTCATTGAGCTAAATGCACGCTATGACGGCTCATCAAAATTTCCTGCGCATCAACAATTTGCATTCTTCCCTTCAATTTCATTGGGATGGAGAGTAAGTGAAGAGAGTTTTTTACAAAATACGAATCATTGGTTGGATAACTTAAAACCAAGATTTTCGTATGGATCACTTGGAAACAGTTTAATAAGTCCTTACATGTATATAGAAAAAATCAATGCTTATAAAACATCAAAGATTATTCAAGGAGAAAGGCCAGTAGTCATTCGAAATCCCGAGGTGATGGCTGACGGGTTTACCTGGGAAACATCTACGACTTTTGATTTGGGTTTAGATATAGATCTCTTCAATTACAGGCTGGGGATTGTATTTGATTACTTTAAAAGGACAACAAGTAATATGATAACATCTGGGCCTGTTTTACCCGCGGTCTTTGGCGCCTCTTCACCTCGTGGTAACTACGCAGAATTATACACGGAAGGATTTGAGCTTACCGTTAAGTGGAACGGTCAAATTCAATCAACCAAACCATTCTATTATGGTATTCGTTTTGCTTTATCGGACAGCCAATCGTTTATCACGAAATTCAACAATCCCAATGGCAGTTTAATCATTGATCCTGATTATCGTACCGCTGGATATTATGAAGGAATGAAAGTTGGGGATATTTGGGGACTAACGACATTGGGATTGTTTGCAGATCAGGACGACATAGATAATCATGTGAATCAGAATTTTATTCAAAGCAATATTGGAGGTCAACCCGCTCAACCCGGTGATATAAAATTCAAGGACATAAATAATGACGGGAAAATTGATTGGGGTGATAGGACTATACACAATCCTGGCGATTTATCCATCATTGGAAACATGTCGCCTCGTTTCAATTTTGGAATAGGCTTAAACGGTAATTATGGTGATTTTTCGGTTTCAGCATTTTTCCAAGGTGTAGGGAAAAGGGATTGGTATCCCACACATCATCAGAATCCATTTTGGGGGCCGTATGGGTACTGGGCGGCAGAAATCCCCAAACATTTTTTGAAAAACGCTTATCATGAAGATAATCCTGACCCTAATGCCTATTGGCCTTTGTGGAAAGGAAATATGGCATACGGAAATCGACAACTACAACCACAAACACGTTATTTACAAAATACGGCATACATTCGTTTAAAGGACCTAACCATAGCCTATTCGGCTAAAAAGATTGCTGAAAAAATTGGTATGAAGGACATTCAACTATTTATTTCTGGCCAAAACATTTGGACCTATTCGCCTGTATTTAAGATTTCCAGGGATATTGACCCGGAACAAATGGATGGAGGAGTTGGAACTTATTACCCGATGCTAAAATCCTATAATCTGGGGTTTAATTTGAGTTTTTAATGGCATTAAATTTGAATTGGTATGAAAAAGATATTAGTAATAATTGCAGCGATGGTGTTAATGAGTTCATGCGTCAATGACATGCTGGACACAAAGCCGTTAGATGCTTTAACAAAAGAGCAAGCATTTGCCACAGAACAAAATTTAAGGATGTATATTACTTCTTTATACGAAATGCCAGGAACATTTCCCCCTGGACACTTTATTTTCGGATTTCCTTCACACACAGGAATTCAAGAATTTCAATACGTTACTGATGCCAGAAGTGATTTGACATTTAACGGGCAGTTTGTGGAAAAATATTATGTGCCAGGAGCTTATACTCCTGAAGATGAGGCCTTCTGGTATTGGGACGAGTTGCGCCGAATAAATTATTTTATTGAAAACTATTATATTTCTTCAGCATCGGCAGAAATAAAAAATCATTATGCTGGAATAGCAAAATGGTTTAGGGCTAAATTTTATTTTGATAAAGTAAAAAGATTTGGTGACGTCCCGTGGTATAGCTCACCCTTAAATACCGAAGATGAAGACCTTTATAAATCAAGAGACCCAAGGACATTGGTAATGGATTCAGTATTAGCTGACTTGAATTACGCGATTAACAATATTTTTTCTCAAAAAGACAACTCGAGCACAACTGTTACTAAATGGGTTGCTTTGGGTTTAAAATCTCGGATTTGTCTTTTTGAAGGCACCTTTAGAAAATACCATCATGAATTGGGTTTATCGAATACGGCTGATTTTTGGCTACAACAAGCCGCGGATGCTGCACTCGAAATCATCAACAGTGGTTTATATAGCCTCAATATGACTGGTAATCCTAACAAAGATTACCACTCTTTATTCATTACAGATTATGTGGTCAGCAATGAAGTTATGTTAACCAATGCATATAGTGATGATTTAGAAATTCGCCATAGTTCAACTAACACTTATTCAAATATCGGAGGACGGTATATGACATCACTAAATAAAAGGTTTGTAAACACGTATTTAAATATCGACGGTAGTCGTTTTACTGACATCCCCGGATACGATACCATTTTTTTCACTCGAGAAGTTAAAAATCGAGATTTGAGGTTATCTCAAACTATTCGTACTCCATCATATGTGAGGCTTGATGGGTCAACGCCGGCTCCGTATGGAGGAGTTTCAACCACGTTATACCATCCAATAAAATGGTCACACCCTGACCCAATATTTGATGAATTAGGTCGTAATGTAAATGATATCCCATTAATGCGTTACGCTGAGATTCTATTAAATTATGCAGAAGCAAAAGCTGAACTGGGAACTTTCACTAATGATGATTGGGATAAAACGATAGGTTTGCTCAGAAAAAGAGCAGGTATAATCGACACTTCAATGCCAAAAACCATAGATCCATACTTGAAGGAAAACTTTTATGAAAATGTTTCTTCAATAGCTATTATGGAAATTAGAAGAGAGAGGGCAATTGAATTAATCTTGGAAAGATTTAGATGGGATGATTTAATACGTTGGCGACAGGCACATAATTTAGAAAAAGAAACCGATGGGATTTATGTACCTGAAATGAACCAACTATATGATTTAAATGGGGACGGGAAACCTGATATTTCTTTTGTTTCTGCCACCCCATCCAATGTGGTTGAAGGGGTTTTTTATATGATTATTAACAATACCTCAATTGGATTATCAGAAGGGGATAAAGGCAGAATTATTACAAAACCCACGGTGGTTAAAGAATTTCCATACTATAAATATTTTGCACCAATACCTACTGTCCAAATATCACTGAATCCAAACCTCAAGCAAAATGAAGGGTGGAATTAATTAAAATATTAAAGTTGAAAAAGCAGTTATAAATTTTAATCCACTTTGAAAATAAATGACTTCTGATAAAAGTGAATATTTATTTTCAAAGTGGATTAATAAAATCATAAAAAAACAATGAGAAAAATTTTTAAATTAATATTCTGTACAGCATTGTTCTATCTAGTATTTCAAAGTACTTGTCTGACTGCATCAGATTTTCGAGATACTTTAACCCACAGTGCTGGCATTTCTCCAAGAACTACTCCTGAATTAACAATAGATGTTGGTTCACGTTTAGAGCTGTTTATAGACGATTATTTAATAGAAAAATTTGTAGGCAAAGCAGAGCTTAGATTGCATCATCCTAAACCTAAGGAGATAGTTTTTAAGTTTGATGCTCCTTGGGAAGGTTCAGGGAGTGGGTATGTTAGTATATTTCAGGATGGAGATGCATACAAAATGTATTATAAAGCGTGGCAACACGAGTCAGGTGTGTTTGCCGACAGAGGTATTAGATGTTGTTATGCCGAAAGCACTGATGGAATACATTGGCAAAGGCCAAATCTAGGTTTGTATGAATTTAATGGCTCAAAAAACAACAATATTGTTTTTATCAACGGCATTATGGACGGAATAGATGCTGACGGGGGACATCCTGCTGTATTTAAAGATGAAAATCCAAATGTAGAACCCGATGCAAGATATAAAGCCATACTCGTTTCATGGAAATCAAATCCCAGAGGATTGGTTGTGTTTAAATCTTCTGATGGAATACATTGGTCATCTTTAGCTAAAGCACCTGTTATTACAGATGGTGCTTTCGATTCACAAAATTTGGCTTTTTGGGATAGTGTAAATAAAGAATATAGGGCATATTGGCGAACTTTCATTAAAGTTCCAGAAGGGACTGATAAAAATACGAGTCAAGATGTTGCTCCTGGTTTTATTCGTTCCATTCGCACTGCTGTGTCAAATGATATGATAAATTGGTCTAATCAAAAAGATTTAATTTTCACCCCCTCTTCTCCAACACAACTCTATACAAATGCAATAAAGCCATATTACAGAGCACCTCATATTTTTATTGGTTTTCCAATGCGATATATCGATCGTGGCTGGTCTGAATCTATGCTTGCTTTGCCAGAACTAAGTCACCGTAAAATCCGTGCAGATTATAGTCAAAGAATAGGTACGACAATAACTGACGGATTATTTATGACTAGTAGAGATGGAGTAACCTTCAAAAGGTGGGATGAAGCTTTTTTACGTCCTGGACTAGAAAGGGAAGGAACATGGAATTATGGTCATCAATTAATAGCATGGTCAATTGTTGAAACAGCGTCTTCAATTGAAGATGCTCCCAAAGAGTTATCTCTTTATGCTATTGAAGATTATATGACCGGAATCTCATGTAATCTTCGACGTTATACTTTGCGTGTGGATGGCTTTGTTTCGGTTAATGCTCCTATGGATGGTGGTGAGATTATAACAAAACCAATTGTATTTAACGGTAAGAATTTGATTATAAATTTTTCATCCTCAGCAGCAGGAGATATTAAAGTTGAACTTCAGGATAAAAATGGGAAGCCAATTCCAGGTTTTTCATTAGAGGAATGTCCTCCTATTTTTGGAGATTCACTTGCACGCAAGGTAACATGGGAAAGCGGGAAGGATTTATCTTCACTAAAGGGCAAGATGGTGCGTGTGAGATTTATAATAAAAGACTCAGACCTTTATTCCTTTCTTTTTCAGTAATTTAAAGCAATTCAAGACATATATGATTTCAGTAGAACTATAATTTATCAACATGAAGAATATTTTAATAATAATATCATTAGCAATTTTAATGATATCCCAAAATTTGAGTGCACAAGGTTCAGTATTATCAGATCCAGTAGATATTGGCTCTAGGTTAGAACTATTTATTGATAACTATTTAATAAAAGATTTGTCAGGAAAGGCAAAGCTTAGGTTGCATCACCCTGAGCTTAAGGAGATCGTCATTACTTTTGATGCCCCCTGGGAAGGGGCTGGAAGCGGGTATGTTAGCATCTTTCAAGATGGTGATGCATATAAAATGTATTACAAGGCATGGCAACATCCAGTAGGAAAATTTCCTGAACATGGCATAGCATGTGGTTACGCTGAAAGTATTGACGGGATACATTGGCAAAAACCAAATCTTGGTTTATATGAATTTAATGGTTCAAAAAACAACAATATTGTTTTTATTAGAGGTATAATGGATGGTGTAAATGCTGATGGAGGTCATCCTGCCGTATTTAAAGATGAAAATCCAAATGTAGAATCTGATGCAAGATATAAAGCCATTTTGAGGGCAGTAAAACCAACAGGTCTTTTTGCATTTAAATCACCTGATGGATTTAACTGGAAGGTAATGAGTCCAGATCCCATTATTACTGATGGCGCATTCGATTCACAAAATCTGGCTTTTTGGGATAGTGAAAATAAGGAGTACCGGGCTTACTGGCGATACTTTGATAAGGAAACAGAGGAATCTAGATATCAAGGGACAAGGGGTATAAGAACGGCTGTATCAAAAGATATGGTTATTTGGGATGAACAAAATGATCTCAAATATGTAGATTCTCCTAATGAAGAACTTTATACAAATCAAATAAAACCATATTACCGTGCACCGCACTTATTAATCGGCTTCCCAACTCGTTATATAGACCGTGGATGGTCTGAGTCAATGAGATCCCTTCCGGAACTTGAAGAAAGGGAATATCGTGCTTCAATTCACGAAAAATCTTCGCAACGTTATGGTACAGCAATTACAGAAGGCCTTATAATGGTTAGTAGAGATGGTGTAAACTTTAAAAGATGGAATGAAGCTTTTTTACGCCCAGGTATTGAAAGAAAAGGAACTTGGAATTATGGTCAGCAATATCTTGCATGGTCCATTGTTGAAACGAAGTCTGATATTCAAGGTGCACCTAATGAATTGTCTCTTTATGCTATAGAAAATTACTGGACAGGTACGAGTTGTGATCTTCGCCGTTATACTCTACGTATAGATGGCTTTGTTTCGATTAATGCTCCAATGAGCGGAGGAGAACTTATTACTAAGACATTAACCTTTACAGGAAATAATCTCATACTTAATTTTTCTTCATCTGCAGCGGGAGAAATAAGAGTTGAGATACAAAATGAAGATGGTAAGCCAATTCCTGGTTTTTCGTTGGATGATTGTGATCCAATTTTTGGAGACACTCTTGAACGTATTATAACTTGGCAAGGCAATAATGACTTATCATCATTGGAGGGTAAACCCGTCAAATTACGCTTCATATTAAAGGACGCTGATCTTTATTCCTTGAGATTTCGCAAAAGCTTTTAAGGAACATTGGCATTTAAATTAAAATCCTAAAACTTTTATTTTCGAGTAAAAAATTAAATATGAAACCGACATGATTAAAATAATCATTAAACATCCTTGGAAACTATTTCGTTAAGCCAAACGAGCAGAGGCCAAGTTCACTTGGACTATGCCGTGGCGAGAAATAGTCTATTTTTAATGAATAATTATTTTAATCATCAAAGGTTCCATACACCGAAATGTAAAAAATAAAATAATCGTATGAAAATCTTATCTAAACTAGTGTCAAGTCAACTAATTCTATTCTTGTTGACTCCAACTCTTGCGTTTTCAAATAAACCTGTAAAGAATGACAGTATCATAAATATAGGTTCCCGACTTGAATTATTTGTTGATGATTATTTAATAAATAGTATAAAAGGGAATGCAAGGTTACGATTAAATCAACCAGAAATTAAAGAAATTGTCCTTACTTTTGATGAACCTTGGGAAGGCAATTGTGGGGCTTATAGAAGTGTTTTTTTTGATGGAATAAGGTACCGCATGTATTATAACACTTACGATCAACGGACTCAGGTTTCCGATACACTAAAGAGATGGTATACATGTTATGCTGAAAGTCATGATGGCATTAATTGGCACAAACCCAATTTAGGTCTTTATGATTTTCAAGGATCAAAGAATAACAATATTGTATTCATTAATGGTGTAATGGGTGATGTTAATGCCGATGGAGTTCATTGTGCTGTGTTCAAAGATGAGAATCCGAATGTTTCACCTGAGGCATTATATAAAGCAGTCATGAATTACAATGGGAAACCAAGAGGACTTATTGTTTACAAATCGCCAGATGGCATCAATTGGCATCCGATGACAGATCGTGCCATAATTACGGATGGAGCTTTTGATTCACAAAACCTAGCGTTTTGGGATAATCATAAAGGGGAGTACCGCGCATATTGGCGTTATTTCACTGATGGAACAGATGACTCTCCTTATAAAGGAATTCGGGGGATCCGTACTGCCAGGTCAAATGATTTAATAAACTGGTACGATCAAGAAGATTTGACATTCGTGAATTCTCAATCTGGAGTTCAATTATACACAAATCAGATTAAGCCATATTTTCACGCTCCTCATATTTTGATTGGTTTCCCTACACGTTATATTGATCGTGGCTGGTCAGAGTCAATGAAAGCATTGCCGGAATTTGAAGATCGTGAATGGAGGTCAAGTTTAGATAATAGATATGGGACAGCAATTACTGAAGGACTTTTCATGACTAGTAGAGATGGTGTGCTTTTCAACCGTTGGGACGAAACCTTCTTGCGTCCTGGTATTGAAAGACCAGGAACATGGAATTATGGGAATATTTATATCAGCTGGTCAATTATTGAAACAAAGTCTTCATTAAAAGGTGCACCAAATGAACTCTCTTTTTACGTGGGTGAAAACTTCAGATCAACTACAGACAATGTTGCTATTCGCCGCTATACCCTTAGGAAAGATGGCTTTGTTTCTGTAAGTGCACCAATGAGTGGGGGAGAACTTGTAACAAAACCATTGACATTTACCGGGAATAAACTTATATTGAATTTTTCCTCTTCAGCGGCAGGAGATATAAAAGTTGAAATACAGGATGAAAACGGCAGTCCGATTCCAGGTTATAAAGTGGAAGATTGCGACCCAATTTTCGGTGACTCTATAGAACGTGTTGTAAGATGGGAAAATGCACCACCGCTTTCATCATTGGAGGGGAAAGCCATACGGTTACGTTTTATATTAAAGGATGCGGATCTTTATTCTATTAGATTTCAATAATATTTAGACATCATGTAATTAAAATATAACGTGTTAAACTCCAAATAAAGCGATTTATCTTGTTTCAGGTTAACATTACATTTTTTTGTACTAATAATAATCCTGAATAAAATATTTTGCTAAAACAACGATACCAATCACAACTTAAGAAGTAACTTTCTCCGCATAGATAAAAACAAGAATGAAACAGAAAGAACTCCACTGCAATCAGGTATAAAACTAAATCAAAATCAAAGCAATATGACAAAACAGTCATTAAACACCCTTGAGAATGATTATTCTAAATATAAAAGGCTCTATGCACTGCAATATAAATAAACAATCGCATGAAAACAAAAATCAAAAAACAGCGACAAGCAACCCTTTTATTGATAAGCGCTTTGCTCATTGATTTACTTATTACCTCATGCTCTTCGACCAAGAAGGAGAATAAGTCACTCGACAATTCTCCGGTAACTGTCCTACAATTAGCTCCTTCAGAAGATAACCCTCGTAACAGTGAAGGTGACTTTATCAACCTTAAAGATGGGGGGATATTATTTATATACAGTCGCTATTACGGTGAGTCTTCAAGTGATTATGCTCCCGCATATTTGGCAGGGCGATATTCGTATGACGAGGGAAAAACCTGGACGGATGAAGACGAAATTATTGTTGAAAATGAGGGCGGAATGAACGTGATGTCTGTTTCGTTATTACGCTTGAAAAACGGTGAAATCGCTTTGTTTTATGCGAAAAAAAATTCAGAAGAAGATTGTATTCCAATGATGCGAGTCTCTAAAGATGAAGCGACATCATGGAGTGAACCCATCCCTTGTATTACAGATAAGAAAGGGTATTTTGTGCTTAATAACGCCAGAGTCATTCAATTAAAAAATGGGAGGTTACTCATGCCTGTATCTTTGCATCAAGCGCCCGGTAAAAAATGGGAAGATCAGGGAGATTTATATTGTTATTTCTCGGACAACAATGGCAAGACTTGGCAATCGAGTTCCCAAGTTACTAATACAACCGACATCATTACTCAAGAACCCGGGTTAACGGAGATGAATGATGGTAGGATAATGATGTACATTCGCGCAAGTGGGGGATTTCAACTGTTATCTTATTCATCGGACAAAGGGCAAACATGGAGTCACGTTGAAACCAGTAACATACCTTCCCCTCTATCCCCCGCGACTATCGAAAAAATTCCCGATACGGGCGACTGGTTGCTGGTATGGAACAACAACGACGGTTCGAACCCCGAAATCAAGGGTAAAAGGACACCGTTAACCATGGCTATTTCCAAGGATGAGGGGAAAACGTGGGAGAAAATCAAAAACATTCACGATGACCCGGACGGATGGTATTGCTACATAGCCATTCACTTTGTGAACAATGAAAACGCTTTACTGAGCTATTGTGCCGGGAGTCAATCACAGAAAACACATTTATCCATTACGAACATTACCCTGGTAAATAAGAATTGGATGAATAAATGAAATCGTTATTGTAAACTATATAAATAATATGGTGTTATATCTTTATTCAGACAATAGATTTTTCGCATGAAACCGACAGGTTTTAAAATAATCGCATGAAACAAAGTGTTTATTCAAGACGTTTATTTTTAAAAACGTTGTCATCGACAACAATAGGAATGATGGCGTTTCATTCAAAAACATATCCTACGTATACGAAAAGAATGAATCTGATTCTTGACAACGAAAATGATGATTTGTCTCGAATACACGAGATGTTAACATCTGAACACCCTTTAATCTGGCTTTTTACTGGGGACAGTATAACGCAAGGAGCAAAACATACGCATGGGATGCGTTCCTTTCCTGAAGTATTTGCCGAACGTATCAGGTGGGAAATGCGGAGAACATCCGATTTTGTTATTAACACGGGTGTTAGTGGCTGGACCACGGTGCAAATTTTAAATGATTTTGACAGGAGGATTGCTCAATTAAACCCAAAAGTCGTTGTTTTAATGATTGGAACGAATGATGCCGCGGAAGGTAGGAATATTTCCTTAGAGCAATATGGACAAAACCTTACGGGATTGATTCAAGGAATCAGGAATATTGAAGCAATTCCTATCCTGTTAAGTCCGAATACTATCATCGTGGAAAAAAATCTGGAAAGAAAACGACTCGGGGAATATGTAGCTAAGATGAAAGGAGTGGCGCAACAAAAGAACGTTATTTTCGTTGATAATTGGAGAATATGGTCATCGGATCTTCAAATTAAATATAACGGGGAAGTAAACAAAAAACTTTTAAATGACCCGTTACACCCGAATGGTTTCGGTCATCAGGAGATAGCCATAGCCCTATTTAAAGAGTTGGGCATATTTGATCCAAACGCGGCAACATGCGGGGGAGCATATTATGAAGAAGATCATTGAAGTACCAATAAAAAGGGTGAATCAGGAAAATTAAAAAAAGACTTCTATGATGCATGTATTTAAAATCGTGCTGGTCGTGTTAACGTGTAACTTTCTTTGCATTGACCCTCCAAAGCAAAGGCATGAGGTCGAAACAATACCATTCAGTTCAGATGAAAAATCAAATCAAAATCAAGGCAATATGGCAAAAACTTTTCTGTGTTCCGTGGTAAGTGGCATCTCGCTTCCGATATACAATGATCGGGGAGGGCATGCTGGTGGACTAGTTGACAATAAAATAATCGTTTCAGGAGGAACAAGGTGGAGCGAGGATAAAACAACAAAACAGTTTTTAAGTAACTCCTTGGTATTTGACGATCAAATATGGATCGAGGGTCCTCCTTTACCTGTTCCATCTGCATATTCCATGTTCGCACACGATAACTCCGGTTTATATGTTGCAGGCGGAACCAGTGATGGAGTTTCCATGTTAAAAGAGGCATATGTTTTAAGATCACTACAGCAAGGGGCAAAATGGGAGAGATTACCAGACCTGCCGGAAGCCGTGGGGTTTGGAGCCGGGGCAATCATAAAAGATAAGTTTTATATTTCCGGTGGGAAGTTTAATACGGGACAAAAGACGAATAGAATGTGGGTATTGGATATTGGTAACATTCACCATGGGTGGAAGGAGTGTGATGCTTTTCCCGGAAGTGCTCGAACGCTTCACACGTTAGTAAAATGCGGTGATTACTTGTTTTTACTAGGCGGATTGGCAGAAGAGTCTCCATTAAACCCTTTGAGTGATGCTTACAAGTATAATACGCTTACAGATAAGTGGGAGAAAGTAAACGACCTCCCATTAAAAGGTTACGCTTGGGTTAGTCAACCCATCGATGAAAAAAACATTTTGATTACTGGAAGAGCGGATGGACTTGTACGTAGTGATATTTGGATTATCAATGTGGAAACAATGAACATGGAAAAAACAGGAGAGCTAATGATCCCGTCAACAACGGCTCCTTTAATCAAAGTGTCAGACAATCAGTGGTGGTTGGTTGGAGGTGAACCCGATGCAAATAAAAATAGAACGGGAATAGTTAGTATTATAAATTTTAAAAAATAACGTATATGAAGCCGACATGATTAAAACAGTCATAAAACACCCTTGATGAACTATTTCGATAAGCCAAACGAGCAGAGGACAAGTTCACTTGGACAAGGCCATGGCAAGGAATAGTCTAACTTTAGTGAACTATTTCGATAAGCCAAATGAGCATTGGACAAGTTCACTTGGACAAGGCCATGGCGAGGAATAGTCTAACTTTAGTGAATGATTACTCCAAACATGTCGGTTCCATACACTGAAAAGTAAAAATAAAATTTTCGTATGAAACGAGCATGTAAATCATTTACACCCATGACAATGATTAAAGCGAGTTCCATACGATACATTTGAAAATTATAGTTTTAATCGTATGAAACCCTCATGACTAATTAAAACACCCTTGAGAATGAAAATTTGACGGGGAGGAATCATCCCGCTCACGCTTCTTTTTATTAGCTTTATCCCGTCTGCCTTGCAGACGTTGTGTGACAAGATAAAAAGGAACGTGATATGGAAACGATTCAATTTGAACAGGTCGTCAAGCGCGGTTGCGGTCTTGACGTTCACAAGAAAACGGTAGTCGCCACCATAGACGGCGAGGGTCTTAAACGTTCGACCCGCGAGTTTGGAACGTTCACGAGTTCTTTGACAGAATTGAAAGACTGGTTATTGGAAAACGGTATCACGCACGTCGCGATGGAAAGCACCGGCGTTTACTGGAAGCCGGTTTACCACGTGCTGGAACCCACCGGCATCAAGGTGTGGATCGTCAACGCCCGTCACGTTAAAAACGTGCCGGGTCATAAAACGGACAAGAAGGACAGCGCGTGGTTGTGCAAGCTCCTGTTGGCGGGGTTGCTCAAGCCGAGTTACATCCCGCCCAAGGAACAGCGCGAGCTTCGAGACCTGACGCGTTACCGCAAGAAGTTGATCCAGCAAGTCGCCTCCAACAAGAACCGGGTCATTCGCGTCCTGGAAGACTGCAACGTGAAGTTGTCAAGCGTTCTGAGCAGCACGAGCGGCGTTACCGCCACCAAGCTCATCAACAAGCTTTGCGAGGGACAGGCTATCACGATGCAAGATATCGACGAGGTTTACCACAAGAGGATAGAAGCGAGCAAGCGGGACCTCTGGGAAGCCTGCAACGGCCTGGTTGAAGCGCATCACGTTTTCTTGTTGCGAACCATTCAAGAGGACACGCGGCATCTTGAAGGCTTGATCGCCAAGCTTGACCGAAAGATAAGACAAGCGCTCGAGCCTTACGACAACGCGGTGGAACTGCTCAAGGAGATCCCGGGGTTAAGCGATAAAGCGGCGGAAGACTTGATAGCCGAGATAGGGCTTGGACATGGATGTTTTCCCCAGCGAGAAGCACTTGTGCAGTTGGGTGGGTGTATCACCCGGTAACAACGAGAGCGCGGGTAAAAAAAAAGCGGGCGAACCACGCGCGGCAACAAACAGGCCAAGTCAACCTTGACCCAGGCGGCCTGGGCGGCAAGTCACGCGAAAGGCATCTTTTACAAGGCCCGTTACCAACGCTTGGCCGCGAGAAGGGGCAAGAAAAGGGCCGTGATGGCGGTGGCGCATTCCATCCTGAAATCTGCCTATCACGTCTTGAAGTATAACGTTCCCTACAAGGAACTTGGCGAGGACCACCTGAAATCCCAGGTAAGAAAGAAGCGAACGAAATACCTCACGAGTGAGCTTAACAAGTTGGGCTATCTCGTGATGTTGGCTCCCAAGCCTGTATCGTAGAGGACTTTAAAATGACATAGCGGGAGGCGAGAAACCAAAGGTCGACGGTTACTGACGCACGGCTAAACATGGTAGCCTAAGTCGAGTATGAAACTGACCTCAACAGGTAAGCACCCCTGACTGTTGCCACGAGCACGCGTATGAAATTTTAACCCCCCCTTACCTGTTTTGCCAACCCGATAACCGGGCATTTGTCCAAAAGACGAGTGCTGTCTTTTGTTTTGTCTGAACTGAAACATACTTGTGAATAGAATTAATGTAATTGACAGAATATTAATTAGATAACTATAATATAAATTTTCGTATGAAAACAAAAATCAAAAAACAGAGACAAGCAGCTCTTCTATTGATAAGCCCTTTGCTCATTAGTTTACTAATCGCTTCTTGCTCATCATCCAAAAAGGAAAGTAAATCGCCCGACAACTCCCCGGAAACCGTTTTACAGTTAACTCCCTCAGACAACAACCCCCGCAACAGCGAAGGGGATTTCATCACGCTCGATGATGGTCGGATCCTGTTTATTTACAGCCGTTACACGGGAAGCTCCACGAGCGATCACGCCCCGGCTTATTTAGCGGCTCGCTACTCAAATGATGGGGGAAGGACCTGGACGGATGAAGAGGTTGTTGTTGAAAACGAAGGGGGCATGAACGTGATGTCGGTTTCGCTGCTTCGTTTACAAAATGGGGATATCGCTTTCTTCTATTTAAGGAAGAATTCAGCCGAAGATTGCATACCGATGCTGCGCGTTTCTAGCGATGAAGCCAAATCCTGGAGCGACCCCGTTCCATGTATTACCGATAAAAAAGGGTATTTCGTGCTTAACAACGCCCGGGTTATTCAACTGCAAGATGGTCGATTGTTAATGGCCGTGGCACTGCATCAAACTCCCGGGGGAGAATGGGCGAATAAGGCCGATTTGTACTGTTACTACTCGGATGATAACGGGCTAACTTGGCAATCGAGCTCCCAAGTTCCTAATACAACCGACATCATTACTCAAGAACCGGGATTAATCGAAATGAATGATGGTAGGATAATGATGTACATTCGTGCGAGTGGAGGTTTTCAGCAATTATCGTATTCATCGGACAGGGGACAAACGTGGAGCCACATTGAAACCAGTAACATCCCGTCTCCTCTATCTCCCGCGACTATCGAAAGGATTCCCGGTACCGGCGACTGGTTGCTGGTGTGGAACAACAACGACGGATCAAACCCCGAAATCAAGGGTAAAAGGACACCGTTAACCATGGCTATCTCCAAGGATGAAGGGAAAACGTGGGAGAAAATCAAAAACATTCAAGATGATCCGGACGGGTGGTATTGCTACATAGCCATTCACTTCGTGAACAATGACGCTTTACTGGGTTATTGCGCCGGGAGTCAATCGCGAAATACCCACCTTTCCATCACGAACATTACACTTCTAACCAAAAAATGGATGTATGAGGAGTGAAGGATCCCCCATTTTGAGATCACGGTTTCTGGAAGTTAAGCAATAAAGCAAATTCACAAAACAACAGTACACTTTGAATAAATTTAAAGAGTTATGACACGTGAGCACAACCCGATCAAGACAATGTCTCGAAAAAGCGCCGACAACAAATATCTACACAAGGATTTTCATCAAACGATGAATCTATTGCTGGATTATATCTATAAGAATTTTGGGAAGGAAAATCTAATTCGGTACTTACAACAATTCACCGTTGCTTATCACGAACCCCTTCATGAATCACTGAAGGAAGGAGACATCAAGGTGTTGGCAGGGTATTTTTCTGATCTGTACGAAAAGGAAGAGTGGCCTCTGACCATACGTCAAGGGGAAGATTACCTGGAAATAGAGCAAAACGAATGCCCGGGAATGCATCACATCAAGTCTTTAGGGAGGGTTCCCACTCCCTTTTACGTTGAAACGTATCGAACCGTTTACACCACGCTTTGCGACGGCACCCCGTTTGAGTATCGCCTGGTTTTTTTTAACGAAGAGACGGGTGCTTGCAAGCAGCTATTTACAAAAAGAAAGGAGGAGTAACATGATATCATGTACGGAGTTTATCCCCGCGTATAGCGAGGGATTCAAGTTTCTTGAACAGCTTGGAGGCAAAGAAGAGGTTGAGAAGTTTTGGAGCGAGTTGTCCGATCTCTACTTGAAAGATTCATTGTTGAAATTAATCAAGGAAAAAGGATTGGATGGTTGTTTTGAATACTGGTCCCATTCGTTGAATGAAGAGGCCGCCGATTTCACGATGACTTTAGATACGGGTAAAGGAGAATTTCGCATTGATATGCACCGATGCCCTTCAAAAGGCAGGCTGTTAGAGTTACAATATATGATCCCGTATCACTCCTATTGCGATCATTGTGAAGCCCTGTACAGGCCAGTTGCTGAAAAAGCCGGTTTCACATACCAATCGGAAGTAGATAGCGATAAGGCATCCTGTTCACTTACAATTTATACATGACGAAAAGGGAACGAGCGTAAAAATCATTATCACTAAAGTAAACGATTAAAAGCGAGTTCCATACACTGAAAAGTAAAAAATCAACTAATCGTATGAAAAAAGAATTTTACCCCGCGTTGGGGACACCCATTCATCTTGATGGAACGCTTGTTAAAGAGAGTTTTGGCAGGCAAATTGAACTTATGATATCCTCGGGGGCAAAAGGCGCGCTCTGCATGGGTTCCATGGGGAATATGGCATCTATAAGGAATAGCGAGTACCCTGGTGTGGCAAAATATGCTTGTGACGTGGTTCGCCAAAGAATCCCGTTGCTGGTAGGAGTTATGGATTGTTCGATCTCCAGGGTTCTTGATCGGATTGACTCGCTGAAAGAGTTGAAGATTGACGGGGTGGTGGCAACGGTACCTTTTTACAGTCCTCTTAAACCCAATGAAATCGTCTCGTTCTTCTCCGAGTTGGCCAAAAAATCCAAGTTCCCCGTTTACATGTATGATCTGCCCGGCGTAACGCAATCCCCCGTATCTGTTTCACAATTAGAGAGGCTTTTAAATGAAAAAAATATCGTGGGTATAAAGACCGGCAATTTAAACCTGATAATGGAGTTGTATCGGAACAAGCTGATGACCGGGAAAAATTTTGCCGTTTACTGCAGTAATCTTGATCTGTTTGACGTGGCCATAAAAGCAGGAATAGGTAAAAATCTTGACGGCATGTTCACTTGTACGCCATACAATTCGCGAAAAATGTACGCGAAACAGAGTGGTGAGGCAGAACTCTTTGAAAGCCTCAACAATATTCTGAAGCTGAGAAATTTATTCCTGAAAGAAAACGTTCTCGCGGCCTATTCCTACGCCATGGAGCTCTTGAAATGCCCCGGTAATTATCATGCCGATTACGCGTTGCCAATATCCGGGGAGTTGAAGGAAGAGATCGTCGATTTAATGAAAAACATCAATGAAATCTAGTAACGAGGTCGCGACTTCCCCGGGAAACAGCCTACCACGCGGTGCTTGGCTGGTGGTGATGTTCCTTTTCTTTGTGGGCGCATTGAACTACATTGATCGGAACATGTTGACCACGATGAGGTTTTCCATCATAGATTCCATACCGATGAGCGACGCGCAATTCGGTATGCTCACTTCCGCATTTTTATGGGTGTATGGGCTAATGAGCCCACTTGCCGGTTACATGGCTGATAAATTTAAACGCAGTCATATCATTATTTTCAGTTTGCTGGTCTGGTCACTAGTTACCTGGATGACGGGGCACGCGACCACGTACAATCAATTGTTACTCTCCCGCGCTCTGATGGGCATAAGTGAAGCCTTTTACATACCGGCAGCACTGGCTTTAATCACCGATTATCATAAAGGACCCACGCAGTCACTGGCAACCGGGATAAACCTTGCCGGCGTAATATTAGGCTCGAGTTTGGGGTTTGTTGGTGGATGGATAGCTGAAAAATATACCTGGAACCTGGCATTTAATAGTTTTGGGATCATCGGGATTGTTTATGCCGTTATACTTTCTCTATTCCTTAAAGATGCCCCCAAGGATGATATTTCACCGGTTCCCAACAACGGGGTGGAGGAAAAAGAAAATAAAATATCGTTTGTTAACGCGCTAAAAAACCTGTTCAATCAACCTGTTTTCATTTACCTACTTGTTTTCTGGAGTATCTTGGGATTGGTCAACTGGATGATTGTGGCCTGGCTGCCAACCTATTACAAGGAGACCTTCAACCTGTCACAAAGCATGGCCGGGGTATACGCCACCGCATATTTCTGGCCCGCCTCGATAATAGGCTTATTGGCCGGGGGATACCTGTCTGACAGGTGGAGCAAGAAAAATCCCCTTGCCAGGGTTATTGTCCCCATCATCGGCTTGATGTTTGCCATACCAGCCATTTTCTCGGGGAGTTTAACTACCGTGCTTGGCATAACTGTAGTCGCGTTTGCCGTTTACGCGTTAACAAGCAAGTTCACGGACAGCAACATGATGCCGATGTTGTGCTTAATCGTTGATCACAGGTACAGGGCAACCGGGTACGGGATACTGAATATGATGTCGACAATTGTCGGGGGAGTAGGGGTATATGTTGCCGGCGCGATGAGGGATGCTAAAATAGGACTTTCACTGGTCTATCAAACCTCCGCGATTGCACTGATTGTCTGTGTGGGATTTCTGTTCCTGGTTTTAAAAACTGCTAAAAAAAGAAACTAATGGTATTCACTTAAAAATAGTCATCGATCAGTAAACTCCAACCTAAAATGAACGGATTAAATGTCCTTATTATATAATAAAAGTCAACCTATGAAAATAAAATATTTTTCAGCAATAGTAATCGGAATATCTTTATTTCTAAATGATTGCACTACAAGTAACAATAAGAACAAAACCAATGAAAATGGGAAGTGGGAAAAAATTAAAGATATCGTTGTTTACGAGGATTCACGGTATTACTCTTCATTTCCTTCTGTCGTGAAAAACGGCGAAAACGATTTCATCGTCGCCTTTCGCCGTGCCCCGGATCGAAGAATATTTGCTGAAAAAGGGAATAGCCACGTGGATCCTAACAGCTACCTGGTGATGGTGCGCTCAACCGATGGTGAAAACTGGACCGAAGAGCCTCAACTCATCTACGCGCACCCTTTTGGCGGATCGCAGGATCCCTGCTTGTTAAAGTTAAGTGACGGGACCCTGCTTTGCACCAGCTACACCTGGGCGTTTGTAAGGCCGGACGGGGTTGAAAACCTGAAACGCCCCGTCTCTGACATCGGGGGAGGGGTTATCTTCCTAGGGGGGTACCTGCTACGTTCAACCGATGGGGGGAAGACGTGGGGTGAGCCCATTTACCCGCCTCACGTTGACGGGGAAATTTACTTGAGCGCCTTGGGAGAGCCGCTCCCGGCGTACAATCGCGGCGCCTTGCGCGAGGGGAAAAACGGTCAAGTTTACTGGGTCGTCGCGGTGAGCGACTCTATACCGGTAAAGAAGACATCCAACCACCTGCTCGTGTCGGATGATAAAGGGTTTACCTGGAACTACTCGGGACTGGTTGCCACCGACGACAAGGCCTCCTTTAACGAAGCTTCTATTTACGAGACTCCAAAGGGAGACCTGGTGGCTTTTTTAAGAACGGCCAACATGGATGATCAAGCCTGTATAGCCCGATCCGCGGACGGGGGTAAAACGTTTAAATGGGAAAAAATGGGCTTTCAAGGTCATCCCCTGAACGCGCTCCGCCTCCCGGATGACAGGGTGTTGCTAACATACGGCTACCGTCACGTGCCGTACGGGATACGGGCTCGGGTACTTAACCCGGAATGTACCGACTTTGCAACCGCGCCGGAGATCATCTTACGGGAAGACGGGGGAAATACAGACATTGGCTACACCTGGCCCGTGCTGCTCGATGACAACAGGGTTCTGGTTGTTTATTACTTTAATAAAGAAAACGGGACTCGACATATCGCGGGGACTATCTTGGGAGTAAATTAATCCATCAAGCCATCCTCGCTATTCCGGCAGGAAAAAGTTATGAAGTTAAAAAAACAAGTACGCGTGATTGATCGATCGAGACCTGTCCAAACGAAACTTCCTGGAAACGCGTGGTTAATCGTTTTCCTGCTTTTCTGGGTAGGAGCTTTAAATTACTTGGACCGAAACACGATCGCGACCATGCGAAGTTCAATCATCGAGTCTATCCCGATGACAGACGCGCAATTCGGGATGTTGACCTCGGTCTTTTTATGGACGTACGCCTTCTTTAGCCCGGTAGCCGGGTTTATTGCGGACCGTTTCAGCCGGAGCAAGGTGATTATCTTCAGTTTCATCGTGTGGTCATTGGTGACTTGGCTAACCTCTTACGCTACAACCTACGATCAACTTGTAGCAACAAGGGTGTTGATGGGAATTAGCGAGGCGTTTTACTTGCCGGCGGCCGGGGCGTTAATCATCGATTATCATAGGAACTCCACCCAATCGATCGCGACGAGCATTCACTTGACCGGGGTTAACCTCGGTTCCACGTTGGGGTTCATCGGGGGGTGGCTGGCTGAAAAGCACACCTGGCAATACGCTTTTCACCTGTTTGGCCTGGTGGGTTTAGCCTACGCGGCGATTCTTCTATTCCTCTTAAAAGACAGGCCCAAGGACTCGAGTGAAAGGAACGATAAAAGTAAATCCCGGGGGGAAGAAGCGAAAGGAAATATCAACTTTGGAATAGCGGTGGTTGATTTATTTAAAAATAGAGCTTTCATCTGCTTGTTTTTATTCTGGGGTATCTTGGGAATTGTCGGGTGGACCATCATGGCTTGGCTGCCAACTTTTTTTAAAGAACAGTTCAACCTTTCCCAGAGCATGGCCGGCTTTTACGCGACCGCGTTTCTTTATCCCGCATTTATAGTCGGGTTACTGCTTGCCGGGTTCTTATCTGACCGTTGGAGCAAGAGAAACAGGTACGCGCGCATCCTCGTTCCTGTAATCGGCCTGTCTATCGCTGCCCCCTGTGTCTTCTTCGCGAGCTGGACCACGATTTTACCCGTGTCCGTGCTTCTTTTCATGCTGTATGGATTAACCAGGTCATCGGTGGATGCTAACTTCACGCCCATTGCATGCAGCATCATCAGCTTGGAATACAGATCAACGGGATTAGGTGTTTTGAACATGATTGCCACCACGGTAGGAGGCTTGGGTATCTACCTCGCGGGAATGTCTCGCGATTTACAGGTGAGCTTTAAAACGATATACCAAATGGTTGCTTTAAGCATGGTCATTTGCGTGTTTTTATTGTGGCTGATCAAGAGGGAACAAAGTAAAAAAAAAGAATAGTTCCGGTAGCAGCACCTACTGGACGGGAAACACAGGGTCAACAGGCGCTGAAAGCTGGGAATCCCAAGATGTACTTGAAAGGTCCTGAATGTCAATCGGGGTTCAAGCGCTTGACTTGAAAACAATCTAATTTAATAAAAATGCTATCATGAGGGAAAGTCGTGTGTTGAAAAAATTGAGAAACGGGGAGGTCGTGGTATGTTTTAAACTGAACCTGTCCGGGGGAGAGGTCGCGGAAATCGCGGCCATGTCGGGATTTGACTGCCTATGGGTTGACCGTGAGCATGTCGTGCAGGATTGGTCGGATATAAAGGCGCAGAACTGGGTGGCCAAGGCGTACGACACGGATTTAATGGTACGCGTTTCACGAGGGAGTTACAGCGATTTGATAAAACCGTTGGAACTGGATGCCACTGGCATTCTGGTTCCACACGTCATGAGCTTGGAAGACGCGAAAAACATCGTTCATTACACCCGTTTCCACCCTGTCGGCAGGCGCCCGATTGACGGGGGCAACGCCGACGGGGGATACACGAGCGTCGCGCTCGATGAATACCTGGTGAAATCAAATAGCCAACGGTTTATCGCCTTGCAGATCGAAGACCCCGAACCGTTGAACGATTTGGAAGCGATCGCCGCGTTGGAGGGATACGACATGTTGTTCTTCGGCCCCGGCGATTTCAGCCACGGCATAGGTGCCCCCGGCGAGTGGGAGCACCCGCTATTAATAGAGACGCGGAAACGGGTGGCTGAAGTGGCACGCGAACACGGGAAGTTCGCGGCGACCGTCGGGAGCCCGCGAAACGCCCGGGAACTGATCGATATGGGCTACAGGTTCATCAGCATGGGTGCCGACGTGATCGGGTTAAGCTCGTACTGCAGCAATTTAATGGACGACGTTACTCGAGTAATGGGAAAAAACAAACCTTCCGGGGTCCGTTAGCCATGAAAAAAAGGAAACTGGGGAACACGGGGATAGAGGTCTCGGAAATCGCCTTTGGCGGTGTCGAAATCGGGCTTCCATACGGTATAGGAGTCGATAGCGAAAAGGATATGATCCCCGAAGCCGAGGCGATAGAGTTGCTTCGCTCGGCCCTCGATTCGGGCATCAACTTCTTCGATACTGCCCGGATGTACGGCAACAGCGAGCGCATCATGGGCAAGGCATTCAAAAACAGGCGCGATGAGGTAATATTGGCCACTAAATGTGTCCACTTGCTTGATGAAAAGGGGAATTTACCCTCTAAAAACAAACTGGGGGAGATCATCGAGAAATCCATCCGCGAGAGCCTGAACGAACTTCAAACGGGTCACGCGGACATTTTCATGCTCCACCAGGCAAACGTGAAGATCCTTGAAAACGAGGAAATCCTAACGGCCTTCTCGTCCCTGAAAGGTAAAGGGTTATTTAAAGCGGCCGGCGTTTCGACGTACACCACGGAAGAAACGGCAAAAGCGATAGACGCCGGGGTTTGGGATGTGATCCAGTTGCCCTTCAACCTGGTAGACCAACGTCAAGGAGAACTGTTCGAGAAAGCCAAGGAGGCGGGAGTCGGCATCGTGGTGAGATCGGTCTTGTTAAAGGGATTGTTAAGCGACCGGGGGAAAAACCTTCACCCGGCACTGGAAAAGGTGGAGGATCACATCGCGAGGTACCGCGAGTTACTAGAAGGGACCCCTTACACGTTACCGGCCTTCGCGACCAAGTTCGCCTTGTCGTTTCCCGAGGTCTCTTCCGTGTTGGTAGGTATTGACCGGCAAGAATACCTGGAAGAAGCATTAAGGACGGTGGATGGGATTTATTTAAGTGAAGAAAAGCTGGATGAAGCGAAACGATTAGCGTACCCCGAACCGGAATTTATCAATCTACCCTACTGGGATAAAATGAAATGGTTAACGTGACAAATAAAATTAAAGCAGATGATTAAAATCGGTGTAATCGGGATGAGTCCCGGGAACGCTCACCCCTACTCGTGGTCGTCCATCATCAACGGGGTTTTCAACGCCGGGGAAATCACGAAAGCGGGTTACCCGGCCGTGGCGAATTACTTGGAAGCGAACAAGGATACGCTCGGGATATCCAACGCGAAAGTGACGTGCGCGTGGACGCAAGAGCGCGTAATCTCGGAAAGTATCGCCAAGTCGAGCGGGATACCACGAGTAGTGAACGAGCTAGAGGAGATGGTGTCCCTCGTGGACGCGGTACTCTTGTCAAGGGATGACCCCGAAAATCACGTGGCCATGGCCAAACCGTTTTTAGACGCCGGGATACCTATTTTCATCGACAAACCCCTTGCAACCACGAGAGAAGACCTGCGGTACTTCGCCGGTGAAAATGCCAAGGGTAAGCTGCTCATGTCTTGCTCCTCCATGCGCTACGCCAACGAGGCCAGGATCGTGAAACAAGAGATGGGTTCGTTGGGTAAGCTCGAGCTCGCGACGGCGGTGGGTAAAAAGGATTGGGTAAAGTACGGCGTTCATATCGTGGAAGGGTTATTCTCTCTTTTGAATGACCCCGAGCCCGTGTCCGTCAAGTCTATAGGGAAAACGAACAGGGAGGTCGTCCATATCGAGTTCGCGGGTGGTTTTCAGGCGACGATACATTTGTTCATGAATATTGTCAGCACCTTTCAGGTATCCTTGTTCGGGCAACAGGGATGGCAGCTGATTGATATAAAAAACTCTTACTCCATGTTCAGGGACAACATCATCGAGTTTGTCAGATCCGTGGAGCAAGGTCGCTCTCGCCTCTCGTTCGATAAGACGGAAAACATCATCCGAACCATCATCGCGGCTATCGAGAGCTCAAAGCAAGGGGGGAAAACCATAGACATGTCTAACTTTTAACGAAAAAACAATGAACGTAAAAACAATGAACGTAAAAGAGTTGCTCAATTTAAAGGGTAAAATAATCTTGGTTTCAGGTGGCGCCGGTCTTTACGGGAGCTGTATCGTTGAGGGGCTGGCAGAAGCGGGGGGAACCGTGATCATCGCTTCTCGAAATACAGACAAGGTAAAGGAGGCCGTTACCCGGTTTCGCGACAAGGGGCTTGACGTGCATGCCATGCACCTGGACCAGGGTAACCACGACTCCGTCATGGCCCTTAAAGCGGCGATAAGCGAGAGGTTCGGGAGGTTGGACGTCTTCGTGAACAATGCCGTGTCAAGACCGATGAAGAGGTACGATGATCCCATCGAGCATTTCGCCGAATCCATGCGGGTAAACGCGACCGGTGCCATGGACATCCTGCGCGAAATGGCGGGGTTAATCGAGGAAAGCGGCGGTGGCAGCATCATCAATATCGCCTCGATGATGGGCATGTTCGGCCCTGACCTTTCCAATTACGAGGGCACGGACATGGGCACGCCGCCTCCCGATTACTTTTTTCACCGGGCGGGGATAATCAACCTCACCCGTTACCTGGCCCGTGTCTACGCCGGGAAAAACATCCGGGTGAATTGCGTGAGCCCGGGAGGTTTGTTCAACCATCAACCCGAGCGGTTCGTGGAGAATTACAGCAAAAAAGTCCCGTTAGGACGAATGGCGAACAACAACGATATAAAAGGCCTCGTGGTGCTGTTGGCATCCGATGCCGGCACGTACGTGAACGGGGAGAACATTTTGATGGACGGCGGGATGCACGCGTAGTACCCGCGTACCTTACCGGGATCGATCGCGCAAAACATAGAAAATCACGTTAAACGAAGATGTGGTTTTCGCACTTCATCATATATTTTTCGCAAATTATCTAAAAAAGGGCGGGAAAAAACGTTTTTTTTGTTTTTAACTTATGCTGCATAAAAAACGTGAAATAGCAAACGATAAGGGGTTGAACGGACACCGCTTTTTTATAAAATTAAGTTTCCGTACGCAGATAACAGGAAGGAAGCAATGAAAAAACAACACCAACACTCGAGCTTTCACACTTAGGATTAATTTATTACTAACATTCACTAATTAAAAAAACATTACATGAGAAAAGGCAAATTATCAAGTACTTATCTTTCATCACCTCCACAGAAGAGGCTTATACCCCAAATCACACGAATTTTGATGGGTATTTTCATTGTATTTACACCTCTCTCCGCAATTCAAGCAGGGAATACAGTGGATATATTAGTAGAGATAAGTCAACAAGGACAAAAACAAATTTCAGGTGTGGTCAGGGGTACCGACAATGAACCGGTTATTGGCGCGAATATCATTGAGAAAAATGTGCCGGGCAAAGGGACGGTAACCGATCTGGATGGTAGGTTTACTTTAAGGGTTGGGGAAAATGCAATAATACAGGTTTCCTATATCGGATATTTGCCCCAAGAAATCAACACGTCAGGAAGGACAAGTTTTGAAATTAACTTAATAGAAGATACCAGAGCATTAGATGAACTTGTCGTGATAGGCTATGGAACGCAGAGAAAAGTTAACCTGACTGGAGCAGTGTCAAATGTAACCTCAGAAATCTTTGAAGATAGACCTATTTCGAACGTGGGGCAGGGATTACAAGGCACGATTTCTAACTTAAACGTCACACCTAATTCAGGGGACCCCGGGCGAGGGGCAACCTTTAATGTAAGGGGTTATACTTCAATAAGTGGTGGGAGTCCATTGGTTTTAGTTAATGGTGTCTCGATGGATATCAATCAAATTAATCCGAAAGATATTGAAAGCGTCACCGTTTTGAAAGACGGGGCTTCTGCTGCCATCTATGGAGCTCGTGCGGCTTATGGAGTTATTTTGATAACCACAAAAGGCGGGAAAATCGGTGAAAAACCTATCATATCTTTTAATTCCAATTTTTCAGTGAATACCCCAACCGTTAGATTAGAGTTCATGGATTCAAGAGATATCGTGGAATTCATGAACACGGGGTACATGAGACAAAATGGGCGCAATTATTACGATGATATTACTACTCAAGCTATTTTAGCACATCATGCCGATCCGAGTAAACCATCGGCATTTATACACCCAAACTATCCCAACACTTGGACAGGAGCCGCAAATACCAAATGGGAAGATCTATTGTGGCAAAAGAGTTATCCAATGCAGCAGCATTCTCTTTCAATTTCTGGCGGAAGTGAAAAGTATAGTTATTATACATCGTTGTCTTATTTCCTTCAAAAGGGAATAGTCAACAAGGATCTGTTTGATGAACACTATAAGCGCTATAATTTTCTGACAGATTTAAAATATAATATTTTAGATTGGATTACGGTGGGAACCCGTGTAGCGTTGAATTACAGCAATAAAAGATTCCCCCCTAATGATCCATGGTTCAGGAATATTTTCCCAGAAAATAGAACAATGTATCATCAACACAACTATGCAACTCAACCCGTGAAAGATCCCAATGGCAACTGGTTTCACGAAGGCTCTATTCATAATCCGGCTCAATTTCTTTCGGAGGGAGGGTATCAGAAGAGGAACTTAAGAGATTCTTGGTTAACAGGGCTTGTAATTCTTAAACCAATTGAGGGAATGTCAATCAATTTTGATCTCTCCGTGAATAACCGTGACCAAATTGAAATGTCTTACACGGCATTACAACCAATGTATGATGTCAATAGTGGTATAATCGGATACTATGGCGGTAGCAATCCAAACAGGGTAATAAGAAGAACATACAATGATAAATACATTGCACTGAATGCGTATGCTGATTATGCTTTTACCGTTAGTGATAAGCACAATTCCAAAATAATGGTTGGATTTAACCAGGAAGAAAACACTTACGATAATTTCACGGCTGAACGAAGAAACTTAATCGTGAATGATATACCCTTCATGTCGTTAGCTTCCGGTGACAGATTCGTTAGTGATTACGCTATTGAATCTGCAATACGTGGAGTGTTTGGCCGTCTTAATTATGATTATGACGACAAATACCTGCTCGAAGTAAATGCACGTTATGATGGAACGTCAAAATTCCCAAAAGCGGATAGGTTTGCACTTTTCCCATCTCTATCGATTGGTTGGCGCATAGATAAAGAAAATTTCTTCCAAAATCTTACTAACATTTTTGATCTGCTTAAAATCAGGGCTTCGTACGGTTCTTTAGGAAATCAAAACGTGCCTGGTTTCTACCCCTATATTGCCACATTAGGTACAGGCGAGGTAAATTATTTATTTAGCGGAAATAGGCCGATGACCGTCACTTCCCCCGGACTAGTAAGTAGAGAATTGACATGGGAAGTTGTAACTCAACAAAACTTAGGGCTTGATTTTTCATTATTGAACAATAGATTATCGGGCAGTTTCGACATATATAGGAGGAATACCGAAAAAATGCTTACTAAATCGAAAACGTTACCCGCCATTTTAGCTGTTAGCGAACCAAATGCGAATGCTGCTGACATGAGAACAGAAGGTTTCGATTTAAATGTTGACTGGAAAGACAATATCAACCAAGTAGTTAACTATTGGGTATCGCTCACATTGTCGGACTACAGGGCAACGATAACGAGATTCGATAATCCTGAAGGAATAATTTCTGATTATTACGTGGGGAAAGATTTTGGAGAAATATGGGGATTTGTAACCGGTGGATTTTTTCAAACCGATGAAGAAGCCGCGGCTTTGGATCAAAGTCGAATAATTGGAAGAAGGCGTTTAGCCGGTGATATTTGGTTTAAAGATTTAAACAACGATGGCATTATTTCCTATGGATCAAGTACATTGGATGATCCTGGTGATCGCAAGGTAATTGGCAATTCCACTCCTCGTTATAGTTTTGGATTAAGGACAGGCATGGACTATAAAGGATTTGATCTTGAGGTTTTTTTACAGGGAGTCGCGAAACGAGATTTATGGATGTCTAATCTATTTTTCACCACACAATACAATGGAGAGTGGATCGCTAATCCAAAGATTGGTGCCGATTGGTGGTCCCCAGAAAATCCGGATGCATTTTTCCCTGCTCCTTTAGTGGGATCGGCAACAGACGTCCAGCAAGTTCAGACACATTTTTTGCAAAATGCTGCCTATGTAAGGTTGAAACAGTTGAATGTGGGTTATACTATCCCACAGGAATTGACTCAAAAAATTAAAATTGAAAGACTAAAGGTGTATTTTTCGGGTAATAATTTACATCATTGGTCAAAAATTGTAAAAATAGCAGATCCCGAACTTGGAGGGCCAAGTGCATATCCGTTGTTTAGATCATTATCATTTGGTGTTAATATTGATTTTTAAAGAATAATAATTATGAGAAAATTTACTATTATAACGGTTATTGTTTCATTATTTGTTATAAATGCATGTAATAATGACTTCATGGAGAGATATCCCCCTGATAAGATCAGTGATATGAATTATTGGAAAACGGCAAGTGATTTGCAACTTTTTGCCAATCAGTTTTATCCATCCTTATTTGATGCGCGTGTCGCCTGGTATACTGACGATTATTATAGTGATAATCAGGCTCCATCAAACTTAAGCCGAGTGGCTTTTATCTGGAATCAATATACTGTACCGGCAACCGGGGGGGGTTGGGCTAAAGGCGACTGGAAACCTATTCGCGATTGCAACTATGCCCTCGTCAGAGCGGCCGAGATGGACAAAACTGCAGATATCCTAAGTGCCGAAGCGGAAATACGTTTTTTCAAAACATTTTTTTATTTCAAAAAAGTTAAAAGATTCGGGGACGTGCCTTGGCTGGTGGCAGACTTACAAACGGATTCCGAAGAATTATACCAACCAAGGGATTCTAGGAAGCTTGTAATAGAGAAAATGCTTGAGGATCTAGATTTTGCTATTGCCAATTTGCCGGCTACTTCCAGTTCCGATCGTTTGACAAAATATGCCGCCTTAGCGTTAAAGGCTGAAATTTGCTTGTACGAAGGGACTTTTAGAAAATATCACAAAGTAGCGGGAGGTGAAAATGAATTGCTGAGGCTAGGTGCGCAAGCGTGCGAAAGCATCATAAATTCAGGATTATTCTCCGTATGGTCAACCGGGAATCCCAATAGTGATTATTTTGATCTATTTGTCCAATATGAACTACAGGGAAATCCTGAAGGGATCATGATTCAACAGTATATCACTAATAAACGTATGCACAACAATGTTCGTCAATTAGGTGAGCCACATGGCGGACTTACAAAAGATTTCGTGAAAACGTATCTTTGCAAAGATGGATTGCCAATTTCTCTCAGTCCATTGTACCAAGGTGATGCAGAGTTTATGGACGAATTCATAGATAGGGATCCCCGGATGAAACAATCTATATATACACCCGATCGCCCTTATAGAATTTATGATAATGGAAGTGTTGCATATAGAACAATGCCGGATTATCATTCAACAAACTGTTTTACAGGATATAAGGGTACAAAGGGCTATTCACCTTATGAAAGAGACAGGATACCGAGCACCAGTACCACCGATGATTTTATTTTCCGATATGGAAAGTTGTTGCTTGACTATGCCGAGATAAAGGCTGAACTGGGAGAGTGCACTCAAGAAATTTTGGACCTAACTGTTAATGCATTAAGGGATAGGGTTGCCATGCCACATCTAACGGTTGATGTTGGATTTGTAGATCCCAATTGGCCTGATTGGGAAATTCCAATCTCACCACTTCTTAATGAAATAAGGCGAGAGCGTAGAATTGAAACGTATTTTGAAGGTAGGAGGTGGGATGATTTAGTTCGTTGGAAAGCGGGCAAGTTACTCGAGAATAAAGAAACTTTTTTGGGTGCTAGAGATCCCGCCACGGGAGAATATCGAATTTTATATCCAAATTATCCTGAAAGGAAATGGGATGATAAGTTGTATTTATATCCCTTACCAATAGAAGAGATGGTGCTTAACGAAAATTTAACTCAAAATCCCGGTTGGTGAGGATGAGATGTTTAATTTTTCAGGATTATTCATTCGAAAAATATAGCCTATTGCACACTTACTCAGCAGATTAGTTATCATGCATTTAATAGGGTTGAAACAGGTGAAAGCCTTACCACATGGGAACCTGTTGCGTGAGTGTGCTTTGGCTATAGATTCAAGTACATTATTAACAATAACAGATTAAAAATAAAGTGTATCATGAAAAATAAATACATAGCGCTTTTCTTATGCTGTTTTATGATATTAATCTTTGCAGGAAACCAAAAAATGAGGGCAGAGAGTAATATCACCAATACAGAAAACAGTTCATCCGAGAAAATATTCAAAGCGGGAGCAGCTACCAGCAATATCACACCTTTTATTGGTGGAGGTATTATAGGTGGATTTAGTGATATCGAATCGAAAAACATTCACGATGACTTACATGCTCGTTGTCTTGTCTTAGACGATGGGAACACCAAGCTGGTTTTTGTTATTGCAGATTTACTTGGAATGCGCCAGAGTCTTACCGAGGAAATCAGGAGGTTAATTTCTACAGAAACAGGTATCCCGAAGGAAAACGTGTTAATATCTGCAGTTCATACCCACTCGGCTATCAGTGCTATGGGAGAAGGGAACAGTCGTCGACAATGGGACGGGGGTGGCACTTTTGACGATTATCAGCAATTTGTAATAAGGCGATGCGCGGATGCCGTCAAAACTGCACTTAACAACCTGGAACCGGCCCAGATTGGCTGGGGAGCTGGAGAAGTTCCCGAACATGTATTTGTCAGGCGTTGGAAAATGAAACAACCGGTTGTTAATCCTTTCGGGGAATATGATCAGGTCATGATGAATCCCGGTCATTCTAACCCTAACCTCCTTGAACCGGCGGGAGAGACTGATCCTGAAGTCGCGTTTATTTACGTTAAGTCAACAAAAGGGAAACCGATAGCACTGTTGGCAAACTACTCATTACATTACGTGGGGGGAGTTCCCGGTGGAGATATTTCTGCTGATTATTTCGCGGTTTTCGCGGATCGTATTCAGGAATTACTGAAAGCGGATAGACAAGACCCTCCATTTGTTGGAATAATGTCTAACGGGACCTCTGGCAACGTAAACAATATCAATTATGCTAAACCCGGGGAAAAAAACTTGCCTTACGCGAAAATGCGGCGTGTGGCCGACGATGTTGCACGAGAAGTATTCCGCGTGTGCAACAAAATTCAATACCATGATTGGGTCTCGTTGCAAGCTACTACCGCGGAGATTCCCATCAATATACGTAAACCAGACAAGGAAATGATTGAATGGGCTAAGAATACCCTGAAAAAAGATGACAGTGTGGCGCCAATCCATCGCCTCGAAAAAATATACGCTGATAGAGTATTGTATCTTTTAAATTGGCCAGATCAAGTCAATATTGTTTTGCAAGCTTTCCGCGTGGGAGATTTAGGGATAGCAACAACACCCTTCGAAACTTTTACGGATACGGGTCTTGCTATAAAAGCCAAAAGCGCGCTAAAACCGACATTTGTAATAGAATTGGCAAACGGGTATTACGGGTATTTGCCGACACCTGAACAACATGAATTAGGCGGGTATGAAACTTGGCCTGGAACGTGTAACGTGCAAAAGGATGCATCCGTGATAATAGAGTCGAAATTGCTCGACATGCTTAAAAAATTGAAATAAACGGCGGTGGCTAATAACAAGAACCATGATTAACTGAAAAAGATTCATAAAAAAGCAATAACGAGTGATATTGATGTTGTTACCGTTCTTAAGCACATTTTAAGTAATGACAAATTAAAAATAGATAAATCATGAAAAATAAATACACATCGATTTTTTTATGCTGTTTTATGATATTGATCTTTGCAGGAAACCAAAAAATGAGGGCAGAGAGTAATATCACCAATACAGAAAACAGTTCATCCGAGAAAATATTCAAAGCGGGGGCAGCTACCAGCAATATCACACCTTTTATTGGTGGAAAAATTGTAGGTGGGTTTAATCCTATCGAATCGAATAACGTTCACGACGACTTACATGCTCGTTGTCTTATCCTAGACGATGGGAACACGAAGCTGGTTTTTATTATCGTAGATTTAATTGCGCTGCGCCGAAATCTTACCGAGGAAATAAAGACGCTAGTTTCTACAGAAACAGGTATCCCGAGGGAAAACGTGTTAATATCTGCAGTTCATACCCACTCGGCTACCAATGCTAGGGGAGAAGAATACGGTGGCCGTAGGCAATGGGACGAAAGTGCTAATCTTTTCGATGATTATCAGAAATTTGTAATAAGGCGATGCGCGGATGCCGTCAAAATTGCGCTTAACAACCTGGAACCGGCCCAGATTGGCTGGGGAGCTGGAGAAGTTCCCGAACATGTATTTGTCAGGCGTTGGAAAATGAAACAACCGGTTGTTAATCCTTTTGGGGAATATGAACAGGTCATGATGAATCCTGGATATACTAACCCTAACCTCCTTGAACCGGCGGGAAAGACTGATCCTGAGGTCTCGTTTATTTACGTTAGGTCAACAAAAGGGAAACCGATAGCACTGTTGGCAAACTACTCGTTACATTACGTGGGGGGAGTTCCCGGTAGAGATATTTCTGCTGATTATTTCGCGGTTTTCGCGGATCGTATTCAGGAATTACTGAAAGCGGATAGACAAGACCCCCCATTCGTTGGAATAATGTCTAACGGGACCTCTGGGAACGTAAACAATAATAATTATGCTAAACCCGCGGAAAAAAACGCGCCTTACGCGAAAATGCGGCGTGTGGCCGACGATGTTGCACGAGAAGTATTCCGCGTGTGCAACAAAATTCAATTCCATGATTGGGTTTCGTTGCAGGCAACTACCGCGGAGATTCCCATCAATATACGTAAACCAGACAAGGAATTGATTGAATGGGCTAAGAATACCCTGAAAAAAGATGACAACGTGAAGCCGATCCATCGCCTCGAAAAACCATACGCTAATAGAGTACTGTCTCGTGTAGATTGGCCAGATCAAGTGAACATTGTTTTACAAGCTTTCCGCGTGGGAGATTTAGGAATAGCAGCAATACCCTTCGAAACTTTTACGGACACGGGTCTTGCTATAAAAGCCAAAAGCGCGCTAAAACCGACATTTGTAATAGAATTGGCAAACGGATGTTACGGGTATTTACCGACACCTGAACAACATGAATTAGGTGGGTATGAAACTTGGCTTGGAACGTGCAACGTGCAAAAGGATGCATCCGTGATAATAGAGTCAAAATTGCTCGACATGCTTGAAAAATTGAAATAAACGGCGGTAGCTAATAACAAGCATGATTAACAGGAGAAGATTCATAAAAAAAGCGGTAATGAGTGGCATTGTAGCTACCACTCCATCATTATTGGTCTCAAAAAACAACATCCCGCTTGCAAGTTCACCGCGAGATAAAAAAACAGGTCAATTGTATGTCGGGTGGAGCGTTGCCGATATTACTCCGAAAAAGCCTGTTGCTTTAACGGCGAATAGTAAAATAATATCCGAATCTATAATGGATCCTCTAACTGCCACTGTACTCGCGCTTGAGACTAATGATGCCACCAAAGAACAGGCAATCATGATTTCCTGTGATTTATTACTCATAAGAAGGCAGACACAGCAAAAATTACAAAGTATCGTTAAAAAGGAATTACCCGATTTCGATCATACCAAACTATTCCTCAATGCCACTCATACACATACAGGCCCGTGTTTAATTGAAGGAGAGTTTTTCGGGATAGGCGATATTAGCGATGAAGAAGGTATTATGAAGCCATCAGAGTATGAAGAGTTCATGATCAAACAAGTATCTGATGCGGTCATTAAAGCCTGGAAAAACAAAAAAGAGGGTGGTTTTTCATGGGGACTCGGAAACGCGGTGTTGGGACATAACAGAAGAACGGTTCAATTTGACGGTACCGCTAGGATGTACGGGGTAAATGATCCGGGGTTTGCTCACTATGAAGGCACCAATGATGATAGGGCCCAGTTTTTATTTTTTTGGGATGCCAATAAAAAACTTACAGGTATTTTAATTAACACGGTCGCAACGGCTCAGGCAGGAAATACGGGAAAATTCATTTCCGCGGATTTTTATAGTGATGTAAGAGAGAATATCCATAAGAAATACGGTAAAGATGTATGTGTATTCATACAAGTGGGGACGGGAGGGGACATTACTCCCGTTGCACATGAATATACCTACCGGAGAGCAGAAAATGAGATGTTAAAAAGAAAAGGAATAACATTCAGACAGGAACTGGCTAACAGGTTGACAAATGCCGTGGATGAAGTGATGCCTTGGGTAAAAGATGAGATTGAATATAATCCCATCTTCAAGCATGAAGTGGTCAACGTGAACCTTCCTGTAAAACATCCTCCCGCCAACCCTTTCTATATAGTTGATCATGTTAATCCCGCCGAACTACATGTGCTGAGGTTGGGTGATGTTGCTATCGCGACGAACCCTTTTGAACCATTTATTGACTACGGTGTTCTTATAAAAGCACAAAGTAAAGCGATGTTGACTTTTCTTGTTCAGTTGTCATGTCATCACAGTGGCTATCTTCCCACTGAAAGGGCTGAAAAAGGTGGGGGTTATAGCGCGGATAAATATTTAGTAGGTTCGGAAGGAGGTTACAAGTTAGTAGAAGAAACGGTTAAAAGTATAAATCAAATGTGGAATGAAAATTGACAAAACATTAAATATAGAAAAACAACGATAACTAATAACAAGAAATATGATTAACAGGAGAAGATTCATTAAAAAAGCGGTAATGAGTGGTATTGTAGCTACCACTCCATCCTTATTAATCTCAAAAAACAACATCCCGCTTACAAGTTCACCGCGAGATAAAAAAACAGGTCAATTGTATGTCGGGTGGAGCGTTGCCGATATAACTCCGAAAAAGCCTGTTGTTCTGACAGGGAATATGGGAAAAACCATATCCGAATCTGTAATGGATCCTCTAACTGCCACTGTACTCGCGCTTGAGACTAATGATGGCACTAAAGAGCAGGCAATCATGATTTCCTGTGATTTATTATTCATAAGAAGGCAGACACAGCAAAAATTACAAAGTATCGTTAGAAAGGAATTACCCGATTTCGATCATACCAAACTATTCCTCAATGCCATTCATACACATGCAGGCCCGGGGGTAATTGATGGAGAGTTTTTTGAGATGTACGATGTGAGTGATGATGAAGGTGTTATGAAGCCATCGGAATATGAAGAGTTCATGATCAAACAAGTATCTGACGCGGTCATTAAAGCTTGGAAAAACAAAAAAGAGGGTGGTTTTTCATGGGGACTCGGAAGCGCGGTGTTGGGACATAACAGAAGAACGGTTCAATTTGACGGTTCTGCCAGGATGTACGGGGTAAATGATCCGGGGTTTGCTCACTATGAAGGCACCAATGATGATAGGGCCCAGTTTTTATTCTTTTGGGATACCAATAAAAAACTTACAGGTATCTTAATTAACACGGTCGCAACGGCTCAAGCGGGAGGTACGGGAAGAAATGTTTCCGCGGATTTTTATAGTGATGTAAGAGAGAATATCCATAAGAAATACGGTAAAGATGTATATGTATTCATACAAGTGGGGGCGGGAGGGGACATTACTCCCGTTGCACATGAATACACCTACCGGAGAGCAGAAAATGAGATGTTAAAAAGAAAAGGAATAACATTCAAACAGGAACTGGCTAACAGGCTGACAAATGCGGTGGATGAGGTTATGCCTTGGGTAAAAGATGAGATTGAATATAATCCCATCTTCAAGCATGAAGTGGTCAACGTGAACCTTCCTGTAAAACATCCTCCCGCCAACCCTTTCTATATAGTTGATCATGTAAATCCCGCCGAACTACATGTGCTGAGGTTGGGTGATGTTGCTATCGCGACGAACCCTTTTGAGTTATTTATTGACTACGGCATTCTTATAAAAGCACAAAGTAAAGCGATGTTGACCTTTCTTGTTCAGTTGTCATGTCATCACAGTGGCTATCTTCCCACTGAAAGGGCTGAAAAAGGTGGGGGTTATAGCGCGGATAAATATTTAGTAGGTTCGGAAGGAGGTTACAAATTAGTAGAAGAAACGGTTAAAAGTATAAATCAAATGTGGAATGAAAATTAACAAAACATTAAATTAAACATGGAAAAACAAAAAATCAACTCTATTTCCCGTCGCCAATTTATTGGCGGTGTGATGCTAGCTGCAACAACAAGTACACTATCAAGTGCATTATTAAGCGCGTGTAACAAATTTTCCAAGACCTCTTCATGGAAAATAGGATGTTATACCCGAGCATGGGGAGATCGTAATTACTTGATAGCGTTGGACGGAATGGTTGAAGCGGGGTACAAGTACGTGGGTCTAAGTACTCACGACAAAGGAAGGGTAATCGATAGGAATACAGCTCCTGATATCGCGTTTCAAGTGGGTGAAGAGATCAAGAAACGGGGACTAAAACTCGTGACTTTATCAGGCGGGACATTTGACCCCAACGCGCCGGTCTCGGAAGGTATTGAGCAACTAAAACGACTGATAGACAACGCTGAAAGATGTGGTGCACCGTTGATACAACTAAACGATATTGCTAATCAGTCACTGGAACCCGATTTTTATAAAGTGATTTCAGAATGTTGCGATTATGGTTTGGAAAAGAAAGTGTTGATCGCCGTTAAACCACATGGTTCCACGGGTGCTGAATGTAGGGTACATGTTGATCGTGTAAATCATAAAAATTTCAAATTATGGTATGATCCGGGAAACGTCGCATACTACACGGATGGCGAAGTTGATCCGGTTCAGGATGCCGAAGCACTGGATGGAGTGGTGGTAGGAATGGCAGTGAAAGACTTTAAATCGCCCAAGAATGTCAACATTACTCCCGGAACAGGAATAGTTGACTTTGAAAAATTAATTGCTCGTCTGAAAAAGGGTGGTTTCAACAAAGGCCCTCTTATTGTTGAACAGTTGGCACCGGGAGAGCTTCCTTTCGTTAACGCCGAGGCTCGAAAAGTAAGGGAGTTTCTTGAAAGAATAACATCATAAAAATAAACTAATCGTATGAAACGAGCATGAAAACTGTTTTCACACAAGAACATGATTCAAGCGAGTTCCATACACCGAAATAAAAAAAATAAACTAATCGTATGAAACCAACATGATTAAAATAATCATTAAAAACCCTTGAAAATGATTATTTTAAACATCAAAGGTTCCATACACCGAAATAAAAAAAATAAACTAATCGTATGAAAACAAGTCGCAGAGATTTTATTAAAACAGCCGGTATGGCAGGAGGTATCCTAGCCACAGGCGGATTGAGTGCATGCAACGGTAAAGGAGGCACTTCAGCATCAGAAACTGCCCCCGGTATTTGGGATATATCAACGAATAAAGGGAAACAGGTATTTAATATGTCCGGATACGCTGCCCCAAAAATGGATGTATTAAGAGTGGGCTATATCGGAGTGGGCGGACGCGGAATGGCTGCCGTGAAAAGAATGGCACTGCTAGAAGGAGTTGAAATCGTTGCTCTTTCAGATCTTAAAATTGAAAGGGTAAATGAAGCGCAAGCTTACCTGAAAAAACTGGGTATGCCGGAACCAAAAGGGTACGCGGATGGCAGCCAGGAGTTATGGAAAGAGTTGTGTGACAAGGAAGAGCTGGATTTGATCTATATAGCCACTCCAAGAGACCTCCACCCCTCAATGTGCGTATACGGTATGGAGAGCGGAGCGCACGTGGCCACCGAAATTCCAGCCGCTCGTACGTTGGATGAATGCTGGCAGCTGGTTGAAACCTCGGAAAAGACCAAAAAACATTGCAGTATGATCGAAAACTGCGTCTATGATTTCTGGGAATTGTTGATCCTGAATATGGTAAGGCAAGGCTTTTTTGGGGAAATTGTACACGTGGACGCGGCCTACGTTTCGAATCAGACAGATACAAATCTTCGGAAAGACCTGGAATGGCGTACCAAGGAATTTATAAATCGTAATGGAAATATTTATCCAACCCATGGCTTAGGACCCGCTTGTCAGGTATTAAATATCAATCGTGGAGATAGGCTTGATTACTTGACTTCAATGTCGTCTGACGACTTCAGTATGGGTGCTGAGATCGAGAGACGTGCAAAAGAAGATGATTACTACAAGCAATATATTGGTCAGTGGAAGTTGGGAAATATGAATACTTCCACAATTAGAACCGTAAACGGTAAAACGATTAAATTGCAGTATAATGTTTCAAACCCGCGGCCTGGAACTCGAATACACTGGGTTATAGGCACTAAGGGCATAGCAAAAAAACAACCGAGTCCCTCTCGTATATCATTGGGAGGAAAATGGATGGAAGCGGATGAGTTAAAGGCGTTAGAAGAAAAATACACACCACCAATTGTTAAAATAGCAGGAGAAATGGCTAAGAAAGTTGGAGGTCACGGGGGTATGGATTTTTTGATGCAATGGCGATTGGTTGATTGTTTGAGAAACGGACTTCCTCTTGATATGGATGTATATGATGCCGCGGCATGGAGCTCCATTGTACCCCTAAGCGAGTGGTCGGTGGCTAACTTCTCAAATCCGGTAAAGGTTCCCGACTTTACCCGTGGCTCATACGAAACTAACGTTCCACTGGATATTGACATGTCGTTGGGGGGAGGTAACACTGCCATAAAAAAGGCCATCAGATTTGACGATGACTATTTTTAATTTCTAATCAACAACAATATCCTTTTTAGTTATGAAACCGACATGTTTGAAACAGTCATAAAACACCCTTGGGGATGATTATTTCAAACATGTCGGTTTTATACACTGAAATATAAAAATAAAAATAAAATAATCGTATGAAAAATATATCCAGAAGAAGTTTTATAAAAAAAGGTGTTCTATATACCTCAGGACTCAGTGTTATGCCACGTTCACTGACAATATTGAAAAGAGGAAAGGCATTGGGAGCCAACGACCGTATTCGAATAGGGATTATCGGCTGTGGTTCACGCGGCAACAAGGTATTCATGGATGGCATTTACAAACATACAGAGGAAATGAATGTTGAAATTACCGCGCTCTGTGATCCGTGGAGAGTTGCCAGAGAACAAGCCAACATGAAAATTAAAAAGTGGTATGGACGCGATGCTAGGCAAGTTTCTTCATACCGCGACCTTTTAGAATTAGATAACTTAGACGCGGTAATGATTGCTTCACCTGACCATGTGCACACAACACATTTGGAGGCAGTTGCTCGTGCCGGGAAACATGTATACGTGGAAAAACCATTGGCCATGGACATGACAAAGCTGATTAACGCGGTCGATGCTGTCAAAGAAGCCGGTATAGTTGCACAAGTGGGGACTCAACTTCGTAGCCTGCCCGGGGTAGCCGGTGCACGTGAATTATTCCGCGACGGGAAATTAGGCAAGCTTTCTCGAATTGAAGAGTGCCGTAACAGTTCAAAGCCCTATTGGTACGGATATTTGCGGGAGGTTAGGGAAGAGGATGTTGACTGGAAAGAGTTCCTGGCTGACAGGCCCTACAGGCCATTCAGCGCCGCGTTATATTCAGCATGGTACGGTTATTACGATTTTTCCCATGGCCCGATTCCAAACCTAGGTGCACACTTTATTGATATGGTACATTTTATTACCGGGGTTGGATTCCCTGAGTCATGTGTATGCCTGGGAGGAATATTTACATGGGATGATGAATATAAGTTTACCACGCCCGACTGCATACAAGCCACGTGGATCTATCCCGAAGGATTTCTGGTAAGCAGTTCAAACAATCTAGGTAATGGAGCCGGAAGCGTACGTAATTTTTATGGTGACCAAGGTATGCTTAAAATGAGTAATTGGAATACTCCCACCTTTAGTACCGAAGGGGCACCTCGAAGTGATGGGTCAATTAAAGGTGAACAAAAAGTAGAACCGATAGAAGGTCCCGATCACTTTTTAGATTGGCTGCGCTGTATCCGTGACAATAAAACACCGATTGCTCCTATTGAGGCTGGCTACCAGCATGCTGTCGCAGTTCTCATGGCTATGAAATCGTATGAAACCGGGCGAAAAACCATTTACGACCACGAAAAAAGAAAAATTCTCACGACTTAATTTACATTGAAAAGAGAATTAGATCATGTGGTTAGCCGCAAAACAGAAGTTAGTATAAAAACTTCACTAGAGATTGCGGCGGGTTTATCATATCAAATATTAATAATTGAATCTTGTGTATGTATAAATAATTATGAAACATCACATGGACAGACGACACTTTATTGGAACTGCTGCCACAATTGTGGCAGGAGGCTTAATTTTACCGGTACGCGATGTTTTGGGGGTTCCCCGCTTAGTTAAACTGGACGAATATCCTGAAACTCCACATTTTTGGTATCGTAAACCATTAAACAAGCCTTATGTAGACTCGCAAAATAAAAATATGGCTTTTGCTTTTACCGATTCTGAAATCATGCTATCGGGTGATAACAGCCATACCTGGAGCTACAAAAAGGCTTTTGCTGATGCAAAAAATATTACTTTCAGTCATATCTTCAATGACGGGAGCGTATTGTTTGCAACACAAGAAAAATTATACCGCTGTACCCCAAAACTGAAATCATACCGTGAAATTATTATGCAAGATGCCGATGGCAAAGCTTATCTTCCTCACAAACCGAAAAATCCGGATAATCCGGGATGGTATTTCCTCACTTTATCGGGAATCAATTCTTGGATAATTAATGGTAAGGAGATACTGGTATGGGGTAATTATTGCAACGTAAGAGGAGGAGCATCTCCAGTTAATATTTACTATACAACCGATCATGGTAAAACGGTTAAGATAGCGTATTCATTTGGTCAAAATCCATATTTTACAGACAACGGATCCCCGGGTGGAGGGAAAGGAGGAACCCTTTTGGGCAATCCGAATAATCCCGTAATATGCCGGCATATTCACTCGGTCGCGTATAATCCCGCTGAAGATGCTTTTTACGCGTGCACGGGTGACGGCAATAGACCGGCAGGATGGGAATGTCATTGGCTCCGTGGGAAATATGATGGGACAAAAGATAAATGGGACTGGAAGGTAATTATTACCGAAAGTTTAAATACAAGATATAAAGGGGGCGGCATCAATTTTGTAGATGGACTAATGTACTGGATAAGTGATGCCAATGGTCCAGAACCTTGGGACAGGGGAATCTTTTGTTGCCATCCGACCGATATAGGTAACCCCGATGCGCATACCAAGTTATTCGATCCGAAATATGAAGCGGCTACCATGATTATTGAAGACGGGGTAATACTGGCTACGCATTATGCAGTTGATTCACCGTTTACACTGGGAATCATGATTTCAACCGATCTAGGAAAAACATGGTCTGAATATGACATTAAAGACTTTGGACCTTTCTCCCCTTCACGAATTCATAAAAAGAACTCGGAAGGTTGGTTTAGATTTGATTTAAGAACAGGATGGATTGACCGTGCAGACTATATGTTTCTTAAACCTAAATAGAATAGGTATCGATTTCTACCTCTTTATTTGACGTTCGATTACGGGTATAATGAGTTAAATTTGATGACAGAAAACATTTGAAACATGCATTTGTAGAGCTTTTATTGAAATTAATCGCGATATATTCGTCTATGAGAAAAATTCATCGAACCTTGGTTAGTTTTATTTTAATAACCTTGGTTTTCATCACTGGTTGTAACAAAACCGAGACCTCCCCCCTCGAATTGGGTGTCGGGATTGCAGACATCACCCCTCCCGTTGGATATTGGAGATACGGTTACCCACCCGTGAAAAGCACTGGGATTAAAGACCCGCTTTATGCCAAAGCGTTGGTATTTAAACAAGGAGATGAACAAGGGGCACTGCTTATATGCAACCTGTTAGGTATCCCCAGGGATCTCAGTCGAGTAGTTAGGGAAAACGTGTCAAAAGAAACGGGAATACCTTTTCAAAACATTACTGTTTCAGCTACTCATACCCATACCAGCCCAGCCATAACCGAAGAGTTCCAAAAATTTATTGACAACGAAACGACCGGCGAATTGGGTGATTCAGATTCAGATGAAGTAAGCTATTTTAGAGATCTTATTAGCGGGATGACGAAAGCAGTCACGGACGCCTATGAAAATCGAAAAGCAGTGAAAATGATATCCGGAATAGGGCAAATCCCAGGGATTTCATTCAACAGGCGTTATTTGATGACGGACGGTAAAGTACGTTTCAATCCGGGGCGTTTAAATCCAAAAATCGTAGCACCGGCAGGGCCTGTTGATCCGGATCTGCATTTTGTTTTGTTTCAACCTGAAGATCACCCTACTTTCAACGTTTCACTTACGGTTTTCGCAAGCCATTACGTTCGTGGAGGGACGGAGTTTAGTTCCGATTATCCATATTTTCTTGAAGAAAGCTTAAAGGAAGAATTCGGCGAAAATTTTGTTTCCGTGTTCGGATTAGGCCCTTGTGGAAATGTCAATACGGTTAATGTAGAGGATTCAATGGTAGAGAATGCGGATATAAAGGTTGAAAAAATGGGCAAAACACTCGGGGAAGTGGTCAGAAATGCGTATAAGGGAAAGAAAATGAGCACGCCCGATTTTAAGGTTTTATCCAATGTAATCTACCTCCCTTTGCAGGATTATTCGCGGGAAGAATTGCTATGGTCAAAAGAGGGAGGTGCACCATTATACCCGGAAAGCTCTTTTCTTGAACAGAGAAGGAAACTTAAGATTTCAGTTTGGGGTGTCCAGCCGCCTTTAGAGCAACTTCGTTTAAGGGAAGCCATCCCTCCTTCAGTTTTTGGAGATCCGTGGAGATTGCCAGTTGAAATTCACGTTTTTAAACTTGACAAGCAAACAGCAATAGTTACCATGCCCGGGGAGCTTTTTACAGAATTTGGCATCGAGTTAAAGAAAATATCTCCTTTTGAAAATACGATGTTAATAGAACTTGCCAACGCTGATATTGCCTATGTGCCAACGATACAAGCTTTTAATGAAGGCAGTTATGAAACTATTAATTCTCGGCTAGCTCCCGGATCAGGAGAAAAAATGGTGGAGGAGGCGTTAATTATGTTACATCAATTATACAAATAAAAATGATCTGCAATCTATGAAATTTTCCATCTACTTGCTTTTATCACTCTTTTTAATTCTGTCTGGTTGTCAACAACAACCAACGGAAAAAATTGCCGAAGATTTGAAAGTCGGCGTCTCGGTCTCGGATATGACCCCCCCAATTGGGTACCCGGTTCATAAAGTCACGAGCGATGGTGTGCTTGACCCCCTTGAAATAAAAGCCATGGTGTTTGAACAAGGTGACTTCAAAGGTGCGTTGGTCATAGCAGACCTCTTTTATATTCCATTGGAACTTTCCGAGTTGGTAAGGAAATTAGCTGCTGAAAAAACCGGAATTCCTGTTTCGAACATTTGCTTGGCCGCTACCCATACCCACGCTGACCCCACATGTTACCATGAAATTGAGGAATACGTTTCAAAAATCACCTCCAACAAATCTATCAAAAAGGATGAATGCGCGTACGCGGAGCAATTGATACAAAGAATTGTCAACGCGGTTGTTGAGGCGCAAACAAAGCTCAAACCGGTTGTGTTAAAGTCCGGTACTGTACAGGTTGATGGATTGTCATTCAACAGGAGACACCTGATGAAAGATGGCACCGTGAGGATGAACGGAGGCTTTCTAAATCCAGATATCGTGAGAACAGTCGGGCCTGTTGATAATGAGCTGGGCATCCTCTTGTTTGAAGATAAACAGGATGAAAAAGCTTTCGCATCGTTTACTACGTTTGCCATGCAGTTGGCGACTATCGAAAATAATACAAAGTTTAGCAGCGATTTCCCTCATTTTTTTGAACAAGAACTGCAAAAACATTTTGGAAACGAATTTTTATTGCTATTTGGCGAGGGTCCTTGTGCCGATGTAAATCATTGGGATATTACTAAGCCTGGACCTCAGACGGGTTATGAAGAGGTTACCTATCCCATCGGCAAAAAATTAGCTTCCGAATTTTTACAAGAGATGCCTGATTTAAAAAGGACGAACGAAACATTCAAAGTCGGCAGTAAAGTGGTAAATGTCCCTTTACAAACTTACAGCAACATGGATTTAGAGTGGGCCGTCAGTCATAAAGATTCAATAGCTTCGGGTATTGTACAGGTACGTATCAATAAAATACTTTCTCTTCAAAAACTCAGAGAAAAACATGGAGACACACTTCCCCTTGAAATTCAAGCTTTCGTGTTAAATGAAGAGACAGCAATAGTGGCTTTACCCGGTCAGATTTTCGTTGAACTCGGGTTGGCGCTTAAAAAAGATTCCCCTTTTAAAAACACCCTTATAATTACCTTGGCAAATAGTCATGAGGAGTGTATCCCGTTAAGAAAAGCGTTTCCTGAAGGGAGTTATGAGATCGTCTATTCGTTGGTTGATTCTGGCGGCGGTGAACTATTAATAGGAGAAGCTCTTTCTCTACTGGAAAAAATGAAATCAAATATGTAAGCGCACTGTTCCCGAACCGGTGTTTCTGTTTGCCGTTGGAAAATGAAGCAACCGGTTATTAATCCTTTCGGGTGAAGAGACCCTGGTAAGCCTTCACCCGGCCCAGGTTCTCGGGCTAGGACATAAGAAGGGATTGCTGGAAGCGGGATACGATGCGGATTTCGTCGTGTTAAACAATGACCTGGATGTTTTACAAACATGGGTAAACGGCACATGTTTTTTTGAAAGGAAATAATTTTTAAAAGGAAATAAGACGGAACCTTTAATGATCGCTTCAATCATCAAAGGTTTCGTACAGTAAAAATAAAAATAAAATAATCGTATGAAACAAACTCGGAAACTTGAGCCTGCCCCCGGGCGTAACGCGGGGGATCAATTCGACTTCAGCCCGTCCCAATGGGTGCCTTTCAGGGATAAAAAGGAGATCAACAGGGTGTTAGCCATCAAGAGGGAGGATATAGAGAGGCACGAGAACCCCGATTTCAGGATCAAGGTGTTGCCCGATGCAGACGTGGAGCATTACTGGATTGCGGACATGTTCAAGAGGATCAAGCACGCCTCGGACACCGGGGAGAAGCTCGTGATGATACTCCCCAACCCGGCCCCGCTTTACAGGCACTTGGCCCGGTTGATCAACGCGTGTAACATCGACTGCCGGAAACTTTACGCCTTCGCCATGGACGAGTACGCCGACGAAAACGGGAACATCGCCCCCGAGGGGTGGGAATTCGGTTTCACCCACGCGATGATGAAGTACTTCTACCACGAGCTGGATGAAAAGCTCAGGCCACCCAAGGAGCAGTTCGTGGGATTTACCAACAAGAACGTGAACGACTACAGCAAGATGATCGCCGATCACGGGGGTGCCGACATCTGTTACAGCGGGCCCGGGTGGACGGGCCACTTGGCCTTCATCGAGCCTGACGCTCCCGAGTTCCAAGGCTCGCTGGAGGAGTGGAAGCAGATGGAAGCCAGGGTCTGCACGCTGAGCCCCTACACCCTCGCCCAAAACTCGTTGCACGGCATCTTCGGGAAGAGCGGGAACCTGGCGGCCGTGCCCCCGAAGGCGGCGACGATAGGCCCGGTTGACGTGATAAGGGCCAAGCACCGCTTCGACACGCACGCCATTACCGTGCACGGCACGACCACCGCGTGGCAACGGTTTATTTCTCGCCTGGTGTTGCACGGGCCGGTCACACCGCTCGTGCCCGAATCCATCCTCCAGACCTTGAGGACGGACGTGTACGTGTCGGAAACCATCGCGCAAAACATAGAAACGGACTGGAACAAGGGATATTAAAAGGATATGTTGAACATGGAGGGAACGCACTGGATATCAGTGCTTTCGGGCTAAATATGGGACATTCAGTAATTAATTAAACAAGCCAACTAAATCGGGACATTCAGTAATCGCCAAAATAAAGCCAACTAAGTCGGGATATTCAACAATCCCCAAAATAAAGCCAACTAAATCACCCAGAGATAGTTGGCTTTTTTGTATCTTTGGTTATTACCCCGCATTTACAGTTTAAGGCTCAAAACGGGGGTAATCAATCTAATGCATGCGTTTCAATTCATTATTTATCGTATGGGTCGCTTGTTTTAACGCGTTAATCATTTTGCTTTTTTCCGATTCTCCAAAACGTATATCGGGTAAATAGATGCCTAAGCTCGCGTAGATTTTGTTGTTTATGTATATGGGTGTTGCAAGACCTATCACATGGTTATTGTGTGAAAAAGCAAATTGCTCTCTTCTAATTTCAGTTAAAAAATTAATGAGATCCGATTTTTTTTCCACCTCAGGCCACTCCTCTTTCGAGGGTAATCCCGCACGTTGAAAAAAAGACTCAAATTCTCTCGGGGAGTAGTGAGCCAATATCATGCGCCCCGTGGTGGCCTTGTAAACAGATGCCTCTTTAGACGTCTTAACGAAAACCTCATGAGTGCAATCGATCTCCTTTATTAAGACCCGCTTATCATTTTTTATCCTGGATAGAATGATGGTCTCGTTAATTTCATTCATCAATATTTCCAGCGGTAATTTTGACACATTCAGCAATCTCGTATCATAAGGATTAAAGTTAGCTAATTGTTGAGCCATATACCCCAACCGATAATTTCCTTTGAATTTCACTTGCTCAACATAATTTCTATTGACCAGCGTTTTCAATATGTTGGCGCACGTGGAATGTTTTAAATGCAAGGTGTTGGCGATTTCTGATAACCCGATTTCACTTTTAGGGTTCTCTGCTAACAGTTCCAGGATATTTAATGCCCTGTGTATTACTTGTACCATCTATCTAAATTTTATAATGCAAAATTAACACTAAGTTTGAGTATTCAAATTTTTTATCGATTTATTTTCATGGCCTCACCGACTTTAACGCGACTTAACATGTATGGGACAACTCCAATTCCCATAAAGAAACAGGTTTGTTTTGCAATTATTAAAACTAGTTATGTTAAAAATAACTGTTCATTATAATGAATTAACATAAAATATTTGTTTATAAAGAAACAGACACATTAATTTTGCAGTAATGTATATCAATTCATTATGAATGAATTTTAATGGCGTGAAAATACTTGGTAAAAGAATCTTTGACCTCACTTTCTCGAGATGGCATTTTTAAAGGAAAAACATATTTAAATACTTCAATAAACGTTGAACTTCCATGCGAAAAAACACTGTTAATAGTAAAGGGCAAGAAGAAAAAAGGAGGCTGATTCCATACAAATGGGAATTAATTATAATACTTTGGGTCGCTTACTTTTTGAATCAAGGCGATCGGCAAATATTTAATGTCGTAATACCCTTGATCAAGGCCGATCTTGCCCTCAATGATGTTCAGATTGGTTTAGTTGCCACCATCTTCACGCTTGTTTACGGGATACTGGTCCCCGTGGCAGGGTTCGCGGGTGATTTGCTTCGCCGCAAGTGGATTATTTTTTTCAGCTTGCTTGTATTTAGCCTCGGCACACTATTTACAGGCCTTGCCAACGGCATTATTTCATTGATCTTGCTGCGGAGTATTACAACCGGTGGGGGTGAGGCCTTTTATTACCCGGCGGCCACCTCGTTAATCGGGCAATTTCACAAGAAAACGAGGGCAATGGCCATGTCTATTCACCAAACGTCGTTGTACGTCGGAATCGTCGCGAGTGGATTCATCGCGGGGTATATCGGTGAGAAATTTGGTTGGCAAAAGGCATTCTTGACTTTCGGGTTGGTGGGCGTATTGTGGGCCTTTGTCGTGTTGTGGCGGGTTAGGGACACACCCATGCCAAAGAAAGAGGTGAATGAAGCCGAGGGAAAACCCTCTTTTATCGAGATGGTAAAAGCAATTTTTTCAAGGGAGACGGTCTATTTCCTGAGCCTCGCGTTCGGGTGCATGTGTTTTGTCAATGTAGGTTACCTCACCTGGATGCCCACCTATCTCCACGAGAAATTCAACATGTCTTTATCTGCAGCCGGCTTGCACTCCACTTTGTATCATTTTCTTTTCGCGTTTTTCGGTGTGATGCTCGGTGCCCGTATCTCAGACCGATTGGCGCTCAAAAGAAAAACCATACGCATGGAAGTGGAGATTATTGGCTTATTGGTAGGTGCGCCCTTCATTTTTTGGATGGGTGCTACAGACAGTAAGCTTTGGTGTTATGTAGCCATGGGTTTGTTTGGAATATTCAGGGGCATATATGACTCTAACCTGTTTGCCGCTTTGTTCGACGTGATTGAGCCTCGATACCGCTCTTCATCCATGGGGGTCATGCTGGCATTTGCCTTTATCGTGGGTGCCTTGGCCCCGGTAATTTTAGGGAAAATTAAAACCGTGGCCAATCTGGAAACGGGTATCATGCTTTTGGCCGAATTTTACCTTTTAGGGGCCGCGCTCATTTTCATTGGCTTGAAATTCTTTTTTAGCAAGAACTATTATGAAGAAAAACGGATAAGTCAAAATGGGTAAATGATGAGAGAGCTGTTGTTCATATGGGTAGCGTTATCGCTTTGTACATTTCTACAAGCACAACATGTTTTTCCTAAGAATGTGCAAGACGATAAAGAAAAAATCATGGGTGAAGTCTATTGGGAAAAATGGAACCCTGAGGTACAGAAACAAATTGACCGTAATATTGAAAATAACAGGAAAGCAGATGGTGAGCTCACCCTGAAAGAGCTGCCACAGGATGCTGAAGTAAAGATAGAACAAATTTCACACGATTTTCAGTTTGGAGCTCATATATTTAATTTTGACCAACTTGGTGCGGATGAGTTAAATAGTAAGTACAAAGAATTATACGGCACACTATTTAATTCAGCAACTATAGCTTTTTATTGGAAATCCTTTGAACCAGAGCCGGGAAAGCCTCGTTATAAAGCCGCGGAAATAGACTCACCCTCTTATTGGAATAACTTAAAGGAACCGTGGAAAGAGTTTCATTGGAGACGGCCATCTCCAGAAAAAATCATTGAGTTTTGTGAACAAAAGGGTATACATATGCATGGGCATCCCTTAATTTGGGGAAATACCAAATGGAATCATCCCACCTGGATATCTAAATCTCCGGATAAAGTTGACGAGATGGAGCGTTTGTTCAAGAAAAGAATCAGGGAAATTACAGCGTACTATGGTGATAGAATACCTAGTTGGGATATTGTTAACGAAAGTGTTGATCCTACTCCCGGTATACCCCGGTATGGTGTAATTCCAGATGATTATACCTATAAGTCTTTTAAGTGGGCAGAAGAAGGATTCCCCGTTTCGGTTCTGTTCAACATAAATGACTCATGGAGAGATGTTTACCCGCCATTTATTCAAGATCTAAAAGAAAGAGGGGCTAAAATTGATGTTGTTGGATTACAAATGCATCTTTTTGATGATAAGGTATGTCTGGATTTAGCTGACGGAAAAAAAATTAACCACAATAACACTTCCTGGGACCCGTTGGATGTTATTCAATATTTAAAAGAGCTAGATGCACTGGAACGTCCCATCCATCTAAGCGAAATAACCATACCCGCGCCGGGGGACGACTACAAGGCTAGTCAAATACAGGCAATAATTGCATATAATATGTATCGCCTTTGGTTTTCATGGCCAAGCATTTTCAAAATTACTTGGTGGAATGTCGTTGACGATTGTGGGGCTGCCGGTGAACCCGTTAAGTCAGGATTATTTACGAGACAAATGGAACCTAAACCCTCTTTCTTTGCATTAAACGAACTGATAAACAAAGAATGGAAAACGAACCTGATTGTAAAACCAGAAAAGGAGGGTAAAATCAAATTCCGGGGGTTTAGGGGAAATTACCGAATTACATGGACAGATCGACAAGGGGATATACAGACAAAAGAGTTTTACTTAAAATAGCAAATAAAAAATGAAAACGAAATTCGCACTTCTGATACTAGGTTGTTTGATTGGTTTCGGCAGGGTTTCAAGTCAAAGTTCAGGAGATGTAATGAGTGAAAAGTACCGTGACATTTGGAACGAACAGGTACAAGAGAAAATTGATGCCGATATTGAAAAGAATAGAAAGGCTAACGCCATTCTGAAATTTGAAAACCTCCCTCGGGGAGTTGACATAGAGGTGAAGCAAATAAGCCATCACTTCCTGTTCGGGGGGAATATTTTCCTGTTTGGAGATTGTGGAAGTCCCGAGAAAAACAAACGGTATGAAGATACCTTCGGGGATCTGTTCAATGCCGCTACCGTGCCCTTTTACTGGAAAACGCTGGAGCCCGTCAAGGGCAAACCGAGGTATGAAGCCGGGAGCTCTTATGAGTATCGCCGTCCTCCAACGGATCCGGTCGTCGAGTTTTGCGAATCGAAAGGGATCAATATGAACGGCCACGCGATTATTTACGGGTTACCTAAATGGGGACACCCGGTTTGGATGCCTGACAATCGTAAAGAGATGGAGCCCTACTTTGAAGATCACATTCGCGATTTGGCAGAACGTTACAAGGGGAGAGTACAGCGGTGGGACGTCGTGAACGAGCCCACCGATCAGGCAAACCGCGGTCTAATGCCGGATGATTACACTTATAAGAGCTTTTTATGGGCGATGAAGTATTTCCCGGATCCAGTGCTTCTTAACATCAATGATTCGGATATGCACTGGAACATGACACTCTACCGCCGGTATTTAGAGATCGTGCGAAACTTAATCGACAGGGGTATCCGAATAGATCAGGTGGGGCTTCAGATGCACATTTTCAACCCTAAAGAATCCAGGGAAATCGCGAATGGCGCCGATATATTGACACCTGCAAAAATAGAGGAGAGGCTGGATTTAATGGCCGATGCGGGTAGGCCATTGCACGTTAGTGAAGTCACCGTTAGCGCTCCAGACGATAGCGAGTTCGGAAAGCAAATTCAGGCAGAGATCACGAAAAATTTATACAGGCTCTGGTTCAGTTACCCCGACGTGATCGGGATCACCTGGTGGAACGTGGTGGATGGAGGGGCCGCACCTGGGGAACCGTCATTTTCAGGGATATACGACAAAGAACTAAAACCGAAACCGGTTTATCATCTTCTTGACGAGTTGATAAACAAGGAATGGAAAACCAACGTCACCTTAAAAGCATCGAAAGACGGGGTGGTACACTTTCGAGGCTTCAAGGGTCGATACGTCGTCAGCTGGAAAGACAAATCGGGGAAAATGAACCAGAGGGAGTTCGATTTATTGAAGGATGGGGATGGCTTTTAAATGGTTTTAAAAACAGACACGATACAGTTAAATAATTAAAGAAAAAACAATGAAAAACAATCTATTGATCGCGTTAATCGTGTTGTTGTCTTGCCCCTTATCGCGAGCGCAAACATCGTTCCCGAAAAGTTCAAAAGAGGATCGTGAAAAGATCATGAGCGAAGCGTATTGGGAAATATGGAATCCCGAGGTACAGAAAAAGATTGACCAGGATATTGAAAAACATAGAAAAGCGGATGTTGAACTAACGCTGACAGATTATGCCCCGGGTACGGAAGTGAAGATAGAGCAGATCTCGCATGATTTCATTTTCGGTGCCCATATTTTCAACTACAATCAGCTGGGAAAAACGGAATATAATGACCGCTACAAAGCGTTGTATGGAACCCTGTTTAATTCGGCCACGGTTGCCTTTTATTGGAAGACGTTTGAAATGGAACCCGATCGTCCAAGATTTAGTGAAGAGTATTGGGATACGGAAGAATATTGGAATCAAGTAATAGAGCCTGAGTTGGAACCACACTGGCGAAGACCAGCAACTGATCCAGTAGTTGAGTTTTGTGAAAGTAAAAAAATTCGTATGCATGGGCATCCAATTATTTGGAGTGCACCTGAATGGCATCACCCTGAATGGATTTTTAAGCAATTCTGTCCAGAAGAGGAGAAGAAAATAATTAATAAGTTAGTTAAAGGGGATTTGGCTGAATTAACCCCTTCTCAAATTGAAGAGCTAGCGCCTAAATATGTTAATGAAATTAACAGGCTTTTCGAAAAAAGAATAGTTGAATTGGCTGAATATTATAAGGATAGAATACATAGTTGGGATGTTGTAAATGAAAGTAGAGGTGATTTTCATGGAAATTCTTTGACTGGGAATAAAATATTGAGAAGTAGACGGGCTGGAATCCTAATGCCTGGAGATTACACATATCATAGTTTCAGAATAGCCAGCAGGGCTTTTCCAGATAATGTACTTTTGAATATTAATGATAATGTACTATGGAGTAATGAATATTATGATATTTATATTAATCAAATTAAAGACCTTCTTTCAAACGGAATACAAATTGACATTTTAGGGTCACAGATGCATCTTTTCAATCCGCAACAATGTTTGGACATTGCTTTGGGTAAACATATTAAAACCCCTGAACAGACATGGGAGAAAATGAATAAACTATCTGAGGTTGGACTTCCGATTCACATAAGTGAAGTTACCATTACCTCACCAGGAGATGACGAAAGAGGTCGCCAAATTCAGGCAATTATAGCCAGAAATCTATATCGGTTGTGGTTCAGTACCGAGAAAGTGATGGGTATAACATGGTGGAATGTCGTTGATGGATGTGGTGCTCCGCGTCAAACAACAGTTTCAGGATTGTTTACACGCGATATGGAGCCAAAAACATCTTTTTACGCTTTAAATGAATTGATTAACGAGGAATGGAAAACACGTATGACAGTTAAAGCCACCAAAGAGGGAATCATATCATTCCGTGGATATAAAGGTCGTTATAGGGTTAACTGGAAAGACAAGTCCGGGAAAATGAACCAGAGAGAGTTCGATTTATTGAAGAATGGAGATGGTCTTTAAATGGTTTTAAAAACAAACACGATACAGTTAAATAATTAAATACAGTTAAATAATTAAAGAGATAAACAATGAAAAAAAATCTATTAATCGCGTTAATCGTGTTGTTGTCTTGCCCATTATCGCAAGCGCAAACATCGTTCCCGAAAAGTTCAAAAGAGGATCGTGAAAAGATCATGAGCGAGGCTTATTGGAAAATATGGAATCCCGAGGTACAGAAAAGGATCGACCAAGACATCGAAAAAAATAGAAAGGCGGATGGTGAACTGACGCTGACGGATTATGCCCCGGGTACGGAAGTGAAGATAGAGCAGATCTCGCATGATTTCATTTTCGGCGCCCATATTTTCAACTACAATCAGTTGGGGAAGACGGAATACAATGACCGCTACAAAGCGTTGTATGGGACCCTTTTTAATTCGGCCACGGTGGCCTTTTATTGGAGGACGTTTGAAATGCGACCGAATCGCCTGCGCTTCAAGGAGGAGTACTGGGACACGGAGTCGTACTGGAACGGCGTGATGGAGCCGAAAAAAGAGCCTCATTGGAGAAGGCCGGCACCGGATCCCGTTATCGAATTCCTCGAAAACAAAGGAATTCGCATCCACGGTCATCCCATTATCTGGGGTAGTCGAAAATGGCACAACCCGAATTGGATCATACAAAACTTCATGACCCCCGAAGAGAAAGCAAAAATGGATGAGCTAATCGTGGAGTATGGGAGTTTAGAAAACTACCTGGATAGCGAGAAGTATTCCGAAGCATACCAGGATTTACCCGTGGAACAATTGGAAGAGATGTTCCCGGAGTTGACGAAAACATTGAAAGTGCTGTTTGAAAAACGGATCGTTGAGTTGGCTGACTATTACGGGGATCGCGTGAACAGTTGGGATGTAGTGAACGAGAGCGCGACTGACCACCAGAGGGGCTTGTTGATACCGGGAAGTGGTCTCGCGAAAAGCAGGTATGGCATTATGCCCGGCGACTACACGTATGAAGCTTTCAAGGTGGCGGGTAAAGTGTTTCCCGAAAACGTGCTTTTAAACATCAACGACTACAACCTCAGCCAAAGTTATACCGATCAAGTGCAGGACCTGTTGGGCAGAGGTTGTAAAGTGGACATCATGGGCTCGCAAATGCACCTGTTTAATCCACAACAATGCCTGGACATCGCCGCGGGAAAGGAAATTCAGACCCCGAACCATATCTGGGAATGGAACGAACGGTTAAGTCAGGCCAAATTACCCATTCACCTGAGCGAGATCACCATCACGGCACCGGGAAACGATGAAAGAGGCAGGAAAATACAAGCGATCATCACCCAAAACCTGTATCGTCTCTGGTTCAGCCTGGAGCGGATGATGGGAATTACCTGGTGGAACGTGGTAGACGATTGCGGAGCACCCGGGGAGCCATCAACATCCGGCATTTTCACGCGCAACATGGTGGCAAAACCGTCCTACTACGCGCTTGATAACTTAATCAACAACGAGTGGAAGACCAACCTGACGGCTAAGCCGGATAAAAATGGACAGGTTAAATTCCGTGGATTTAAAGGGAACTACCGGGTTACATGGACAGATCAAATGGGCAATGTACAAACAAGAGAGTACTATTTAAAATAACAAGGTAAATGAAGATTATTGACATGAAAGTCCGTACGGTAGCAATTCCCATGAATTGCATGTTACGGCATAACACGGGAGTACACCCGGGATACCTGTTGAGAACCATCCTGGAATTGATTACCGATGAGGGTATCGTGGGATTGGGAGAGGTAGGTGGTGGTGACTCGAGAGCCGCGCTCCTGAAGCTGAAACCCCGGATTATAGGGATGAATCCCTTCGATCTGGAAGCTATCAAAATGAAAGTGTTACGCAGTATCTATTACCTGTCGAACGCCCGGCTTTACGGTGCAATAGAAATTGCTTGTTTGGATATAATCGGGAAAGCTTGTAACGTTCCCATGCATCGCTTACTGGGGGGGAAGGTTCGAGACTCGATACCCATGATAGCTTACCTGTTCTGGAGGTACGACCGGCCATGTGGGGGAGACAATACTTGCGCGGAAGACATGACAGAACTTTGTATTGAACTGAAAGAGACGCTGGGCGTTACCGCCATGAAGCTAAAAGCAGGCGTCATGGATCCCATGGAAGAGGTACGGGTTCTTGAACTTTGCCGAAAGAGGTTGGGTGACGATTTTGGATTGAGGATAGACCCGAATGGGGTTTGGAGTGTAGCGACAGCCGTGAAAGCGGGGCGTCGCATGGAAGATCTGGAATTGCAGTATTTTGAAGACCCGTCATGGGGCATAGAAGGGATGCGTGCCGTACGTCAACAAGTACGGATACCTTTAGCCACGAACATGTATCCCAATAAATTTGACGATTTGGGCCCATCCATCCGTCAAGATGCCATCGATATTATCCTGACGGATCTGCATTATTGGGAGGGCCCACGGGGAGTAAAAGATCTAACCGCGGTATGCCGAACATTTAATTTAGGCGTTGCCATGCATTCCGGGGCAGAATTCGGAATCGAATTGGCAGCCATGTTGCATACGGCATCAACTATACCCGCGATGACTATGCCCGGGGATGCGCATTACCATTATTTGGAGGATGATATTATTCAGGGGGGTAAAATGCCATACGTGGATGGCAGCATTAAGGTACCCGATGGACCGGGACTGGGTGTAGCGTTAGACGAGGAGAAGATGGAGAAATATGAACGGTATTATGAAGAAAAAGGTGACTACTATGCCCGTTTCCATCAAGATCCAAAGAGACCCGATTGGTATCCAAACGTTGGGGGTATTTAATGGTTAGAGGGTTTTCACTGAAACATTTTTTTCGGTTAATATTTAAACGCAGGTTGGAATAAATAACCCCATTGATGATGAAAGAGAGCAAGATTAAAGTTTTAATAGAAGGATTAGATTTCCCGGAAGGACCAGCAGTGGATTCATTGGGAAATATATGGCTGGTAGAACAGCAAGGGGGTAACATAGTTCGTTTATCGGTGGATAATAAGATAACGCGCTACCCGACCAACGGTTCACCAAACGGAATCGCGATTGACGCACGTGATCATATCTGGTTTTGTGACTCCAAGAACAATTGCATTTCGGTGCTTGAACCGGGAGAAAAGAACATAAGGGTCGTGTGTGATAAAGTGAACGGAAAACCTCTGGATAAACCGAATGATTTGGCTTTCGATGATTCCGGAAACTTGCTTTTCACCTGCCCCGGCAATTCAAGGTACGAGCCAACAGGATATGTCTGCGCGTGGGTAAAGGGAAATGTTAAAAAAATCGCCGAAGGGAAATATTTCCCGAATGGTTTGGCTTTCACCGCCGACGGTAAAGAATTGGTAATTGCCGAGACCTACAAGCATCGGCTTTGGAAAGGAAAATGGGACTCATCTTCCGCCACTTGGTATGAGGCAGCCCCTTGGGTTGAAGTGGGTGGCCCCGTTGGACCGGATGGAATGGCATTTGACGAGAATCACAACCTTCACGTGGCCATATTTGGTCAACAAAGAGTAAAGGTGATATCTCCCCATGGCATCATTATCGAAGAACTCTTGTTGCCCGGTAAAAACCCCACTAATTGCGCGTTCTTGATGAATGGAGGTTTAATCGTTACGGAAGCGGAAAGAGGTGAGTTATTGTGGGTAGATAATAGAATAAAAGGCATCCCCTTATATAGGTAGGTGTAGATGCCCATTCAATCATATAAGCCATGGGCTTGACGTAAAAATAATAATCATGCGAAACAATTACAGTTTATCGGGTAAGACCGCATTGGTAACCGGGGGTGGACAGGGAATCGGGAAGTCCATCGTGTTGGCTCTCGCGGAAGCGGGTGCCGATGTCATTATCAATTTCCGGAGCAATACACAATTAGCGGCAGAGACCGCGGATAAAGTGAAAAGTTTGGGCAGAAAAACCTGGCTTTGGCGTTATGATTTATCCCGGGAAGATGTTTGGGAAAGCTATCAGGAATTCAGTAAAAAAAAGCATTGCCCCCCCGTGGACATTTTCGTAGCCAATGCTTCTCATCAAATTCGAAATCCTTGGGAGCAGGTAACCATCGATGAATTTGCATTGCAGATGAACGTGAATGTTCGATCTACCCTGTTGTTGATGCAAGGAGTCGTTCCTTGTATGAAAAAGAACAAATGGGGCCGAATTTTAATCATAGGATCTGTACAGGAAAAACGCCCTCATCCCGACATGTGCGTATATGCAGCATCCAAAGCGGCATTGAGCAATTTAGTGATCAATCTTGCCCCACAACTGGCCCCATTTGGTATAACGGTTAACTCACTGGCACCTGGTGTTATTGGTACCGTGAGGAATAAAGACGCATTATCCGATCCGGAGTATTTAGAAAAAACAGTACAAAAAATTCCGCTAGGGTTTATAGGAGAGCCTGATGACTGTGCCCAATTGGCGTTACTTCTGTGTTCCGAAAGCGGGCGCTACATTACAGGATGTAATTACTTCGTGGATGGCGGGATGAGTTTGAGGTTTTAAATTTTATGGTCTAACAATATAATTATTAACAAATGAACACGAATCAGTACGCGAAAGAGATTGGAATGATGGAGTTGGAAAGATTAATTGAAACCCGCGAAAAGGTTTCCACCAAAGAATTCCCGATTCCGGATAAAGAATTATTACAGAGGTTTGAAAAACTATATACCGGAGCGGTTAATGATGCCTTAAGGGAGGCCTGCCTGTTGGAACAGACGATACCCGGGAGGATAAAGCCATTGCGGGAATATACAACCATAGCAGGCTTTGCTTTTACCGTTAAAAGTGCCCCGAACGTAAAAATAACCGGGGAGATGGAATTTAGAACACGGATGCTCGATGATATGGCTGAAGACCATTTCGTTATATGGGATACCAGTCGCGATGATAAAGCAACCTTGTGGGGAGGGGTAATGACGGCAACGGCAAAAAGGAAGAAAGTCAAAGCAGCCTGTATTGATGGGGGTATACGCGATACTCATCAAATATTAAAGGCAGAATTCCCGATTTTTTACGAGTATAGAATTTCCAACGGTAGTTTAGGAAGATGCTTGATTACTCATTATCAAATCCCCATTAAAATAGGGGATGTGGATATAAAACCCGGGGACGTCATTGTCGGTGATATCGATGGTATAGTCGTGGTTCCCAGGGATATCGCGTATGATATATTGATTCGTGCCGAACAGTTCTTGGTAAATGAAAATCAAATTTTCGATTGGGTGCATCAAGGAGACACTGTCCATGAAATTACTCAAAAAGGGGGCTATTTTTAACGTTTTTAACGTGACTTGATTTTGCCAATTTTGATACACCCAACGAGGTTAGGGCTTAATTTATATCTTATTAAACTAAATATAATAGGCTTTCTTACAATACATTATCCGTTTAATTTCAATTTTATTTCGAAATCACTACTGTCCACTAAAAAAGGTGGACGATTAAAAATCAAATAAACTTGGTTCACTAAAACCGGATCGTTCATTGACATTATTGATATTTAATCTGTCGAAGAGATTGCGTAAACTCTCGCATTCGGCGAGTTGCCCGAACATCATCACAAGCAATTGATTCCAACGGGAGAACGATTTTATGCACCTGTCACCTTGATACTTATTCACGATGCGACGAAATTTAAAACAATCAAGAAACTCGACTAATTGGACGAAAATATATTTGTCTTTATACATAATGGTCTGATTATGACCGCAAAGGTAAATTCAAATCGTTGCGCTTTCAAATGTATCGCAACAGACTAAATATCAACCATTTCAAAGAATAATCGCGATTTTTTAGTGGACACTTATGTTTCGAAATTATTAATTAAAAAATTTATCATGAAAAGATTATTAAAAAAAGTTTCAGTATGTTTTCTGTTTATCTTGTTCTCTAGTTGGTTTGTTTCAGCACAAGAGATTACTATTTCAGGAAATGTTACAACCCAGGATGGTGAAGCGCTTTCCGGGGTTACAGTTATAGCGAAGGGTCTGTTGATTGGTACAACAACAGATATTAATGGGAATTTCTCGTTAAATATTCCTAACGAGGCTGAAGTTCTTGTATTCAGCTTCATTGGGATGAAAACAAAAGAGATTCCGATTACTTCTTCAAGAACATACAATGTGATTCTTGAAGAAGACGTTTTTGTTCTTGATGAGGTGGTGGCTATTGGTTATGGAACTGTGAAAAAAAGCGATTTAACTGGGTCTGTATCATCTGTTCGTGGAGATGATATTGCCCTCAGAAGCCCAATTAGAGTGTCACAGGCCCTACAAGGCATAACTCCAGGATTAATGGTTACTCGTTCAGGTGCGAGTGCGGCTGATGCATCAGCTGCATTAAGAATTAGAGGAATTACAACTATAGGTGACAGTAATCCATTAGTTATTATTGATGGCGTTCCAGGGACATTTGGATTGGGTTAATCCTAATGATATTGAAAGTATTTCAGTATTAAAAGATGCAGCTTCTGCTTCCATATATGGTTCCAGAGCTGCTGCAGGTGTTATTTTAGTTACAACTAAGAAAGCCAAAGCAGGACAATTGCGTATGTCTTATGATTATCATTATACAATAGAGGAACCTACCAGGACAGCATCTTATGCTGATGCCGTAGACTATATGAAAGTGCATAATGAATTATCATGGAATGATAATAATAATATACAGGGAGGAGAATATCCTATTTATTCGAAAGACCTTATTGACAACTATCGTCAATTAAATGCTGAAGATCCATATAATTATCCGAATACTGACTGGCATGATTTGATGGTGAAGAAATCTGCTCTTCAAAAGAAACATATGTTAAGTTTAACAGGTGGAACGGAACATGTTAGCTCATATATTTCATTAAATATGGAAAATACTGATGGATTATTCCTGGGAAAAAGCTATGACCGGATTACTATAAGGGCGAACAATGATATAAAGATTAATCAATATTTTTCTGCAGAAGTAAATTTAAATGGATTATACAGTGTTAATACAACATCACAGCCAAGCCAGTCAGGACAGGCGATTGTTCCTGGCCCAATAGGAGCTCCGGTATTTCCTGCCGAATGGCCGGATGGTCGTATAGCACCAGGGAAAGGAGGAGAAAATCCTTATGCCATTTTAAAACATGCAGGAAGCGTTGATACCAAAGCAAATGTAATGGGAGGAAAGGCACAAATAAATTATTCACCAATTCATAGTTTGAGATTTTCAGCAGCATATTTTGCTGAATTATATGATAGTAAGACTAAAAATTTCAGGAAACAACTTACATATACATCTTATGAAGACCCATTGACTCCTTTGGGATTGATCAGACGTGCAGAAACAACCAAGTTGAATGAAAGCAGGTATGACAGGCTGTCAACTAATTTTCAGATTTTATCTAATTTTAATGAGAGTTTTGCCAGCCATGATATTGCATTAATGGCAGGATTTGAAGAAAATTACACTTTCAGCGAATCTTTAGGTGCCTGGCGTGATCAATTTGCGCTTAAGAATTTTCCTTATTTGAACATAGGTAATGAGAATTATCAGTATAACAGTGGCAGTGCTTATGAGTATGCGAATCGATCATTTTTTGGCCGGGTAATTTATGATTATAATGATAAATATTTATTGCAAAGCAATATAAGATATGACGGGTCTTCAAGGTTTCATGAAGATTTTCGTTGGGGTGTATTTCCGTCTGTTTCTCTGGGATGGGTTGTATCTGAAGAAAATTTTATGGAAGATATTGATGGTTTGGATTTCTTAAAAATTCGGGCTTCCTGGGGCGCCTTAGGTAATGAGAGGATTGGTAACTATCCTTATCAGTCAACAGTTGGTTTTGGTTCTACAATTTTATTTCAGGAAAGCAATGTAAATGCTGCTCAGACTGCCGGTGTAACTGCTTATTCTATTCCTGATATTTCATGGGAGAAAACTGAAACTTATAATATTGGCGCAGATATAAATATTTTGGAAAATAGATTGAGATTGATTGCTGACTATTATAAGAAAACTACACAGGATATGTTATTAGCCCTTGAAATCCCTGATTTTATCGGATTGAGAAATCCGCAGCAAAATACAGGAGAGATGTATACTAAAGGGTGGGAAATATCAATTGGCTGGACTGATAAAAAGGGAGATTTTTCTTATTCCGTTAATGGTCATTTATCAGATTTTAAATCGGTTATGGGTGATCTTGGTGGTACTGAATTTTTGGGTTCCCAAGTGAAATTTGAGGGTAGCGAATTTAATGAATGGTATGGCTATGTTTCGGAGGGCATTTATCAAACACCGGAGGAAGTTGCTAATTCTGCTAAATTGTATGCTAATGTTAAACCGGGAGATGTCAGATATAAAGATATTAGTGGCAAGGATGGTGTTCCTGACGGAAAAATATCTTCTGAATATGACAGAGTACTGCTTGGCGGCTCTTTGCCTCGCTTTTTATATGGAGGAAACATAGATCTGGGATATAAGAATCTTAATTGTAATATAGTAATCCAGGGTATTGGTAAGCAAAATTCTTTGGTAAGCCAGGAAGCGGTTAGGCCACTGCATAGTTATTGGGAGGACGTACAGGAATTAATTATTGGAAAATATTGGAGTCATTATAATACAGATGAACAAAATCAAAAGGCTATATATCCGCGTTTAACGGAAACAAACCGTTCAAATAATTATGCATCTTCAGACTTCTGGTTGTTTAATGGTGCTTATTTCAGACTTAAAAACATAAATTTTGGATATAATTTGCCAAATACTTTGGTATCAAGACTGAAATTGAATTCAATTAGATTGGTTCTGAATATTTCAGATGTATTTTCTATTGATAATTACCCCGAAGGCTGGGATCCGGAAACAACATCTACCTATTGGATTACCAGGAGTTATACTATGGGCATTTCAGTTAAATTTTAATATCGGTAAAAAATGAAAAAGATAATAATAATATTTTCAGTTTGCATTTTCTTATTAAATGCGTGTAGAGATTTAGATCTGTTCCCATTATCAGAGGGTTCAGATGCAAGTTGGTTCTCAGATGAGACTGAATTGGAAATGTCGATAGCAAATGCTTTTCATCATTCTTTTTGGAATGGATATGCTTCTATTAGTTTTTATTATAATTCAGATGATTACTGCAGAAGAACCGATTTAACTACTTTAACTAATGGAACTCTGACAGGACAATCCGGTGAAGTCACCGGAGCCTGGAATAATTGTTATAAGTGTATTGCACGGGCAAATTTTGTTTTAGCAAACTATCAGAAGGCAGAAGGTGTACCGGAAGAAAAATTGAATCGATTTGTTGCAAATGCCAGATTTGCAAGGGCTACAATGTATTCAAAGCTTATTTTTCTTTGGGGCGATGTACCATATTATGAAGGGACAATAGATATAGACGAGGCATTTACAATGGGAAGGACTGAAAAAAGCGAGATATTAGAGAAAATATACGCTGATTATGATTTCGCTATTGAGCATTTACCTGAGAAATACGGCAGTTCTGAAAATCAATTTGCAACAAAGGGAGCAGCCCTTGCATTTAAAGCACGTATCGCATTATATATGGGTGATTATACCATTGCTCGCGATGCAGCTAAAGCATGTATGGACTTAGGAGTATATCAACTTTTCCCGGATTATACAACTTTGTTTTTAAATAAAACAAAAAACTCCATCGAAACTATTTTTGCAGTACCATACTCAGAGGAAAGAAATATTATATGGCCTGCCGGAGAATGTCGTGATGTAATATCCAGGACATCCGGTGGTTATTGCAGTCGCAGTCCCTCGTGGGAGTTATTCTGTTCTTATTTATGTACAGATGGATTACCTATTGATGAATCTCCTTTATTTGATCCACGTGAACCTTTTGAGAACCGGGATCCTCGCTGTACAGCGACAATTGTTGAATTTGGAAGAGAATGGCTGGGTTATACATATGCACCTCATCCTGATTCTTTATTGGTGTTAAATCATAACACCGGGCAATTGGTAAAAAATAAGGATAATCGTGCAGTTGA